>JAQVBU010000010.1 GCA_028690155.1 Alphaproteobacteria bacterium | reverse complement strand
GGCAAAAGACGCGCTAACCTAAACGCACATCCTCTCTCAAAAAAACATTGAATGTTGTTTTGTCCGGCAAACAAGGACGCCCCCATGCAACGGGAAGAGGATAGGAAGAAAAGCTGTCCTGCGCCTTCCAAAAAGTCCGGATGAACCTTCCTCCGACAGGGTTTTTATCGAGGTCGACAAAAAGCTTTTCCCCTCGCTGTCTTTTCAAGGCCAAAAAAGAAACCGCCCTCTGAACCTCCTCCGGGACGACAAGCGCACCCTCGTCGCTGACCGTGAACCCTTCCAGAACGCAAGGGTAGGTCTTTCGTTTCGGAAAATCGCAAGGACGCCATTCCCCGCTCATAAAACGGTCAAAAACCGAACAAAGCTTTTCGTACGCGACCGCCCGGACCTCCGCGCCCTCGGATATTTCCTGGACCCAGGCTATCGGCAAGGAGGAAAGGCGCTCAAGCTCGTTTTGGGTAAAGACAATCGGCGTAAGCGCCCACGCACCGCTTTCGTTGTCCTTTGCCACAGCTATAAGAGAAGGCACGCGGTCCTCCAGCAAAAACTCCGCCAAGAAGAAGCTGCGCACCTTGAATTCGGCATAGGCGGCGGGAAAACCTTTTCCCGCGCAGAAAGAAACGATTTCCCCGTAGGTCTTCTCACGAAGGTCGTCCAGCAAAAAAACATGCTCGGGCGCTGCGCAAATGCCGAGAAATTTCATCAAAAAAATCCTTTTCCAAAATAGAAGCGTCCTAATTTTAGTGGAAAACAGGAAAAAGAACAGCGTCGCGTTGTTAACCATAACCAAAGGGGTATCCGTCGTTAATCAGGTCTCTTCCACGCCCGAAAAAAAGGGATATAATTCATTCTTTCTCTTTTCTGTTTTTCAAGGGAGGTTTTTCACATGCTCCCATTCTTGGGAATTTGCCGCCGTCATGGACATATCTTCGGCACCTTTCCATTTGACGGAAAACCTTATTCGACGCTCGCGCATTATTGCGACAGCATCGGAATAAACAAAAAACAACAGGCCTATCTGTTTGGCAATCTGTTCGAACTTGAATTTGTCCCGGACCCTCTTTCCATCGCGCCGAATATCGTCTTTGATACAGAGGCAAAAAACGTCAAAATTGCCGCGACGACCTATACGGCCCAAGAGCTTTCCCCCCCCATACTCCGCCAAATCGGCCTGTCCGAAAAGAAAGACCTCGTGCCGGTTCTTGCCCAGTTTCAAGAAGCAAGCCAGCTTTTCAAGAAGGACTCGCTGCTTCTGCGGCAGATCCCGGTCCGGCAGGCTTTCGAAATCAACGCGAGGGAAGTCATCCTCTACGAAGAGGAGTGGCGGCGCCTTGGCGCCGACATAAAGGCGCAGCGGGAAAAAGGCGGGGCAATCGACGCTCTTATCCACGACAATCCCAACGGCGCCAGAGTGCTTTCTATGATTCAGGACGTGACAACGCAGTTTGTCCGCCGTCCCCTGCCTCCGCCTTGGCCGCAGGCAAAAAGAAATTCCTCTCGCTACGCGCTGTCATAATGACGCCTGGGCCTTGCCTGCGCGTTTCGGCCCAAAGACTGCCGTAACGTCCGGCCAGAACGGACAACAGACAAAGCACGGCGCAAACAAGCACGACCGTGGCCCCGGCGGGCGTGTCGGCATAAAAGGCAAGAAGAAGCCCGCTGTAGGAAGCGAGAATGGCCAACGCGACGCTGAAAAGAATGGCTGTCGTCACATGCCGTGTCCAAAACCGGGCCGCAATCGCGGGAAGAAGAATAAGCCCAAGCGCCATCAGCGTTCCCAAAGCCTGAAAGGCGGCGACCAAATTAACGACAAACAAGACAAAAAACGCCGGGCGCACAATGCGCCCACGGCCCGACGCCGTCAGAAAATCGGGATCGAAGCAATCCAACAGAAGCCCTCGATAGATAAACGCCAAAGAAAAGAGCGTGAGCGCCGTGACCGAAAAGATGAAAATCAACGCGTCGCGATTGATGGCCAGCACGTCGCCGAACAACATATGCATCAAATCGATGTTCGATCCTTTAAGGGATAACAAAACAAAACCCGACGTCAACGAAAGAAGAAAAAACAGGGTGAATACAGCGTCTTCCTTGATTTTCGTGTGGCGAATAAGATAAACGGCGAACAAGGCGATCAGAATTCCGGCGCAAAGGCCGCCGAGCGTCAACGACCAAACGCCCATCCCCGCGATCAGAAACGCCACGGCCACGCCGGGAAGAATGGCGTGCGACATGGCATCGGAAACGAGGGCCATACGTCGCTGGTTCATAAAGAACCCCAACGGCGCGCCACCGACGGACAAAATAATGCACGCGGCCAACGCGCGGCGCAGAAAAGCGAAATCGTTAAACGGCGCGATCAGAAAGCTTTCAGTCATCGTGAGAGTCCTTGTGATGAACGGAGGAGAGATCGCGCGAGGAAAACAGCTCGGCCATATCGAGGTCGAAGGACAGAAGCTTCTGCTCGAACAGGGCGTGCGTATGACCGCTTCCCAAGCAACGCCCCTGAAGAACCATGGAGTCCGGAAAATATTTATGGATCAACAAAAGGTCATGAAGAACGCAAACGACCGTGCGGCCCTCCTCGTGCCAACGCAAAAGAAGCCGGATGAGCCGCGCCGTGGTTTCGGCATCGACGGCGGAAAACGGCTCGTCTAAAAGAATAACGGGGGCATCCTGAACGATGACCCGGGCGAAAAGCGTTCGCTGGAACTCGCCGCCGGAAAGAGCCTCGATCGGACGACGCGCATAACCGTCGAGCCCGACCTGCCGCAAGGCGTCGCCCGCCGTCGCGCGCCGCGCCGCCGTCATCGCCCGGCCCTCGCCGATATCGGGATAAAAACCGGTCAAAACGACGTCCTCGACCGAGATGGGAAAGTCGCGCCGCATCGTCGAACTCTGCGGCAGATACGCCATCCGGGGCCGCACGCCTCCGTCGAACGCCACCGTCCCGCGCGCGGGCTCGATAATGCCCGCCAGCACCTTAAGAAGCGTGCTCTTCCCCGACCCGTTCGGCCCGGCGACCGCCGTCAACGACCCTCGATAGAACGCGCCGGAGACATCCAGCAACGCCGGGCGGGCGCCATAGAAAACCGAAAGATCGCGCAGGGAAATAAGGGGCTCGGCCATAGCCTACTCCAAAACAGAAAAAACCAGCGCCGCAAGGGCAAGAAAAATCCCGGCCGCTACGGCCAGCCGCTGCAACAAAGACAGATTGAACATCGAAAGGCCCCTTCCGCGCTTGACGCTTCTTATTGTTATATTATAACAATAACGACCGGTCAACGCGCCTCCAAAAGGAATTCGTCCATGCTCAGAAAAGCCGCCGCCCTGCTTTGCGCTCTCGCGCTCCTTACGGCGCCGCAAAGCGCCTGCGCCGCTCCCCTGCATGTGGTGGCAACGTTCAGCATCTTGGGGGATCTTGTCAAGCAGATAGGCGGCGAATCCGTGGCCGTCGAAACAATCGTCGGGCCAGGCGAAGACGCCCATATGTACAGGCCGACGCCCCAAGACTCGGCCCGTCTGGCAAAAGCGGATCTTGTCGTCATCAACGGCCTCGGATTTGAAGGCTGGATGGACCGCCTTGTCTCCGGCTCCGGATATAAAGGGCCTGTCGTCGTCGCGTGTCGGGGCATCGCCCCCCGGTCCTTCGGCCCGCACCGTCACGGCGGCGAACCGCGCGCGTTCGATCCCCACGCCTGGCAAGATGTCTCGAACGTCCGGCTTTATGTCAAAAACATCGCCACCGCCCTCGCCGACGCAAAACCTCGACACGCCACCGCCTTCGCCGCGCACGCCAGATCTTACGACAAACGCCTTGCCGCCCTCGATGCCTGGATCAAAAAAGAAATGGCCGCCGTGCCGACCGACCGGCGCAAAATCATCACGAGCCACGACGCGTTCGAGTACTTCGGGCAGGCCTACGGCGTAACTTTCCTGGCCCCTCAGGGAATCAGCACCGAGATCGAGCCGTCCCCCGCCCGCATCGCGGCCCTCCTGTCGCAAATAAAAAAAGAAAAAGTGCACCGCGTCTTTTTTGAAACGCTGGCCAGCCCCACTCTGATCCGACGCCTGGCCGAAGACGCGCACGTCGATGTGGGCGAACCGATCTATTCCGACGCCCTGTCGCCGCCGAACGGTCCGGCGCCGACGTATATCGACATGATGCGGCTCAACGCGACGCGATTCAAAGACGCGTTGACGCTGAACGGATCATAGGAGGAAAATGCCGCCGCGCCAAAAACCAAAAACTCTTTTCGATATCAAGATTGAGCGCCACCTTAAGGCCTGCGGCGGACGCATGACCTCGGTCCGACGTGACGTTTTGAATAAAATGATGACGATAAAAAAGCCGCAGACGGCCTATCAGCTTTTAAGCGCCGTGAACAAAAAACGGAAAAGCCCTCTATCGGCTATAAGCCTTTATCGCGCGCTGAACTTCCTGATCGAAGCGGGCGTTGTCCTCAAAATTGAAAGCCAGAACACGTTTTGGCTCTGCGGCTCAGCCGCCCCGCATCACAACCATGTCGTAACGGTCTGCAACACCTGCGGCCGCGTCGAGGAAATCGACGCCCACGCCTTGACGGCCCTTCTAAAACAAACGGCCAAGAAACACGGGCACACGCTCAAACACCCGGTGATCGAGCTTCACGGAACGTGCAAGAACTGTTAATCACGCCGTCTTATTGCGCACGCCCCGCATGATGTACCACTGCTGAAGGATGCCCAGAAGGTTGCTCCACGTCCAGTAGATCACCAAGCCCGCCGGCATGTGCGCCAGCATAAAGGTGAAAACGACCGGCAGGATCATAAAGATACGGGCCTGCGATTTATCGGGGGGCTGAGGCGACAGCTTCTGTTGCAAAAACATGCTGAGCCCCATCAGAACGGGCCACGCGCCGATCTGAAGGAAGGAAGGAACGTCGTAAGGCAGCAAGCCGAAGCCGTTGAACAACGAGGTCGGATCGGGAATCGCCATGTCGTGAATCCAGCCGAAAAACGGCGCTTGCCGCATTTCGATGTTGACGTACAGCACCTTGTACAGAGCGAAGAATATGGGAATCTGGATCAACGTCGGCATGCAGCCGGACAAAGGGTTGACCTTTTCGCGCTTGTAAAGCTCCATCATCTCCTGGCTCTGCCGCATTCTGTCGTCGGCAAAGCGTTCTTGGATGCGCTTCATCTCGGGCTGGATTTCCTTCATGCGCGCCATCGAGCGGTACGATTTCTGCGACAAAGGCAAAACCGCAATACGCAAAAGGATGGTGAACAGCAAAATGGCCCACGCCATGCTGCCGGTCGCGGATTCCATCAACGAAAGAAGCGACAGGAAAGGCCGGGTCAAGAAATAAAACCAACCAAAATCAATCGCGCGATCAAAACGGGGGATGTCGTATTGATCCGCGTATTGGTCAAGAAGATCAACCCGTTTTGGCCCAGCAAAAAGATGCGTCACGCGTTCGACGCTGCCGCCTGTGGAAATGGAAACGGGATTTCCTCGAAAATCGGCTTGGAAAAAGCCGTCCTTGGGCAAAACCGCCCCGGCGCGATTATAGGCAAATTCGCCGACCATCAAGTCGTTCTGAGGCGGCACCATAGCCACGAGCCAATATTTATCGGTTATGCCGATCCACCCGCCCTTGCTTTTTTTCGAAATTTTTCCGTCATCCATCACATCGTCGTAATCGACTTCGTCAAGCGTCCCATCCAAGACGGCCAAAGGGCCTTCATGCACCACAGAGCTGGTCTCGTGCGGCGGAATGCCCTGACGCGCGGCAAGGCCAAAAGGATAAAGCATGACATCACGGCCGCTTTCGTTCACAACACGATCGGTTATGGTGAACATATACTCTTTATCGACGGCAACCGTCCGAAGGAAAAGCAAGCCCTGTTTGTTCCGCCACGACAGCTGAACGGAATGATCCGGCGTCAACGCATTGCGATCAGCCTTCCATATTGTCTCATCGTTCGGAACATCGAGGACGTTGAAATCGGCCAGCCAACTGAACGACACATAATAGGGTCTGTATGGAGCAGACGATCCCGAAGGCGACAACAGGGTAATGGGCGGCGAGTTTTTATCAACCGTTTCGCGGTACGAAGAAAGAACCAAGTCGTCGAAACGCGCGCCGCGCAAATTGATGGAGCCGGCAAGAACCGGCGATTGAATCGTGACGCGGGGATTTTGGCGCAGAACTTGATCGCGCGGCAAAGCGGCCTGAACCGGAGACGACGCCGCAGAAGGCGCCGTGATGGATTCCGGAGCCACGTGCTGAATCGCGCGCCGATTTTGAAGGGCTTCCTGTTGGGGGTTAACGTAAAAAAATTGAAAGCCCACGAGGATGCCGAACGAGAGAAGAACGGCAAGAAAGACGTTGTTATTCATGATCCTTGGTCTAAAACAGCGATGGTGGTCAGGGGTTGTGAGTATCAGGTATTTCAGACGGGGAAAAGGCATAAATGGGAGAAAAAATCAACCTATCTAATTTGGCGAAGGTTTTCTTACGGGGTCTGATAGGACTCTATCGGCATAGTCTGTCGATGTTTTTAGGGAATCGGTGCCGATTTTTACCAACCTGTTCCGTCTATGCGGACGAGGCTATTCGCCTGCACGGTCCGGTCAAAGGAACCCGGCTTGCCCTCAAAAGGCTTTTACGATGCCACCCGTGGGGAGGATCGGGCTACGACCCGGTCCCTCCGGTTGAGGAGAAAAAGCCTTAATGCCTTTACCTTAATGCCTTTAAAAGGTTAAAAGAAATTTTCTTTTCCGCCATAGACAGCCACTCAAGGATCGCGTAACAATCCCACCCCCTTCATTTTTCGGAGAAACGAAAAGCATGACGGAGGATGATCTTGTCCACCCCAAGCTGAAGGCTTGGTTGAAACAAACCATAGATCTCTGCGGCCCCGACCACGTCCATATCTGCGACGGCAGCCCGAAAGAATACGCGACCCTTATGGAAACGATGGTGGCCAAGGGCAACGCGATCCCCCTGCCCAAACGCCCCGGAAGCTATCTGTTCCGCTCGGATCCCAGCGACGTCGCCCGCGTCGAAGCCCGAACGTTCATTAACACGAGAAAGCAAGACGATGCCGGTCCATCGAACAACTGGGCCGATCCGGACGCCATGCGCGCCACGCTGCGCGACCTTTATAAGGACTGCATGAAAGGCCGAACGCTCTATGTCATTCCTTTTTCCATGGGGCCTTTGGATTCGCCGCTGTCCCGGATCGGCGTCGAAATAACCGACAGCCCCTATGTGGTCGTCAACATGCACATCATGACGCGTGTGGGCACAGCCGTCCTGCAAAAGCTCGGCAACGCGGGGGCGTTCATCCCCTGCCTGCATTCGAGTGGCAAAGGCGCCGGAAACCCGCAGTGGGTTTGCGCGCCGATGGACCAAAAATACATAAGCCATTTCCCGGAAGAAAACGTTATCGCCTCGTACGGTTCAGGCTATGGCGGCAACGCGCTGCTTGGCAAAAAATGCCTCGCGCTGAGGCTTGCGTCGGCGATGGCCTGGCGAGAAGGATGGATGGCCGAGCATATGCTGCTTTTGCGCCTGACGTCGCCCGAAGGTAAGCGTTACCATATTGGCGGCGCGTTTCCTTCGGCCTGCGGCAAAACAAACCTTGCCATGATTACGCCGACGTTACCGGGCTGGAAAGCCGAATGTTTGGGCGACGACATCGTCTGGATGAAACCCGACGCGGACGGACGGCTTTGGGCCTTAAACCCCGAAGCGGGATTCTTCGGCGTCGCGCCCGGAACATCACGCGCCACAAATCCCAACGCGATGAAGACCATCGAAAAAAACACCATCTTTACGAACTGCGCGTTGACGGACGACGGCGACGTCTGGTGGGAGGGGCTCGACAGAGAAAAGCCCTCCCATCTTACCGACTGGCAGGGCCAATCGTGGACGCCCGACAAGGAAGCGCCAGCCGCCCATCCCAACGCCCGTTTCACCGCCTCAGCCACGCAGTGCCCCATTCTGTGTCAAGATTGGGACGCACCCGAGGGCGTGCCGCTTGACGCGATCCTGTTCGGCGGACGGCGCGCGCATGTCGCTCCTCTTGTCACACAGGCGCTGAACTGGGACCATGGCGTCTTTCTTGGCGCGACGTTGGCTTCGGAAACCACGGCCGCCAACATCGGCGCGGTGGGCAAATTGCGCTACGACCCCATGGCGATGACGCCGTTTTGCGGGTACAATATGGGCGATTACTTCCAACACTGGCTGACAATGGGCGACCGGCTCGGCACCAAGGCGCCGGCCATTTTCTATGTCAACTGGTTCCGAAAAGGAAAAGACGGCGCGTACCTATGGCCGGGATACGGCGACAATTGCCGCGTGCTTAAATGGATCTGCGACCGCGTCGACGGGAAAGTCGGGGCGCGGGAAACCCCTGTCGGCTACCTGCCCTGCGCCAACGATCTCGATCTTTCGGGCCTTAATCTCGCGCCGGGCGCGCTCGACGTCCTGCTCGATCCGGGCCTTGCGGAAAGAAAGGAAGACCAACCCCAGCTGGAAGCGCATCTGGCCCGCTTTGGGGATCGCCTTCCTCAGCGCCTTCGTCAACAAGCAGCCGCCTTGGCACTATGTCTGCCATGACTCGGCAAAAACCGCTTCGATATCCCTGATTTTTATTTGAGCTTCCGCGCAACTTCGCGCATCATCCGGCCATGGCGCATCATCTTCTTTCCTCAATCAAAACGTTTCCGGCACGGCTCGGCCGTCTTTCCGGCAGAAAAGCCTATGCGGCGGCGTTCGGCTTCGGCGCGCTCATGGCGTTGGCCATGCCGCCCTTCAACCTGTTTCCTCTCGTCTTCGTAAGTCTTCCGGCTTTGATCGTCTTGCTGCGCGGCACACAAAATTTGCGGCAAGCCTTTGCGATGGGATGGTACTTCGCCTTCGGCTTTTTCGTGCCGGGGCTTTATTGGGTCGCCGCCTCGATGTTTGTCGAATTCAATCGCTTTTGGTGGGCCATTCCTTTTTCCGTCGTGGGGCTGCCGGCGCTTCTCGCGCTTTTCTACGGCGGAGCTGCCATGCTGGCCAAACGGCTTGGCCCCGAGGGACTTTCGGGAACGGTCACCTTCGGGCTTATGTGGTTTCTGGCCGATTACGCGCGCGGCCATCTGTTCACCGGATTTCCATGGCTTCTTTTGGGCCACACATGGTCCGGCGTGCTTCCTGTGCTGCAAATCACGAGCGTCATCGGCATCTATGGCCTCACGCTTCTGACGGCCGTGGCCGCAAGCCTTCCGGCCGCGCCCGCCTCGCGGTCCAACCGCTACGCGCAAACGGCCGCCGTCCTTTTCTTCCTTGTTCTGGCCGCATGGGGCGCCATGCGGCTTGCTTCAACGCCCGATCCTTTGTTCGAGGACGTCCGGCTGCGCCTCGTGCAACCCAACATTCCCCAAGCCGATAAATGGCGTGCCGACGTGCGCGAGAAAAACTTCCGCGAGCTTCTGGCTCTGACCCAAGCTCCGGCCGAAGAGCCCCCGAGCCATATCATCTGGCCGGAAGCGGCGTCGCCCTACTTTCTCGCCGAAGAGCCCGCCCGGCTTCAGGCCATCGCCGAAGCGCTCCCACCGAACGCGTCGCTCATCACAGGCGTGCTCCGCCGCGCGCTGGATCAAGAAGGGCGCGTGCGTTACTACAACGCGCTGATCGCCATCGACGACAAGGGACGCCTCGCCGCCGCATACGACAAAACGCACCTCGTGCCGTTCGGTGAATACATGCCGTTTCGGACGATTCTCCCGCTCGACGCGGTGGCGGCAAGCGATGAGGATTTTTCGGCTGGACCAAAGCCTCAAACGTTGCGCGTGCCGGGCCTTCCGTCCTTCAGTCCCCTGATCTGTTATGAAGCCATTTTCCCCAGCGCCGTGACCGACGCAGCCGATCGCCCCGCTTTCCTTTTGAACGTCACAAACGACGCATGGTTCGGCCGCACAACGGGGCCTTATCAACATGCCGCCTTCGCGCGCATTCGTGCCATTGAAGAAGGGATGAGCCTCGTGCGCGTTGGCGATACGGGAATTTCCGAAATTGTCGATTCGCTCGGGCGAATCAGGAAAAAACTAGGCTTGGAACAGAAAGGCTTCATTGATTACGGCCTTCCGAAACCCTTACCCCCTACGTTTTTCGCGAAAACCCAAGATCTCCTTGTTTGGATGATCTTTTTTGCGCTTTTTCTGAGCCAACGAAATATTCTAAAAAGAATCACCTTTGGAAAAGAAAAATTGGGCCTAAACACGAACTCAAAACGTCCCAATCGCTTGGATAAGCACGAAATAAAAAAACAAACTTAAGAAAAATTCCGTTAGAAAGAGAGCGTTTCGCCTTCTACGGGAATGAAAAAAAAGATGTTTTCTAGACGGTTTTTTTAATGTTTTTAAGAAAAAAAACATCGTGATTACAAAGTTACACAAGGAAAAATTGAACAGAAAAAAAAGGATGCATTCATCGATGTTTGTCTTGCTTTTAAGGAATAGGTGCTCTACCTAGATTAGCAGTAAAGGGAAAAATACAACTCGGGCTTCTACCTCGAAGCCTTTTTCATTCGCGGATATTCAGATGGCCATTGCAGGTAGAAAGAAAGTTAGGAAAACGCCTCTTCGTTCAGAGAATCCAGATCCCGTAGATGTTCATGTTGGAGCGCGACTCCGGATGAGGCGCAATCTCGTTGGTCTGAGTCAAGAACAGTTAGGCAAGTCGCTTGGGTTGACGTTCCAGCAGATTCAGAAATACGAGCGCGGCATTAACCGTATGGGGTCCAGCCGCTTGTTTCAGATTGCAAAAACGCTCTCTGTTCCCGTCGCCTACTTTTTCGAAGATATCCCCATCTCGCTAACGGCACCGGAAGGTTTTGCGGAAGGCGCCCAGGAGCCGTTGGAAGACAACGCGGGGGCGAATGAGAAAAAAAGCGACTACGATATTCTGCGCCGCCGAGAAACTTTAGAGTTGATTCGTGCCTACTATCGAATTCAAGACGATAAGCAGAGACGAAAAGTCTACGAACTTATTCGTTCGATGTCGGACGAAGAATAAAACAAATCACCCCAAAAGGGGCGCCCCAAGGTCTCGACCGCCAAGAAGATGGATATGATAGTGAGGCACTTCTTGATGGGAATGTGGCCCCGCGTTCGTGATTAAACGATACCCGCCCTCAAGCCCTGCCTGAGCAATCACTTTGGCTAACGCTCGTGTGAATCCGGCAATTTCCGCATCGCCGGCGGTTGAGGCAAAGGCGTCATAGGTTTCATAAGCACCTTTGGGAATAATCAGGATGTGCACAGGCGCTTTGGGATTAATGTCGTGGAAGGCCAAAGCAAACGAGTCTTCATAAACTTTCGAGCATGGAATCTCGCCCCGGATAATCTTGGCAAAAACGTTGTTGAAATCGTAAGCCATCGGAACCTCCCTACAAAAAACGCACGAGGAAAAAGTACACAGCTCTTTTGATGAACTCAAGTCATCAAAAAAAAGCGGGAAGCTTATCGCTTCCCGCTTTAATCAAAACAACCGCTCGTCGCTTAACGCGAATAAAATTCGATGACGAGATTCGGCTCCATCTGAACCGGGTAAGGAACGTCGCCCATGGCCGGCGTCCGCACAAACGAGCCCTTCATGGCCTTGTGATCGACCGAGATATAGTCGGGTACATCACGCTCAACCAACTCAACCGCCGCGAGAACGGAGGCAAATTGCTTGGCCTTATCGCGAAGCTCGATGGCATCCCCTTCCTTGACGCTATAGGAAGGAATGTTCACGCGCTTGCCGTTGACAAGAACATGGCCATGATTGACCAACTGGCGCGCACCAAAAATGGTCGCGGCAAACTTCATGCGGTAAATAACAGCATCCAAACGGCGCTCCAGCAACTGGATCAGAATCTCGCCGTTGTTGCCCCGGCGACGCAGAGCTTCCCGATAATAACGGCGGAATTGACGCTCGCCGATTTCGCCGTAATAGCCACGGAGCTTTTGCTTGGCGTGCAACTGAACGCCGTAGTCGGAAAGCTTGGAACGGGCCTGGCCATGTTGGCCGGGGCGATAGTCGCGCTTATTCAAAGGGCTCTTGGGACGGCCCCAAAGGTTGACGCCAAGACGGCGGTCAATTTTGTGCTTGGAATTAAGACGTTTTGTCATTGTAAAGCCTTAACATAATCGTTGTCCCGATAGTTTTCCGCGCCAAAGGACGGAAACGGGGGGCGCCAACCAAGGAGCCTCCACTTTTTCGGGAAGAGGATGGGCTTATAAAAAAAACCACGGCCCCTGTCAAACAAATGCGGCGGGAAAGTGGGAAAAAGGGCCTTTTTAAGGATTTTTAGGCTTAAATTGGGCCGAAAGCCAACCAAAAATCTCGCGCAAAACATCCGGCCAGCATGAATCAAGCATCAAGCCATGGGGCACATTGCGAAGGATTTTGCTTTCACCCTCCCAGAACTGGCCCTCATAACGGCACTCAAATTCAGGGACAAAGGCGTCGGCATCGCCGCCTAAGGCAAGAGTCGGCACTGGAAATTTTGGTTTTCTGAAATCCGGCCAACTCGCCTCGAAGGCGACACGGGACGACTCGCGCTGAAGCGGCGGCAAGAGGGGGATCATCCTCTTGGCCATATCGCGATCCTGGAAAAGGGCCGAAGCAATAGCCTTTGTGTCCGCACAAGACGGGCCCCAAGCCATCAGCGACGCCAGTTGCAACGCCAGCGCCGGGCTGTGCGTGGCAATATGGCGGCCCGATCCCTGAAGGCCAAGAAGAGACGGAGAGGATAAAAGGACGAGGCCCCGCACGGGATAATCGAGCGCGAATTTCTGAATCAAATAGCCGCCCAGCGAATGCCCGATCAAAACAGGAAGCCTATCGAACAAGCCGACGCCCTGCGCGATGTCTTCCAGATAAGCGTCGACCCCAAAACTGTCGAGGCGTTCGAGGCCTTCGCTTTTCCCGTGGCCGCGCAAGGAAATGGCAGCGCCCCACCAACCCGCCTGCTCGAAGGCCGGAAGAAAATAGGGCGCCCAGATCCACGCGCCGCAATAAGACCCGTGAACAAACAAAAGCGGCGGCTTATCGTTGCGGGAACCGAAAGAAATGACCTCCATAACGCGGAGCCTTCCCTAAAAAAACGAGAGAGAAAGAACGTCCCCTGCCGACGCAGAGAACAAAAAAGAAGAGAGACTCATAGTGTGCCTTTTGCCACGCCGACGCAAGGGGCAAAAAAGAAAACACAACTACGCGTCGCGCTTCAACGCCGCCTCGGCAAGCTCTTTGGCGCGCACATAGTCGGTCTTGCCCGACCCCAAAAGAGGAATCTGATCGACGTGAACAATCTCGCGCGGCAAAGAAAGCTCCGTCAAACCCTGCGCCCGGAAAGGCTCAATCAGCGCCTCAACGCACGCGGCATCGGATTCGGTCAAAAGAACGATCATCTCGCCGCGACGATCATGGGGAAGGCCCACGGCGACATGCCGCGCATCCGGCCACAACGACGAAACAACCGCTTCGACCGCGCCCAACGCCACCATCTCGCCCGCGACTTTAGCAAAACGCTTTGTCCGTCCCAGAATGGTGATAAAGCCATCCGCGTCAACGGACACGACGTCGCCTGTATTGTACCATCCGTCCTGCGGGGGAACGATCACGCCGGGACGATCGGCTTTGACATAGCCCAACATCACGTTCACGCCGCGCACGACAAGCTCGGCTCCGTTCTTGATTCCCTCGACCGGATGAAGCCTAATGTCAAGGCACGACACAGAACGACCGATGGTCCCGGCCTTATAATGAAGGGGCGAATTGACGCTAACAACCGGCGCGGTTTCCGTGGTGCCGTACCCTTCAAAAAGACGCACGCCGAATTTTTCGGCCCACGCAAGGCGCGTGGCGGGCTTAATTTTTTCGGCGCCGCCTATGGCAAACCGAAGAAAATAAAAATCGTGCGGCGCTGCGTGCTTCTCATAATTGGACAGAAAAGTATCCGTCCCCAAAAGAAGAGTCGATTGAGTGTCATAAACCAACTCGGGGATGTCATGATAGCGAAGCGGCGACGGATAGAGGAACGTCCGAGCGCCGAAAAACAAGGGCATAAAGAAGCCCAACGTCAACCCGAAGGAATGGAACATCGGCAAACACGCAAAAGCCCGGTCGCGCGCGGCAAAGCCCAAACGCACGCCCGTCTGAAAGCCGTTGGCAATGATGTTCCTGTGGCTCAACATCACCCCTTTGGGCATGCCCTCGGTTCCAGAGGTAAAGAGCATCAAGGCGGCGCCATCGGTATCATCCGGAAGACCGGCCGCCGCCCAACAAATCGGGAGCCGCGCCTTAACAAAGCCCGCCACGCGATCCTGCCACGTCAACGAAGCCATCAGATCTTCGTAATAAACGAGACGGACGCCCTCTTTCTCCAAGACCGCGACGATCGGCTCCAAACGCTGAGCCTCGACAAACGCCCGGGAGGAAAGGACGACATGCACAGGAGCCATCCGACACGCTTGAACAATGCGCACCGGCCCCGACGTAAAGTTGATCATCGCCGTGACGCGTCCCAACGCCTGAATGGCAAAAATCGACACGGCATTGGAAAGGCCGTTGGGCAACATGACGCCGACCGCCCGTTCCCGATACGACACATACGCACGAAGCGCATGCGCGACGGTGAAGATCCGGGTCATAAACGCATCATGCGTCATCGGCGCACGAGCCGCGTCTTCGACCGCAACGGACGCCCCCCCGCGGACGGATCGTGTGGCCATAAGCTGGCGCAACAGCGTGGAATACGGCACGCCCTCGATCAACGCGCGCTCCATAAGATCGTAAAGGGCCGTGCCCGCCGCCAGTCGGCGCTTGTGCCCTTTTACGTCGCCGGGCAACGCAAGGCGTTGGGCCGGAAGAAGCGTCACGGTCACTTTGGGGAAAAGCTGACGTCGAACGTTGCGGTCAAGGTTGGAAAAAAAGCTGTATTGAAGCCCGTCGATCCGAACCGGAAGGATCGGCGCATCCGCTTTGTCGGCAATCATGCCGGGGCTTTCGTAAACTTTCATCAAGCCGCCGGTCGTGGTCATGCGACCTTCGGGAAAAATCATGCACGGGCGCCCAGACTTCAGAGCGTCCACCATCTTCTTGGCGGTCAAGGGGTTGTTTTGGTCAAGAGAAAAAGCGTCGCCTACATGCCAATACGGCTTAAGCCACCACCGGTTTGCAATGGAGGCCTGCGTCGCGAAAAGAACACGACGCGGTAAAAACGCCGAGAGCAGCAACGCGTCGAGCAAAGAAACGTGATTTGCGACGATCAGGACCCGGGAACCGGCGGCGATTAAATGATCCAGACCTTTTACTTCGACACGGAAACAAAGGCGCATCAAAAAGCGAACGAGAAAAAAGGGAAGGGCCCGACGCAAAAAAAGGGGCAAGGAAACAGCCATAGGGTCACACAAACAAAGAAAAACTTTCAAGAGAAGCGCCAGTTTGTTCTTTTGGCGCGATTCGATAAAGAACTATTTTTCCACTTCCTTCTCCTTTTGTTCGCACCCGCCGGCCGAAACGAAAGGACACGATCGCCGAGCGGCTCGGTCGCAAAACGAACACAACGCCTCGCTTGAAGGAAGGGTCAAATGGCTTCGCCCGATGATGAATCCGTGGCGACGAAACGTCTGGAAAACCCGCGAAAGCGTTTCGGGCTTGATTCCCAAATACGAGGCCATCGCGGCCTTGTCGAAAGGAAGAACAACATCCCGGCCTTCGGCTCCGGACGTCAACCACAGGTGCAAAAGAAACCGACCAACCCGTTCCTCGGCATTAAGAAGGGTAAGCTGCTCAATATGGGTCCGCATATCTTGGCACCAACGCATCGTCGCGGTCAGCATATTGACAAGAAAGGACGGCGCACGCTCGCCTACGCTGCGTATGGCGGAAGGCGCGATGGAAAGAAGCCGAACGGGCGTCAACGCCTGAATGTTGACCGAGGATAAAGGGGCCAAACCATCGGGCGTCAATTCGACCAAGAAATCGCCGCGGCGAAAAAGTTGCAGAAAGGCCTCTTGTCCCTCAGGATTGCCCTTTCCCGCCGCACACCACCCTTCAAGAACAAGGGTAAAGTGCAACACCTCGTCGCCGATCGAGACGAATGTCGCCCCTTTTTGATAAGGAACGGTATGAGCCGACGCGACGAGATCGTGTACAAGACTTTGATCAACCCCCAAAAAAAGGGGGAGAGCCGAAAGCTCTTTGCAAAGATCGACGGATACGGGTAAAGAATAACTCATTGAAACCTACAAAAATGCATGATCCGAGCAAATGGCGCTTGATTTTCCTCAAGCTCATATGACATAAAGCACATGATATGGGGTTTCAGTGAAAATCTCAAAAATAAAATGGCGTTATTGGTCCAAAAAAACAAACAAAAGAATCGTTTTTCAAATACATTCGTTCATAGGATTAGCCTTTATTTTTCTAGACGGGCCACGCTCGAAACACGTTGGGCACACTTTCTTTTCTATACCCCATTGAAACAACGACAAATTTTTAGGTCACACGTATGAGAACAGCTTTACGTCATAGGACGTTCGGAAAAACCGACAAAAAAAGAGGGGGAAGCCCCCCTTCCTCGACAGGAAAAAAACAAAAAAACGCAGATTTTCAACAGGATCGCCGCCGTCCCGAAAACGTCGTCGGTCAGGTGCGACGGCAAGGCCGGCGATGGATTCTCGAACCGGCAGATCGTCGCGAAAGAAGCGTCTATCTCCTCCATGTCGAAAAAGGAAGCGACCTTAAAGACGGCGACCTCATCGTTGCCGAAAACTTAGGCGCCCTAACGACCACGCGCACCCCCGAAGCGCGCTTCAAGAAAAAACTCGGCGCGGTCGATCAACCCGGAGCGTTCAGTCTGATTGCACTGGAAGCGCATGGAATCCCTTATCTTTTTTCGGATCAAGGTCTCGCAGAAGCAACAGCGGCTCAGCCTGTTTCTTCGGCCGGCCGTACGGATTTGCGCGACCTTGAGCTCGTCACGATTGACGGTGAGGATGCGCGCGATTTCGACGATGCCGTTTTTGCCGAAAAAGAAGGAAACGGCTGGCACATTGTGGTGGCCATCGCGGACGTCGCGCATTACGTCAGGCCCCAAAGCGCCCTCGACCGAGACGCCTTCCATCGCGGCAATTCAACGTATTTCCCGGACCGGGTCGTGCCCATGCTGCCGCAGGAACTCAGCAACGACTTATGCTCGCTCAAGCCGGGCCAAGATCGGGCGTGCTTGGCCGTTCATCTTCACATCGACAAAAAGGGCACGCTTGAGAGCTTCCGCTTCGTGCGCGCCCTGATGCGCTCAAAAGCGCGGCTAACCTATCGCCAAGTTCAAGCGGCGCGTGACGGCTTCGCCGATGAAACGACCGCCGGACTTATGGCGACAGTCATTGACCCTCTTTATGGCGCGTTCACATGCCTTCGCACCGCGCGCGCCAAGCGGGGCACGCTCGACCTTTCCATTCCTGAGCGCGTCGTCGAGCTTAACAACGGCGTCGTCCAAGGCCTTCACCTTCGGGAACAACTCGACAGCCATCGCTTGGTCGAAGAATTTATGATTCTGGCGAACGTCGCGGCAGCCCAGTGTCTCGAAACGCATAAAAGCCCTCTGCTCTACCGCGTCCACGATCAACCGGCCCCGGAAAAGCTGGATGACCTGAGGCGCGCGCTTAAACCTTTCGGCATCGCGCTTGCCACGCAACAGCCTATGCATCCGCGCGCGTTGGTGGAAATCCTCAAAACCGTTGCCGGAATGCCGTACGAATCCTTGATTAACGAGCTTATCCTGCGCAGCCAAGCGCAAGCCGTCTATCACCCTGAAAATATAGGACATTTTGGGCTTGCCCTCCCTTGTTATGCCCATTTTACGTCGCCTATTCGACGCTATGCCGATCTGATCGTTCACCGCGCCTTGATTCAAGCCTGCGGCTTCGGAAACGATGGCTTAACGCAAAAAGAAATCCGGGATCTTGAGGAAACGGCCGAGCATATTTCGATGACCGAGCGCCGTTCGGCAACGGCGGAACGCGACGCCGACAACCGCTTTACCGCCCAATACATGGTGTCGCACATTGGCTCGACCCTCGACGCGACCATCAGCGGCCTGACAAGAACCCGTGTGTTTGCCCGTTTGACGGAAACAGGCGCAGAAGGCGCATTTCTCCTGCACAAGCTGAAAGGCGATCGCTACATTTACGACGAAAGGAAAAAGGCCGTCATCGGAAAGAGGACCCATAAAACCTATCGGATCGGAGCGCCCCTAACGGTCCGAATCACCCAAGTCGACGTTCTCACAGGAAGTATCGCTCTCGTCCCGGAGGGTCCAGCCAGAGAACCCGGCCAGAGAACCCGGCCAGAGACCCCGGATCGAAGCCGCCATAACCAAAAAAAATCAAGGGAAGATAAGAGGCTAAGGTCTCTGAAAATCCTTGAAGCGACACCAAAATGCTACACGTTAGGGGAATAGACGTTGATTCTTTATGTAAGGGCTTGGATTCTTGACAACTATTCATTAGACAAGAAGAGATTCGGGCGATAAGTTTACCGCTTCGCGGTTGCCAACAAGAAGGTGATGCACAATGTCGATCCAAGGCACGAGAATTTCCAGGATGAATCTCCTCGCTGCAGCGTCCGTCCTGGTCCTTGCAGCCTATCCCGCCGGGGCGAAACCGGCGGTGGCGGCCACCAACAACTTGACCCAAATCATCGTCAGTGAGTCTCCGGCCCCGCTCGATCCTTCCCTTGCGTTGGCAACATCGAGCGTCAGCAATGACGGGTTGGCCAATTTCGGGCCCTCCAGCGGCACGGTTGTCGGCGACCGCGCGCAAGCTTTGCGCGATGAGGTTCTCAAGCTTCGCGCTTCGGTGAACCTAAACTCGAACGAATTTGCCATTTTACGGACAAGCGGCACGGCAGGCGCGGTCCAGTATCACAGCGCCGTGGCGGCGATTACCGCGCGTTTGCAAAACGGAACGACCAAGGGCAACCCGATCCTTCTGCGTCAATGGGAAGAAGCGGACGCTTGCCTCAGCGAGGTGACGACGTCGTTGAACCGGCTGAACTCGCTTCAAATCGCGGTCGATGCGGATGCGTCGGTTGCGTCGTACCTTTTGGGATCGATTCAGGCGGCCTACGATCTTTCGGGCGCCGTGGATGAGGATCACGATCAATTGAAAATGCTGCACGACGAAGTCAGCCGTCTGGTCGTCCAGCTTGATTACCTGCGCAACCAAACGACCGCGGACATTCAACGCCAGTCGAACTACCTGACGACGGAACGCGCGAACCTTCAAGCGTTGGCCTTTGCGATCAGCCGCGGCGAACTTTTGGGGAACAGCCTGTCGAACAGGCCCGTCGTCGTCAATCCGCCGCCCGTCATGACGGTTTCGATTAATGAGCGCACCTCTCAACCTCAGGCGGCGCCAGCGTCTCTTGTGTCCGAAGAGGATCTTGACGAAACGATCGACGTGTCCGAGACAACAGCCGCCGGAGATATCCCGTCGGTGGGACACCTCCTTGTGCTGATCCGGTTCAACCAGCCGGACGTCGATTATGAGCAACAATTGGCTCAAGCCGTCAATGTTGCCTTGGAACGTCGCCCGAACGCCACGTTCTCAATCGTTGCCGTAACGCCGGCCAGCGGCGATTCCGCCACGATTGTCGAACAGCAGCAAATAGCGAAGAGCAAGGCGGACGAAGTCAACCGCGCCCTCATAAAGCTGGGCCTGCCTCCGTCAAAGATTACGCAAACGCGGATGCAAGACAAAACGGCTCAGTCGCCGGAAGTCCACGTTTACATTCGCTAACGCTTTTCGAAAAGTCGGTTTTCAGGGAAGAAAGCGCGTGACCGTAGGGGCCGCTGCGGCGCGAGGGATGATTCGTGTCGCTTGGGGTGCTGAAGAAGGACGCGGGATAAAACGTTTGGCCTCCAAATTGCGCTGGGGCTGAGGCAAAAACCGAACCGTCCGTGGAGCGGCGTGAGGCAACGGCAAAAAACGCCTGGCCAAAGGCGCGGCCTCGGGATGCGGAAGAAAGCGGTCGCTTGAAGGCGCCGCCGATGCGAGAGGAATAAGTCGCCGAACCTGTTCGGCAGCCTCGGCGCGCGGATAGAAGCGTTCAGCCAAGGAAACATAGTGCGTCCGATGCAACGAATCCGGCGTTGCCCACGCAAAAGAAAAGGGGGTCACGAGAGCCCCCATCAAAAGAACCATTGCAGAAGAGTGCTTCATCAAAAACAGTTTAACTTAAGATTTCATGTCGGCCAAGAAGCGAATAGCCTGATCAAAAAGAGTGGAAGGAAGACAATGAGGGTTGGGGATATTGAAGTGGTCGGAAAAACGGCGCTCGACGGTCATTTCGCTTAGGCCTAGACGCCCGGAAACATAAGAAACCATTGCGGCAATTGATGTCCTTTGATTGGGATTAAGGGGAATATCTCGAGCCGGCGAACAACGTCCCTCCATCCATCGATGAGCCGAAACGGCGGCAGAGCCCGACGCCGAAGGCAAGGCGACAGGAAGAGGCGGCAACATTTCAGCCCTATTCGAGAACGTTTTTGCCATAATCAAAATCTCCAAAAGAAAAGACGCTAAAAAAGCAATCAACAAAAAAACAAACACCAAAAAACGCCGCGTTAATCTCTATACATGTCAATATACCATAAGGAAAACATCAAAAAATGTTTTCATGACGGCATGTTAAGGTTAACGAACTATTTTTCTCGTTCGGAACCATAGGATGACGACGAAAGGCAATGGTTTACCCGAAAAGGGTAACGAGACTTTTAATATGACAAAAAAAATTATGACGGCCGTCGGCTAAGGGGGAAAAACGTTGGCAGAACCGACGGAAGTTGGTATCCGAAGAAACAACGGTTCTCCTTCTCTTGGCGATCCATGGCCTCTTCCCGTATTGTTGCGTTCTTTTATTGCCTTTTATCGTTCGGTTTGTTGCTTGCGCCCGAACCGGCGGTCGGCGCCTCTTTGTCCCAATGCCTCATCGAAGCCCTGCAAGGCAGCAAAGTTGAACAGGCTGCCCGCCCAACCTCGTCGGAAGTCGCGTTCTCGCCGAACGGCGACGCGACGACGCTTGTGACAAAACTCATCGGCTCGGCCAAAAAAACAGTCCGCATGGCCGCCTACTCGCTGACATCACGCCCCATCGCGCAAGCGCTGATTAACGCGAAAGAAAAAGGCGTCGATGTGCGCGTGCTTGTGGACCACGGGCAAATCCAAAGCAACAGCCACTCGGTCGTAAACCGCTTGCAAGAAAACCACGTAACCGTCCGCGTGGACATTACGCATACGCTTCAACACAACAAGTACATCATCGTTGACGAAGAAAGCCTCGAAACGGGATCGTTTAACTATTCCGCGGCAGCGGAATATAAAAATGCGGAAAACGTGCTCGTGTTGTGGCAAAGTCCGGACTTGGCGGCACGATATATTAAGAATTGGGAAACATTGTGGGCAAAAGCGGAACCTTATAAAGAGCCCTATAATAAAAAGCTGCGTGAAGAACCGCTTGACCCCTAACGAAATATTAGCAACCTTGCGGCAGACTCTTTGCCCCAAAGCGCCCTTAGCTCAGCAGGATAGAGCAGCCGCCTTCTAAGCGGCAGGTCGGCAGTTCGAATCTGCCAGGGCGCACCACCAGCGCAACCGCCGGGGCCTTCATTCTTCTACGGAATAAACCGAACCATAGGCTGTTCACACCGCAAGCCGGAACGCATGAGGTAGCCCCGGGCACCGAAGCCGCTATGTCATTCTTCTCTTTTTCTATCCGCAAACAACCGCAACCATGCCCCGTTGCCGTTGAGAACGCCGCGGTGGAGGGCTTTCCCTTGCTGAACGGAAAGAACTTTTTTCAAAACAGGGTTAATGCCGCCCGCATGGGACGCCACAAAATTTCTGGAAGAACGCTTTGCGCCGTGATAAAAAAAAGCATTATTTAAAATATAGCCCGCAAAGAAAAATAAATGGAACTCTGGGAAGCCAACATCCAAACATTTAGGGACGTTAGTCATTTCATTTGCAATAAAGCGTGGCTTGTCTATGTCGATCTTGACGGATGTCTTGGGCCGGATACGGAGCATTCCCGCGCCCAAGCGTATCAAGAAATGCTGAATCTTTACGCTGAAGATTCGTATGACTACGCTACGGCTTCGGCCTTTTCCGGACCACCGGTTGATTTAACGCTCGCCGAATTTATCAAAATTTTTGAAGCGAACGGAAATCAAAAATGGCGCGAGACGTGTCCTACGTTTGAACAGCTCAAGGCAATGCACCACGAGATGTACTTGGACCGCATTATAGCGGAAAGGCAAACGCCCAATCCGTTGATTGTTGAAGCGATAAAAAAAGCGAACGACAAAGGCATCCCGTGCATCATCGTCTCGAACGGGACCGATGAAGGCATTCGAAAGCTTCTTAATTATTGGAAGCTCGATAGCTATTTCGGCGGCGAGATGACCTTGGGGACGTACACAGGCGGAAAAATTTTTGCTTATGACAGCAAAAACAAAATCGCTGAAAACGGAACGCGCGTGTTTAATCGACTGAACGAACACGGCGAACGTGAAGCGGACAAAACCAAATACATGGCTTCTTTCGTTAAGCAATTAGGCCTGACAATGGCCGACGTCATTGCCTTCGAGGACAGCGAAGGAACGTGTGGAAGAATGGTAGAGGCTGGCGCTTATTGCATCTATATTTCAAATGGGCACAACCGTCCAAATCCTCCCGTCAAAAAAAGCGCGGTTTTCTCGCTGGCGCCTTGCTAGAGCTTTTCTCGAAAAGGCTGGCGCTTTTTGCGCGGGCGGTAAAGGCTCTCCCTTTTTGTTAACCGCCAAGCAAGGTCCCCAAAACGGCAAGGATGACGACAGCACCCGAAAAATCGCCTACCCTTGACACCACCACGCGCATCCCTTCCCAATATGTCGTTTTAACGTTAATATAAAAAGCGCGGTCTTCCGCGATCCCTTTCTTTGACAGGAGACTTTCCTCATGAAAAAGAAAATCGTTTGGGGCGTTGCCGCCCTTTTTGCCCTTGTTTTGATCAGCGTTATCTTCGTTGGATCGAATCTGGACTCGCTTGTTCGCAGGGCCGTTGAGACATACGGAACCGCCGTGACAAAAGCACAAACAACGCTGGGACGCGTTGATATATCGCTTGCTTCTGGCACGGGAACACTAAAAAATTTCAAGCTTGGCAACCCCGAAGGGTTCAAAACGGACAAAGCCATGTCGTTTGGAGAAGTCTCGGTCGAGATTGATCCCTCGTCGATCGCAGGAAACGGGCCGATTGTCCTTCGCAAGGTCTTGATCGACGCCCCTGAAATTACCTACGAGGTCGCGCAAAACGGCGATACCAATCTTCAAACCCTACAGAAAAACATACAAGCCTACACAGCGGCGCTCACAAAAGACAATAAAGCCGGGGCCAAAGAAACGGGGAAAAACGAGGGGCAAGGCCGTAACCTTGTAATCGAACGTCTGATCATCAGCAACGGACAGGTTCATCTTTCGCATGCGCTTTTGGAGGGTAAAAAAATATCCGTAGGTCTCCCGACCATTACAATGACGAACATCGGAAAGGAAGACAAAGACGGCGCAAGTCCGGCTGAAATTGCCCAACGGCTTCTAAGCAAGATTACGGACGAGGCCATTCAAGTAGGCCAATCGGCCGTTATGAAAAATGTGCGCGATGTGGGCGAACAGGGAATTAAAGCCGTGAAAGATGCCGTCGACGAAAGCGGCGTCGGCGACGCCATAGGCAATCTTTTGGGTAACTAACGCCGTCGATGCGCTTCCTGCGCTGCTTCCTTAAACAGACTCAAAAGCTTTTTGGCTCTATTCGTATGGCTCCTTGATGGATCAAAAAACCGGAGACACGATACTGCCGGCCCTTTGGACGCTCCTGAGGCATTCTGAATGGCTTTTTTCAGCTTACCCAGAATTTAGGAATTTTCTTTCAAGAAACCAGTCCCCGACGCTCAAAGACGATGCTGCGGCGCGTCTTGACGAACAAGGGAAACAGCGGGTTTGGGTTGGGAGGCTCTCAAGGAAAGCGCCCGCAGTATAGTGGCCGCCGTGCCCTCATAATAAAGGCGCGGCGCGGGCGTAACGCCGTCGCGTTCTTTATAGGGGCCCTCGCGGATCCCTGCGACGCACCGCAAGCCGAGTCCTTTCAAAATCGCCCGGCTGGCCAGGTTTTCCGGATGAACGGTCGCAAAAAGGTTTTTCAGCCACCCTTTCTCGACCGCCTCCCGGACGACGGCTTCCGCCGCCGTCGAAGCAACGCCCCGTCTATGATACGTCGGTTTGAGAAAATAGCCGATCTCGGCGCTTCCCTTCTGGGTTCTGTCCGGAAGAAGAACGACGGCGCCGATCAATTCATCGGACTCGGCGACACGAATAGCGTGAAAAAGTGTCCCGAACTTTGAATGATTGAATACCTCGGCCGCAGCAAGGTAATGAAAAGACGCCAACGAGGCTCTTTTTCCATAAAACCATGGATAGTCGAGGGAAGGGATCATCTCGGCCAAGGCGCAAAAATCCGATATTCTCAAAGGGTCGACAGTAAACAGGGGCCCCTGCTTTTCCGGGGCTTTTGCCGCCGTCAGCAAGGATCGACGCAGCATTCGACCCGCCGGGGTTGCTGTGGACGACGGCGTTTAATCTCATCGTGCGCCTTTTCGGCCGCATGATCGCTTGCGAACAGAAAGGAGGCCCCGAGTCCCACGCCAAGGCAGCTCAAAGCAAAAACGGCATAGTTCTGCTCCTTAAAAGCAAAAGTAAACCCCGCCGCCAAAAGTAAAATAAAGATTGCGGAAACGTCTATTGCCTGACAAGCCTTTTTATAACGCTTGTCGAGAGCCTCGTCCGAAAGCCTTTTCAAACTAACGTATTTATTGGCCATCGCCGATTCCTCGATTATGAAACGCCCCTGACGCCTTTGACGTTAGCGTATCCTGCCGAAATTAAAAAGAATAACCCGCCGTTCACGTTAACCATTCATTCCTGTAAAAGCGCTTGCGTTTTTAAAGCCCGAAGGTTAAAAACGCCGTGCTCTTAGGGATGGTCCTTGGGGGCGAAAAAACTCACGCACGCGCGGCTCTTAGCAGATGTCCCTTAGGGGGCAGTATGTCCTGCAAGCGCCATCCGGTGGATCGGATTTTCCGTTCAACACCGCGTGCGGCGGATAAACCGGAGAAAGGATATCCACCATGACAATGCCCGTCGTGTCTTTACGACAACTTTTTGAAGCCGGGGTTCACTTTGGCCACAACACGCGCCGTTGGAACCCGAAAATGCAACCCTATCTGTTTGGCGTGCGCAATGGCGTGCACATCTTGGATCTGGAACAAACCGTTCCGATGTTCCAGCGTGCGCTCAAAGCTCTGCGCGACACGGCCGCCTCGGGCGGACGCATCTTGTTCGTGGGCACCAAACGCCAAGCTCAAAACAAAGTGGCTGACGCGGCCAAGCGTTGTGGTCAGTACTATGTGAACCACCGCTGGCTGGGCGGCATGTTGACAAACTGGAAGACGATTTCCCTGTCGATCAAGCGCCTGCGCGAGCTGAACGAGCGCTTGGAAAACGACGCCAAGAAAATGACGAAGAAGGAAGTGCTCCAGCTGACTCGCGAGCAAGAGAAGTTGGAACGTGCGTTGGGCGGCATCAAGGATATGGGCGGCCTACCGGACATGATCTTTGTCATCGACACGCTTAAAGAAGACATCGCCATCGCCGAAGCCGTCAAGCTTGGCCTCCCCATCGTGGCTATTGCGGACAGCAACGCAGTCCCCGACAACATTACATACCCGATTCCAGGGAACGACGATGCGTCGCGGGCGATCGACCTTTACTGTTCGATGGTTGCGGACGCGATTTTGGACGGCATTGAGGCCGAGCTTGGTGCGGAAGGCAAAGACATCGGCGAAGCCGACGTCGTGCCCGCCAGCGAAACGACGGTTCAGGAAGAAGAACCGGCGAAGGCTTAACGCGCGAAAAACAAAGCGGCCCGTTCTTGGAAAACGCATACGTTTTATCCAAGACGGGCCGCGTCATAAGATTTTCATAAAATTCCGAAGGAGGCAGAAATGACCGAGATTACAGCAAGCATGGTAAAAGATCTGCGCGAAAAGAGCGGCGCCGGCATGATGGACTGCAAGAAGGCGCTGACGGAAGCCGCGGGCGACATGAACGCCGCGGTGGATTGGCTGCGCAAGAAAGGTCTGTCCGCGGCGGCCAAGAAGGCGGATCGCGTCGCGGCCGAAGGCTTGATTGCCGTGGCAAGCGACGAAAAAAAAGCCGTGGTTTTGGAAGTGAACGCGGAAACGGACTTTGTCGCACTGAACGAAAAGTTCCAAAACTTCAGCGCCGAAGCCGCCAAAATCGCCCTGACGGTGAGCGACATCGAAGCCCTGAAAACGGCGGCGTATCCCGCGGGAGGCTCCGTGCAGGAAGCCCTGACGAATTTGGTCGCCACGGTGGGCGAAAACATGTCGTTGCGCCGTATGCAAAGCTTGTCGGTGACCGACGGCGTGGTCGCAACCTACACCCACAATGCCACAGCGCCCGGCTTGGGCAAGATCGGCGTTCTGGTGGCGCTCGAATCAACGGCGGATAAGGCCAAGTTGGTCGAACTGGGCAAGCAGATTGCCATGCACATCGCCGCGACGCGCCCCGAAGCGTTGAGCATCGCGGACGTTGACCCCAAGGCTCTGGAACGGGAAAAGAACGTTCTGGCCGATCAGGCGCGCGCCTCGGGCAAGCCGGAAGCGATTATCGAGAAGATGGTCGAAGGCCGTCTTCGTAAATTCTATGAAGAAGTCGTTCTTCTGGAGCAGGTGTTCGTCATCGACGGCGAAAGCAAGGTCTCGGCCGTGATCGAAAAGGCCGCCCAGGCTTTGGGGGCGCCGGTCAAGCTAACGGGCTTTGTGCGCTACCAGTTGGGTGAAGGAATCGAAAAGACAACCAGCGATTTTGCCGCTGAAGTGGCTAAAATGGCGGGTTAATCGTCGAATCAATGGAGAAAAATCAAGCGCCCCGCCCCGTTTTTAAAGGAGCGGGGCGTTTTTTTAAGATTGAGACGCTTTTCCTGATCCGCAAGAGGGTGTAAACATACCCGGCGTCTGTAGAAGCTTTTTCTGAAAGACCGGAGACATAATCATGGACGATCAAACTCCCGCCCGCTTCAAACGCGTTTTGCTGAAATTGTCCGGCGAAGCGTTGATGGGGGATCGCGACTACGGGCTCTCCCCGGAAATCGTCGAACGCGTAGCCAAAGAAATCAAAACCGTCATCGACATGGGCGTTGAAGTTTGCGTGGTCATTGGCGGAGGAAACATCTTCCGAGGCGTGTCGGGCGCGGCGCAAGGCATGGATCGCGCCACGGCGGACTATATGGGTATGTTGGCCACGGTCATTAACGCGTTAGCCATGCAGAACGCCTTGGAAAGCGCGGGCGTGACGACACGCGTCCAATCGGCCATTCCGATGGCCTCGATCTGCGAACCGTACATCCGCCGCCGCGCCATGCGCCATATGGAAAAAGGCCGCGTCGTGATTTTTGCCGCAGGAACGGGCAATCCCTTTTTTACGACCGACAGCGCGGCGGCGCTGCGCGCGTCGGAGATGCAGTGCAACGCGCTTCTCAAAGCCACCAAGGTCGACGGCGTGTACGACTCCGACCCGGCCAAGAACAAGGACGCGAAGCGTTATGATAGGCTAAGCTATCTCGACGTTCTGGCGCAGGATCTTCAGGTGATGGACGCCTCGGCCATTTCGCTGGCGCGGCAAAGCCGCATCCCGATCGTCGTGTTCTCGATTTTCGAGCATGGGGCGTTCGCCAGCGTCATGCAAGGCAAAGGCAAATTTACGATTGTGGAATAAGTAAGACCAACACAGCCGAAGGAGAAAACCATGGATATCGACACGTACCGCCAGCGCATGGAAAGCTCTTTAGAGGCCGTGCGCAAAGAATTCTCGGGGCTAAGGACAGGACGCGCATCGACCAATCTTTTGGACAGCATCCACGTCGAGGCCTACGGAGGGTCGTCGCCCCTTAACCAAGTCGGCACGGTCAGCGCACCCGAATCTCGGCTTCTGACGGTTCAAGTGTGGGATGGCAGTCTGGTCAAGAACGTGGAAAAAGCCATTCGCGACGCCGGGCTTGGGCTGAACCCACAGGCGGATGGATCCTTGATTCGCGTGCCCCTGCCCGAGTTAAGCCAAGAACGCCGACAGGAACTCGTAAAAATCGCAGGCAAGTATGCCGAACAAAGCCGCGTATCGGTCCGAAACGTGCGGCGTGAGGGGCTGGATACCATCAAGAAGGAAAAGCCGCCGGAAGACGAGGCCAAGGCGTTGAGCGATAAAATGCAAAAGCTTACAGACGAATACGTCCAGAAGATTGATGAGCTTCTTGCAACCAAAGAAAAAGAGATCACACAAATCTAACGATGGCAAAAGACAGCCAAGGCGCGAATACCTCGAAGAAAAAGCTTCACGTCGCCATTATCATGGACGGCAATGGGCGATGGGCGAAAGCGCGCCTCCTGCCGCGCCCCATGGGACATCGCGCGGGAATCGACGCGGTACGTCGAACGATCGAGGCCGCGCTCTCCCGCAACATCGCGTATCTGACGCTCTATAGCTTTTCGTCCGAAAACTGGCGCCGACCGGCATCCGAAGTCGGCGAACTGATGGGCCTTTTGAGGCATTATTTGAAAAGCGAACTGAACGCCCTGAACAAAAACGGCGTCCGGCTTCGCGTCATCGGCGAACGCGACCGTCTGCCGTCCGATATCGCGCCCATGATTGAGGAAGCCGAAGAAGCGACAAAGAACAACGAAAAACTCAATCTGACCCTGGCGCTGAATTACGGCGGGCGACAGGAAATCGTGGCCGCCGCGCAAACGTTAGCGCGTGCTGTCGTTGAAAACCGCTTGGCACTCAAGGAGATCGACGAAAACACCTTCGCCCGCGCCTTGTTCACGGCCGACCTTCCCGATCCGGACCTCGTCATCCGAACGAGCGGAGAGAAACGAATCTCGAATTTTTTGTTATGGCAATCGGCCTACGCGGAATACGTCTTCCTTGATGTGCTGTGGCCGGACTTCGAGGCCGAGCATCTCGATGAAGCGCTTGAAGAATTCGCCCGTCGAGAACGCCGTCTCGGCGGTCTCCCGCCCCTATGATTTGTGTTTTTCGCCGCTTTGCTTAGCCGTTAGAGCCGTTCGCGTGACCAAACGCCAAAGGCGTTTGGCGCGTAGCAGAAGCCAACGCCCTGCGAAGTCCGAGCCTTGCGAGGATAAAAAAAGGCCTAAAGCCTGTTTTTACAATCGGCTCGACAATCGAGAAAGGCTCTCGCTCTTGCGAGCGCCAATCAAAGGGCTCCGGAGCCACGTCGGTTATTTTTGGGTACGAGCCTGCGCGCGAACGAGCTGCTTTTTAACCTTCAACGCAAGGTCGCTCAAACGGCTGTCGCGGGTGGCAAGAAGCCAGGCATCAAGGCCGCCGTTATGCTCGACCGAGCGGATGCCGCGTGCGGTCAAACGCAAGGAAACGGACTTTCCCAAAATTTCGGAAGGGAAAGAGCAAAGCTGCAAATTGGGCTGCCAACGCCGACGGGTTTTGTTATTCGCGTGGCTGACATTGTTACCAAAAAGCGGTTTCTTTCCGCTGACAGAGCATACACGGGCCATAATTCACTCGCGGAAGGAAGCCCTTCCGGCCTTCAAAAAACATGAGATGTTGCAAACAGCACAAGGCGTTGCGCGCGGTTTTATAAGAGCAAAGCCGCCTGAGAGTCAAGTTTTTCCCTGTCCGCCCCCCAAGGGGCAAACAAAAAGACATCTTACGGAAAAGTCAGGGAAAACGGCTTGAAGAAGCCTTATGGTTAAGACATCATGCGGCTATGCGTCAAAAAATAGGCCCTTTTTTGGACTTTGTGCTGCCGCCTTTGTGCCTGATGTGCGACGAACCGGTCGGGGAAGCGGCAACTTTATGTCCAACATGCTGGAAAACGGTTCAATTCATCGACGCGCCGTTTTGCGTTCGGTGCGGCATCCCTTTCGATGTGCCCATGGGAAACGACACGCTGTGCGCCACGTGCCTTACCGCGCCTCCGCCTTACGAAAAGGCGCGAAGCGCGCTTCTTTATGACGACGCCAGCCGCCGTCTCATTTTAGGCTTCAAACATGGCGACCGCCTTCATGTCGTGCAGGCTCTTGCGCAATGGATGGCCCGATCCGGCCACGATCTTTGGGAAAACGCCGATGTCCTCGTCCCCGTGCCGCTGCATCGATGGAGGCTTTTTCACAGGCGCTACAACCAAGCGGCCCTTCTGGCCAAGGAATTGAGCCGTCTGACGAAAAAACCGTTTCTGCCTGACAGCCTGTGCCGCACAAGGAAAACGGCGTCGCAAGGACGCCTGACGCGCAAGGAACGGCAGCAAAACGTGAAGGGCGCGTTCGCCGTGCCGACGCGCAAACGACAAAATATCGAAGGCAAAAGCGTCGTTTTGATCGACGACGTCATGACGACCGGCGCGACAGTCGAGGAATGCGCGTGGGAATTGTTGGGCTCCGGTGCCCGCGCCGTTTATGTTCTGACCCTCGCCCGACGGCGGCGCGTTGAATTTCTGTAAGAGTTACGATCCGACGCCATACCAGCGCAACGCCCGGTCCAACGCCGCCATTGTTTTGGAAAGATCGCTCGTATCATCGTTACGCCACGCCCAAAAGGCCCAGCCATAAACGCCCATCAGCGCGACCACGGAAAGGGGCTGACCCTTCTCGCCAGCAGCCCAAAGCGTCTGCCGCATGCCCTCAAAACACGCGCCCGTCCACGCCCGCAAAAGGGCTCGATCCTCCCGCGCGGCCGACGCTATCGAAAGCACGGCCTTTTTATGAGCGCTTAAGAAATCAAACCGCGCCATAAGAATGGCGAACAACGCATCGTGCGCGCTTTCGCCGTCCGAAGGAACCTCGGCCAAAGAAACGCGCGTCGCCTCGGCCATGACCAAAGGAACAAACGCCTCCGGCGAGACAAAGCGCTTTTTAAAAGAGGCCGGCGCCACGCGCAACGCCTTGGCAACGGACGCGACAGTAACGTCGGCCCATCCCTTGCGTCCCGCAAGCTTTAAAATAACGTCGACGATTTTTCGATCTTTGATCATGACGGAAAGTCTAAAACCAACGCGAAGAAATTTCACGCCTTGTTTTTAGGAAAGCTCACATCGGCCGCGCGCAAATAAAGGGGCCGAGGCGCGAACGCCGGATCGTGCGGATCGGCTTCGGCCGCCAAGGCCGCCACAGAGGCAAGGCTGTCGCACGCATCTTCCCCCCGGTCGCCGATCAAGGCCGTCCCCGGATGATCTTTCAGAAAAGCGTCCACCGCCTCGGCCGTCATCAAGCACGCCTCGCGCACATCCCCCGGTGCAGGGCGGTATTGGCAGAAAAGCTCGGCGCGTTTGGACTCCAACACAATCAACACGCCGGCCGATGCAGGCGCCACACAAAAAGCGTAAGCCGAAAACCGATCGATACCGATTACGGGCTTTTGGGCGGCAAACCCCATACCGCGCGCGGCCGCCAACCCGACGCGAAGCCCCGTAAAACTGCCGGGCCCGCGCGTCACGGCGATCCGGTCCAGCGCCTCGAACGAAGACCCCGCCTGTTCCAAAACCGACAGCACCATGGGGACGAGCCGGGCGTCCTGTCCTCGCGCCATACGTTCGTCGAGCCGGGCGGCAAAGCGCCCGTCTTCCCAAACCCCGACGGCGCACGAAGCGCCGCATGTATCGAAAACCAAAAGACGCACGGGCTTACGGAACCTGCCGAACTTCCAGAACTTCCGGGATATAGTGGCGCAACAAGGCTTCGACCCCGGCCTTGAGCGTCAGCGTGGCGCTCGGACAGCCCGCACAGGCGCCCTTTAAGCTCAAATAGACGATGCCGTCCTCGAATTTCTTGAACGACACGTCGCCGCCGTCCTGCGCCAGCGCCGGCCGAATCTTATGATCCAAAAGATCGCGAATTTGGACCACAACATCGCTGTCGGCCAAAGGGGCTTCCTCCCGCGCACCTTCCGACAACACCGCCTGATGCCCGGATAAAAAATGGTCCATGATCGACGTCAGCAAAGCGGGCTTCAACGCAGGCCACGTCTCATCGTCGGCCTTGGTCACGGCGATAAAGTCCTTACCTAAAAGAACGCCCCGGACTCCCTCAACGGCGAAAAGCCGCTGCGCCAAAGGCGAATTCACCGCCTCTTCGGCCGAGCCGAAGTCGTGCACGCCCTCGCCCGCCACCTCGCGGCCGGGAAGAAATTTCAAGGTCGCGGGGTTTGGCGTTTCCTCGGTTTGAATGAACATCGGCGATCCTCCGCTTATTGGCCTTTATAAATGGCGATGATTTGGTCGAGCAGCTTAAGGGCGTCCTCGCGGGAACGCTGGAAGCTGTTGCGACCGATGATGGAGCCGTTGCCGCCCCCTTGGTAAATTGCGCGTGCATCGGCAAGAACGCTCTCCGTGTCCTTGGCCGCCCCGCCCGAAAACACGACGATGCGTTTGCCGTTAAAGCAGGATTGCATAACGTGGCGCACACGCTCAGCCTGCGTGGAAAGAGGCACCTTATTGTCCTCGTAAACCTTCTTGGCTTCCTTCTGTTCCAACACATCGGAAGGCAGCTTGACCTTGATGATGTTGGCCCCCAGAAGCGCCGCCATATGCGCGCTGTACGCAATGACATCCAGCGCCGTCTCGCCTTCTTTGGTCAAAGCGCCGCCCCGCGCGTAAGCCCACAAGACGACGGCCAAGCCGTTGGCCTTGGCCTCGACCGAAAGCTCGCGGAACTCTTCGTACTGGTTGTACATAACGTCCGAGCCCGGATAAATCGTAAAGCCGATGGCCGAACACCCAAGACGCAACGCATCCTTGACGGAAGCGGTCACCGCTTGGTCCGGCGCTTCCTTGTTGCGAGAAAGGCTGTTGGCGCTGTTGAGCTTGAGAATGGTCGGGATGGCGCCCGCGAACGTGTCGGCGCCCGCCGCCAACGATCCGAGAGGCGCGGCATAAGCGTTCAGACCCGCATCGATGGCAAGCTTATAGTGGTAATGGGGATCATAGGCTGGAGGATTGACGGCAAAACTGCGTGCAGGGCCATGTTCAAACCCCTGATCGACCGGAAGAATGACCACATGCCCGGAGCCGCCCAAGCGCCCCGCCATAAGGATGCGTGCAAGATTGGCTTTGGTTCCGGGGTTTTCTCCTTCGTACCAGCCAAGAATTTCGCGAACGCGGGGAGAGAGATCCATAGCAATGCCTTTCTTTCAAACGGAAGGAAACATCGAAAAAGCCTAGGTTGTTGATAGCCAACGGGCGCCCTTTTGTCCATGGGTGTCCTTGCGGCAGCGCAGGAAAACCATGGGTTAACAAAGGCGTTGATGGATCTTAGAATACATAAGGCACCCCTTTCAAAAAAAACCTCTTTTGTGCTAAACCCTCTGTGCTGTTCTTTTTTCTCATCCAAGCCGACTGTCGAGCCCCTGACGCCCCATGTCCCTAATCCAAGCCCTTAAACGCTTCGATAGCACGAATCTACGCCTTCGAATCATCTCGGCCTCCATCATGGCGCCGGGCGCCCTGTTAGCCGTGTATTTCGGCGGTCTTATTTACTCTGCGGCCGTGGCAGGCGTCGTCACCATCGGATTTTACGAATGGAGCCATATTGTTGCCCCTTCGAGCAAACCGCAAACGGTGGGGATCGCGTGTTCAAGCCTTGTGATTTCCCTCATCGCGACCGTCTTGCTGTCGCCCCTTTGGGGGCTGGCTTTGCTGGGCGCGTCGTTTCTCGTAGCCCTTTTGATCGCGCTCCGGCAAAGAACCCCAAGGCCCGCCGCCTTTGCCTTCGGCGTGCTCTATATGGGCCTAAGCGGCATCGCCCTCCTCGAAGTGCGAGCGGACGCTCAAAACGGCGCGGCGTTCGTGTTTTACCTCCTGGCGGTGGTCTGGAGTACGGACATCGGCGCGTTCTTGACCGGAAGTCTTCTGGGCGGCCCCAAGCTTGCGCCTAAAATCAGCCCTAAAAAGACGTGGACGGGTTTTTTCGGGGGCCTGATAGCGGCTGTCACGATAGGAACGTTGGTGGCGCGCGCCTTGGGGGCCGAACTTCCCGAAGCGGCCTTTGTCTTTTCTTTAATTCTGTCCGGCATGACCCAAGGGGGCGACCTGTTCGAATCGTACGTCAAGCGCCGCGCGGGGGTCAAAGAAAGCGGCGACCTCATCCCGGGACACGGGGGCATTCTCGATCGGATCGACGGGCTTGTCTTTGCGGCCATTTTTGCCTTCCTTTTCAAAGTCTCTTTCGGCGGCGTCGTGCCGTGGTGGTAGCGTTCAGGTCGTTTATACAGGTAAGTTAGGAAAAATTTATGAATAAGGATTCTTCGAAACGACGTGTGGTCATTCTCGGCTCGACTGGTTCGGTCGGTCAGCAAACGCTCGACTTGATTGGACGAAATAAAGACGCCTACGAGGTTCTGGCGCTGACGGCAAAGCGCAATGTTGACCGGCTTGTGGAACAAGCCAAGACTTTTGGCGCCAAGCGCGCGGTTATTGCCGAAGACGGCCTTTACGGCGCGCTCAAAGACGCGCTGGCGGGCACAGAGATTGAAGCGGCCGCGGGCGCCAAAGCGGTCGAAGAAGCCGGCGCGATGGAAAGCGACTGGCTGATGTCGGCGATTGTCGGCGCAGCGGGGCTCCCCAGCACGCTCGCGGCCGCGCGGCGCGGCGGAACGATTGCGTTCGCGAACAAAGAAACGCTTGTCTGCGCAGGCCCCCTGATGATGGACCTGATGGCCAAGGCCGGTGCGACGCTGTTGCCGGTCGACAGCGAACACAACGCGATTTTCCAAGTCTTCGATTTCGAGCATAGAGCCGGCATCGCGCGCCTGATCCTGACCGCGTCGGGGGGGCCATTCCGAACCTTCACGCGCGCGGCCATGGCCGAAGCGACCCCCGAACAGGCGGTCCAGCATCCTGTCTGGAGCATGGGCGCCAAAATCTCGGTTGACAGCGCCAGCATGATGAACAAAGCGCTTGAAATCATCGAGGCAAGCTACCTCTTCCAAATGCCGCACCAAAACATTGACGTCTTGGTCCACCCGCAATCCGTGGTGCACAGCATGGTCGAATACAAGGACGGCTCGATTCTGGCCCAGCTCGGCTCGCCTGACATGCGCACGCCCATCGGATTCTGTTTGGCGTGGCCGGACCGCATGGAAACGCCTGTTCCGAAATTGAGCTTGGCCAAGATCGGCGCGTTGACCTTTGAAACGCCGGACGAAAAGAAATTTCCCGCGCTTCGATTTGCGCGGGAAGCCATGGACAAAGGGGGCGTCGCGCCCGCCGTTATGAGCGCCGCCAACGAAGTCGCGGTCGAAGCGTTTTTAAATCACCAAATCGGTTTTTTGGATATTGAACGGATCGTCGGTGCCGTGTTAGCCCAAACACCGGCCACGACGTTAACGGATTTGAACGTCCTGCGTGAGGCCGATCAGGCCGCGCGCGTCAAAGCCAAGGAGTTGATTGCCGCATGACCCCATCCTCCGCCATAGCCGATCAAGCGCACGCCCTGCCCGAAAAAATCGTGACCGTCGACCTTGCATGCAGCAACGCGCCGACTTCCTACGACATCGTCATCGGCGATAACGTGCTGGCCGATGCCGCCACGCATATTCAAGAACGTTTAGGCCTTCGCCGGTGCGTCCTTGTTGCGGATTCGAACACGGCGGCCCTTTATCAAGCGCGCCTCGAGGCGGTGTTGTCGTCCGGGGGGCACACGGTCCTGAAAACGATCGTCATCAAAGCAGGCGAGGCGCAAAAAAGTTTTGCCCAGCTTGAGGCCTTACTGAATGAACTTTTTGGCCTCGGCATCGACCGGAAAACGCTTCTGATTGCCTTGGGCGGCGGCGTTGTGGGCGATTTGGCCGGGCTTGTCGCCTCGCTGGCCCTGCGCGGGCTGGACTTTGTCCAAATTCCAACGACGCTTCTGGCGCAAGTGGACAGTTCGGTCGGCGGCAAAACAGGCATTGATACGGCGCTGGGAAAGAATACCGTCGGAACCTTCTATCAACCGAGGCTCGTGCTGTCGGATGTCACCATGCTCGACTCGCTCCCCCAACGGGAAATGCTCGCCGGGTATGCTGAAATTGTGAAATACGGGCTCATTCGGGATAAAGCCTTCTTCGACTGGTGCGTCGCGCACGGCGCGCAACTTCTTGGGGGCGACCACGACGCGCAAGCCCACGCCGTCAGTGCTTGCTGTGCGGCAAAAGCGCATATCGTCGCGGAAGACGAAAAGGAAAACGGCATCCGAGCCTTGCTCAACCTGGGCCACACGTTTGGCCACGCGTTGGAGGCGGTACACGGATTCGGCGGCACACTGACGCATGGAGAAGGCGTCGCCATAGGCACCATCATGGCCTTTATGTTGGCCGTTGAACTCGGCCTATGCCCGGCCCGAGACGAAGAACGGGTCCGCGCTCATTTCAACGACATCGGGCTTATGACAAAACCGCCGCCGTTTACCTATGACAAAGAGCTTCTCCTAGGGCTTATGGCCACCGACAAAAAAGCCGAATGCGGCCAAATCGCGCTGGTCTTGCCGCATGGAATCGGGGAAGCGCGCGTGCATAAAGGGATCGATGTTCACAAAATCCGGGCATTATGGGACAACGTGCTGCCATGACCAAACAAAGCTCCTTTAGCGTTTCGGCCGAAACGCTTGAAGACCTTCTTCACCGCTACACGCGGGATGTAACGGCCGAAGCGCGCCGTGGCAAATTCGACCCGATTTCGGGGCGCGACAAAGAGTTGGAGCAGATGTGCCTCATCCTTCTCCAGCGCCTTCGCAAAAATGTGCTCTTAATCGGCGGCGCGGGCGTCGGCAAAACGGCTCTCTTTATCGGGCTTTCGCAATGGATCGTCCAGAACAAGGTTCCGGCCCCGCTTCGAGACGCGCGCCTGATCGAGCTTGAAATGTCGATGATCGGTGCCGGATCGCAATCGCGCGCCGATCTGGAAGGACGGTTGATGCCTATCATCAAAGGCGTGGCCGAACGCAACGTCTTGCGCGACAAACCGCCCATCATTTTCTGCATCGACGAAATTCATCAATTGATGTTGTCGTTCAAAGCGTCGAGCTATTCGGGGATTGCGGATTTGATGAAGCCTTACCTTACGGCTGGCGCGTTATACTTGATTGGAGCCACCACACGGGAAGAATACGACGATTACGTCGCGACCGATCCGGCTATCGATCGCCGATTCCAAAAAATCGGACTGAACGTGCCGGATCTGGAAACGACCTTGACGATTTTACTGAACGTCAAAGAAAAGTTCGAAAAGCACTATGGAATCGCCATATCGAAAGACGTCTGCGCGCATGCCGTCAAGCTGACAAACCGATACATCCGAAACCGCAACAATCCGGACAAATCTATCTTGGCGCTTGATCACGCCTGCGCGCGGTACATCATAGGCGGGGGGACGGATGCGCTTGACTCCGCCTCGATTGAAGCGGCCGTCGGCGCCGAAGCCGGGGTCAACGCGGCGGCCGTCAAGTAAAGGGAACTCCAGCCAGAGTTATCCTTGACGGGCTTTATAGCGCGGGTTGGTCTTGTTAATGACATAGATGCGCCCCTTGCGGCGGACAACCTTAGAGTTGGCGTGGCGCTTCTTGAGCGACTTGATTGAATTGGCGACTTTCATAACAGCAATCCTTAAATTCCAACGGCCCTGCGCCAAAGAAAAGGCGCGTGGCAAGGGCCGCAACCTACGGATTGGACGTCGGTCTGTCAAGGAAATCGGACTCGGAAGGCTCCATGCCATTATATGTTAACGAAGGTTAACAAAGTAACGCTTTCTTAACCAGAATCGGGATAGGGCTTAAGAAAGGATAAAAGATGTCCTTATTTCTTAGGGCCATTTTTCAGCGGCGCGGACGTCAATAAAGCGCACACGCCGCCAGCGAGGCAAAAAAACATTCGAAGGACACGAAAAGCGCCTCCCCCTTCCAAGCCGAACCCCGGCTCACCCCCTGTTTTACGCTTTAATATCGACCTTTTTTCCGAAAAGGACGATTGGGCACCTCGAAGAAAAAGAATATTTCGTTTTTTTAATGCTCGGGCCGGTTCGTCGTACAAGACGAACCGGCCCGATGCCTTTTCCCTTGCAAAACGAAGGGGAACGGGCTTTGTCCCTAGAGCCTTTTTCGAAAGGGTTGGCCTTTTCGGCTCAGACGGTAAGGCTCCCTGTTTTTGTTTATCGAGCCGATTCACGCGAACGGTTAGCCGCAAAAGCGGCCAACCTTATCAGGATCGGCTCTAGTAAGAGGAAGGAGTATTCATGAGCAAGCGCCGACACAACGAAGTCCTAAAAAGGGACAACCCAGCCTACAATGTGGAAGCGATCTACGGACGAAGCTCGCCGTGGGATCCCTTGGGAAGCCCGGCCTTCAACCGGCGCGACCAACGCTATGTCCGCAAGGTCAAGCCACAAAACGCGAACCAATCCGCATTGATGGATGCGCTGGCGGAAAACAGCATGGTGCTTGCGCTCGGACCGGCAGGCACGGGCAAAACCTATCTTGCCGTCACCGCCGCCGTCGAAGCCTTGGAAGCCGGCCGCGTGGACCGGATCATTCTTTCACGGCCCGCCGTCGAGGCGGGCGAAACGCTGGGTTATCTTCCCGGCGATCTGGAAGAAAAAATGTCGCCGTTTCTTCGGCCCCTGTACGACGCGCTGAACGACCGCATGGGCGGAAAAAGGTTGAAACAGCTTCTGGCCGACGGCTCGATCGAGATTGCGCCCATCGGCTTCATGCGAGGACGAACGCTGAACAACGCCTTTATCGTCATCGACGAAGCGCAAAACTGCACCTATACCCAAATAAAAATGCTGCTGACGCGTTTGGGCTGGCACTCGACGATGGTGCTGACAGGCGACCCGGACCAAAGTGATTTACTGGAAGGCCTGTCGGGATTGAACGATATCGCAAAAAAGCTTGATGTCGTCTCGGGCGTCAGCGTCATCCGGCTGACGGAAAGAGACATCGTCCGGCATCCCTTGGTCGCCAGCATGCTCGGCGTCCTCTAGACCCGATCGCGATAAGGTTGTCGTCTCCTGATGACAACCGTTCGCGTGCACAAGGTCGCTCAATCAAAAAGCGAGGGCCTACATCCGCCCGGTCAGTGACGACTGCCCAAGGAGTTTTTCGCCGTCCAGCAGCGCCAATAAAGAATCCACATCCTCCACGACGTCAAAAAGGCTGAGATCAGCGGCTTCGGCAAAGCCTTCCTCAATCAGCCTGTTGATCAGCGCGATCATCGGGTCCCAATAACCGTTCTGATTGAAAAGAATGACGGGTTCGACGTGAAGTTTCAGCTTTTTCCACGTCAGAATTTCGAACGCCTCGTCCAGCGTGCCGAACCCGCCCGGCAGAACGATAAAAGCGTCGGCCGCATCGACCATCATGCGCTTTCGCGAATGCATGTCGGGCACAATATGAAGCTCGGACACGCGCTTGTTTTCGACTTCCTGGTAGCGCAGATGCTCAGGAATAATACCCACGACCTCGGCCCCGGCATTGATGGCCGCATCGGAAAGAATGCCCATCAACCCCACATGGCCGCCGCCAAAAATAACGCGAAGCTTGCGTTTGGCCAGCTCGGTCCCGATCCGCTTGGCGGAATCCTTAAAGGCCTCGTCGACACGATCCGACGAACCGCAATAAACACATACGGAAGAAATTTTCATCGTTCCCCAATCCTTATAAAACCTTCTTAATTGGGGAAAGGTTAGCGCAAAAGTCCTAAGAAGGGGCTAACTTTCTACGGAAGAGGACGAGGAAAGAGAGCCTTCGGATAAAGCAGCCCCGCCAGCCTCGGGGCGCGGCGCAACAAGGTATTGTCCGATCAGACGAATAAAGGGGCGGGCTTCCTGAAGAAAAAGCATGAGGGGGTAAAAAAGGACATCGGGCGCCTCGACGTGCGAAACGGTTAACAAAGCGCAGGCCGATATACGCCCGCACGAATCGACGCCAAAGCGAACAGAGGGAAGCCGGCGCGACGCGACGATAATGGTCTTGATGGCTTCGCGCCGTTTGGGAGACTCTATGGAAAAAGGCAGATACCCAAGGATGGTGGTGACCATGAATTGAAAGGAGGCATCCTGCTGAACGCCGCGGACGTCAAAGACAAAACCATTGAGCGAAAAACGGAAACGCTCGAGTTTTTTTGAAGGAATCCGCCTGAATTCCTGATCAACGGCGCGCAACAACGCCTCGAAATTAGAGGAAAAGTCGGCGGACAGCGAAAGGGGCTGTTCAGAAGGCACAGATTCGGGCATCGAAAGCAGGCTCGAAGAAAAAAGGGAAAGGGGTTTTGATATTGGATTCGAAGAAAAGATCGCCTACACTTTGCCACCGTCCGCCTTCCGGCGTCAAGATGCCTAGGGGATTTCCGAAGTCTTTCGGCGGGAATATAAAAAAGGAACGTGCCATGAAGAACCTCTTGCGTCGTCTTTCTTTTCATCCGGCCGGTTGGCCGTTTATGGCTGGCGCCGTCACGATTGCGTTTTTGTTATCGTTTGTTGGAGGCATTGTTGCGCTGCTCGGCCTAATCGGCGCGATATGGTGTTTTTACTTTTTCCGCGACCCGGAACGGGTTACGCCCGTACGCGAAGGCTTGATCGTCAGCCCGGCGGACGGACGCGTCGTCGCGGTTCAGGATGTCACCCCCGAAGAGGCGCTCGGCTTCGGAACCGAGCCGCGGCAACGCATAAGCATCTTCTTGGATATTTTTAACGTCCATGTGAACCGGATCCCCGTAAACGGCGAAGTCGTCAGCCGACGGTACCGTGCGGGCACGTTCGTCAACGCCTCCCTTGACAAAGCCAGCGAAGACAACGAACGGATGGCTTTGGGCATTCGGGCTGAAGGCCCGCACCCCCACGCGGGAGAAATCGTCGGCGTCGTACAAATTGCGGGGCTGATTGCCCGGCGGATTGTCTGCGACGCGCAGGAAGGCAAGAAGGTCAAGGCGGGCGCACGCTTTGGCATCATCCGGTTCGGGAGCCGAACGGACGTCTACCTTCCCAAGGGCGTGGCGCCGCTTGTCTCGGTAGGCCAAACCATGGTCGGCGGCGAAACGGTCCTTGCGGATATGGCGTCGCAAGAGGCCCCTCGAAAAGGAGACATTCGTCCATGACCGAACTGCAAAACACAAGGAGGGGCGTCAAAGACCTTCCTTTGACGCGTCTTTTGCCGAACATGCTTACGCTTTTTTCTCTGTGTTCGGGGTTGACGGGCGTACGCTTTGCCATGCAGGAGCAGTGGGAAAACGCCGTACTGGCGATTTTGCTGGCCGCGATTTTCGATGTTTTGGACGGACGCATTGCTCGGATGCTGAACATGGCCAGCAAATTCGGGGCCGAACTGGACAGCCTGTCGGACTCCATAAGCTTTGGCGTCGCGCCCGGCTTTATCATGTACGAATGGGCGCTGAAGGACGCGGGCGGCATCGGATGGATTGCCGTTCTTCTTTTTGCCGTGTGCTGCGCGTTACGCTTGGCGCGATTCAACACCATGCTGGACAATCATGAGCGGCCGGCTTGGACAAAACGCTTTTTCACGGGCGTCCCCGCCCCAGCGGGCGCGTCTTTGGGGCTTTTTCCCCTTGTCCTCGTCCTCGAATGCGGCGATACCGCGCGTCTTATGCCTGAGCTCTACGCTTTTTGGATGATCTTTGTGGGCGGTCTCATGGTCAGCCGTTTGCCGACCTTCGCGCTCAAGGGCTGGCGGATCGAACGCCCGTGGATTGCGCCCCTTTTCGTCGGCGTCGTCGCTTTTGCCGCCGCGTTGATTACCAACACATGGTTGGCGTTATCGTGCGCGGGCCTTTTCTATCTGCTCGCGCTGCCTATAAGCTGGGGAAGCTATCGTTCACGTATGAAAAAAGAGGAACCCGTTTGTGATTAAACACGTTGATATTCCCACGCCCACAGGATCGTCGATCACCGTCGGAAGCGACCTTCCCCTCGTTTTCTTTCTGGGGCCCTGTCAGCTTGAATCGCGCACGCATGCGCTCGAGATAAGCGGCGCCCTTAAAGAGATAGGAACGCGCTACAACATCGATATTGTCTATAAAACGTCCTTCGACAAAGCGAACCGATCGTCCCTCGGCACGCCGCGCGGCGTCGGGCTCGACAACGCTCTGCCCATTTTCGAAGAGATCCGGAAAAAAACGGACCTCCCCATCATGACGGATGTCCACGAAAAGGACCAGTGTGCCCGTTTAGCCCCCGTTGTCGATGTCTTGCAAATTCCGGCTTTTTTGTGCCGACAAACGGATCTTCTTGTCGCGGCAGGGCAAACCGGACGCGTGATCAACGTCAAGAAAGGCCAGTTTCTGGCACCTTGGGACATGAAGAATGTGGCAGACAAAATCGCCTCGACCGGCAACGACAAAATTCTTCTGTGCGACCGGGGAACAAGCTTCGGGTATAACACGCTGATTACGGACATGCGGGGCCTGCCGATCATGGCGCAAACGGGATACCCCGTCGTGTTCGATGCGACGCACTCGGTTCAACAACCGGGGGGTCAAGGCGACCGCAGCGGCGGGCAACGGGAATTTGTGCCCGTTCTGGCACGCGCGGCGGTCGCGGTGGGCGTTGCGGCCGTCTTTATGGAAGTGCATGAAGATCCCGATAACGCGCCGTCCGACGGCCCAAACATGATCCCGCTGAAAGACCTGCCAGAACTGATCGAAACGCTTCTCGCTTTCGACAAGCTGGCCAAGAAAATCGACAAACCTTTTTAGAAGCCATCGCCGATCGTTTTCGCGGCGCCCGGCACCACGTTTTTATTTTGTCTTACATAGAAAGGATGTTCTTATGGAAAAAACTTTCGAGAAAACCCCACATGAAGAAAACGCTCTTTCGCCGGATTCCCTGACGCCCCGACAGCTCTGTCAGGCCTTCCGAGAAGGATTTTCGGCACACCAGGACAACGCGTCTTTGTTCAGTAAAATTTTGCATAAAACGCTCTTGCTGTCGATATTTGGGGTGGTCGGCATCAACGACGTGATGGCTTCCTTTGTGCTGGCAAAAATCAACCCGGCTTTAGGCTGTGGTGCTCTGGCGTTCTCCTTAGGCATACCCGCTGCCTTTTTTGCGCCCGGCATCAAGGCGCAGTTCGACCGCTCTGAACGCCCCCTTTCGGCATGGAATATCGACCGCCGGGGCATGATTCAAACCGGAGAATTCCTTTATCTTGCGTTATTCTCAACCCTCATGACTGGGGTAATGATTGGCCATGAAAGCGCACAGAATATCTTGCCGCCGATGGGTGCTATGGCCGTCGTCTGCGGCGGACTTACGGCATGGAAGGCGTACACGACGTGGAAAAACGTTAAAGCCGTGCGCGCGAACAAGGCCCCCAGCCTCAATCACGGCTAAGGCACCTTAGAGCCGATTTTCACACGAACGGTTGGCCTAAAGAGGGCCCCCTTATCACGATCGGTTCTAGTACTCAACGACATCCAGTCCGTCGCCGATCTGACGCAGCTTGGCTTTTGTTGCTTCGGTGATCATCCACGATCCGGCAAGCTCGACCTCAGCCTCTTCCCCTCCATCCAAAGACAAGGCCAAAACGACTTTGGCACGGCCCTTGGAAACCGTTGCGAGGACATCTTTGATGGCGCCAAGCGGCGACGGTTCGACGAGGTTAATACGAAGGCCGCGCGCCACCCGCGCCGCGGCTTCGGCCAACGCCTCGATTGAACGCGCGATAAAACGAATTTCACCCTCCTGCCCTCCTTGCGTGCTGGTCTGGGCATCCGCTTCGATAAGAACGGCTTGGCCCGCTTCGAGGATATCGCGCGAGGAAGAAAGAAGTTCGGAAAACACGGTGACTTCGAACGAGCCCTGCCCATCGGAGAGTTGAACAAAAGCGAATTTATTGCCCTGCCGCGAGGTTCTTTCCTGACGCGAGACAACGATCCCGGCAAGCTTAAACCGACTCGATCCTTTTGCGTGGCGCACCTCGGCCACCTTGGCGACCGGCACGACGTGCATGCGTTCCAAAATCGCGCGATAGCCGTCCAAAGGATGGGCCGACATATAAAAACCAAGCGCCGAGAACTCATGCTGAAGCCGGGTCATGTCGTCCCACTTTTTGACCGTCGGCAACGGCGGCGTAGCCGCCGGGGACGCCGCAAATAAATTGGCCTGACCGCTTTGCCGCTCGGTCTGTTTTTGCTGGCTGTATCGAAGCAGCGTATCGATTGAGGCGATAACTTGGGCCCGGTTCTTGTTCAACGAGTCGAAGGCGCCCGCCATGGCCAAACTTTCCCACTGCTTCCGATTGACGGCATGGGGATCGGCTCGCTCGGCCAGATCGAACAAAGAACGGAACGCCCCGTTTTTGTCGCGTTCCGCCACAACGCCCTGCATCGCGGCTTCGCCGACGCCCTTGATCGCGGTAAGCGCATAACGGATCGATGCCTTGCCCCGCTCGCCCTCAACCGAAAAAGACGGGTACGAACGATTGATATCGGGCGGCAGCAAAGGGATGCGATTGCGAGCAAGTTCTTGTCGAAAAACGTTCAGCTTGTCGGTGTCGCCGCGTTCGAAATTCATGGCCGCGGCGAAAAATTCAACCGGATGGTTTGCCTTCAAGTACGCCGTTTGATACGCGACAAGAGCATAGGCGGCGGCATGGCTTTTGTTGAAACCATAACCCGCAAACTTGTCGATCTGATCGAAAATCGTACCGGCCCGATCAGGAGGCACTTGATGCTTTTCGCCCGCGCCTTTAATGAACGTCGCGCGTTGAGCGGCCATCTCAGCGACCTTCTTTTTGCCCATGGCGCGGCGCAGAAGATCGGCCGCGCCCAAGCTGTAGCCGGCCAAAATCTGAGCCGCCTGCATGACCTGCTCTTGATAGATGAGGATGCCAAAGGTGTCCTCCAAAATGGGTTTAAGGGCAGGATGAAGGTAATGGACCTCTTCCTCGCCGTTTTTGCAGCGAATGTAAGTCGGAATATTGTCCATCGGTCCGGGACGGTACAACGCCACCAAGGCGATGATGTCCTCAAAACGATTGGGCCGAAGCTTGCGCAGCACGTCGCGCATACCCGAACTTTCAAGTTGGAAGACGCCGGTTGTATCGCCGCGGGTCAGCATGGCGTAAGTTTTTTCGTCGTCGAGAGGAATATGGCTCAAATCGACCGAGCCGCCCCGCTCTTCGACAAGATCGACCGCCATCTGAAGAACGTCCAACGTCTTAAGGCCCAAGAAGTCAAACTTCACAAGGCCGGTGGACTCGACGGTCTTCATGTTGAATTGCGTGGCTGGCAACGGCGAGGAAGGGTCGCGGTAAAGAGGCACGAGCTCGACCAAAGGCCGGTCGCCGATAACGATACCGGCCGCATGCGTCGAGGCGTTTCGGAACAAGCCTTCGAGTTTAAGCGCAATATCCATCATCTGCGCAACGACAGGATCGTTATCGCGGAACTGGCTCAAAAGAGGCTCGGTTTCGAGCGCGTTCGCCAAAGAGACGGGATGCGCGGGGTTATTGGGAATGAGTTTGCAAATTTTATCGACATACCCATAGGGCATGCCAAGAACGCGCCCGACATCGCGAAGCACGGCGCGCGCCTGAAGCTTGCCGAACGTAATGATCTGAGCCACCCTGTCGGCGCCGTACTTGTCCTGCACGTATTGAATGGTCGCCTCGCGCCGCTCTTGGCAAAAATCGACGTCAAAGTCAGGCATCGACACACGTTCGGGATTCAAAAAGCGTTCGAAAAGAAGATTGAAGCGAAGCGGATCGAGATCGGTAATAAGCAAAGACCACGCGACAAGCGATCCCGCGCCCGAACCGCGACCGGGCCCTACGGCCACGCCATGCTGCTTGGACCACTTGATGAAATCCGACACGATCAGGAAGTAGCCGGGAAAGCCCATCTTGATGATGACATCCAACTCGAACGCCAAGCGCTTCTCGTAAGGCTCGCGGTCAAGGATTCCCGCTGCGTTCAACCGCGCCTCAAGCCCCGCCTTGGCCTGCGCGCACAGCTCCTGGGCTTCATCGCGGCCTTCCTCACCCGAAAAAACGGGGAGAATGGGTTTGCGCACAGGCGGCTTAAACGCACAGCGCTGAGCAATAACAAGCGTGTTGTCACAAGCCTCGGGTAAATCGGCGAACAAGGTTCGCATCTCGGCGGCAGACTTGAAATAGTGATCGCGCGTGACGTGCCGCCGGTTCGGATCGACCAAAACGGCCTTGTCGGCAATGCACAGCAACGCGTCATGCGCGCCAACCATAGAGGCTTCACCGAAATAAACATCGTTGGTCGCGACAAGAGGCAAATCAAGCTGATAGGCCAAGTCCAGAAGGGGTTCTTCAATCTTCTGAGCCGGCCGTCCGGCTTCGCCGCCGGGATGGCGCGTCACCTCGATATAGAATCGGTCCTTAAAAAGGGCCACAAGCCCCTTGGCCGCCGCCGCGGCCGCTTCGTGTTGGTTGTCAAGCAGAAGGCGACCGATCCGTCCCTCGGCACCGGCCGACAGCGCGATCAAACCGTCGGTGTGTTGCCCCAACTCGGCTTCGGTAACAAAAGGAAAAGGTCTGTCCGGCTCGACGAACGACAAAGAAACGAGCGACGAAAGCGCACGATACCCGGCCTCGTTCTGAATCAAAAGAACAAGCTGGTCGTAATCGTCCCGCCCCATGGTTTTCAACGAAGCCTGTTCGTCGCGCCGGACGGCGATCTGGCAGCCGATGATAGGCTGAATGCCGGCGGCCGAAGCCGCTTGCCCGAATTCCAACGCCCCGCAAAGATTGCCTTTATCGGTTAAAGCGACGGCAGGCATGTCATGCTGAAGGCAAAGATCGATCAGATCCTTGCGCGGCGGAACGCTTCCGTCCTTGGGCTTTTCTTCGACAACCTTAATGGCGCCCTCGGCCAAGGAATAGGCCGAGTGCACGCGCAAATGAATGAAGGAAGGCGAAGACATCAACCAACCCGAGCGGAAAAGCCCGATCCCCTAAAGAAGCCAAAAATGGGATTAGAAAGGAATGCTGTCGTCGATATCCGAAGAAAGCCCTCCGCCGACAGGGTCCGATGAACCGGAAGGCTCGTCCAGAGCCGGCCCCGCCGCGCCCGACCGTCCGTCAAGCATGGTCAACTCGCCGCGATAGGGCCGAAGCACAACCTCGGTCGTATAGCGCTCCTGTCCATCCTTATCGGTGTACTTGCGCGTCTCCAACTGGCCCTCGACATAAAGTTTTGAGCCTTTTTTGACATAGCGTTCAACGACATCGACCAGTTTATCATTCAAAACGGACACGCGGTGCCATTCGGTCTTTTCGCGGCGTTCGCCTGATGTGCGGTCTTTCCAGGTCTCGGACGTCGCCAACGAAAACGACGCGACGCGACCGCCGTTCTGAAACGAACGAATTTCCGGATCGCGGCCTAAGTTCCCGACAAGAATGACTTTATTAACGCTGCCAGCCATGAGAATCTCCAAAAAAAGGGTGAACGGCAACTTTAGCCGTTTACGGGAACGAGTCCAGAAGATATAACCCAGAGAAAAGAACGAAGCAAGAACAAAGGTCGATCGCCAAAAGATGAATAAAGAGATCCGCATACGAGGCGCGCGCCAAAACAATCTGAAAAACATCGACGTCACGATTCCAAGGGATTCATTCACGGTCATTACGGGTTTGTCGGGATCGGGGAAATCGTCGTTGGCGTTCGACACGCTTTACGCGGAAGGGCAGCGACGCTACGTCGAAAGTCTATCGGCGTACGCGCGGCAATTTCTGGAAATGATGCAAAAGCCGGACGTCGATTCCATCGAAGGTCTGTCGCCGGCCATTTCGATCGAGCAGAAAACGACCTCGCACAACCCGCGTTCGACCGTAGGCACCGTCACGGAAATTTACGATTACCTGCGTTTGCTGTTCGCGCGCGTGGGCGTGCCCTACTCGCCGGCAACAGGCCTGCCCATCGAAAGCCAAACGGTCAGCCAAATGGCGGACCGAATCCGGGCGAAGACGGCAGGCACGAAGCTTTTGATTCTGGCGCCCATCGTGCGCAGCCGAAAAGGCGCCTATCAAAAGGAGCTTCAGCTTCTCCAAAAGCAAGGTTTCCAACGCGTCAAAATCGACGGCGCCGTCTATGACCTCGACGCCTTGCCGACGCTGGACAAAAACAAAAAGCATGACATTGCGGTCGTGGTGGATCGGCTTATCGTCAAACCCGACTTGGACAACCGCCTGCCGGACTCGCTTGAGACGGCGTTGAAATTAACGGGAAGCCTCGTGATCGCGGAAAACGCGCAAACGGGCGAGCAAACGACGTTCTCGTCGGTCTTCGCCTGCCCGGTTAGCGGCTTCACGATCGAGGAGATTGAGCCGCGCCTGTTTTCCTTCAACAACCCGCACGGCGCATGCCCGGCGTGCGACGGTTTAGGTGAAAAGCTTTATATGGATCCGGCGCTTGTTGTGCCCGATGAAAGCCTGAGCCTCGCCCAGGAAGCGCTGGCGCCGTGGAAAACGTTTTACATGGGGGTGCTGGACGCGCTGTGCCGCGCGCACAAACAACGCATGACGACGCCCTGGAAAGATTTGCCTCAAAGCTTTCGGAACCTTCTTTTATACGGAAGCGGCGACGAGCCGGTTGCCTTCAGCTATCGCGAAGGAGGTCGAACCTACCGGCACGACAAGCCGTTCGAAGGCGTCATTCCGAACATCGAACGGCGTTGGCAGCAAACGGAAAGCGCATGGATGCGCGAGGAACTGTCGCGATATCAACGCAGCAAACCGTGTGAAGCCTGTGGGGGCAAAAGGCTCAAACCCGAAGCCCTGGCGGTGAAAGTTGCGGGCAAGAACATCAGCGAGGTAACGGCCCTCTCGATCGCGAATGCGCGCGCATGGATCAAGACTCTGCCGCAAGCGTTCAAGCCCAAGGACCAAGAGATTGCGGCGCGAATCCTGAAGGAAATTGGCGAACGGCTCGGTTTTTTAAGCAACGTAGGCCTCGATTATCTGACGCTGTCGCGCGCCTCGGCCACGCTATCGGGGGGCGAAAGCCAACGCATCCGCCTCGCTTCACAAATCGGATCGGGATTGACGGGTGTCCTCTATGTCTTGGACGAACCCAGCATCGGGCTTCATCAGCGCGACAACGGCAAACTCCTCGAAACCCTCAAGCGGCTGCGCGATCTCGGCAACACGGTGCTTGTGGTTGAACACGACGACGACGCGATCCGGCAAGCGGACCACCTGATCGACATCGGCCCGGGCGCGGGAATCCACGGCGGCCGCGTGATGGCGCAAGGCACGCCGCAAGAAGTCGCAAAAGTCAAAGACAGCATCACGGCCCAATACCTTCGCGGCGACAAAAAAATCCCCGTCCCCGCGGCGCGGCGAACCGCGCGCAAAGGCCATTTCATCGAGATCAAAGGCGCGTCCGGAAACAACCTTAAAAACGTAACGGCGCGTTTTCCTTTGGGTCTCTTCACCGCCGTGACCGGCGTGTCGGGAAGCGGCAAATCAACGCTTGTCATCGACACCTTGTACCGGGCTCTGGCCCACACGCTGAACGGCGCATACGATCTTCCGGCGCCGTTTCAGAAACTGAGCGGAATCGAACAAATCGACAAGGTGGTTAACATCGGCCAAGATCCTATAGGACGCACGCCGCGCTCGAACCCGGCAACGTATACGGGTCTCTTCACGCCGATCCGCGAATGGTTTGCCGGTCTTCCCGAAGCCAAAGCCCGCGGGTACAAAGCCGGACGCTTCTCGTTTAACGTCAAAGGCGGCCGGTGCGAAGCCTGCGAAGGCGACGGAACGCTCCGAATTGCCATGCATTTTCTGCCGGACGTTTATGTGACGTGCGACGAATGCCATGGCAAACGATACAATAAAGAAACGCTTGAGGTGCTTTACCGCGGCAAAAGCATCGCCGACGTTTTAGACATGACGGTCGAAGAAGGCGCTGACTTTTTCAAAGCGATCCCGAGCATCCGCGGCAAACTCGACATGCTGAACCGCGTGGGGCTGTCGTATATCAAGATTGGCCAAGCGGCAACGACGCTCTCAGGGGGCGAAGCGCAGCGGGTCAAACTGGCAAAAGAACTGGCGCGCCGCGCGACGGGCAAAACGCTTTATCTTTTGGACGAACCGACGACGGGGTTGCATGTCGACGACGTCGGCAAGCTTCTGGACGTTTTGCATGCGCTCACCGATCAAGGAAACACCGTGATCGTGATTGAACACAACATGGATGTGATCAAAACCGCGGACCACGTAATCGATCTTGGCCCCGAGGGCGGCGACGGCGGAGGAACGATTCTTTCGTCTGGCACGCCAGAGGATGTGGCCGCAACAAAGCAAAGCTATACGGGACAATACCTTGCCGCTTATCTCGCGAATGCGAACGACCCCTCTGGCGCAAAGGCGTCGGATCGAGCATAATACGCCCCCTATAAGGACGGAGAAAAAAAATGAAGAACATCGCAACGCGCAGCATCGAAGACCTGAAGCAAGACGTCGAACAGATTGAAACGTCGCTCCTCGCCCAGAAAAACAACCGCCCCTTCGTCACGAATCCCTCGACCTTGTCGAACGCGAAAAAAGAGGGGGTGCTTGAAGAACTTCTTAGCCGTGCCACAAAAGCCCCCTCAGAAAAAGCCTTGAATACGGCCTATTACGTTCTGACACACACAACATGCCCGGTGACGGCACACCTCGCGACGGGCTTCCTTATCGAAAAGACCCTAGAGCTTCCGGATACAGAAAAAAGAAGGGGGATATATTTCGACCTTTTGAGTCGGTCGACAACAACTTACAAACAAAGGGAGAAGCTGGCCTTTCTCTTTGGGGGGGCGTCACCCGCTTGCGCACCGAAGAGGACCCTTTCCGCACTGACGATCTAGGAGGCAAGAACTTTTTGCAGCGCACATGGTGTTTATTCGCCGGAAAAGACGTGCTAACATGATGATTGATTAATAGTGTTGGATTCTTTTTCGTGGATGAACCGCTTCCTCCTCTGGCCCAACGGGCGTTGGGCCGTTTAAAACGGATCGCCGAAGGAAACGCCCTCAGCTTGGACGACCTCAAGATCTTCGGCGTGCGCGAAGACGTCGTTACGCTGAAAGGCACGATGACGGTATCGCCTTTGTGTGAAACCCGTACGATGTCATACCCGGGCGGCATACGAGGAAAAGGGCGAACCCCGGTGTCGTCGATGAATGCCTTACAAGGAGCCGTCGACCGGCATAAAAAAGACTTCCAAGAAAGCACGGACTGGGTTGCCGCAACGATCGCCGAAATCAAGGCCCACGAAAGTCAGGGATGGGGTCTGGAATCGGCAAAGGTCACGCTGCCGAAAAAATACGCCATTTACGCGGCATCGGAAATCTGCCCGACGTGTCAGGGACGAAAAATGGTGCTGTGCACACAGTGCCAAGGCAAAGGGACCGTTTTGTGCACGCAATGCCAAGGCCAAGGGCGCGAGCCTTGCTACGCCTGCAACGGCACAGGCGAGGACCCGCAGAATCCGGGGCAACCCTGCCCCATCTGCCGCGGCATGCGCATGGCGCCCTGCCGGTTCTGCCACGCGCAGGGCTTTCTTGTCTGCCCGACCTGCAACGGCAATAAAGGCACGCCGTGCCCGGCGTGCCGGGGAACCGGCCTTATTACGCACGAAGTCGAAGTAACCTGCGGCGCGGAAACGCACTTCACGATTTCGCACGAAGGGTTGCCGAGCGGCCTACGCAAAGCCCTTGACCGCATCGGGATCGCCCATCTGAACAAAGGCCACGCGGATATTACCGTAAAGGAAGTTGCGCGCACGAACGACGACGAACCGCAAGGGGAGGGCAATATCCCCGTCTTGGAATACGAAGCCCGAATTCCCTATGCGGAAATGAAAATGGATTTGGGCGGCAAAAAAGCCATTGTGTCGGCGGTCGGCAAACGGGGCGCCATGGCCGGCGTACCGAATTTTCTGGACCATGTGCTCAAACCGTGGCGCGACAAGCTAAAACTTGCGGCCTTCGGCCAAACGCCGCTTGAAGAAGCGCTTGAAGTCCGCGCGATCCGCGACGCGCTGGCTCTGACCGTGTCGGGCAAGGGAACGGACCGCGACATGCGCTGTCTCTATCCGTTTGGCCTGTCGTCGGAAGTTATCGGAAGCCTGCTCAACGACATGAATCTGGCCCTGAAAAAGACGACCCTGCGCACACGCGCCCTGATGGCGACGGTATGCGGAACGCTCTGTGCCCTTTTCTTCTATGGTTTCTTCTTCCACGGACACGAAGCGCAATTGACGCAAGGACTTCCCTGGATCGAAGCGTTCGGAATGGATATGGCCGTTTTAGGAGGCGCGCTTTTGGCAAGCTGGCTCCTTTTGCTCACGGCAACGCGGCTCGCGCTCAAAGGGCGCTTTCCTTACCGCGCCTATCGGTTCCAACAACGGGTCGGGAAAACAGGGTTAAGCATGGTGCTCGGCATTCTTGTCATCTTCATTTTGTTGCTTTTGATGGCCCCGATTAAACCGTTATGGCTCACAACCCTCTTGGCATAAGAAAAACCTTGGATCGCCGTCCGTAAGCCTTTATACCCATGGAGTTTTTGGAAAAGGATCGAAAACCATGGGTTTCAATTGCGGCATCGTCGGACTCCCGAACGTCGGAAAATCGACGCTTTTCAACGCCCTGACCGCGACGGCGGCGGCGCAAGCCGCGAACTACCCGTTTTGCACCATCGAACCGAATGTCGGTCGCGTGTCGGTGCCGGACGAACGGCTTGACGTTCTGGCAAAACTGGCGGACTCGGCGAAAATTGTGCCGACGCAACTTGAATTTGTGGACATCGCCGGTCTCGTAAAAGGCGCCGCCCAAGGCGAAGGCCTCGGCAACCAGTTTCTGGCGCACATCCGCGAGGTCGACGCCATCATCCACGTCCTGCGGTGCTTTGAAGACGGCGACATCACGCATGTGGACGGAAGCATCGACCCCCTGCGCGACGCGGAAACGGTCGAAACGGAACTCATGCTGGCGGATCTGGAAAGCCTCGAAAAACGGATCGTCAACACACAGAAAAAAGCCAAAACCGGCGAAAAAGAAGCGAAAGAACTGCTGGCCGTGATGGAACCCGCCATCCAGGCCCTGCGCGACGGACGCCCGGCCCGCACGATCATCCCGAACCTAAGCCCCGAACAGCTCCCGCTGTTTAAACAACTGACCCTCATCACCGCCAAGCCGGTGCTGTACGTCGCCAACGTCTCGGAGGAAGACGCGGCCACCGGCAACGCATACACGGAAAAAGTCGCGGAAAAAGCCCGCGCCGAAAACGCCCAAACCGTCACCATCGCCGCCGCCATCGAAGCCGAGGTGGCCGTGTTGGAAAGCGAGGAAGAAAAGAAAGAATTCCTCGAAACACTGGGCCTGAAGGAACCGGGCCTAAACCGCGTCATCCGCGCAGGCTACGACTTGCTGCACCTCTTAACCTTCTTCACCGTAGGTCCGAAAGAAACCCGAGCATGGACCGTCACCAAAGGCGCCAAGGCCCCCCAAGCGGCGGGCGTGATCCACACGGATTTTGAGAGGGGATTCATCCGCGCCGAAACCATCGCCTATGACGACTATGTCGCCTGCCAAGGCGAAGCCGGCGCGCGCGAAGCCGGCAAGCTCCGGCAAGAAGGAAAAGATTACGAGGTTCAAGACGGCGACATCTTTCACTTTAAATTTAACGTGTAAGACGCCCCCGACGCGCATTAACCAAAAGAGGATTTTTTGATTCCGCGTCCCGTTTATGCTAACTCGGGAACCAAGGCCCCCTCAAACAAAAAGCTTATGGGATAAAATTATGTCCGGACATTCTCACGCCAAAAACGTCATGCACCAAAAAGGCAAGACCGAAGCCAAGCGCGCCAAAATCTTCAGCAAACTCGCGCGCGAAATCGTCGTGGCGGCCAAGCAAGGGATGCCTGACCCGGCGCACAATCCGCGCCTACGCGCGGCGATTCAGGAAGCGCGAAAAAACAACATGCCGCGGGATCGAATTGAACGCGCGATCAAATCGGCGCAGCCGGGATCGGACGACGGGGTCAATTACGAAGAGGTTCGCTATGAAGGCTACGCGCCCGGCGGGTGCGCCTTGATCGTCGAAGCGCTGACGGACAACCGGAACCGCACGGCGGCGGAGCTCAGAACGATTTTCTCGAAGAACGGCGGAACGATGGGGGAAAGCGGCTCGGTCGCGTTCATGTTCACCCGCGTCGGCGAAATCGTCTTTGCGGCGGATAAGGCGTCGGCCGACGGCATGCTGGAAGCGGTCATCGAAGCGGGCGGCGACAACGTGGAAAGCGACGCCGAGGGCCACGCGGTAACCTGCTCGGTCGAAGACTTCGGCGCAGTTCGTACCGCTCTGGAAGAAAAGTTCGGCGAGGCAGAAAGCGCAAAACTGATCTGGACGGCAAACACAAAAACGCCGTTAACGGGGGACGCCGCGCAAACGTTCCTGAAATTCGTGGACATGCTGGAAGATAACGACGACGTGCAAAACGTCTTCGATAACGCCGACATCCCGGATGCCGACATAGAATCCTTCGCAAGCAATTAACCATACCGCGGTCAAAAATCAAAAAGGCCTTGACTCATCCGGGGCAGGATGGGACGACTCGTCTTTCTTCAAAAAATTGTTTACGTGTCGATCTTAAAGAAGGGCTTATTATGACAAGCGAAAAAAAAGCGGGCGTTGCGGCCGCTTTCTCCCTTGCCGCTGCGGCCATTTTGGGCAAAACAGGGGCGACCCACCTTGCGTTGCACGCCGCCTTGAGGGCGGTAAAAGAGGCTCCTTCCGATACGGATCTTGAACACAAAGCGGCGAATGCTTACGAAGCCGCCCTTAAGGCGTATCTCCGGAAAGATCCCGCTTCCGCGTTTCTCGACGGCGTTAATGGACTGTTGAGTCTGCCAAACGAAAATACGTTTAAAGAGACGGGCCTTTCCCGTCTTCTCGATTCGACCGGTTCGGCCTTCTTGGCCGATCGCTCCATAGCGGCCGACGGCGTCTCGAAAATTATAGAAAAAACGCCAACAAACAGTGCGATTCAAAAACGCGCCGTCAATCTCTTTTGCACCTGGATTGCCCATTATATCGACCAAACGCCCAAAGACGGCATGAACGCCATTGACCGGATCCTTCCGTCTCTACCTCACGACAGCTCCTTCAGAAACGATCTGGCCCGGATCGTCCTTGACTTCGAGACTCGCTCCGTTAGAGACGCGCCCGAAGAAACCCTGAACGTCCTGTCGAAGCTTTTAATTGATCCGCCAAGCGACGCCTCTCTTCAGGACCGTACGGCAAAGGCCTTTATCGCCCTCATAAAGAATATCTCCAATAAAGATACCCCCTATCCCATTCCTGGCTTTGTTCTGAAGTCTCTGCTCTATACGCTTAAAGAAGTCCCGCCGGACAGCCCTCTCCGAACGCTCGCCGTCAAGCTGGTCCTCGATTCACACAAACGCCTGTCAGAATCGAACGCCTTCTTAACGTTTGAGGTCCAGGTGAATCTTCTTGAAGACGTGCCACGCAACCGCACCTTTGAAGAGCAAGAAAAGGAAAAACTCGGGTTCTCGGCCCGAAAGTGTCTCAGTCAAGATCCCCAACGCGCCATCAATCTGTTTTGGAACGCGCTGTTGCAAACCCCCGATGAACGTTCGGTTATAAGCGCCTTGGAAGAACCCCTTCTCGATTATGCCGCCGCGGCTCTCGAGGCCGACCCGGCCACAACGATAAAAGTTCTTTCAGCGTTTCTGCGAAAAGCGCCGCAAGGCCGTGACATTGAAGACCGCGAGAAGAACGCTCTCAACGCGGCGGCGCGAGCCTATCTCGAAAAAAACTCTCAAGAAGCCATTGACCTCTTTCATCGCCTACTTCAGGAACCTCCCGCCGACCGCATGATCCGGGAAGTCTTGGAAAAAGCCATTCTCGATTATGCCCCTACGACGTTCGATACCGCTCCGGCCGCAACGTTTGCCCTTGTCGGGGATTGTCTGGGTACCGCGCCGCGCGGCAGCGCGCTCGAAGCGTGCGAACGCGGAACGCACCGCGCCTTGGCCGCCGAGTATCTCACAAAGAAACCCCAAGAAGCGATAAGAGCCATTCAAATGGCCGCCACGTCCAGAACCCGCGGCGCGGCCTTCCTCAACAATGTCGAGCAACCGGTTCTCGACCATGCCGACACGGCCTTCGAGGAAAATCCCGAATCCACGATCAAGGTTGTTTGGGCCCTTGCAAAAAGAACGGATTCCGACAGCGCGATCGAAACGTGCCGCGCCAAGGGCATCCTCAACGATCTAATATCCCGGTATGGCGAGAGCAACCCCAACGGCGCTCTTCTGTTTTTCGGATTTTTCTTTAAAGAATCCGTCCGGGAACCGGCCAACAGAGAATTCACAACAACAAAAATCCTTGATCTGGCAAGCTCGGCCGAGGGCGCGCGTATCGCGCCGGCCTTTGAAGCCGTTTCGGACATCCTTCTACTCACCCCGAAGAAAGAAGGGCTGGACCCACGGGTTGCCCCTCTGTTCAACAGCCTTGCCGGAAAATACCTCGAGGCCAAGCCCGAGGAAGCTCTCGACCTTTTGTTCAGACAACTTTCCTGCGCGGACGCGTGCCTGACGCTTAGAAACCAGGCAAGAAAGGCCTTTCTTGACCATGCCGACACGGCCTTCGAGGCTAATCAAACAAAAACGATCGACGGCCTTTTGCGGATCCATGATTGGACGGGTCAAGACGACGACGATCACAACCGATCCACCATCAAGTTGTTGAAATTTGCACGTCCGACCTTCGAACAGACGCCAAAAAAAATCATGAACGTCGTGTTGGATTTATTGCAAGAAGCGCCAAGCGGCAGCGAATTTGAAAATCAAGCAACGGATGTCTTCTATGCGTTGGCGAAAAAGTATTGCGCATCTCAGCCCCGCGCCGCCCTTGCGGTTCTTTCGGAGAGGATCGAGATCCTTCCGCCCGAAAGCCGGACCCGTCTCCTCTGCGCAAAAGCTCTTGATCTGTATTTAGCAAAAGCTCTTGAGGAGCCTTCACCCATGCGCCGGCCCGATGTGTCATCCTCGGCTTCGCCTTCCGGGTTGAATCGGTAAGAAAATCCGGCCCCGGCCTTTTAAGGGCATACCGTGCGATGCTTACGGCATCGCATAAGAAAAACACATTGACTCATGGTGCAAAGAATGGAACGACTCGTCGCATACTCTTTGTTTCTTTCTCTCGACGCCCTTACCATCCTATCCATCAGGGGCCTCTATGATAACCGCATCCCCCAACCGCGTGATCTTATCTTTTTTTAAAGCCCTTTCAACGCGCGACGCGGACGCTCTGAAAAAGAGATACCCCTCCCTTATCATGGAGTTTTCGCCCCGCTATCCCTCGCCCGAGATAAACCTTGTCCTACAACAAGTTTTTAGCACCCTCTTAACCCCACAAGACCGGGAGTTTATCGTTAACACGATCCCGGAACAACGGGGCTTCGACCCCGATCTTCATAAAAACGATATCGAAGAGCGTGTCCTGAACATAGCCGACGCCTTGACCGACGGTTACTTTGAAACAAACCCGGAAGGGGCCTTTTCCGCCGCCAGGGATGCCTTCGTCCTTCTTCCGAACAAAAACGGATTCAAGGATCATGGAGCCAAAAGAATTCTCGCTTACGCCAAACGTTTTTTTGAACAAGACGCCGACGCAACGATTAAGGCCGTCTCGATCGTGCTTGAAAACGCCCGCACAGAAAGCCTGTTTGAAGTGAAGAGTGCAACGTTTCTGCTTGATCACCAAGATTTCTGTTTTGAAAAAGATCCTGACTGGACCACCGATACGGCTTTAAGCATCTTCCGACGCGCGCCGACGACGGATCTCAAACAACGCGCGGCAGACGCTCTGCTCAAAACCGCCGATGACCGGTTCGAGAACAACCCTGAAAAAACATTTCACAGCTTGTGGGCCTTGCTCCGATACGCCGAGGATGAACCCGCCCTTGAAACACGCTCCGCAAACAAAATCTTAGATTTTGCGCCGCGCTACAGCCAACAAGCGCCCCAACCGAGTCTCGATGCCGTTTCTTATATCGTGAGAATTGCCGCGCCCGGCAGCCCGTTGAAAAGCCGCGCCATAAAGGTTTTCGATGAAGTGGCTGACGTTTTCCTTGAAAAGAAGCCCCGCATAGCCACAAAGGCTCTTTGGAAAAAGCTCCTGCTTGCACCGAGCGGCAGCGATCAAGAAAAAAGCATGGCCTCGGACATCCTAAAATCGAACGCCGTCTTTTTCAAAGCCGATCCGTCCATGGCGCTTGAGGTCGTGTCGTACGCGCTCGACCTCTGTTCGGAAAGAAATGCACAAAACGACGCGGCGGCTCTCTCGATTCTCGAAGGCGCGCCCTCGTGTTTCAGAGAAAACTCCAAAGAAGCGTTCAAGGCCGTCGCCCGCGTGTTGCATTACGTCGAACCTGAAAGCCAACTTAACGCCTTAGCGGTCGACACGTTTCATGCTCTCTCGGCTTGCTCTTTTGAAAAAGATGCGCGCCGCGCAATAGCCTCCATGCTGAATCTGTTTGAAACAGCTCCCCATGACAGCCCGCTGAAGGGCCTGGCGGGACGGCGCGTCTTGGATTTTGCGATAGCCTATTTTAAAATCGATCCGCGCATCGCCTTTTATACGGTATCGAATATGCTGGCGCGAACGCCTCCGGGCAGTACGCTTGAGACGAGCGTTTCCAATGTGTTCGATACCATCGTAACGGCCTTTTGTGAAAGCGATCCGGACCGCGCGAAACAAGCCCTTCAGAACAAAAGGAGATTTGTCGATCACGACAGCGCGCTTTGGAAGCGTTGCGATGGGTTTTTAAAAAAGCTCGAGCAGCCCGTCCCGCCTCAAAGAAAAAATCCCTTCGGCGGCAATCCGTTTCCAAAGAACAGTCGCTGACGGCATACCGAACAACGCGTCAAAAAAAAGCGCGCCGGATTTCTCCGACGCGCCCATTTTTCTAAACCGGGAAGCGGGGATCAAAAGCCCATGCCGCCCATACCACCCATGCCGCCCATATCGGGAACCCCGGAGGATTCCTTCTTTTCGGGCTTGTCGGCAATCATGGCTTCGGTCGTAATCAAAAGACCGGCCACGGAAGCCGCACTTTCCAAAGCCGTACGAACAACCTTGGTCGGATCGACGATCCCGGCCTTCAGCAAGTCGCCGAATTCACCCTTCTGCGCATCATAGCCAAAGTTGGCGTTGTCCTCGTCATTCAAACGACCGACGATCACAGAGCCATCGACACCCGCATTATCGGCGATTTGACGGATCGGGGCCTCAAGCGCGCGACGAACGATGTCAACGCCGCGTTTTTGATCGTCGTTAGCAGCGCGAACCTTTTCGATCGCCTTAACGGCGTAAAGCAACGCCGCGCCGCCGCCGGCCAAAATACCCTCTTCGACAGCCGCACGGGTCGCATGAATGGCGTCATCGACGCGATCCTTGCGCTCCTTGACCTCGACTTCGGTCGCACCGCCGACACGAATGACGGCGACGCCGCCGGAAAGCTTCGCCAAGCGTTCCTGAAGCTTCTCACGGTCATAATCCGAGGTCGTTTCCTCAATCTGTTGACGAATCTGAGCGCAACGAGCCTCGATATCCTTCTTCTTGCCCGCGCCGTCGATGAGGGTCGTGCTGTCCTTGTCGAGACGAACCTTCTTCGCCGTGCCGAGCATGTTCAGCGTGACATTCTCAAGCTTGATGCCAAGATCGGCCGAGATAACTTGGCCGCCGGTCAGGATGGCCATATCTTCGAGCATCGCCTTGCGACGGTCGCCGAAGCCGGGAGCCTTGACAGCCGCAACCTTAAGGCCGCCGCGCAGCTTGTTGACGACGAGCGTGGCCAGAGCCTCGCCCTCGACCTCTTCGGCCACGATCAGCAAAGGCTTGCCGGACTGAACGATGGCTTCCAACACAGGCAGCAAGGGCTGCAAAGAGGAGAGCTTGCTCTCATGGAACAGAATATAAGGGCTGTCCAACTCGACCAACATCTTTTCAGCGTTGGTAATGAAGTAAGGCGACAAATAGCCGCGATCGAACTGCATGCCTTCGACGATTTCCAGTTCGGTCTCAAGGCCCTTGCTTTCCTCGACGGTAATCGGGGACTCGTTACCAACCTTCTGCATGGCTTCGGCAATCTTGCCGCCAATTTCCTTGTCGCCGTTCGCCGAAATGGTGCCGACCTGAACAATTTCCGCGTTGCTGGAAATTTTCTTGGAGCGCGCGTGAAGATCCTCAACAACGATCTCAACAGCCTTGTCCATACCGCGCTTAAGATCGAGCGGATTCATACCGGCGGCAACGGCCTTTAACCCTTCGCGCGCCATGGCTTGAGCCAAAACGGTGGCGGTGGTGGTGCCGTCGCCGGCCTTATCGCTGGCTTTGCTGGCGACTTCGCGGATCATCTGGGCGCCCATATTCTCCGTCTTATCGGAGAGTTCGATTTCCTTGGCGACCGAAACGCCGTCCTTGGTGATACGCGGTGCGCCGAAGCTTTTTTCAATAATGACGTTGCGCCCTTTGGGGCCGAGGGTGACTTTGACGGAGTTCGCCAAGACATCCAGTCCGCGCAGAAGCTTTTCGCGAGCCTCGGCGCCGAAGAGAACTTGTTTAGCAGCCATAATACATTTCCTTTTCTTAAGGGTGAGAAACGGGAGAAGCAACAATCCCGGAAGAAGGGGGCCTAGAAAGCCCCATTACTCCGGAAAAGCTTTCTTTACTTTTTGGCTTTTGAAGCCTTGCAGGAGCAATCCCCGCAGGCAACGACGCCCATAATATCGGACTCTTTCATGATCAAAAGGTCTTCGCCATCAAGCTTGACCTCGGTTCCGGACCATTTACCGAACAAAATGCGATCGCCGACCTGAACGTCCAAAGGCAAAACCTTCCCGGATTCATCGCGAAGGCCGGGGCCAACAGCCAAAACTTCGCCTTCTTGAGGCTTTTCCTTAGCCGTATCGGGAATAATGATGCCGCCCGCGGTCTTCTGATCGCCTTCCAAACGGCGAACGACAACGCGGTCATGCAGGGGACGGAATTTCATAGGACATCTCCTTAATGTTAAACGATATTTGACCAAACAAAACCCGTGTGGTGAAGAGGAGATAAGCGATCTATGCCAGTGTTTCAAGAGTATTGAAGAAAATTAATTTCTAGGGCCCCCAAGGGGGCTCAAGCCCTTTCTTTCTGCCGGTATCTTTTTCTTTACCTTGTTTTGCTAGGATAAACACAACCTTGGCGGGAACAGCCCCGTATTCACCGAATGAGCCGAAAGCTTAAATAAGGACGTTTCGCATGCTTAAGGAACCAAAAACGGGAAAGGCGCACCGACCTCTCAAGATCCTTGTGGTCGAAGACAATGACTTTCTTCGGCAAATTTTCGACACGACGCTGAAACCCGAACATAGAATCAGCGCGGCGGCCAATGCGACCGAGGGCTGGCGGTTGTACCGAGAAGACGACCCGGATCTCGTTTTTTTGGATATTTCGCTGCCGGATGGGAACGGACATGACCTCGCCCGCCGAATCAAAGAGGAATCGCCGGAAACCTACGTCGTCATGGCGACGGCCAGCGCCGACGCGGATGACAAGGAAGAAGCGTCATTCAACCACGTTGACGGCTATCTTACAAAACCGTTCGGGAAGAAAAGCATCGACGCTATAATTGACCGCTATTGGGTGCGCAAAAGAAACTGACAGAAAAAGTTCATCGAGGGACGCCTTATGGAAATACTCTATCCGCGGGACCATAAAGAGCTGCTTCTTTACCTTCCGTACGTCAAGCTTTCGATCAAAGATTGGCTCTTTGCGGACGTGCGTCTCGACGTGCCCCCGAATGACACGGTCAACATCCAATCGGTTGCCGAGCAGATTCACGCGGCGTTCAAGTCTCAGGAAGGCAAGCTCTATCTCTGCAACGAAAACGAACTGCTGATGATTGTGCGGTGGAAAGAGAACAAGCCTCCCTCGACGCTGGCTGACGACATTAGCCACACGCTTCCCAAGGAAGGCTGCCAGATCTTTGTGCACAAGCCAACCATGGCGGGGATCGCCAAGCTCGAAATCCTGATAACCCACAAAGCCCCCCTGACGAATCCCTCGCTTGCGGACCTTCGCGCCACACGACGGCAAAACGTCGTGCTTGTGGCGGACGACGATATGTATATGCGCACGCTTGTCAAACACGGGATCGGAAGCAAAACGACGGTAATCGAAACCGGAGATGGCGAAACCGTTCTTGACGATTATAAAAAGAACAATCCGGACGTGCTTTTCCTCGACATCCACTTGCCGCACGTAGACGGAACGAGTCTTTTGGGCAAACTTTTTGAAATGGATCCGAAAGCCTATATCGTCATGCTCAGTGCGGACAGCTCGCGCAAGAACGTCGAACTGACGGCCAACAAAGGAGCAAAAGGCTTTCTGACCAAGCCCTTTACGAAAGAAAAGCTGCAAGAATATCTGTCGAAATGCCCGACGTTTTACTAAAGCAGTAGGCACAAAGAGGGATCGGGGCTATAAAAGGGGCGTTTTTTTGGGAAGACAGATCAAGCCATGATCCTCGTTGCCACACAAACGTTCGCTCCGGCCAAAGGCGGCATGGAAGCCTATATGACGGGTCTGGCCGAGCAGTTGGCCCAAGCCGGACTCAACACGATCGTGTTCGCGGACGGCAAGAACAAAAGCTACGTTCCCCAAGCGCCCTACGGCCTGCGCCGTTTTGGCGGCTGGCGGCCGCTTCGCCGCCTCCGGAAAAGAAGGGCGATCCGGACGCTCATCGCAAACGAACCGCTCGAAGGATTGTTCTGCGATTCATGGAAAAGTCTCGAAGCCGTTCCTCGCGAGGTTAACGCGCCCCTTGTGGTGTTGGCGCACGGCGCGGAATATCCGGTGACCCCCTCGGCACGAAAAAGGAAAAGAATTGTGCAGGCGCTCGCCCGAGCAACGGCCATCGTCGCCAATTCCCGTTTTACGGCCGACGCTGTCCGGCCTTATCTGGCGCAAGCCGACGATCCACGGCTTCTCATCATTCACCCCCCCATTCTTCCCCTGCCTTCGCCGGGAACAAAGGCCACACGAGAAATGCGATCCCTCCTTCAAGGGAAAAAGCCGGTTCTCGCGACCGTAGCGCGGCTTGAAGCGCGCAAAGGCATCGACCGCGTGATTATCGCCTTGCCGCGCCTTATCGACAACCACCCGTCGCTCGTCTATGCGGTGGGAGGACGAGGGGACGACCGGAACCGCCTTGAAGCGCTGGCCAAAGAAAAAGGCGTGGCAAACCACGTCCTTTTCCTCGGAGGACTCTCGGACGACCAAAAGGCCGCGCTTTTGTCGGCGGCTGATCTTTTTGTGATGCCGGTACGCCGCGAAGGCCGATCCGTCGAAGGCTTCGGGATCAGCTATATCGAAGCGGGCTGGTACGGCGTGCCCTCACTGGGAGGCTTGGGGAGCGGCGCCGAAGACGCCGTAGAGGATGAAAAAACGGGGCTTCTCGTAGACGGCGACAACCAAACGGAAGTGACGACAACGCTCCAGACTCTTCTGGACGACAAAGATCTTCGAAAAAGGCTCGGTTTGGCCGCGCGGCGGCGCGTGCAAAAAGAGCTTCTTTGGGAAAGAACCCTGCCAAAGTTTCTTGCTCTCATAGGACGTGGCGCATGAAAATTTTGATCGTGTCGGACGCCGCTACGCCGCAAGTTAACGGCGTGGTGCGCACGATCGACGCCCTTGTTTTCGAACTTGAAAAAGCGGGGCACACGGTCAAAAAAGAAACGCCCGATCCGACACGCTTCTGGACGCGAAGAATTCCTTTCTACCCGGAAATCAAGTTTGAATTCTTCGCGGCGCGACGGCTGGCCGCCTCGATACACGCGTTCGAGCCGGACAGGATCCATATCGCGACCGAAGGGCCCTTGGGTTGGGCGGCAAGGCGCGCGTGCCTAAAGGAAGGCCGCCCGTTCACGACGGCATACCACACAAATTTCCCGTCCTATCTGGCCGTGCGGGCTCCTCGCGTTCTGGCCGCGCTTGTTGAAAAGATAGGATACGCCATCCTGCGGCGTTTTCATGCGCCGTCGAGCGCCGTCATGGTACCGACCCAAGCGATCGAAGAAACGCTTCGCGCGCATCAATTCAAACGCCTCGTTCGCTGGACGCGAGGCGTCGATACAACTGTGTTCAAGCCCTACGGAAAAAACTTTCCGGCCTACAAGGGGCTGAAACGCCCCATCGCGCTGAACGTCGGCCGCGTCGTAACCGAAAAAAACCTTCCCGCGTTTTTAAGCCTTCGGACGGAAGGTCACAAAGTGGTCATCGGCGACGGACCGGCAAGAAAGGCCCTTCAAAAAGCCTATCCGGATGTCGTCTTTTTGGGCACTCTGCACGGAGAAGCCTTGGCGCGGGCCATGGCCGCGGCGGACGTTTTCGTGTTTCCGTCGAAAACGGATACGTTCGGGCTTGTTCTGTTGGAAGCCGCCGCCGCGGGCCTGCGCATCGCGGCCTATCCGACGACAGGCCCGCGCGACGTTTTAGGCGCCCCCCAAGCCAACGCGTTTGCGGTTCTCGACGACGATTTGCAAAAAGCCTTGACCGACGCGCTCGCCCTGCCCGACAATCCGAACGCCGCGCACGCGTACGCGAAAAAGTTTTCGTGGAGCGCAAGCGCCAAGCAGTTTGAAACGCATCTGCAAGCGCCCGCGCCCAAAGCGACCCGGCGTCTTTCATGGCTTAGAGCTCTATTAGGAGAAGGATTATTCAAACGATGACAAAGACCATCGCCTTTCAAGGAACGTTCGGCGCGAATTCCGATATGGCGTGCCGCGCCGTGTACCCCCAAGCGAAAACCCTGCCGTGCATCAGCTTCGACGACGCGTTCTTGGCGGTGCAGGAAGGCCGTGCGGACACGGCCATGATCCCGGTGGAAAACTCTGTGGCGGGCCGCGTGGCGGATGTGCACCGTCTGCTGCCGAAAGGAGGCCTCCACATTGTGGGCGAGCATTATCAGCCCATCGAACATCATCTTCTTGTGATTAAGGGAGCCAAACTCGAAGACATCAAAACAGTGGAAAGCCACGTCCAAGCGCTGGCCCAATGCCACACATGGTTGCGCGATCATAAAATTCGGCCCATCGTGCACCCGGACACGGCGGCCGCGGCCGAACAAATGGTCAAGCGCGGGGATAAAAGCGTCGGCGCCATCGCCTCGACGCTCGCCGCCGAGCTCTACGGTCTCGACAGCGTCGCCACAAATATCGCGGACGCGCCGAACAACACGACACGGTTTTTGATCCTCGCCCGCGAACTGAAACGCGCAAGTCCGGACGACGACACGATCACAACCTTGATCTTCAGGGTACGCAGCGTCCCGGCCGCTCTTTACAAAGCGCTTGGGGGCTTCGCGACGAACGGCGTCAATATCACCAAGCTGGAAAGCTATCTGGTTGACGGTAGTTTTACGGCCGCGCAATTCTATGTGGACGTCGAAGCCCATCCCGAAAGCCGCGCCATGCGCCTCGCCATGGAAGAGCTGGCCTTCTTCGCGCAGGAAGTTACGATTTTAGGGGTTTACCCGGCGCACCCGTTCCGCCGCCTGCGCCCCGACGGGACAAACCCGGCCAATCCCCCTCTCCTCGGTTCGCGGAAATAAAAAGCGCGCGCCTTAGTCCCGCGCAACCTCCTCGGGGGAAAAAACACAAGCCTGAAGCTGCGCCTCAAGTTCGGCCTCGTAAGCGCGGCGTTGATAAAGCTCGCGCAACGCCTCGCGAACCTTCGCGGCCACATCATCCGAAGGGCGTGCATAACGTAACGCAAAGTCGGGCTTGTTGAGGGCGCGCACCGAGCATGGCACAGCCACAGGAACATCGACGGCAACGCCTTTATAAAGCAGCGTGTCACGACCACCGCACGCCGTCAACGCGGCAAGAAAAACAAGGACGGCCCTGTTCATAAAGCGTCCTCAAGATACATCGTCAGCAAGGCGTCGGCCGCACGGCACGCATCGCCCGGCGGATTGGCCGTGCGCAAACGGGCTGCGGCTTCAAAAAAGGTCCGCGCTCTTTTCCGAGCGGCCTCCGCGGCCTGCCGAGCGCGTTCTCGCCGCGTCGCCGCGTCGGTTTTCATCGCAGCGATGGCCTTGTTTTGTTGCGCCGCTTGGCGCGCGAAAGCCTCGTTAGCCGAAAGGCATACCTCGGCGCGTCCCTGTAAATCAGCCACCTGTACGCGAAGCCGCGCGTTCGCCAACGACAGACAAAAAAACGAAACGACAACGACAAACGCCGCCGCACCCAAAACGCCCACAAGAATTTTATGCATCGTTGTCATGGAAGAAATCCCTTTCCTTCGCGCGTTGCAGTCCCTGCCCCCAGGCGGCGGCGCCGCCACCCGCGAGAACGAGTCCGAACCCCTCGCCGAACGACGCCGGATCGAAAGGAAGGCCGAGCGCGATCACGTGAACGAGCGACAGAAAGATGAGGGTCAGCGCGCCCAAAAAGACGAGCAAAAGATGCCCCTCGACCCGCCGGTTACCGGAATCGAGCAGCTGCGCGAAAAAAGCCCTCATGATTTAAAGAAGAAATGCAACGCGGTTTCGACGGCGTCGCTGCTAAGAACGGAAGCCACGAGCGCCAACACGAGAACCCACCCCAGAAACCGCCCGACGATAGAGAGCAAAAAGCTCCACGCGATTTTTTTCATGACGCGAAGGCCGCGCAGAAGGTCGCGAATGTCGCGAATATCCTCGGCGGCCTTAGAATCGTTCAAGCCGACGGCAGCCAAGGCATCGGAGGCGGCGCGTTTGGCGATGGCGCTCAAATATTCGGCCTGCTTGTCGGAAACCATCTCGCCCAGAGGCGTTCCGGCGTACTTTTCGACGACGAGGTCGAGGTCGTCCATCTTCTTTTTCATGGTCATCCGGCGTTCCACAAACGGCCCTCCGCGGCGCGGCGGCGGGAAAGGCCGCCCAAGATCTCGCCGCGCGCGCGGTTCCAGCGCATAAGCTGAGCGGGCACCTGCTCGTACCAGCCGCGATTCAGAAGTTTAAGAAGCGTCGAGGATTCAAGGTTGGCCGCGCCGACGTTGAACGCGAAGCAGACGAGAGCCGAGAACTGGTTGTCGGAAAGAGGCACGTTTACGATGGAGGAAACGGCGCGTTCGAAGCCGCGCAAATCCTCATCGAGCAGAATGTCGGCCTGTTCGGGAGTGATACGCATGCCGGAATGAATGGTGCGGGTGTGGCCGTATCCGATCGTCCATATTTTGCCGGGGCACAGATAAGGGATTAAGTGAAGCCCCTCGAAATCTTTAATGAGCTTGATGCCCGCCGCGTTTGTACGGCGGGCAAAAACGGTATCCGCAGAGAACGGTGCCATGGATCTCTTCCCTGAAAAAACCTGTTTTGTTTGAAGCGCCGGAAACATCCTTCCCCCTCCTTCTTTTTCTAGGCTTTAATCACGCGAACGCTCCACGCGCCCGAAGCGAACGTCACAGAAGCGCCGGTCGTGTTGCTTAAGGAAATGGAAACGGTATCGGCGGCCGAGACATACGCGGACGCGACGACGCCCTGAAGGTCGTAAGGAGCGGAAACCAGAACGAAATCGCCGAAAGCCGCGCCCGAAACGGTGATGGTCGAAGAGAGAACGCCCGCACCATCGGCCACCGTGCCGGGAGTCCACGTGCACGATCCGTTGAGCTTGGGCGTCGAAAGCAAAGCCCACGCCGCGCCCGTGTAGTACAAGACTTGCGAAAGGTTTTGGGCCCACACGACCCAGCCGGTCTGAGGGGTTTTGAAAACCCATCCGCCGTAGTAAGCGGCCAAGCAGCCGTCATAGCCTTCCCAGGCGTCGGTGGCCGAGGCGGCGACAATATAGGCGTCGCCGGTCGAAGGCGAAGCAGGCGGCGCGGCAAGCGTTGTCGAGAGGACGGAAGGCTGCGTCAGAAAATCGAGATCGTTGAGCGCCTCGTTATGCGTGACTTCTTTTTGAGCCTGCGAAGAGACGATATAGCTCATCGCAAGACGCGGTGTCGTTGTCATAGGAACTCCTTATCAAAGAACGGCTGTCAAAGCGGCCCCGCAGCCATAGCGGTCGCTGATCTGGCAAACGCTGACGCTGAACGAGGCGGGAATGGCCGCGCCCCAATCTTCGCTCTGCTGAGCGGCCGAATAGGTCGCGGAAGCCTCGGTCAAATCGGAAAAGGTGCGCACGGTCTCGTCGCCGTTTAAAATCGAAAGCGCATAGGCTTCGGATATTTCATCGAGCGGAACATCGATATAATCGACCCATTCGGCGTCGAGGCGAGCGCGGCGCACCCACGAAAAGGTCACATCGCCCAAAGCGCTTCGAACCGCACGCAGATGAACGGGGGCCAGAGGACACAGCGTTTTCATGCCATAAGCGAAAGTATAGTCTTTGGCATCGCTCAGGCTCTGCCCCGTGCTCAGCGCACGGAAAGAGAACGATCGTCCGCGGTCGCTCAGCGTATCGGGAACGAACGCAACGGACGTTGTGTCAAGAAGAACAAAAGCCTCGCCCAGAGCATGCGACGCGCACGCGTCTTCGGTGCCGCGCCGCCCGCGCAGAAGCCGCGAGAGCGTGTAAAGCCCCGGCCCCGTAAGGGTCGCGTTTTGAAACTGAATAATTTCGTCGCCCAAAAGCGCCGCGTTGGCGCCGTTGCTCATGTCTTCCCACGAACAGCTTTCCAGCTCGCCCGCGATGACCTGAACGGTCACGGTGTTGGCGTTGTCGCAGTAATAAGGCGAGCCATCGCCCAAAATGGACGTCGCCATGCCGCCTACGGCGGCAGCCGAGACGGACGCGAACGCGGCATAAGAAGCCCCGTCGGACGAGCGCAACACCTCGGCGCTTTTCCAGCCGTCGCACCCCGTCACGGCGACATAGACGCCGGGCTGATCGTCGGCGGTGCGGAGCAAAGGAAGATCCATCAGATAAAGGGAGGACGCCACGGGCGCGTTGAGCGACGCCGAAGCCGTATTGTCGTCATCGTCAACGGCGGCGGCGCTTTCGAGAGCGGAAGCGTAACTGTAGAAGCCCTCGACGGTCACGACGCCGCCCTTAAGCACGACCGAAGCGATACGGAAAGGCCTGTCGAGGCCGATGTCGATGACGTCCGAAGGGTCGAGCGCGAGCCACGCGCGGGACAGCGACAAACGCACCATATCGCGCTCGGCCCACGCGGTGTAAAGCTTGGTCTCAGCGACCTTTTTGGCGGCCGCGGCGGAACACACGATGGGTAAAGAGATTTTTTGGACGGTGCGCGCCGCGCACGCGAGGCGGCGGGCGCGCTGACAGTTGACCTCATAATTTCGCGCGGGATCGATAACGTCCAAAGCGACTTCAAGGGGCAAATCAATTTCCTGCGCGCGGGTCAAAAGAAGCGGCGCGGGCTGCTCTTCGTCTTCCAATGCCGCCCGCCATTCACTGGCCGGCACGCTGACCGCAACGTCACCGCCGCGAAGGATGGCCCTAAGCTGGCCGCCGGTTTCGATCAGATCAAACGGCGCAAACGTCTGAAGGGGTTCGACGGCCTTTCGGGCGCTGAGCGGCTCCTGAAGCACATAGCCCTGGATCGCTGTATTGGCTAAAGCGGAAACGTCCACGTCTTCGGACGCGTACCCGGCGCGGAACAGAATGTCTTCCAAAACGACCGCGACGCTGTCGCTGGCACAGCGCGAAAAAAGGGCGACCTGTTTAAAGGTGTACGACGATGTGCCTGTGGCAAGAAAAAGAAGACGGGCGCTGTTCAGCTTGAGCGCCGCAAAAACAGTATAGTCGTTGTCGATGCCCGCGACCTCGGCCGCATCGACGGCAACGGTAAAAGAGCCGTCGTCAAGCGTTACGTCCGAGATCAGGTAATTATACGACATCGTGCCGGTCTGAACGAGCAGGATGGTCTTCCCGAAAACAACCGGAAACGTCGTGGTGCCCGTCCCAAAGCTGGGCGTCAGCTTTTGCCACGGGCGCGTGATAACGACCCCGGTGTCCGAGGGCTCGAAGGACATCAAGCACGTATAAAGAACGGTGTTATAAACGAGGGTCAACTCGTCGTCACCCGTTCGAAGAAGCTGGGCGTGCGGGCCGCTTCCGGTGCCAAGCGCCAAAGAATCGGAGACGGCATAAGCGTCGCCGAGTTCCAAAGCGCCGTTGCGCCACACAAGGGTGCGTGCGCGCCACGCTTTAGAGCTCGACACAAGATTGAAGGCCAAAAGTCCATCGGCGTACGAAGCGAATTGAGCGCCGCCCAAAAGCGCGGAAGAGGCCGCGCTGTTGGCCCCCCAAAGGCCCGTAAAGCCCAGATCGACGACCGCCGTGCCCGATCGCGCGAAGACGCGCACGCCGCGCACGCCGCTTTCGACGTCGTCGATCACAAAGCGCTGGGAATCCAGCCAGGCGATCTGCTTGCACGTCGAGGTCCGATCCATCGTCCGGCTCAACACGGGACCGAACGCCTCGGTTTCGCGGTCATAAAGAGCGAACGAATGCGACAGCGTCGTCGACGATTGGATGTAAAAGGCCACAAAGCGCTCGTCCGGGCTCAAGGCCCATGCCGAATCCGCAAAAGGCGTCGTGATGGGAAAAGTGTCGCTTGAGACCGCGTCCTGAGGCGACGGAGTCTCACCAAGGACGTACGTTTCGACGGCCGTAAAAGCGGCCGTCGTGCCGGAAACGGTCACGCCGCCGATCAAGACCTTTTGAACGTTCGTCCCGTTGCTTTGAAGGACAATGGGCATCATCGTGCCGTTTTTCATGGACGACGAGCGTTGAGAGAAAGAAAGCTCGGTCTGGCCCAGACACGACGGCGCGTCCGTTTCGGCGGCGGCAGCGATCTCGAAAGTCAAATTGGGAATGCGGCTTCCGAAACCCGCCAATTGGAAATTGTCGAAGACGATATAGGCTAAGCCGTTATAGGCGGGCACGGCACCCAAACCGATGACCGATTCCATGAAGCTGTCGGGAGCCTGATCGTCGGAGCCCAGATAGATACCGACGCCGTCGAAAAGATCCGACACCCACGTTCCGTCCTGATAAATGACGGTCGTGTCGGCCCAAATGGTGTTGATGCCCGCGATGGGGCCCGCGCAAATGCCGACGGCGCAATGCACGCTGTAGGTATAGGTTTTTGTGGTGACCGATCCGCCGCCTTTACCGCCCGCGGTCGAGGTGTGCTGGGTTTCGATGAAATCGGTTGACCAGATGACGTTGCCCGCGATCCGGGCGTTGCCGTAAACGATGGGGATGCCCGCGCCGTAGCGCGAATCCTGAACGGAGAGGTTTTCGAGCCTCGGCCCCGTGACGGTGACGCCGAGGCCGAGTTGGCTGTCCACGATGCCGCCGAGGTTTCCGGCAAGCCCGCCCAACAGCGAGCCGCCGAGGCCCGGCAGGAAAGCGTCGCCGACGGCGGCGCCCACGGATTTCAGAACAACGGAGGCCATAAGAGAAAATCAGTCGTTAAAGGAAAAACGGTACGCGGCAGTCAGGCGGCGCTTCCAGTACGCGCCGAGAGACGTCTCGACGACGCGTCCGGCGGGTGCGAAGCTGTGGATCATGGTCTCAGCGCCGGTTGCGAGCGCCACGTGCTGCGGCTGTCGGTCGTATCGGAAGACCAGAATGTCGCCCGCCTGAACGGGCTCGACTTTTGCGGCGCCGTGCGCCTCGAGCGCGGCGATCAGACTCTTGCCGTCGGGGCGTCTTCCGTAATCCGTCCGGTCGTTGACGGAAAGCCCCGCGGCTTTAAGCGCCACGATCACAAGTCCGATGCAATCGAGCCCCACGCCCGGCGCGCGGCCCTGATGATGAAACGGCGTGCCCAGACACGTCCGCGCCGCGGCGATCATAACGTCGGTTTTGTCGCTCATGTCGGAACCTTCAAAATGTTGCCCACGCCGGGCACGTAAGGAAAGCCGCCGAAGTTGGCGCCGTTGGAAAATGTGTCCCGGCACGTCGAGAATTTCTTGTCGCAGCCGGGAAGAACCGTATACGCGTCGCCTACTTCAATCGCGCCCGCCATCGGCAGCCACAACGTAAACGTATGCGTCGCCGCGTCCCACACCTTGACCTCGATGCTCGTGCCCGCATTCGCGCCGGACGTCCACGTCAGCTTGCCGTAAGCGTAAACGCCGTCGTCGGCCGTCTGCGCCGTATCGGCAAACGCGGCCACGTCGGTCACGGACGTCACGGTGCCCAAAGACGCCAACGCCGTGCAATCCACGCCGCACGAGCCGTCGCCCAGATCGAAACGGCATTCGGGCGTGTAATACGACCCGACGGGCTGCTGAAGAAGATCGTGAAGCCCGCGCAGCTCGGCCACATACGCGCCGTTCAAAAGCGTCACCTGCCCCAGCCATCCGCGCCTGAGCTGCATCGCGCCCTGGCTCGTATCGGCCCAGTTGCACACAAAAACGTCCACCCGCGCAAAATCGTAACGACCCGCCTTGACGTCGGCGTCCGAAATTGCGTCGCTGTCGAGGATGCCCGTGGCCTCCAAATTATCGACCGCAAGCCCCGCCCGGCTTTCGATAGAGCTCGGCGTCAAGGCGCTGCACGCCTTATACGTCACATCGTCCAAAACGATGTCCCGATCGTGCGTCGTGAACCCCAGCGCCGTCCCGTCCGTGCGCGTGATTTTGACGAGCGTGGCCAACGTCGTCAGCGCGCCCTCAAGATGCGTCTGCAAGGCGGCGGAAACGTCTTTCATGTCAGACCCGAATTTCGACCAGCGGCACGGAAGCCTCATAGGCGTGGAAGGTTTCGACCGAGAGGCTCAAAACGTCCGTATCGAAACGCACCGGAACGTGAAAAAGAAAACCCGCCGTGACCGCCTGCCCCGAGGATGGCGCCGAAGCAAACGTCACGATGCCCGTGGTCGAATCCAGACTCCATCCGGTCGTCAGCGCCGTTCCGTCCACACCGATCAAAACGCTGTCCGCCACGGGCTTGGCAATCGTGCGCGTGTGCGTGGCCTCGCCGCTCGTGTAGTTTTTGACAAGCGGAAACGCCGTTCTCGCGCCGTCGCCCGATCCTAAAGCCTGATCGTCGAAAGCGGGCGTGCCGATGTGATCGGCGGCCGATGAAAAATCGCTCCAGTCCTTAAGGCGGAAGCCCCGCGCCCGGCCCGCACGGGCGTGAAAAAACGTCAAAAGCGCGGCCGCGTCGTCGGCCGTGCGCACGCCCGTTCTCGCGTCGAACGTCCGGCGCGCTTCGGCCCAGTTCTGGTTCCGGCGCTCGTACCCGCTCGCGATCGTCACGACGTCCGTCGAAAAATTCGGCCCGCCCTGCGATCCAAAACCCACCCGAAGCGGCAAAACGACTTCGTCAAAAGCCATGTCAACGTATCCTTTGTCCCGAAGAAAGAAGCGACAGGCTCTCGCTGGCGCTTTGCGCCACGCTGCTCAGCCCGGCCTCGCCCGACAGAAGATTGAAAATCTCCGCAAGGCTTATCCCGAAAAGATTGAGCGTGCTGCGCGTCTTTTTCGTGTGGCTGCGTCTGGTTTTCACGACCGGCGTCGTAATGGAAAGTCCTGTGTCGGCAATCGTGTCGCGCAGCTTTTTCTGGCGGCGTTCGAGCTGCGCCGCCTCGTTTTGCGCGCGCCGCGCCGTCTCGGTCGAAAGCTGGTCTATGGAATAGTGTTTAGGCATATAAATGATCCGTTCTTCTTCAATAAAAACCGACATCACGCGCTCTGCGCTTCACGCAACCGCTCGTGACCCCTTCTCTATTCAACGGCACTTCAGTTATCTTGCGTCTCAAACATAAAACGGACGGCGGCGAAATACGTCAGGCCGTCTTCGTCCAGAGAAAAATCGGCGCTCAAAAACGAGGCCGTCACAAACGCCTGCCCGGACACCGTAAGCGTCGTGCGGTGCAGCGCGTCGTAGAGCGCCTGAAAAATCGCCCGCGTTTCCTTGCCGCCCCGGTAGCGCGACCAGATATTCAACGTAACGGTCGTTTCAAACCCCGTATCGGTTTTGCTGTCTTCGGCCGCGACGTGCATGGGCCCCCAGACGACATAAGGAAACGCCGCGTCTTGGGGCACGTGATCGTAGACTTCCGGCACCGCTTCGTTCGCGGCCAGCGCCGTCATAACGGCCTGCTGCAATCCGAAAAGAACATCCGTCATCAAGCGCCTCCCTCCTCGACCAGAAGGATAAAGAAGACGTTGCGCTCGCCTTCGTTCATCGCCGCGTGGATATTGAACGTCCGCGTACCGTATAAAATCCGCATGGCCGTCGTCGGCGTTATATCCGAACGCCATGGCGTCGTGATCTTATGCGACACATGCCCTTCGAGCCTGTTCGCGGCGTAAACTTCGCGGCCCGTCAAAGGCTCGACAGACGCCCACGCCTGCGCCACGGTTTCCCACGCGCAAGCATAGCCGCCCGCGCCGTCGTCCGTTTGCGTCTCTTGCTGAAACGCGATGCGGCAGCGCATAGCGCCGAGAGTCTTCATGCTCAGGCTCCGGAAAAACGCACGCGGTACGGGTCGAGCAGCGCCCGTACCGACGCCGGAACGACCGCGTTCGCGTCGCCCCGGTTTTGATAGCTGTGGGCCACGATCCCCGCGATGGCCGTGCGGAGGGGCGCGGGAACGTCCGAGGCCGCGGCGCCGTATCCGGCCGTATACGTGACGACGATGCTGTTCGCGTCGCGTTCGGCATAGGGCCAGACCGCACCTGACCGAAGCACGATCCGCCCCGGCTCGTGCGCGGTGTCCACATAATAGTTATCCGCCGAAAACGTGTGCGCGGTGTCGTCGTTGTCGAAAGTCTGGACACCCGTCACCGTTTGCAGCGGCGCGCGCGGCAGATTGAGCGCACGCAGGCCGTCGAGGCTTCCGATGGCGCCGTCAACCATGCCGTCGCGCTCATCCCGGTCGGACGGTATCCGGTCAACCGATAACGCCCATGTCTGGGTGATAAAAGCCCGGCCGGTATACCGTTCCGCCCATTGACGCGCTCCCGCGATCAAGGTCCCGATCAACGCGTCGTCGGCGCTTGTATCGAGGCGCAGATGCGCTTTCGCCTCGGTGAGCGTCAACGGCTCGACCGCAGGCGGCGTTACCAACGAGAATGAAAACATGAAACCCCTTCAAACAAGAAAAAACGAAAGGGCGGGAACGGCAAGTGAGCCGAAGCTCAATGGGGGAAGGTGCCGCCCCGCCCCTTCGATATACCGGACACGCCGCACGTGATGCGACGGGTCACATCACTCGCTCTGCGCAAAAGCGCAACCGCTCGTGACCCAATTGCATCCTTATTCGGCACCGCCCAATATATGGCTCTAAACAGCCGGCCCGCTGTGCGGATACCCGGCGATCACGTGCGCGGCGCTTAACGCGCCCGTGCTCGCACTCGTCGAGGTCATCACGACGGCAACGTAACGTTGCGTGCCGATATAACCGATCTGCTGGACGGTGTTCGCGCCGGCACTGCCGCTGACGGCCGTCAGGTTCGACGGCCCGTCAAGGTCGGTACCATAGGTGCAGGTCGTAAAGCTTTCGCCGTCCATCGAATGCACGACAGTCGGCGTGTGCGTGCCGTCGCTATAAGCGCCGAACGACACGACGACGGTCGCGCCGTCGAATCCTCGTAAATCGACGGCCGTGCCGGTCGCCGTCCCCGTCGTGCGAACGGCGGGCGCCAGCGAAAGCGACACTTTTTGGTCTCTGGAAAGATCGCGAATGGTCATAAGAGTTTTTCCTTTCCTAATAGGGTTAGGCCGCCGAGAAGCTGAGCAGCTTGATGGCGTCAAAATTCACGACGTCGCCGCCCGTGCGCTTGGTGCACCGGAACTTGACGAACGGCGCATCCGTGTACGGGTCGCGCAAAATACGCATGCCGATCCGATCCACGATCGTGTACCCTTCCTTGAAGTTGCCGAACGCGACCGAGAAACTTCCGTCCGCCACCGCGGGCATGTCCTCGCCCAGGACGACGGGGAAGCCCAGAAGCGTGGCGGGCTGGCCCTGTTGCAGGCCCGGCTGCCAGATATAGGCTTGCGAGGTGTTTTCCTTGAACTTGCGGATGCGGTCCGCCACCGCGCGCGGCATGACCCACGCCGCGTCGGGGTGATAGCCGACCTTGAGCGTGTGCATCAGATCGAACAGGCAATCGGCCGGATTGCTCGACGCAAAACCCGCGGACGCCCCCGTCGCCACGTACTGCAAGGTTCCCCATGCGCGGCTCGCGTCGTCGTCCGTCGCGGCCGAATAGCTGGTGAAGCCTCGCGGCATGCCGATGCCGTCGCCCGTCACGAACGCGCTGTTCTCGGCCCGCGAAAACTTCGCCGCCACTTTGGCGATCAGCCATTCCTCGACGTTGATGAACGCGTCGTCCAGGAGCTTCTGCGTCGCCTTGGGCTGGGCGTAGAGCTCGTGCACCGGAATGCGGATGCGCGCGATGCCGTTATCCGCCGTGTCGGTACGCGATTCGATCTCGGACACCCACTGAGCCACCGGCTCGGCCGTGTCGCGCAGCATCTCGACCGCGTCCGTCGACACCGTCATGACCGTCGCGATCTTGCGCATCGGCGTGGTGTCGAACTGACGCGTGACGATGCGCTCGGAAAGCTCTTGCGGCACCATGTACCCGCCTTCCGCGCTGTTGATCACCTCCAGCGCCTTCGTATTTTCGAACGGCGCAAGCCCCGCGTCGAAGCCCTTTGTCACATAGGTCAGAAACGCCTGTTTGTGCGCGCTGTCCGCCGCCGGAACCGCGCCCGCTTTGGGGGGACGCTGCATCGATGCCTTAAGGCCTGTCACATCGTCCTGTAACGCATTGATCGTGCGGTCCATGCGGGACAACTGTTCGTCGTCCAGCGCATCCGCGCCGCCGCGCCGCTCGATGTCGGCCAAGCGGCGGTCGTTCACGCTTTTGTACTCTTCAAACGCCCGCGCCAAGGTATCCGTGGCCGAGCGTACGTCTTCCATATCGATCATAAGAACTCTCCGTTGTTGTTAAACATCACGTTCCGTCAGAACGTGCGCGGCCTGGCGCAACCGCGCCGCCGCTTGTGCGAGAAAAACGTTCTCGTCGCTTGACGCCGCGCGCTTCACGTCGGCTACCCGCGCCGCGTCGTTCGCCGGAAACGTCACCAGCGAAATTTCGAACAAATCCACATCCGTCAAAATCCGCGCGCGACGCGTGGCGTCCGGGCGGCTCCGAACCACCCGGTAGCCGATCGAGAGGCCCGTCAAAGCGCCGAGCTTCAACAGCTCGTACGCTTCGCCGCCCTTTTGCGTGCGCACCGCCAAACGCCCTTCCACAAAAAGCCCGTTCGCGTCCTCGCGGATGCTTTGCCACACGCCTATCGGCTGCGTGGGATCGTGCATCCACAACAGCGCCGGCATGCGCGCCTGCCGCCTCCATTTCGCAAGCGAGCGCGTAAACGCTCCCGCCGCGACAATCTCGTTTTGATCGTCGAGTTCGCCAAACACGCTGGCGTAGCCCGTAAAAACCCCGTCCCCGCCGAGCGCTTTCACACTCAACGCGCAGGCCATATGCTTTACGTCCATCGATGTTCCCTGTTCGTTAGATTAGAGCAGATCGTGATAAGGTTGGCCGCTTTTCCGACCAACCGTTCGCGTGAATCTGCTCGATAAATAAAAACTCAGAGCCTTTACCGACCTCGCCAAAAGGGCCAACTTTTCCGAAAAATGCTCTAGGCTTTTCTTAGAAACGGCGCGTCAAGCGAGCGGCCGCCTTTTTCTTCCCCGTTGTCGTCTTCCTCCGGGCGCGGGCCGTAGCCCGCCGCGGCGCGCTTCTCGTCGTCGCTCAGGAAATCCGCCGCCTGAATCTTGGCCCACTGCGCCTGTCGTTGCTGCGTCAAGGCGCTGACGCTGTCCGGATCGTAGTCTAACTCCAACCCCGGCCCGAACATCGGGCACAGCCAGTGCTCGATGCCCGCCATGACGTGCTTGAGTTCCGGCAGAACCGTTTCCTCGTAGAACGCGAGCCGCGCCTGTTCCATGTTCGCGTACGTTTGCGCGTCCGGAATGCCGATCAACTGCGCCGGAACCCCAAACGCCAGCGCGATGTCCCGCGCCGCGTTGTTGCGGCCCGACAGCCAGTCCATGTCCTTGGGGCTCAAACTCATTTCCTTCCATTCGAGCCCGCCTTCCAGAATCAAAGGCCGCCCGGCGTTCCGGTCGCCTTGATACAAAACGCCCATTTCGTCCCGCAAGCGCTGCAACTGGTCGTCCGTCAGCGTCGCGGGGCTTCCGTCCTTGGGCGCGTACACAAGCGCCCCCGAAGGCCGCGCGCCCTGATTCAGCAGCGCCTGATTCCACGCGCCCGACGCGTTGTGCTGGTCGATGGATTGCAGCGCCGCTTCCATGGGCGCGAGGCCGTACCAGTCGTCAAGCGGATGAAAATGCTTGAGATGCACGATCGCGGACGCGCCCGTCACCGGATCCGCGTCCCAGACCGTCGTTCGCCCGCCCACGCCGTATTCGTAGCCCTGCGGCAAGCCCGTGGCTCCGGGGACCACCTTCATCCGGTCGGGCCGCAGAGTATACAATTCAACCGGTGCGCCGCGTTCGCGCGGACGGACCGCTTCGAGATACGCGTTGCCGAAGATCTGCAAATTCGCGAACACGCCTTCCAGAAACGACACCCCGTCCTGCAACGGGTTCGGATGCCCCAGAAGATCCAGAAGCGGATGCCTGTCGATCTCGTTCCCGCGCGCGTCATACAACAGCCACGGCACCGCCGCCGCAGCCTTGGCGATCGTCATGACGCAGCGGTACGCCACCACGTTCTTGCGAAACCCTTCTTCCGCCAGGCTCGTGTGCCGACGCGGCGTCCATTGCGGCTGGCCAAGGCGCGTCCACGCCACCAGAGGACCCGACGCGCTTGTTTTCGTTCGCGGCTTGAAAAACGGCAGACGCATGCGTTTCTTCCTTTGCTGTTACAGAAACCGGATCTTGGGCTCGCCGCGGCCGATGTCCGAAAGCTCGGTCAGCGCCCAGACGAGCGCATCCACGCGATCCGGCGATTTGTCCATCGGCGCGCCCGGCGTGAACCGGCACATCTGATCTTCCAGCAAGGGCAACGCGCCCACGTGCCGCACGCGGTTCTGTTCGTAAAGCGCCGCCACCGGCAAAGCCCGGTCCGCCTTGCTGCGTAGGGCGTGCACCGGCTTGAACAGCACATGCGGCGCTTTCTGCCGCAAAATTCTTTCCACCAAATCGCCGCCCGCATTCACCTCGGCCACGATCATCTGCGCGCGCATGTCCTGATAAAGCCGTATCGCTCTTTCCGCCCAGCCGTCCGGCGCGTAGCGCCCCGACCAATCCGTCAGCACATAGAACAACCCGTCCTCGCCGCGCGCCGCCGCCACGAGGCCCGTTTCGTCCGAGCTTTCGTTCGCCGTCATCGCCGGATCGATCGCCACCACCACCCGCCTGAGCGCCGGGACGTGGTGCACACGGACGGCCTCGATCATGTCGCGCGTCCAGAGCGCGCCTTCGGTATCGTCCAGCAATTCCGCATCCAGCTCCTGCCGCCCCAGCCGCGTCCCACCGTACCGTTCCATCAGTTGGTCCAGCACGTGCGGCGACAAATTGTCCGCGTTGTCCAGCGTGCGTCCGCGCGTAAGCTGCACATCGTCGTTCTGACGCTTGAAAAGATCTCGTAGCATTCCCGTGTTCCTTGGCGTTGTCGTGATCACCACCCGCGGATCCGGCCCCAGCCGCAAGCCAAACCACAGTTGATCGAAGGCGTCCCGCTTCTCCCACGCGCCCAGTTCGTCGCACCACACGCGGTGATGCTGCGGCCCGCGCAAGCGCTCCGGCCGGTCCGCCGAAAACAGTTTGATCCGGCTGCCGTTCCTTAAAACCAGTTCGCCCATCGAACGGTTCCATTTTGCCACCGCCGACCGAGGCAACGCTCTCAACAGACCGCTTTCCCCCTCCACGCATGTGTCCCGCGCGTCCGCGTACGTCGGCGCAATCACCCCGACCCGAACGCCCGCGTTCCACTGAACATAGTGCGCGATGTCCTCAGCCCCCGTGCGCGTCTTCCCCCACCCCCGGCCCGCCATGACCAGCCATACCCGCCACGTCCCCGGCGGCGTCAGCTGCTCCGGCCGCGCGCAGGCGATCCAGTTCGCGCGTGAGACGAAAGCTTGCAAGTTTGAGAGCGGCAAATTCCGCAAGCAGTCCGCTCGCCTGAGCAAGAGCTGCCTCACGTTCTTCAGCTTCCCGTTTTTTCGCTTCATCGTCTTCCTTCGGCGCCAGACGTTCGAGCAAAATCTTCGCCGCCTGAATCCGCGCCGTGTCGCTGTCGCTCGCCAGCATCAGCTCGCGCAGCGTCTCGAGAACGCTTTCGTCCGTCGTAAGCATCGTGTTTTGTCGGGATTTTTCTTGAGGGCGCAAAACGCCGTGCTTGTGTCAATACGCCCAACCGCCCCTTCCTGTCAAGGGAAAAATCCTATATTAGAACAAAAATCTATGAAACTTCCTTTTTTGACAAGACTCCTCCGTCTCGCTACACTTTTTGCGTCGGGGCAGAGTGATTCGTCCCGGCACGCGCTTAGAAGGAGCGTGTTTTCGCCTAGGACAGGGAAACCTCTCGCCTTGCTTTCTCTTCCTTCGACCGCTGCGGCG
>JAQVBU010000034.1 GCA_028690155.1 Alphaproteobacteria bacterium | reverse complement strand
TAAGAAAGCTGGCCAATCTCGGTCGCGGCCATCGCCATGCGATAAAACCCATCTGTCGCCAGAACGACGAAGCGGTCGCCGATCTTGTGCGTGCCGGTTGCCCATTCCGTGCCGCGCCGTCCGCGCAAAAGACCGGAAAGCTGGTAAAGGTTTTCGGCCAGAAGCGTGGCGTTTTTCCATTGGATCAATTCGTCGCCCAAAAGCCCGACATTGTTCCAGTTGAGGACTTCCAGCGCCGTCTTGCTGTCCAGCGTTCCGCGCGAGAGCGCTATCTGAACATTGTTCGTCTCGTCCCACGACCACGCGCTGAGGGGTGCTGACAGAACGCTCGATGCCCAGCCATAGGCCGGAGCGGCGGAACCTGTCCCAATGATGCTCCATGTCAGGGCATCCGGCGATTTGTAAAGGCTGGCCGTCCCGTTGTCTTTCAGCGCCAGCGCGTAATAAAGCCCCAGTCCATCATCCTCGGCGCGCAGCATGGGCAGATCCATGACCAAGGCCGAGATCGGCGTGGAGATCGGGATCGGGTTTGAAATGATCGGAACGCTCGTGCCTTTGGCCGATGATGTGTAGGCAATCTCGTCCTCGGCCACCGCCTTGCAAGCCACGATGTTGTTGCCGCCGAAATCCACCTGCGTCAGACGCAAGGCCAAGGTCGCATCCGGCAATAGGACGTCGATCACATCCGTGGGGTCGAGACGCAGCCATTTGGGCGGCAGATTGAATTCGAACTGGTTCCGTCCGATCCACGCGCTGGTGAGTGTCTTGTCCGCGATCTGCGCAGCTTCATCCGCCGACAGGGCGATAGATAATTCTACCGTTTGCTGATCCTTTGTCGTGACGGCGTTGCTGGCGCGCGCGGCGTTCTGCGTATTGCTCTGATAGTCACGGTCGGGATCGTAATGTGTCAGATCGATGCGTTGCGGCAGTTCAAGTTCCTGCGTGCGGGTTTCTGTCACACGAAGCGGATTATCGTTCGATGTTCCCTCCACCGCGCCCAGATCGTCGTAAGGGATCGTGCCCGCCGTATCCTGCCCGCGGGGAATAAAGCGCAGCACGCCATCTGTCTCCGCCGCGTCAATGAAGTATGCGCCGAGCAAGGGTTCAATAGCGTCTCGTGCCGAAGCGCGGCGGCTCATGACATAACCATGCACCGATTGACGGACTTCGTTGGTCAAGATGTCCGTTTGAGACAGGCCAGCCCGTTCACACAAATCCGTGAGGATACTTGCCAACGAGACATTATCGGAGCCGAAGCGTTCAAGGGGGTATTTAACCTCTCCGGCATCGGTCATGATGATCGCGCTGTGTGTAAACTTCTCGTAACAGCCGCAAAAGTGCGTGGCGTAAGTCGGAAGATACGGCATGAGATTGATCGTTTTCTCAACGCGCATCGAGACAAGATCGACCAGCGTGGCCGAAAGATCGCTTGCAGCCCAAAACCTTCCTTTTTGCGGAAAGGCATAGTCGCATTGGAGCGACCATCCCGCTGCCATCGACACACCGTCCACATAGGCGACGAAGCCGTTATCGGGGTGCCATTTGACGATCCGGCCAAGCATATTGATCTTAAGATATAAATGTCCGGTCGTGTCGTCCCAGAAGATGATGTTCGGGCGTTGACCGCTTGTCCAAGCCGAAATGTCCCATTCAGCAACATCGCCGTTGCCGAGGAAGTCCAGCTCTACACGGCGGATTTTGTCGGATGCCGCTTGCCAATACCGCCCGTCTGCATCGGCGCACATGGGGGCTTCATTGGCATAGGGGAACAATTCCGATAGATCGGCGATCAGCCCAAAATCAAGATTGTAAACCTTGCGCGAACGATGCACGAAGATTTTGTCACCCAAGACAAAGCCGCTGACGCTGAAGTCGATACGCTTTTTCGTCTTGGCGACCACAGCCATCGTGTCGGGGTTGCGTTTGCACAAATGCATCCCGACGCCGTAGGCATCGGTGGCGTGGTAGAGGTAGCCTTCGCTGTCAATGCCGCGCAGATCGCCATAGACATCATCGACAAGCGGCGTATTAAGCGCCAGCGTATTGTTGACGAGATCGTATTTGAAGGCACGGGCCGCGTTCACGCAAAGCAAGATGCCACGCGTGGGGTCAATCACGCCGCCCTCGCGGAACATGCTTGGTACCTTCTGCAAGATCACGGCATCACAATCCATCGCACCTGATGCCACGACCTCGGCACTAATGTTCGGGATGCGGTTGGCGAAGTCGGCCAACTGCAAATCTGTGAAGGTCAGGAAGCAAAGTCCGCGATAGCCCGGCACGTTTCCCGCGCCGAGATGCATTTCCATCGTGCTGTCAGGCTGCTGATCTTCCGCACCTGTATGAATGCGGACAACGCCCGGATATTTCTCGGTCGCCTGCGTGTTCGAAGCGGTCGCGTCATAAATGAGTTTGGTATCAGCCCACACGCGCCGCACGGTCGAGACAGGCCCCGCGCACAGACCAATGGCGAAAGACACCGAATATGTGTAAGTCGTAGTCGTTGAGCTTCCACCACCGCCTTTGCCACCGCTTTGGCGCGAGACGTGACGTGTTTCTTTAAGTGGCGTCGACCAGATGACGTTGCCGGACACGCGCATGGTTCCATAAACCAGCTGGATCGTGCCACCATAGGTTGAGGACTGAACCGACAAATCGCTAAGGCGCGACCCTTCGGTGTTCGATCCCTTGCTGCCGCCGAACAAAAGGTTGCCAAGGACAACCCCGCCCATCCAGCCAATGGACGCGCCGATCCCGATGGCGGAAGTCAAGCCTGCGCCAACAAGACCAAGAGCAAGAACAGCCATTTATTTTCTTTCAGAGAAAACGGGATACCTATACGCGGCCACAATCCGACGCAGCCAGCTTTCATCCAGCGCATGTTCGACCACTTTGCCGACACCGGAATAGCTATGGATGATGCCTTTGTCCGTAATCAGAGCGACATGCTGCGGTTCGCGGCCCCATGCCATGAAGTAAATGTCCGCCAGCGTCGCCTCGGCCACGGGGATTTCGACCAGCCACGTTGCCAAGCCCTCGCGCATGCGGCGGCTGTTGGGCAGCATGGAATAATTGGCAAAGGCCTGTGCCTGTGGCGAGGCCGGATCGTAATCGACCAGCTTCAACGCCATCCCAACGCCCTTGATCAAGCCGATGCAATCGCAGCCAGCCCCTTTGACAGAGGCTTGGTGATGAAACGGCGTATCGAGCCATGCGCGGGCTTCGGCAACAGCGTCCATACGTGTGGTCTTATTTTCCATCGGGATAACTCAAAACGGCATCTGTGCCGGGGACGTGCGGTTCTCCGCGAAAGTTCACGGCGTTGTTGTATTTGGAGCAGCAGGTCGAAAAGCTTTTGTCGCATCCGGGTTGAACGGCATAGGTATCGCCCACAGCGATCTCGGACGGCATGGGCAGGAACAGATCAAAGGCGCCTGATGCAAAACTGCGGATTTCCATTTTGCGCCCCGCGTTCGCGCCGCTTGTCCATGTGACAAGTCCGCCGCTCCAATAGTCATCGGCTTCGGTTCTGGCTGTGTCGGTGAATCCATAGCGATCTTCTGCCACCGTGACTGTGCTGGCCACGGTCAAAGCCGCCAAATCGATCTTGCAGCGCGTGTCGCCAAGATCGGCGCGGCAGTTTGGCGTGTAGAGTTCCCCGATCTGCTGCGAGAGCGCCTGCGTCAGACCGCGCAGTTCAGCTTTGAAGATCGTGTCCTTCAGCTCGACTTGGCCGATGGTTCCGCGCTTCATCACGATTTTGCCTTGCGACAAGGCGTTCCAATTGACCAGAAAGATAAGAACCTCGGCATTGTCCCATATTCCCGCGCGCAGGTCAGGCGCAGCCAAGGCTTCGCTGTCCAGCGCGCTTTCGATGTCGAGATTGTCGACAGACAAATCCGAAATCGTATGAATGGCCGAGCGCGTGTAACCTGTTCGCGCTTCATAGACGATACCTTCGATGGTCAGATCTCGGTCAAAGTCGGTGAAGCCAAACACGTCCCCATCTTTGCGCGTGACCTTCCAACAGGTCGCAAGCGTGGTGGTCTCGCCCGCGATGTGCGCGGCAAGTTGTGAAGTCGCTGTTTTCATTTATTTATTCCTGTGGCGATAGTCCCACGGCTTCTGAAACGATCCGGCCCAGATACCGAAATGGGCAGCTTTCGCGCTCATCTCTTCCGAGACATACCGATCAGAATAATGCCTGTACGCCAGAGCATGGCCATTGGCGACCATCAAGCGATTAAGTTCCGTCTGTCCCGCATAGCAGATGGCGACA
>JAQVBU010000033.1 GCA_028690155.1 Alphaproteobacteria bacterium | reverse complement strand
CTATTATTTTATGAATTCCGGTAAATATAACGGAGGCGATCTGGCGTCGAATTTTTACAGGTATGATCCTGAGAGCGCAAAATGGTTTCGATGGGATGCGCGACAGAATAAGTTGGTGAATGCAAATACCTCGGATATGGACTGGCTTGCGGATGATTGGGTGCAACGGCTGAGTGATTGGCAAGAACCGGAAGTTCCGACGCCTACGCCCACACCGACGCCTACGCCCACTCCGACCCCTACTCCGACTCCCACTCCGACCCCTACTCCGACCCCTACTCCGACTCCGACTCCCGGCCCCGACCCCATGCAGCAGTATCTCGAAATGCTGCGTAAACAGCAGGAAGAGGCGCTTCGGTTGCAGCAGGAGGAGTATGCGCGGCGTCAGGCGGAGATGGAAGCTGCGTTGAAGAAACAAGCCGAGGAAGAAGCGGCTCGGAAAGCGGAAGCGGAGGCAGCTCGTCAGGCGGAGTTGGAGGCGCAGAGAAAGAGGGAAGAAGAGATTGCCGCGGCTGCAAGAGCTGCGGAAGAGGCGAAACAGGGGCGCATGACGGACAGGAAGGGTGCGTTGGAGCAGTCCGGGTTGTGGAACGTCGTTGAGCAGATGTACGGGAAGAATCAGGCCGACATCGACAGCTACCTCGATACCGGGGTGTTCTCGCGGCGGGACAATTTGAACGAGTGGGCGAACAATAATCTCATTCCGCTTTCGCAGGACTTGCAGCAGCAGTACGCGAAAGGGATATCCGACATTCAGCAGAAGGCGGCGGCTTCCGGCATGGGCGACTCTTCGTGGCTCCGCGCCGTGGAGGGCGCGCTTCGGCAGCAGCAGAGGGCGCTGGCGGACAACTACGGGAGCACATACGATCCGAACAAGATATATTCGATTCTCTCGGGGTCGCCGGAGGCGATCCGCGACTATTCGTATGCCGCGCCGCAGAAGGTTTCGGACTTCGGGAAGGGGATCACGGGATTCACGATGCTCGATCCGACGCTTTCGCAGATGGTGCCGGGCGGCATCGACGAGACTCCGATGCCGTGGCTGAAGAGCGACTACCAGAAGAAGAATCCGTGGGCGGAAATTTTCGGCGACACGTCCGAGACGAGCATGTACAACCCGGCGCAGGGATTCCTCAAGGGAATCATGGGCGGTTAGCATGGACTGGTTAAAGAAACCGCCTTCGCCGCAGAGCGCGTGGGGAGGCTTCACGTCTCCGAAGGTAAAGGATCGGAATCAGTTCAATCTGTTCGATACGGGGGGCTTGCTGAAACCGGCAGGCCCTTTTTCATTTCTTTGGAACGCGCCGCAGCAGGCGCAGGGGTGGACGCCGGGGAAGGGCGCTCCGCAGGGGGACAACCTTTTCGGAGGGGGAGGCTCTTCGCCGAGGGTGAAGGGCTTCCTCCAGATGTTGTTCGGGAAGTAGAGAGGAGACCAACGAATGCCTAACAGACAGGGACCTGGATTCATAGAGGAAATGATGCGCGCCGCGCCGCAGGGGGGGATACCCCCGCAGGGAGGGCCAGCACCCGCGCCCGCTCCCGCGCCAGCGCCGGGAGGTTTGGAGCCGGGGCCGATGGGGCCGGAGCGGATGGTTCCGGGCGCGGTGATGATCATCGAACTGGAGGGAGTTTTCTTCCTCGTTCCCGCCGTGGACGAACAGGGGCGTCCTCTGGATGAGGGCGGCGCGGTGGAGCACTTCAAGCGCACCGGGCTGTTCTTCGCGTCGAGCCGCGATCCGCAGGCGCTTGTGGCGTATGCGGAGCAGGCGATGATGAAGAATCAGGGGCAGGGACAGGCGCGCGGACAGGGGCAGGGGCGGCAGGGGCCTCCTCCTCAGGGCGCGCCCGCTCCGGCTCCGGAAGGTTTCTCGCCGTTTTAGGCGGCATGGACGCTCGCGGGGAGGTGACAATTTATGAGTTTGATGCCTAGAGGCAGCGACGATATCGCCGGTCTTCTTGGCGTGGGTGCGCTGGTCGGGGCGCTGACCGGGGCGCGCGCTCCAAAGAGGGGTTCGCGTCCGGGGCTGCTTTCCACGCTCCTCGCGAGAAGCATCGAGGAGGAGCGTGCGGCGCAGGAGGCGCGCATACGGCAGGAGCAGGCGCAGATGGCGTTCCTCGGGAGCATCGCGCCGAAGATGCTGGAGATGGGGATTCCAATGGGGAGTATCTTCAACGACGACGTGTACGCCCGGCTCGGAATGAATCCGGAGGAGATGAATAAGGCGATCACCACGGTCGCCGTGAAAGGAATGCTTCCCGCATTGCAGCAGTACGCGCCGCACGCGACGCGGGAGCAGTTGGAAGGACTGGCTTCCGGGGACTATCACAGGGCGGCGAACTTCTTCGTGGACGACGCGAACCGCGATGTGCACCGTAACGCCTCGCTCTTTCCGGCGCTGGTGCAGCAGTTGGGGAGCGCGAACGGGCTGCTTGCGCTGTCCGGCATGACGCCGGAGGGAAGAGCTTCTTCTGGCGACGGTTCGATGTTCAACAACACCGGCGGGTATCTTTCGGTGCTCGGCGAGGGGTTGAAGGGCGCGCAGGACGCCGAGTTCCGTAGGGCGGATACGCTGGACGCGAACAGCATGGGGCGGCGCAGAGCGTTGCAGGACGCGAAGTATGCGCAGGATGTGGCGCTGGTTGACAGGGAAAACTCGTGGAAGCTGATACAGACTGGTATGCCTCTTGGGGTCGATGGACTTGATCTATCCGACCCGAAGGGTTCCGTTGAAAAAGTGTCCAAGGCTGTGAGGGAAGGACGCGTGTCGGCGACGCAGGGGGCGAAGGACGTCGAACGGATGAAGGTTGTCGACGCCTTCAACAAGGATTTGAAAGAAGCTGTTCTGCCGTGGTTCGCCGCCCCGAAGGGGAAAGATGGGGGAGAAGACCCGATCGAGGCCAAAAGAAGAGAGAAGTTGGGTATCGCCGCTTCCGGCCCCGACTATACAAATCTGAAAAAGAGCGTGGGAGCGCTCATTGAGATGCATTACCCAAGACTGGCGAGCGTGGGGTATCCGGAAGAGGATATTCTAAAGTTCACGAGTCAGATCGGGGTTCCGGCGTATGGGCCGCAAGCGGTTGGAGAAGGTGTTGATCTTCTTTTTAGGAAGAAAAAAGCCGCCGCCGAACAGGGAGGCCCTTTGGCGAGGCAAGAGTTTGGCAACAATCAGGAGGAAATTTACAGGCAAACAGTTCTTGAAGTTTTGGGGAACTTGGAGAAGTCCGGGATAGTGTACGGGATTTTACGATAGGAGGTTTCGCGTGTGAAAAATTTCTTTGACGACGAGTTCGCTTCGGAGGAGGCGAAGGCGGGAAGTCCTCTGGATGTCCTTTTCTCCGAGATTGATATAGATAAAGTCCTCTCGTCTGCTCCGATGTTCGGTGGAACATATGCCCAAACGCTTGCTCGGAAAAAGTCGGACGAGGTGAAAACTCCAGAACAGGCTCCGTCGTTGTTTGAGAGATTTTTCAAGCGCGAGAAGGAGCCGGACGCATACGGCGGTATTACGCCGTATGCCGTCTATCCTGAGAGAAAGAATATTGTTGCCACATCTTCCACCGATCCCGTCTGGGAGATGGAGTCGGCGCTGCGCGCCGAGGCTGCGCGGCGCATTGAGAATCCGACGACATTCGGGGATTTCGTGAACCGCGCTTTCGACAGGAACGTCGTCGCGGCTGCGGAGGGTGTGCGGGACGTGCTGTTCGGGGTGAATCAACCGGAGAGAGAGAAGGAGCCGCCGAAGGCGATGTCGTTTGCGGCGCTGTACGACGCGGATGCGGAACGTCGCGCCGAAGAAGTGAAGGCGAAAGCCGAAGCGGAGCGAAAGCTGCAAGCGGCGTTCGATGCCGGTGAGAGACAGCGCAGGCAGAAGGCGAGCGGTGACACGTATATCCCGGAGTCGGTGGACATGGCTTCGTCCGGCACGCTTCCCGATGAGGAAGCCGTGCGGCGTGCGCTGGCGAACGCGGTTGCGGAGGTTGTGGAGAAGGATGTCGAACTTCCTCCGGACAGGTCCCTTCTTGAGAAAATGTCCGATCCTCAGTGGCAGTACGAGATGGAGCGGAACGTCGCCAGAATAAGGGCGGCAAAGGATACCGAAGAGGAGAAAAAGATAAAACATCCTGTAGTGAACGACGACTGGATTGTTCGCGATGTCTATGGGAAGAAGCTCTCCGACGTGCTTGTCAAGGATAGGGCCTTGCGGGAAGAGGAAGCGAAGGAGATTGCGAAGCCGGGGGTTATCGGGGCGATTCTTGGTGGCGGCAACTTTCATGATATAGCGGAGA
>JAQVBU010000009.1 GCA_028690155.1 Alphaproteobacteria bacterium | reverse complement strand
GCTCTGTGATTTCCAACACAGGAATACTTGAGGCCAGCGTCGTGGGGAGTAGTTCTGTTGGGACGTTGGTTGGGAAAAATAGTTCTGGGTCGATTCATTCCAGCTATGCAACCGGCAACGTCACGGGATCGAGTTCTTATGTCGGCGGGTTGGTGGCTTACAGTTATTACGGTTTGATCGAAGACAGTTATGCCACCGTGACGGTGAGCGGAACGTCCTATGTCGGCGGGCTGGTCGGAACCAATGCCAGTGGCTCGATTGAAGGGAGTTATGCAACGGGCGTTGTTGAGGGCACGTCTTACGTCGGAGGTCTTGTCGGGTTGAATTCCGGTACGATTGACGAAAGCTACGCGTCGGGAAGCGTGTCGGGAACCAGCTCTCGTATCGGCGGCTTGGTCGGCGAAAATTATTACGGAACCATAAGGACAAGCTATGCGATCGGAAATGTTACGGGCGCAAGCTCGCACATAGGCGGTCTTGTCGGGCGCAACTACGGGTCGGTTATCGACAGCTATGCAACAGGGGCCGTTACGGCATCGACATCGAATATAGGCGGACTGATCGGATATAACAGCGGAACGATCAGCGGATCTTATGCCGAAGGTGCCGTGATAGGGACGGGAGCCAATATCGGCGGTTTAGTTGGCGGCAATGGAAGCGGTGGGGTGATCGAGTCAAGTCATGCCACAGGCACCGTGACCGGAACGGGAACCAATATTGGTGGTTTGGTTGGGAACAATGGCACAGGAAGTGTTGTCCGAGATAGCTATGCGACAGGATACACGTCGGGAACGGATAGTTATGTCGGCGGACTTGTCGGATATAATTACCACGGCACCGTCAGCGGAAGCTACGCCATGGGGGGCGTTGAAGGAACCGGATATGTTGGCGGTTTGGTTGGATATAACGATATGGGAACGATCGGCACGAGCCATGCACTAGGCGCTGTGTCAGGAACAGAGACTTATGTCGGCGGCCTTGTAGGCATGAACTCTGGAACGATTGACGAAAGCTATGCGACGGGTACCGTGGCTGGTTTGTCATCGGTTGGGGGCCTTATCGGGAAAAATACGGGAAGCATTGACAACAGTTATGCTGAGGGGGAGGTAACCGGAACCGATCAAATTGGGGGCTTGGCGGGATGGAGTAACGGGACGATCGTCGAAAGCTACGCACTTGGTGAGGTCTCCGGCTCTTCGAGCGTCGGCGGTTTGGTCGGCGTCAACCAAGGGAGTATAGAAGAAAGTTATGCAATAGGCGTTGTGACAGGAACAGACGGTTATATCGGCGGGTTGGCCGGGAAAAATTATTCGGGGACAATCACGGCCAGTTATGCAACAGGGAAGGTCACGGGCGCAGGTAACTATGTTGGAGGATTGGTTGGACATAACTATGATGCCAGCATAGGCGGTAGTTATGCGACGGGTATGGTCGAAGGAACAGGGTATGTCGGCGGTTTAGTTGGCTATAACGATGTTGGAACGATTAGCACGAGCCATGCCACAGGGGCCGTATCGGGAACGGGGGATTACGTTGGGGGGCTAGTTGGCGAGAATGACGGGACTATTGATTCAAGCTATGCCACGGGCGCGGTCATAGGATCGTCCAGAGTGGGAGGGCTTGTGGGCTATAATGAGAGTGGCTCGATCCTATCCAGCTATGCCGAAGGAAGCGTGACGGGTGTTTCTTATATTGGCGGGTTGGTTGGCCGAAGCACCGGGGCGATTACCTCGAGCCACGCTTTGGGATCTGTGACGGGAACGGGCGATTATGTTGGCGGTTTGGTTGGTGCGAGCGTTGGGCAAACGCTTAGCTTGAGCTATGCGGCGGGAGATGTGACGGGCGCTAACTATGTAGGCGGACTCGTAGGATACAATAATTATATCATAAGCGATAGTTACGCGACAGGGGGCGTGTCTGGTGCAGGTAATCGGGTTGGTGGGCTGGTGGGGCAGAATAACTCTGGTACGATTACATATAGCTACGCAAAGGGTAGTGTTTCTGGGGGAAACTATGAAGTTGGCGGCTTGGTAGGCTATAACAACGCAGGCACGATTTTGTATAGCTATGCAACAGGCGATACCTCAGGAACAGGCAATGCCGTTGGCGGGCTTGTTGGCTCGAATGCCGGGGGTACAATTGATCAAAGTTACGCGACGGGCAGCGTTTCGGGTTCAGGCAATTATGTCGGCGGGTTGGTCGGATATAATTACACCTCCGGCACAATTTCGAACAGCTACGCGACGGGCAGCGTTTCGGATTCAGGCAATTATGTCGGCGGGTTGGTCGGGTATAATTACACCTCCGGCACAATTTCGAACAGCTATGCGACAGGCGCCGTCACGGGAACGAGCGATTACGTTGGCGGGTTGGTCGGGTATAACGCCGATACCATAATATCAAGCTACTGGAATATCGAATCCTCTGGAATGACCATAGGTATTGGTCACGGTTCGTCGGACGGGGCCACGGGCCTGACGACGGCGCAGCTGATGACGCAGGCGTCGTTGAGCGGGTGGGACTTTGCCTCGACCTGGACGATTATGGAGGGAGAGAGCTACCCCTATCTGCAATGGCAAGGCGATATCGCCATTGTGAAGGGAACGACGGATCTGAGCGGCGGAACGGGGATCGACGCAGCAATCCATGATGTGGCCGCAGGATCGGGATCGATCGGCGCGGACGGAAGCCTTTATATCATCTTGCCGGAAGGGTCGTTGTCCGCCGGGACCGACGTTGTCTTGTCTCAGGCAAGCGGGGGATTGAGCACGACGGTCTACAGAGCCGACGGAAGCACCCGTCTTGTCTCGGGTCTGACGATGCAGACCGATACACTCACGTTTATCAGCACGGAAAGCGCGGTTTCGACGTCTTCGTTTATAACGGCGATGGATGCGCTGGGCGTGTCGGCCGGATTTTTCACGGTGACGGACGGGGCCGTGACCTTGTTAAAGGGCGTGGCAATTGAAGGGGGCACGATTACCGTCAATAATGATGTGGCATGGAGTGCAAACACGTTGTCGCTGGAGGCGACGGCGGGGGACATCGTTCTTGACGCGGATCTTGCAGGGACGGGAACGGCGGGACTGGTGCTGACGTACACGGGGGATCTGACGTTTGATCTGACCGATGCGGGCTTCACGAACGCGATCAGCCTTGAAAGCACGGGAACGCTGGCGATCAACGGGCAAGCCTATACGCTCATCACGAGCTTGGGGAGCGAAGGCTCGACGACGGGCACGGATCTTCAGGGGATCGAGGGAGCCTTGGATGGGTACTATGCGTTGGGGAGCGATATCGACGCGACGGGGACAGCGAGTTGGAACGGCGGCGCGGGTTTTGATCCGCTGGGGGATGGAACGACGAGCTTCACGGGCGTGTTCAACGGGTTCGGTCATACGATCACGGGTCTGACGATCAATCGCCCCACGACGGATTATGTCAGCTTGTTCGCGTCGACAGGATCAGGCGCCGTCGTTGAAAATGTCGGTTTGACGAATGTCAGTATGACGGGATCGAGTTATGTCAGCGGATTAATCGGGAAGAACTATGGAACCATTACGAGAAGCTATGTGACGGGTAGCGTAACAGGCTCCAATGAAAGAATTGGGGGCATGGTTGGATGGAACGACGGAGACATCGATGCCAGCTATACTTCTGTGACGCTGTCGGGAAAATATCATGTCGGTGGCCTTATCGGTCTCAATCACGGCGACATAACGGACAGCTATGCAACGGGAACGGTATCGGGAACGTCCTATATCGGGGGGCTTGTCGGGTACAATGACGGGGGTTCGATTCACAACAGCTATGCGATGGGGAACATAAGCGGGACATGGTATTATGTCGGCGGTCTTATAGGGTGGAATAATACAGCGATCAGCGATAGCTATGCGACCGGGGACGTCACCGGGTCGAACGATTATGTCGGCGGACTGGTCGGAAAGAACATAAATACGATCAGCAACAGTTATGCGACTGGCGCGGTGTCCGGGGGAATGAACGTTGGCGGCTTGGTCGGCGCGGGATCTCTTGGGACAATCAGCGACAGCTATGCAACGGGAAGTGTTTCTGGAGCGACTAATGTCGGCGGTTTGGCGGGGTATAATGGTGGCACGCTCAGTGGAAATTATGCGACAGGGGCCGTTACGGGGACGGGCGACTACACGGGCGGGCTTGTCGGGTGGAACGACGGGACGATCCGCGCGAGCCATGAAGAAGGCGATGTTATCGGTGCGTCCTATGTCGGCGGACTGGTCGGGCAGAGCGCCGGGACGATAGAGGACAGTTACGCCGAAGGGAGGGCTGACGGATCGGGCGATTACGTCGGCGGGCTGGTCGGAAAGAATACGAATACGATCAGCAACAGTTATGCGATTGGCGGGGTGTCCGGGGGAATGAACGTTGGCGGGCTTGTCGGTTCGGGATCTCTTGGGACGATCAGCGACAGCTATGCAACGGGAAGTGTGTCTGGAGCGACCAATGTCGGCGGCTTCGCGGGTTATAACGGCGGAACGCTCAGCGGAAGTTATGCAACAGGGGATGTGAACGGCTCTGGGGGTGTCGTTGGCGGACTGGTCGGATGGAACGACGGATCCATTGCAACAAGCCACGCCGAGGGCAATGTCACGGGCAGTGCGACGGGAGATTCCTTTGCAGGCGGGCTGGTCGGAGAAAACGTGGGAAGCGTCGATTTCAGCTATGCAACAGGTGATGTCACGGGGGCGGCAAAACTGGGTGGGCTCGTCGGGTATAACGACGGCGGCACAATTACGTCCAGCTACGCGGAAGGGAGCGTGACGGGGGCCTCTTTCGTCGGTGGGCTTGTGGGGCGAAGCACTGGGTCGGTTACGGCGAGTCACGCGGTAGGATCTGTGACAGGAACGGGCGACTATATCGCGGGCCTAGTTGGATCGAACAGCGGCGGGACTGTCGGATCGAGCTACGCTTGGGGCAACGTGTCAGGGGCTAATTATGTTGGCGGGCTTATTGGATATAACTATTCGGGGACGATTTCCTACAGCTATGCAACTGGGAAAGCGACAGGAACCGGGAGCTATATCGGTGGGTTTGTCGGATATAATGACACCTCCGCTACGATCTCGAGCAGCTACGGGACGGGGAGCGTGACGGGTTCAGGCTATTCTGTTGGGGGGTTGGTCGGGAAAAATTCCGGCGCGATTACGTATAGTTATGCGACGGGCAGCGTTTTGGGTTCAAGCGATTCTGTCGGGGGGCTGGTTGGGAGAAATTACGGCACGATTTCAAGCAGCTACGCAATGGGCAGTGTGACGGGTTCAGGCAATGTTGGCGGGCTGGTTGGGTATAATGATACCTCCGGCGCGATTAACAACAGTTACGCGACAGGTGACGTATCAGGAACAAACGATTATGTAGGCGGGCTGGTCGGCTACAATACAGGAACGCTCAGCGAAAGTTACGCGACGGGAACTGTTATCGGATCGAACAGTTACGTCGGTGGGCTTGTAGGGTATAGCGATGGCGGCACGATTACGTCCAGCTATGCGGAAGGGAGCGTGACGGGCGTTTCTTATGTTGGCGGGTTGGTCGGACGAAGCACGGGAGCGGTCGACGGCAGCCATGCAACGGGAACGGTCACGGGAACGGGCGATTACGTCGCCGGGCTTGTCGGGTCGAATGCGGCAGGTTCGATCGATGAAAGCTATGCGACCGGAAGCGTATCGGGCGCTTCCTACGTCGGCGGGGCTGTCGGCTACAACAGCGGAACGATCAAAAGCAGCCATGCCGAGGGCAACGTGACCGGGAGTTCGGATTATGTCGGGGGCTTGGCGGGATCAAACTCAGGGACGATCGACACGAGTTATGCTGAAGGAACAGTGTTGGGTTCCATGAATTATGTGGGCGGACTTGTGGGCATTAACACAGGAGCCGTCGAAACAAGCTATGCCACCGGCGATGTGTCTGCAAAGCTCTATGTGGGGGGGCTGCTCGGCAAGAATTATTCGGGGGGCACGGCTCGTAACAGTTACGCGACGGGCGATGTTTCGGGCACGTCTTATGTCGGCGGTTTGGTTGGCATCAATAACGACGATTCCATAGCCTACAGTTATGCGACGGGATCGGTTACGGGAACGGGCGATTCCGTGGGCGGCTTGATCGGCATTAACACCGATGAAGTTCTTTCCAGCTACGCAACGGGCGCGGTGTCGGGCGCCAACAATGTCGGAGGCTTGATGGGCGTGAACAGCGGAACCGTCAGCGAAAGCTACGCAACAGGCTCCGTAACGGGGTCGTCGTATCTTGGAGGGATCGCCGGGAAAAACTACTCCGGCACGATCAGCGAGAGTTACGCGACAGGAAGCGTGACAGGCGATTCATACCTTGGCGGCATGGTCGGGGAAAACACGGGGCTGATCAGCGCCAGCTATGCGACGGGAAATCTGTCGGGCCGGATTTATCTCGGCGGGCTGGTTGGCAAGAATTATTCGGGGGGCACAACCAACAACAGTTATGCGACAGGAAGCGTTTCCGGGTCGAGTTACGTGGGGGGTGTTGTCGGGTACAACCACTCCGGATCGGTCATCAACAGCTACGCGACGGGCGCCATCGTCGGATCGAGTTATACGGGCGGGTTGGTCGGCTATAACGCCGATACCATAACCTCAAGCTACTGGAATACGGAAACCTCCGGAACCGCAAGAGGCGTGGGCGGCGGTTCGTCGGTCGGCGCGACGGGACTGACGACGGCGCAGATGAGGCGTTTGTCGAGCTTTGGCGCGTGGGATCTCTCGCAAAGCGGGACCACGGCGGGTTCGGGCGCGACGCTGTGGGTCATTTATGACGGCTATACGTATCCGTTGCTTAAAACGTTTTTAACCGCCTTGACGGCCACCGCGAACGACCATTCCGTTGAAACGGTTCAGGTCCCTTCGTATTCCGGGGGCAATGGACTGACGTATTCGCGGACAGGCCTCGACGAATCCAAGTTGTTCAACACAACGGTTTATGCAGGATCGTCTCAAGGGGCTGTGGTGGCAGGGACATACACAATTTTGCCAACGGTTTATTCCACACAGCAGGGGTACGATATCACGTATGGGACCGGGACGCTGACCATCGGAACGAGCAACCAAGGCGTTCTTCCTGCGACGGTGATGACCAGCAATTCTCAAAACAGCGATTCGCAGGGTGAGGGAATGATTTTGTCGCTTCAAGGCAATGCCGCGACACAAGGGGCGAACCTCCAAATCGATCCTTTTTTGCAGATTAACTGGGAAATCGATCCTTCTTTTTGGATCAACTAGAGCATGTTATTGCCGAGCCGATTGTAAAAACAGGCTTGAGGCCTGTTTTTATCCTCGCAAGGCTCGGACTTCGCAGGGCTTTGGCCTTGCTACGCGCCAAACGCCTTTGGCGTTTGGTCACGTGAACGGCTGTCGTCAAAGCACGCCAGCCTTATCACGATCGGCCTTAGTTTGATGATCGAGCCGATTCACGCGAACGGTTGTCGTTAAAGGACGCCAACCTTATCACGATCGGCCTTAGTTTGATGATCGAGCCGATTCACGCGAACGGTTGTCGTTAAAGGACGCCAACCTTATCACGATCGGCCTTAGTTTGATGATCGAGCCGATTCACGCGAACGGTTGTCGTTAAAGGACGCCAACCTTATCACGATCGGCTCTAGTTTGATGAGCGAACCGATTCACGTGAACGGCTGTCGTCAAAGGACGCCAGCCTTATCACGATCGGCTCTAGTTTGATGATCGAGCCGATTCACGCGAACGGTTGTCGTTAAAGGACGCCAACCTTATCACGATCGGCTCTAAGCCCTTCAAGCGATCATACGGCCCCGAACGTTGTTGGGGGTTGCGACGGTGATAATCACCGCGGCTTCCTGTCCGTTGAGCGCGCCGCGTTCCTTATCAGAAACCTCGACAAACGTTGATTGTAGATACGGCGTGCGCCCGAAGATCCTCCCCTTGTTTTGGCCGTTGTCGTCGAAAAGAACGGGGACAGTCTGTCCGACAAAACTTTCGTTAAAGGCGGTGTGTTGATCGCGGAGCAGGGTTTGCAATTCTTGGATGCGGACGTTCATGACATCGTCCGGGACTTGACCCTCCAGCGTTGCGGCGGGTGTGCCGGGACGGCGGCTGTATTTAAAGGAAAAGGATTGAGCAAAGCGTACGTCCCGAACAAGGCGCATTGTTTCGTTGAAATCATCGTCTGTTTCGCCGGGGAAGCCGACGATGAAATCCGACGACAGAGCCAGATCGGGCCGTGCGTCGCGAAGTTTGTCGACGGTGCGTCGATAATCGTCGGCCGTGTGTTTGCGGTTCATGGCTTTGAGGATTGCATCCGAGCCGCTTTGAACCGGAAGATGCAAAAAAGGCATAAGTTTGGGAAGATCCCGAAACGCCGCAATGAGCGCATCGTCCATATCGCGGGGATGCGAGGTGGTGAATCGCAGGCGTTTAAGATTCTGTATGTCGGCGAGCCGTTCGAGAAGTTCCGCTAAATTCCATGCCCTGCCTTTTTGATCAACGCCATGAAACGCGTTGACGTTCTGGCCCAAAAGAGTGACTTCGCGGGCGCCGCAAGTGACAAGATCTTCGGCTTCGGCCACAATGTCTTCAGGCGCGCGGGAATACTCGGCGCCGCGTGTGTACGGCACGACGCAATAAGCGCAAAAACGGTTGCAGCCTTCCTGAATGGGAAGAAACGCGCTGATTCCGCTCGTGTCGTGCCGGGGAAGCGCGTCGAATTTCGGCTCTGGCGGAAAATCGGTGTTTAAAACGCGGGTAGAATTTTTATTCAAAGCCTCAAGCATGCTCGGGAGATGTTGATACACTTGCGGGCCAAGGACGATATCGACAAAAGGGGCGCGATTCTGGATTTCTTCTCCGACGGCTTGAGCGACGCATCCGGCAACGGCGATAATCATGCGTTGTCCCCGCACCTCCTTAGCTTGTTTGAAGGGAAGTAGGCGCCCAAGCTCGGAAAAGAGTTTTTCGGAGGCTTTCTCTCGAATATGGCATGTGTTGAAAATGACGAGATCGGCGTCTTCAGGCGTCGCCGTCCGTTGGTATCCCAAAGGCGCCATGACGTCGGCCATACGGTCCGAGTCATAAACGTTCATCTGGCAGCCCCAGGTTTTGATATAGAGTTTCTTGTCCATAATATGAAAGCCGTTTACGCTTTATTTTGATCGATCATAGCCTAAAGAGCGTTTGATGCCTTCGGTGACGCGCTCGTGGCATGCGGCGGCAAGATCTTTGCGATTGGGATAATCGTTGGCGGTCAGAGGCGGGTGAAAAACAACATCGACGGTAAACCGACCATATTTGAAAACGTTCCAAAGGTGGGGAACCATAGTCATGTCGCCGAACCACGCGTAAAGACCGCGATCTTCGCGCAGTATCGGGAACCCGTTAAGCTCGACGCATGTGACCGAAACAGGCTGGACGATCAACGGGAAGCTGCCGGAGGAATCTTCGACAATGCTGAAAAGGCTGCTTTTAAAAGGCAGCGCCGTTAACCCTTCCGACGATGTGCCTTCAGGGAAAAGGATAAGGCTACGTTTTTTGGCAAGGTACTCTTGCAAAAGAGCGCTTTGAGCGGCCGCTCGTGCGGCGCGTCGCTCAATAAAGATGGTGTTTTGAAGCCTGGCCAAAAGGCCGAATAACGGCCATTCGGCAACATCGGCCTTGGCGACAAAGCCTGCGGAAAGAAGGGAGCCTAAAACGGGTATATCCAGATACGACGCGTGGTTCGAAACAAACAAGGCTGGCGACGAGACAGGCTTTTCCCCGGATACGATGACGCGGATTCCCAAGGTGTTCAAAAGGAGGCGATGAAAGATTCGGGGAATGAGAAACGGTTTGGAGGGGTAAATACGCTTGAATAAAATGGTCGTGGGGATCAGGACAAGAAGAAGCAAGAAAAATCCAGCAAGGCGGAGAATTCCATTAAGAAGGGCGGCGATTTCATCAAGCGTGTTCATGGAAGACCGGAGAAAAGGCTTGGGAAAGGCTATTCTGGAAGAACGATATCGGAATCGGCGCCAAGATTATAATGTCGTTTATAGCGCCGGGTCATAAGGTCGGTTTTAACAATGATGCACACATCGGTCGTGTTGAACTGGTGATCAATGACGGCGCCGTCTCCGACGAATCCGCCGACGCGGACATACCCTTTAATGAGGGGCGGAAGGCTGTTATTTCCGCTGCGCGGGTCGAGCTTGAGTTCTTCGAAGGCGGTGTTGGGGTCGAAGGCTTCGCGCGGAAGAAGCCGCATATCGATATAGCGTTCGGGCAAGGCTTTGGTGCGCAGCGCGGGGGGCGCAAGGTGATGGTGATAAAGATAAGAGAGCGGAACGCGCAACGCCTCAGGATCGGTGCCGGGCAGGCTGGCACAGCCGAACATCAAGGCGACATTGTACTGGGCGACATAAAGGCCAAGGCCGCGCCAAAGGAGCTGCATGACGGCGCCTGTGCGATACTCGGAGTCGATGCATGAACGGCCAAGCTCAAGGATTTCGCCGGGATAGGCGATCAACCGGTCGACGTTGTATTCGTTGCTTGAATAAAAACCGCCGCATCGGTCGGCGGCGGCGCGGCGGATCAGTCGGTAGGTGCCGATCACGGCATTTTTATCTTTTCGCGCGTGGTCGATAAGAAGAAGATGGTCGCAAAATTCGTCGTGTTTGTCGAAATCGCGGGAAAGCTTTTCCATTTCCGACGTCGGCTTGGCACCCATCTCGGTATAGAATGTTTTATAGCGGAGCCTTTGGGCGGCTTCGATGTCGGCAAGGCTTTCGGCAAGACGAACCTCAAGGCTTCCAAGGCGCGTCGAAACGAGAGCGCTCTTAGGGAGAGCGTGAAGGCTTGCGGTCATAAACGTTCCTTTCCCAAGGGGATGGGTGACAAGGGAGGATGATCGTCAATCGAATCCATAAGAATAACGTATACACGAACAACGGCTTCTTTTCTAAGAAAAAGAACCCCCAAAGAAAGCACGTTAGTATGTTGAGAAGCCATGCAAAAACGGCCTTGATCGAGAAAGCGGAGGGACAAAAAGGGCTTATGCGCCTTGAAAAATACGATTTTTCCATGGAAAAGACGCAATCTGTCGCTAAAAATTGGGCTGATACGTTTTGGGTTAAGGAAAAGCGAGGATTCGTTTCATGACGATTAACGTTGCGCTTGTTGACGACGACAGGAACATACAAGCCTCGGTTCAGCTGGCGCTTGAGACCGAGGGGTTTTCGGTCAAAACCTATGCCGACGGCGACGCAGCACTTCGAGCGCTTGTGCAGCAGCCGGTCGATGTGGCCGTGCTCGACATCAAGATGCCAAGAATGGATGGGATGGAGCTTCTGCAGAAACTCAAACAGAACGAGGCCACAAAATCGATGCCCATTATCTTTCTGACCTCGAAGGATGAGGAAGAAGATGAAATCGTGGGTCTGCGTTCGGGGGCGGACGATTATATTAAAAAGCCCTTTTCTCAAAGGCTGTTGATCGAGCGCATACGAACGCTTCTTCGGCGCGATGTTGGACCGAGTTCGGTTGTGACGCGCGGCGACTTGGTGTTCGACAGCACTCGGCATCTGTGTACGTGGAAAGGCGCGGAGGTGTCCTTGACGGTGACCGAATTTTTATTGGTCAAGGCCTTAGCGCAACACCCCGGCCATGTAAAAACGCGGGACCAATTGATGGATGCCGCCTATGGGGAAGCCGTGTGCGTGGATGATCGAACAATCGACAGCCATGTGAAAAGATTGCGCAAGAAGTTCAAGGATGTGGATTCATCCTTTTCTCAGATCGAAACGCTTTACGGCGTCGGGTATCGCTATAAGGAGTAAGCCTTTGTTTGGCCGTTTTTCCGCGTCTACGCGAAAAAGAAAGACCCACGCCGAACGGAGGGTGTCTCCGCTTTTGCTGCGAATTTTGGCTGTCAATATTGTTCCGCTCGCTATTTTAGTGGGCGGGCTTTTGTATTTGGGAAGCTATCAGGACAAGATCATCGCGACCGAGCTTAAGGAAATGCTGGCTCAAGCGCGCTTGGCGGCGGGCGCGGTTTCCGAAACGGCCGTCGTAGTGGACCGGCTGGGCCAGCCAATCTTGGCGCCTCTTTTGGGCCGAATGATGGTGAGGCGTCTGGCCGATGCGACCGAAAACCGCACGCGTCTTTACAGCACGACACACACGCTTTTGGCCGACAGCCGCTATATGGCTGTTCGTCGGATACGGCCTCCTGAAGAACCCGCTTTGGATCGCGAGGGTTGGGGCGCGCGTTCGATTGCGGCTTTTTTTGACGCGTTGGATCTTATTCATGAACGCCGACTGTATCCACTCTACGACGAATCGGCGTTCAAGAAAGACAGCTTTTTCAGCGTGGCCACCCGCGCTCTTTACGGGCAAAACACGACTCAGGTTTGGCGGGCAAGCGAAGGCGGTCTGATTTTGGCTGCTGCTGTGCCGGTCGTGCATGGACGCCACGTATTAGGACTTGTCATGATGTCACGTTCGGACGTGTCGATTGATCAGGCTCTGTATGGGGTGAGGATCAATATCCTTGGGCTTTTCCTGCTGGCTTTGGCGGCGACGATTTTGTTGTCGCTTTATTTGGGCCGCGCTTTGGCCAGGCCTATCCGGCAGTTGGCGCAAGCGGCCGAAGTTTTGTGGCGTGGACAGGCGACGCGTACGGGACGCGGCGAGATTGTGCGCTTTTTGCATGACGAGGCCTTGCCGGATATGACGGCGCGTAACGATGAGATCGGCGATCTGTCAGGCGTGCTGCGCGCCATGACTGAAGCGCTTGCCGCGCGTATCGATGCTATTGAAAACTTTGCGGCTGATGTGGCCCATGAGTTAAAAAATCCCCTTACCTCGCTGCGTAGCGCCGTGGAAACGGCCGAGCGCGTGCGTGATCCCGCGGCGAGGGAAAAAATGATGGCCATTATTCGTGACGACGTGGATCGCATGACGCGTCTGATCAGCGACATCGCCAACGCTTCGCGTCTGGACGCCGAGCTGGAACGTGCGGGATTCGAGCCGGTCAACCTCAACGATGTTCTGAAAGGAATGGCGCGTCCCCGATTGACTCTTCGTTTGCCAGAGAAAACGTTGACGGTTATGGGCATGGAAAGCCGTTTGAGGCAGGTTTTTTTGAATGTGTTGGATAACGCGTTTTCGTTCTCGCCGTCCGATGCGGACGTTGTGCTTGAGGCCTTTCGGCAGGGGGATCGGGTGCGTATTGCGGTGGACGATAACGGTCCCGGCATTCCAGAGAATAAGAGAGACGCTATTTTTGACCGTTTTTATACGGAACGTCCCAAAGCCGAAAAATTCGGAATGCATTCAGGATTGGGCCTTAGTATTTCCAAGCAGATTGTCGAGGCGCACCAAGGACGACTTTGGGCCGAGAACCGGCGTAATGAGGCAGGCCGTGTCGTAGGGGCTCGTTTTATCGTCATACTGCCGATTTTAAAGGCGCGGTGATTTCGTTTTTCCTTTGAAAGGACATAAGTCCCGTACGAGGCAGGCCGGGCAATGCGGCGCGCGAGCGGTGCAGACATAGCGGCCGTGTAGGACCAGCCAGTGATGGGCGTGCAGGGCCCATTGGGCGGGGACGATTTGGGCGAGTTGCTTTTCGACTTCGTCCGGGGAACTGCTTTTGGCAAGGCCCAGACGGTTTGCGACGCGCAGAACGTGCCGGTCTACGGCGATGGTCGGTTGTTTGAAGTAGGCGTTCAAAAGCACGTTGGCGGATTTGCGCCCTACGCCGGGCAGGCTCACCAAGGCGTCGAACGTGTCGGGAACTTTGCCGCCGAAAGCATCGACCAAGGCCTGGGACATGGCGATGATGTTCTTGGCCTTGCTGTTAAAAAGGCCGATGGTTTTGATGTATTCTTTCAGGCCTGCCTCGCCGAGTTTCAGCATCGCTTGCGGTGTTTTGACTTTTTTGAACAAGGCGGGCGTGGCCTTGTTCACGCCTTTGTCCGTGGCTTGGGCCGACAGGACGACCGCCACCAGAAGCGTGTAGGCGTTGACGTAATCAAGTTCAGTTTTGGGCTCGGGATTGGCCTTTGAAAAACGTGCAAACAGCTCGTTGATCTTGGCCGGGGTCATAGGGGAAGCTCCTCACCCATCGCGCGTTGGTACAGCTCGGCCACGGCGGCGCGTTCGGCTTCATCGCACTTGTTCAGGAAGCTAAGCCGGAAGGCGGCGCCGACCTGGCCGAAAATATCGGCGTTTTCCGCCCACGAAATCACGGTGCGTGGCGACATGACCGTGGACAGGTCGCCCTGCATGAAGCCTTGCCGCGTCAGGTTCGCAAGAGCCACCATGCCGTGCAAAAGCTCTTTCTTGTCGGGCGCGGCCAGCGAGGGAACCTTGATGGCCACGATCGCTTCTTCCTCTTCGGGAGGAAGATAGTTAAGCGTCGCCACGATGTTCCAACGGTCCAACTGCCCCTGGTTCAGCGTGTGCGTGCCGTGGTAAAGGCCTGTCGTATCGCCGAGGCCCACCGTGTTCGCTGTGGCGAAAAGTCGAAACGCGGCATGCGGCACGATCACGCGGTTTTGGTCCAGAAGCGTCAGTTTGCCTTCGACTTCCAAAACGCGTTGGATCACGAACATGACATCGGGACGGCCCGCGTCGTATTCGTCGAAGACCAACGCGCAGGGGTGTTGCAACGCCCACGGCAGAAGACCTTCGCGGAACGAGGTAACCTGCTTGCCTTCTTCGAGGACGATGGCGTCCTTGCCGATCAAATCGATGCGGCTGATGTGGCTGTCCAGATTGATGCGGATGCACGGCCAGTTCAGCCTTGCGGCGACCTGTTCGATGTGCGTGGACTTGCCGGTGCCGTGGAAGCCTTGGATCAGAACGCGCCGGTTGAACGCAAAGCCCGCCAAAATAGCCATCGTCGTATCCGGATCGAAGCGATAACCGGGGTCAATCTCGGGCACATGGGCGGAAGGCTTCGAAAACGCCGGGACGTCCCAATCGCTTTCGATGTCGAACGCCTTGCGGACCGACACGGTTGTGTCGGGCAGGGCGGTTTCCGGACAGACAGGTTCAGTCATTATCTTGCCCTTTGTTACGACAGCTTCTTTTTCAAAAGCTGGTTTACCATACCGGGGTTGGCCTTGCCGCCGGTGGCCTTCATGGCTTGGCCTACGAAGAATCCGAACAGCTTTTCCTTGCCGCCTTTGTATTCCGCGACCTTGTCGGCGTTGGCGGCCAGAATGTCATCGATGGTTTTTTCAATCGCGCTGGTATCGGTGATCTGCTTCAGGCCCTTTTCTTCGACGATGTCCTTGGCGGCTTTTCCGGTTGCGACCATCTCTTCGAAAACGTCCTTGGCGATGCGGCCCGAGATCGTTTCATCGGTGATCAGGTCAATCAGCCCACCCAACGCGTCGGCCGAGAGAGGACTTTCATCGATCGTTTTTCCGAGTTTGTTCAGGGCGCCGAACAGCTCAACCGTAACCCAGTTGGCCGCCAGCTTGCCGTCGCGGCCCTTGGCCACGGCTTCGAAGAACGCGGCCGAGGTTTTTTCGGCCACCAGAACCGACGCGTCATAAGGCTTCAAGCCGTAGTCTTGGATGAACCGCGCTTTTTTTTCGTCGGGAAGCTCGGGGAGTGTGTTTTTGACCCTTTCGATCATAGCGTCGTCGAGGACGAGCGGCAAAAGATCGGGGTCGGGGAAGTAGCGGTAGTCGTGGGCGTCTTCTTTGGAACGCATGGATCGCGTGATACCCTTGCCGGTATCCCAAAGGCGCGTTTCCTGAACGATGACGCCGCCGGATTCCAAAACCTCGACCTGGCGGTGCGCTTCATAGTCGATGGCCTGCTGCACGAAGCGGATCGAGTTGACGTTCTTAATCTCGCAACGCGTGCCGAACGTGTCGTCGCCCTTGCGGCGCATGGACAGGTTGACGTCGCAGCGCATGGAGCCTTCCTCCATGTTGCCGTCGCAGGTGCCCAAATAACGCAAGATGGCCCGGAGTTTTTTCAGGTAAGCCCCGGCTTCCTCGCCCGAACGCATGTCGGGCTCCGAGACAATTTCCATCAACGCCACACCCGATCGGTTCAGATCGACGTACGTTTCGTTCGGACTCTGGTCGTGCAGGCTTTTGCCTGCGTCCTGCTCCAGATGCAGCCGTGTGATGCCTACGGTACGCGTGGTGCCGTCGGCCAAGTCCAACAAGATTTCGCCCTTGCCTACGATAGGCTGGGTGTATTGGCTGATCTGATAGCCTGCCGGGAGATCGGCATAGAAGTAGTTTTTGCGGTCGAACACCGACACCTTGTTGATCTGGGCCTTCAGGCCAAGTCCGGTGCGTACGGCTTGTTCGACGCACGTCTCGTTGATGACGGGAAGCATGCCGGGGAATGCCGCGTCGACGAAACTGACCTGCGCGTTGGGTGCGGCACCGAAGGTTGTGGATGCGCCCGAAAAAAGCTTGGCGTTCGAGATGACCTGAGCGTGAACTTCAAGTCCAATCACCATCTCCCATTCGCCGGAAGTACCTTGAATATATGCCATCGTTTTATGCCGTAAAAGGAGGTTTGTGGGAGAACGCCGCCGCGCGCTCGAGCGCTGAGGCTGCCGTGAAAAGCGTGGACTCATCAAAGGCGCGCCCAATCAGTTGCATGCCGATCGGAAGCCCTTCTTGGCTCAGCCCAACCGGCAAGCAAAGGCCCGGCAAGCCCGCAAGGTTCAACGTGACGGTAAAGACGTCCTCCAGATACATCTGGACCGGATCGCCCGTCTTTTCGCCAAAGGCAAAGGCGGTGCCCGGCGTCGCGGGAGCCAAGATGACGTCGCATGACCGAAAGGCCTCTAAGAAGTCGTTGCGGATCAGGCGGCGTACGCGCTGGGCTTTGCGGTAATAGGCGTCGTAATAACCTGCCGACAGCACGTAGGTGCCGATCAGGATGCGGCGTTGGACTTCTTTACCGAAGCCTTCCGAACGCGTGGCCTCGTACATGGCATCCAGCGTTTCGCCTGTCTCGCGCAGGCCGAAGCGCACGCCGTCATAACGGGCAAGGTTCGACGATGCCTCGGCCGGGGCGATGATGTAATACACGGGCAAAGCGTATTTGGTATGCGGCAGGCTGATGTCCACAACCTCGGCCCCTGCGTCACGCAGCATGGCGGCGCTTTGATCCCAAAGCTTCTCGGTGTCCTTGTTCATGCCGTCCAGCCGGTACTCGCGGGGAATGCCGACCTTCAGGCCTTTGACGGATTTGGTCAGCGCGTCCATGTAGTTCGGCACCGAAATATCGACCGAGGTGGAATCCTTCCTGTCGAAGCCCGCCATGACGCGCAGCATCAACGCGGTGTCGGAAACGGAGCGCGCCATCGGGCCCGCCTGATCCAGCGAAGAGGCAAACGCGATGATGCCCCAGCGCGAGCAGCGGCCATAGGTGGGCTTCATGCCCACAATGCCCGTGATCGAGGCAGGCTGGCGGATCGAGCCTCCCGTATCGGTGCCCGTGGCGCCCATGGCGAGACGGGCCGAGACGGCCGTGGACGACCCGCTGGACGACCCGCCGGGGATCAGCTTGCGCTCGGCCTCGGCCGGGTTTGGTCCGGACCACGGGCTGATGGCGGGACCGAAAGCGGACGTGCCGCCGCTGGATCCCATGGCGAATTCGTCTAAAGTCGTCTTGCCCAGCATGACGGAACCGGCATCGGCCAACTTTTGCGATACGGTCGATTCATAGGGGGGAACAAAGTTTTCCAAAATTTTGCTGGCGGCTGTGGTGCGCACGCCCTTGGTGCAATAAAGATCCTTCATGCCCAAAGGAATGCCGTCCAAATCTTTGGCTTCGCCTGCGGCGCGCCGGGCATCCGAGGCTTTTGCTTGTTCGCGGGCCAGATCGGGTGTTTCGGTGATAAAGGCGTTCAGGCTGCGGGCCTTGTCCATGGCGGCAATGTGCGCCTCCGTCAGCTCGACGGCGCTGAACTCTTTTGCGGCGAGGCCTTCAAGAGCCTGAGCAATGGTCAAATCAGTCAGTTTTGTCATACGAGAAAATCCCTGAAAGGAAACGAGATGCGCTTATTCGACGACCTTCGGCACGGTGAAGAAGCTGGCGGTGCTGGCGGGCGCGTTTTTCAAAATGTCGGACGCGTAGCCGCCGTCATCGACAACATCGGGCCTGACGCGCAACGAGGCATCATTGACACTGGCCAAAGGATCGACGCCTTCGACGTTGACTTCGTTCAGTTGTTCAACCCATGCGAGGATGCCCGACAGTTCGCTTGCGACCGAGCCTTGTTCGGCCTCCGGGATTCTGATCCGGGCCAGATGCGCGATCTTGGCAACGGTTTTCTGATCAATAGCCATGTTTTTATTTGTCTTTCTTTTGAACTTTTCTTTGCCGTCATGCGACGAACACGCTATCAGTATCACCCATTATGATCGTTCGCAACCTGTCCGAGATACCCGCTTTATTGGGAAAAGGGGAATGCTTGTTGGGGCTCGACTACGGCCGCAAAGTGATCGGTGTGGCCGTGTCCGACCCAGGTCTTTGTGTGGCCTCGCCGCTTGTGTCGCTGGTCAGAAAGAAGTTTGCGGCGGATGCTGAGGCCTTGGCCGCCATTATAACCGAACGCAAAATCGGCGGCGTTGTACTGGGATTGCCCAAAAACATGGACGGTACCGAAGGCCCAACAGCCCAGGCCGTGCGGACGTTTGTGCATAATCTCTCAAAGCCCGGCCTTTTACCGCGCGATGATTTGTCGGTCGCCTTTTGGGACGAAAGATTATCAACGGCGGCGGTCGAGAGATTTTTGATTGAAGGGGACATGAGCCGCAAAAGGCGTGGGGAGGTTGTGGATAAAATGGCGGCGGCCTACATCCTCCAGAATGCACTCGATGCGTTAAGATTTTGTCGCGCGGACACATAAAAATTTAAAGAAAAACAATAGGATATAGAGTTTTTCCTTTGTTGTGCGCCCCATAGGCAATAAGGAAAAAATACACAAGCATCTTGTAAGAGTTGCGAGCGTGTGTCATCATGCAACCTATGAGTGCATATGTTCTGTATGTACCCCCTTTAATAAAGCTTAACATAACAACGAGGCTTGCCATGCTGGGAACCGAAATCATACAGGAAAGAGTTGGGGCGCCCGAGATAAAAAAGGAACGTCTTCGCAGCACGTTGGTTAGTCGGAACGTTGTGGTTTCCGGTCGACGGACGAGCGTTCGTCTTGAGCCGGAAATGTGGGACGGTCTGCGTGAAATTTGTCAGCGCGAACGTTCGACGATTCATCAAATATGCACAACGGTATCGCTGCAAAAGCTTGAAGAAACATCATTGACGGCGGCGATCCGCGTTTTTGTGATGAGGTATTACCGTTTGGCGGCAACGGAAGAGGGGCATGCAAAGGCCGGTCACGGCTACGGTTTAACATTGGGCTTGTGTATGGGGCCGCGGTCTCCTTATGAGCAACGCTTAACCGCGACTCTGACGAAGACAAGCTTTGCCTAACCGGACGGTTAACCAGATTGGTTTCGCTAAAAACGACTTTTTTGCAAGCCGTAGGTGCCGTTTCTTTTGTGGATCATTCAGGCTTGATTCACGTGCCGCAGACGACTACCCTATTTTATGTCCGGATTCTTTCTTGGCACGAAGGAAAAGATCAGGGCGCGGTTTCGTTCTCAAATCATCTCGGCAAGGGCTTTTCGCTGTCTCGCCAGAGTTTCCTGAAAGGGGAAGACGATGTTTAAAAAGTTTTTGTGCCTTACGGCAGCGCTAGTTTTTGTGTCGGCTTGCGATACGGTCGGCGTGAATGAAGGAGAAGGCGGTGCGCACGGCAGCGCCGGGACGATCGGCAGTATGGGGCGGATAGCCGAACCGAATACCGCGAGCACAGCGCGTCTTGGCACGCAGGAAGACATGGTGGTCAATGTGGGCGACCGCGTCTTTTTTGCCTTCGACAAGTCGGATCTGAGTTCTCAGGCTCAGGCGACGCTTGATCGTCAAGCGACATGGCTCAAGCGTTACGCCGACGCGAACGTCGTCATTGAAGGTCATGCGGACGAACGCGGCACGCGAGAATATAACCTTGCTCTGGGTGAACGTCGTGCGACGGCCGCCAAGAACTACTTGATTGCGGGGGGTATTAACGCATCGCGTATCAAGACGGTTAGCTATGGGAAAGAGCGGCCCGCCGTGGTGGGCAATAATGAAGCCGCTTGGGCGCAGAATCGCCGTGCTGTAACCGTTGTGACGCAGCAATAGTGACGGATGCTTCTTAAAAGGGCTCGCCGTTTCCGGCGAGCCCTTTTTTTATGAACGTTGTTCCTTTTGGGTTAACTGAAGAAAGACATCTTCGACGGTCGTTTCCTCGGTAAAGATGTCGACAAGGCCAAAACCGTTCATTTGGGGCAGGCGAAGCAGAGCGGAGGCGTTGGTCTGGCTGGGGCGATAAACGATAGTCATTCGCCGAGCGTCCACATAGGCCCATCCCTGTGCCCGCATGTTTTCGGGAACAGCACGAATATCATGGTCGACAAGGATCGTTAGCCGTTTGCTGTCGATCTTTTGCAGAAGAGCTTCTTTTGTGTCATTGGCGACAACGGTTCCGCGGTCAATGATGGCAATGCGGTCGCAAAGCTCCTGCGCCTCTTCGAGGTAGTGGGTCGTCAGCAGGATCGTCGTGCCGCGCTCGTTGAGTTTCCGGACATAGGACCACAGGGACCGGCGGAGTTCGATATCGACGCCTGCGGTAGGCTCGTCCAGAATGAGGACGGGCGGCGAATGGGCCAAGGCCTTGGCGATCATCAGGCGGCGGCGCATGCCGCCTGAAAGCGCCCTTGCGTTGACGCCCGCCTGATCGGACAGGCCGACGATGTCGAGGAGCTCGTCGGTGCGGCGTTCTTTTTTGGGGACGCCGTAAAGGCCGGCTTGCAGGTCCAGAATCTCGCGGGGGGAGAAGAAAGCGTCAAGGTTCAGTTCCTGCGGGACAACGCCGATGGCCGAGCGCGCCATGCGTGGCGCGTCATTAACGTCGTAGCCCCATATTCTTGCTGTTCCGGAGGTTTTCAGAACCAAGCCGGCGAGGATGTTGATGAGAGTCGATTTCCCGGCACCGTTTGGGCCAAGAAGTCCGAATATGCAGCCCCGAGGAATAGTTAGGCTGACCTCTTTAAGGGCTTCTTTAGTCGGTGTGCCCTTCTTGGAGAAATACGTCTTTCCGAGTTGGACCACCTCGATAGCGTTATCGGGCGCCATATCGATAAGATCTTTGAAAGACAAAGAGGAAGACATGACAAAAAACCATTTTTAAAAGAGGCGGCATCATGCCACGACTTCTTGAGGGATCGCAAATATTCCTTGAAACGTATCGCGGCACAAAGGGTTATGAACGCCTTTTTATGTATGGGCTTAACAAGGGAAAGCTCTGGGGAAGGCTCTGGATTTCTCAAGGCGACAGGGTAAAATGGCGGCGTGTTCCGGAGGGAAAAGCCCATGGCTATCGTCAAGAGAAAGATTTTTGTGGATCAAACGAAGATCGCGTGCGTTGGCGACAAAAAGGGTCCCCATCCGAAGGTTTATCTAAAAGTAGGGCCTAGGGGATTCGTTTCTTGCCCTTACTGTGGAAAGCTCTATATCTTGGCGGAAAAGAAAGCGGCCGGGATTGCCTAACTTTTTGAATTCTAAAAATCGGGACGTGAAGGAGAAGAGGATGCGGCAAAAACCCTCGGGTTGGGGCGTTTTACCAGAAAGGGTGCGGACAGAATCGTCAGGGCTTCTTCCTCCCAATGCGGGCATCGCCATCGGCCCGATTCTTTTTGTTATCGCGATGCTGGGGCTTCTCGCCTCCGTTATGACGTCAGGGTCGGGGTTTTTCCAGACGGCGGGGGCGGTGGACCGAATCTCGGCGGATATCGCGTCTCAGGCGAATCTGATTCGAAGCACGATTACCCACTGCAATATGGAATACGAACTGGCGCTGTCGCTTGGAGCCGAATCGACGGTGCCGTCCGATCCGCCGGGCGGATTCCCGGTATCGGACCAAGAAACGGGGACGGCTGTGTCCGAGCTTGTGTGTGATCCTACCGATTCGTCGTCGTTGTGGGGCGCCATTTTTTTGCCGCCGCCGACAAGAGGCTTTAATGCGTGGATGTATATGAATGCCGGCTCGTCCGGAGGACGGTGTATATGGGCGGCGCCGACAAATCCGGCGCTTTCATCGGTCGTTCAAGGGCTGACAAGCGCGGCAACGAAATTCAATACGACAGCAACCGCAGACGCGGTGCACGAAGTTGTCTATAATCCGGCAGGCGCGTCGCAAAAATTCGTCGTGTGGATCACAATTCCCCAAGGAGAGGCGAATGAGGCTTGTCTCCCCTAAATGGGACGCGAATGACCTTTTTTGCGCAAGTAGGGGGGATTAATGGATACAACGGTTTCTTTTTTTGAAAGCCTTAAAGCCGTTTTCATTCAGGCGGCGCCAGAAACCCCTCAGGAATGTTGGCCCGTTACCTTTTTTGTGATTTTTATCTTGGCCGTATCTGCCGTGAGGGATGCGTTAACCAAAACAATTCCCGAGCCTTTGATTTTCTTTGGCCTTTTCGTTTCTGTCGCCGTTCTTGGCTTCTCTGATTCATGGGAAAATGCAGCGCACCATCTGCTTTTAGGCATCGTTGCGTGTGTCATTATTTGGGCGATTAACTTTGCTTGGTACTGGAAATTTGGCTATGATGCCCTTGGTATGGGTGATGCCAAATGGACCATGCTTGCTGTGACGTGGTTTGGCGTTCTTCCCGTCGCGGTTGCGTGGGGGGTAGGTTCCGTCTTGGCAACGATTCTTATCGGGACGATGCGGCTCTTTCGGCGCAAAATTGTAAGGGTTGCCTTCTCACCTTTTTTGTTTGCAGGGCTTGGAGTTGGTCTTGATTTTCTCTTTTTTTAATGAGGAAGAGAATGCTATAGAATAAATTTCTATGGGCTTGATCAAAGTCAAAGTCTATACCATATATTGTGCTATACTGCGTTGCATTATACATCATCTAGTGTCACACCCCTAATTTTTCAGGATGAGTTCCATGGCAAAAACATCTCTTGCATACTCAGTTGATACCCCTCTTTCCGCAGCACAGGCTTTGACGGCGGGGACGGAGATCAATTGTTCAGATACGGTCGACGAATATGTGTCCAAGACGGATTGGCGCATCAATGCAAACGCGAACGTCGGTTATAGCCATGCGGGACTCGTGAACAACATTGCGGGTAAAGTGATCGCGAACTTTTGGCTCGATGACGTCTACACGCCCGAAGAGGGTCGGGCGCATCGCGAGGGCGACTACCACATCCATGATTTGGACAGTCTTGCCGGTTATTGCGCGGGGTGGAGTCTGCGGCAGCTTTTGACGGAAGGCTTCAACGGCGTTGTTGGCCGCGTGTCGTCGCGTCCGCCGCGGCATTTCCGTGAGGCCTTAGGCCAAATGGCAAATTTCTTAGGCATTCTTCAGTCCGAATGGGCGGGCGCGCAGGCGTTCAGCTCGTTCGACACCTATTTGGCGCCGCTGGTCTTTATCGATCAGTTGGGCGATGGCGAAATCGTCAAGGCGATCAGGCAGTTTGTTTATAACCTGAACGTTCCGGCACGTTGGGGCCAGTCGCCGTTCACGAACATCACGCTGGACATCAATTGTCCGGAGGATTTGCGGCATCAGATGCCGATGTGCGGCACCGAACATTTGTTCGACGGTGTGCGCGATGGCGAGCTGTTGCGCATGGCGCGCCAGCGGCGCCCGGAGATCGAAAAGCTTACGGATATGACCTACGGCGATTTCTTGCCTGAGATGGAGCGCATCGTCCTGGCGTACTATGAGGTTATGACGGAAGGCGACATGACGGGCCAGCCCTTCACGTTTCCGATCCCGACCGTGAATATTACCGAGGATTTTGCTTGGAACAGCCGCGTGGCGGATGTGATTTTTGCGAACACAGCCAAGGTAGGAAGTTCCTACTTCCAGAACTTTATCGGCAGCCAGTATACGCGGGACGAAAACGGCGCGAAGCGCGAAAATCCGGAAGCGTACAAGCCGGGTGCGGTGCGGTCGATGTGCTGCCGGTTGCAGCTTGACTTGCGCGAGCTTCAAAAGCGCGGCAACGGTCTTTTCGGATCGGCCGAGATGACGGGTTCGATTGGCGTTGTGACGATTAACATGGCCCGTTTAGGATACAAGTATGCCGGCAACGAGGCCGAGCTTGTTAAGGCCTTAGACCATCTGATGGATTTGGCTCATGGCACGCTCGAGAAGAAGCGCGTCTTTGTAAATGACGGTCTGAAGCGTGGTTTGTATCCGTATACGCAGCGTTATCTGCACGACCTGCGCAACCATTTCAGCACGATCGGCGTGAACGGCATGAACGAAATGGTTGTGAACTTCACGCACGGCAAGGCCGATATGACCAAGGCCGAAGGGATCGAGATGAGCGTGAGGATCCTCGATCATATGCGGGCGCGTCTTCGCGACTATCAGGAGAAGTCGGGGAATCTGTACAATCTCGAAGCGTCGCCGGCCGAAGGCGCAACGTATCGCTTTGCCAAGGAAGATCACAAGCGATTTTCGGATATCGCGCAGGCAGGGCATTTCCCGAACATCTACTATACGAACAGCAGCCAGATTCCTGCCGGCTACACGGAAGATCCGTTCGAAGCCTTGGATCTTCAGAACAAGCTGCAATGCAAGTACACAGGCGGTACCGTGTTGCACATGTACATGAACGAACGGCTTGAAAGCGTCGAATCCTGCCGTCGCTTGATCCGCACGGTGTTGGAGAATTATCAGCTGCCGTACGTGACGGTGACGCCAATCTTTTCGGTGTGCGATGAGCACGGGTATCTGAACGGCGAACAGCCGACCTGTCCGAAATGCGGCAAAAAGACACAAGTGTGGACGCGTGTGATGGGCTACTTCCGTCCTGTTGATGGGTTTAACATCGGCAAGAAGGGTGAGCATCAGGAGCGCAAGCCGTTCAAGGAACCGTCGTCTGAGTCCTGTGCGTGCGTCGGCGCGCGGTTTGATGCGGCGGCCGCGAACCAAAGCTAACGTGAGTAGAGCCGACGGTGCCGACTGGATGCGAAAGCGTTGACAATCGGCGCCGTCGGCCATCACTATAATCGTTCAATGGGCCAGATTTACGACATAACGACGTTCAGTCTTCTGGACTATCCAGATGAGCTTTCATGCATCGTTTGGATGTCGGGATGCAATTTGCGCTGCGTGTATTGTCACAATCCGGAAATTGTTCTGAACAAAGGCACGAAGGATGCGGTCGAGGTCGTCGATTTTCTGAAAAAAAGACGGGGGCGACTGACGGCCGTTGTTTTTTCGGGGGGCGAAGCAACGTTTTGTTCGGATTTTCCGGAGCTTGTCCGTCAGGCGCATGGGCTTGGCTTCAAGACCAAGCTGGACACGAACGGCAGCAATCCGGATGTCGTGCGCGCGCTGGTCGAAGAAGGCATCCTAAATTATGTGGCGCTGGACTATAAATGTCCCGGCTATCTGGCCGAGAGGATCTTGGGCACGGCCAAGTTTGACGAGGCGTTTCGGCATACGCTTGTCTCTTTGATCAGGGCAGCCAACGAAGGCAAAGTGCGCCTTGAGGTGCGCACGACGGTCTCGCCAGCGATTCTCAACGAAACCGACCTGAACGCCATGATCGCGGATCTGGACGCGTTGGGGTATCGGGATACATACTGGCTTCAGAACATCGTCACGGCGGGCGAAAAGACACTCGGCAACGTGCCGGAAACGAATGAGGTCATCGACCGAACCAAACTAACCCAACCCAAAAACTTCACGATGGGTTACCGGAATTTTCCCGAGGATCAATAGCGGTTATTTAAAAAGAACGCGTGCCATGACCGCGGCGTCCTTGAGGATGAGCGCGATGCTGGAATGTTCGTTGGGTTTATGGGGGCTGTCGTTAAATGTCGACCAAGCCGCTGTTGAGAACCCGGCTTTGCGCAGGCCGCAGGATACCGTAAAGCAACTGACCCCCACGGGTTTGGCCTCGCAGCCATAAACATCGCGAATAGACGTTATAAGCCGTTTAACGATATCGCTGTCGGTGTGGGTCGGGTCGGCGGCTTGGGTTCGTTGGACGACATCGCACGAAACCGTGACGCCATAATCTTTTGCAATGCATTCGTTTGTGGTGCAAATGGTCTTTAAAACGTCTTCAAGATCGTAGGGCGGCAACACACGGCAATCCATATAGAAAACATCGCGCCCCGGAAGAATGTTGATGCTACCGACATTGCTCTCTTTCTTCGTGGCCTCGAACGTTGAGCGCGGCGGGGTGAAGAGGGGATCTTGGAGGTCGAAGCGTTTGTAAAGATCGCGCAAGGCGACAATAAGGGCTGCGGAGGCAGTTAGAGAGTTGCAGCCATCGTCTGGCCGAGACGCATGAGCTTGCTGGCCTTGTACGGTAAATTTCAGCCAGAAGACGCTTTTTTCGGCAATGTCGATAAGGTCGGACGTGTCCGTTCCAAAGTCGGGGACAAGAAACATATCGTCGGCACCAAAGAAGTCTTTGTGATTTTCCATCACGTAGTTGATGCCGTACTGGTTGTTGGTTTCTTCGTCTGAGACAAGAAGAATGCCATAGTTGATTGGCGGGACTATTTTTTCTTCGACAAGGGCTTTGGCCAAGAGCAATGAGCCGACGATACCGTGCTGATCGTCCTCGACGCCGCGCCCGTAAAGGGTGTCGCCGTCAACAACCAGTTCGAAGGGGTTGGTTTTCCATTCCGAGGCGTCTCCCGGCGGGACGACGTCCATGTGACCGACGGACCAGAACGTGCGCGAGGTGTCTTGGCCAGGGATGATGACGGCAAAATTGGGACGGACGCCGCCAGGGACCCGAGGATCTGGGGCGTCAAAGCTTTTGATGTCGGTGAGTCCGATTGAGGCCAGATAGCTTTTTAAGTACTCGGCCTTATCGCGTTCGCCTTCTCCGCCATTGTTGGGACTTAGTGCCGGTATGTTGACCATCTTGCGTTGAAGGTCGATAACGGTTTGTTTTTGATCGTTAATCTTGGAGAGAACGCGATCCAGCATAAACCAGCCTTCCTTTATGGAAAGAGGGCACAGGTTTACACATGTATTCTTTCGATAACGTTAAAGCTGTTTTGCCTACGGTGCGTAGTACTCGGGCGGCTCCTGAGGCGGCGGAGCCGGGGGTGGGTTATTGTAAATGATGGTTGTGTTTGACGGCGGCGGCGGTGCAGGACGTTCATAAATGATGGTTCGAGTCGGGGTTGCTCGCGGCGCTTCGATCAAGTTACCTTTTGCGATCATACACTGGGCGTAAGCATCGTTGTATTGCTCTTGGATGCTTTTTTGGCGTTGGGATGATGTGCTGGCGGCAATGGCGGTTCCGGCGGTGGCGCCACCCGCTGCGCCTATAGCGGCACCGCTTCCTCCATCAATGGCGGCCCCTAGGCCTGCACCAAGAATTGCGCCGCCCAAGCCTTGCAAGAGGCCTGTTTCATTGGCGCTTTCGGCCTGACCGCGGACTTGGTCGCTGGCATAATTTTTACAAACGAACTGATCTTCCCGGAAGGCTTCAAAGGGTTTGCCTTGGGGGGGTAAAACACGAACCGTAGGCCCCATGGGTGCATAGGCACATGCGGCAAGGAGCAACGCCGTTCCGCAAAGGGAGGCAACTTTGAATGGAGACATTGGAAAAAAAACTCCTCTCACCGAGACGGAAAAAGGTTACAAAACGTTCACGTCAAAATTATGGCGGAAAAAGATGCCGTTGTCATCTTCTGAGTGAATAAGGCGCTTGCGTGAGGGAAGTGAATTTCCCATGATTGCGGGGGATCAAGGAAAACTATGCACGACGAGAAAACCATTTATGCACCGGCCTCGGCCCAAGGAAAGGCCGGCGTTGCCGTGTTTCGTATTTCAGGCGTTGATTCGGGGGACGTGTTCGCGACCCTGTGTTTGCCCAAGGACAGGCCTTCCCCCCGTCAGGCGGTTTTAAGGACGATTCGGCATCCGGAATCGGGCGAGATTTTGGACGAGGCGCTGGTTCTTTTTTTTGAGGCGCCCCACAGTTTTACGGGAGAAGATGTAGTCGAGCTTCATACGCACGGGGGTCGGGCGGTTACAAGCGCGATTTTGGAGGCGTTAGGAGCCTTGCCGGGCTTTCGCCTTGCCGAGCCGGGCGAATTTACGCGTCGCGCGTTCGAAAACGGCAAGATGGATCTGACCGAAGCCGAGGCCATAGCCGATCTTGTCCACGCGGAAACCGAAGCACAACGCAAGCAGGCCTATCGGCAGATGCAGGGCGCGTTGGGCGATCTTTACCGGGGGTGGAGCGACCGCCTGACGCAAAGTTTGGCTATGATGGAGGCCTCACTCGATTTTGCCGATGAAGATTTGCCCGAAGATTTGTTTGATCGGCAAACGGCGCTTTTGGATTCCTTGCGCGACGATATACGGGCGCATCTTGACGACAATCATAGAGGGGAACGTCTGAGGGAAGGCTTTTCGATCGTGCTTCTTGGCGCACCGAATGCAGGGAAATCGTCGTTGCTTAACGCGCTGGCGCGTCGCGATGCGGCCATTGTTTCGTCCGTGGCGGGAACGACGCGCGACGTCATCGATGTTGCTTTGGACATAGGGGGGTATCCCGTTCTTGTGTCGGATACGGCTGGACTTCGCGATGACGAAACGGATGGGGGCGCGCCCGAGACGCGCGCCCTTGAAAACGAAGGCATGCGCCGGGCGCGTCTTCGCGCCCGAGACGCCGATTTGAAAATCGCGGTGATCGATGGAACGGAACGACGGCGCGCTTATGCCGTGCCGGAAGGATTGGTGGATCGCGAGACTCTGGTTGTCGTGAATAAAGCCGATCTTTTGGAAGGTGATCAAACATACCTTCCTGTGCCTCAGGGTTTGGGGGCGCCGCTTTATCTGTCGGCGCTGACGGGGCAGGGCATCAATGCTCTTTTGCGCGTGTTGGGACGAGAGATCGACAAACGTTTCGGCGCCACCGAACAACCGCCTTTAACAAGGGCACGGCATCGCGCGGCGCTTCAGGAATGTCTGGACGGGCTTGATCGCGCGCGCAACGCGCTACAGGCCGATCTTCGTGCCGAAGACGTGCGTCTTGCTCAGCGTGCGCTGGGACGGATTACAGGCCGCGTGGATGTCGAGGATCTCCTCGACATCATCTTTCGCGACTTCTGTATTGGGAAGTAGAAGAACGTTACCGAATGGCAAAGCCCGTAGGTCTTGAGTGTACGGGGGCCGTGTGCATTACGCATCTTTCCTCATTATTAATTGCTTCTTCGATTTTCTGCAGAAAATCGGGATTCGATTTTTTTCCAGAAAAATCTAGGTTCTGAGGACGGGACACTTTGACGTGCCTGTTTGCTTCGGCAAGGCGCCGCATCTTTTCGAGCATTAAGCCCAACCTCTCGTTGAGACGACAACTTTCGCTCAGTTGTTGATCGGTCATGCCATCAAGCTTACCAATCTCAGCTTCCTTGATATTACGTAGGTAGCGGGCAACTTCTTCATGATCCATATCAGGCTCTAACATGCGACACCTCCAAAATTAGAAAACATCGAAGCAGGCGGAGAGGATAAAGAAAAAGTGTGAAAACGAAAAAGGATTTTTTGAGTTTGGTCTCAAAAAAGCAGAAAAGAGAAGTATTTTTCTGATTAGAGAAATATTTTTCTGGTTAACAATGGGGTAAAGACAGAAGGTTAAGCCGTTAAGAAAGAAGTCATTGCGTTTTGGAGGGAAGAGTTTGAGCCGAAGAATCCATGGCGAATTAAAAAATCCGTAAGAACCAAGGCGCAGTTAAACTTAAAACGGTCGGTGTTGCCTACGGTCTCGGCGACATCCGACAAGGACATGAGATGGAACGCGCCAACTTCGCCGTCCGTGTTGCGGGGGACGAACCCGTCGGCAAGCTCAAGGTCGTAGACGAACAAAGAATCCGTGCGCAATCCATATTCTTGTTCCCGCATATAGGAAATCGTGTGGATGTATTGGGCTGTTTTTGCTAACGCGGGTTCAATCCCGGCTTCCTCGTACGCTTCTTTGCACAGGTTTTCCTCGCGCGATAAGCGGATGGGTTGTCCGCCGCCGAACAGGTTGTCCAGCTTGCCCGGCGCGATTTGGCGATTTTGGGCGCGTTCGCCGATCCAAAGGAAAAGGCCTTCCGGTTTTCGGACAAAGCCGTTGGTGTGAACCCCCCAAGCGCGCACGCCAAACCAGACAACCGCCGCCCGATCTAACTGTGCGATAGGGGCATCGTTCCATGCCTGGACGACGGGATAAAACTCATGGCGTAAAGGTTCATGAATGTGCGCGGCGAGCGCTTCCGATGCCTGAAGCAAAGCGTCACTTCGTGTGCCGAAGTCCGAAAAGCGGGGGCTAAGGACAAGACCGTTTCGTTCGGAAACAAAAAAATCCGTATGCGCTAACAAAAAAGACGCCAGATCCTTTTTGATACGACCAAAGCGGGTATCTCCCATGAAGAAGGGGACAAACCCGCCCAAGTCATGCTTGTTACACGCAACGCAATGTCGAATGAAGCCCTGATCCGAAAGCATCGATATTAAAAACCCGTTAGCCGACCAAAATATTCTTGAACTGCCACGGATCGGACGGATCAACGTCTTCGGGGAATAACGTGCTGCGGTCCTTGATCGGCGACCAGCTTCCCCATACGCCGACGACGTCGCCGAGGTAGGGAACGGCGACTTCAAGGACGCGCTTGAAGTCCATGTATTCCGGCTCGACAATCCCGGCCTTGGGGTTTTCGATGGCCCAAACCATGCCGGACAAGACGGCCGCGACGACTTGAAGCGTCGTGGCGTTGTTATGGGGCGCGATCGCGCGCGTCTGCTGGATCGACAGGCGCGATCCGTACCAGTATACGCCTTTGTCGTTGCCCATGAGAAGAACGCCAAGCTCGTCAATTCCGTCGACGATTTCATCGCACATCAAACGCTTTTTGGTCGGTTCTTTATAATTCTTCCCGCACATCTCGTGAATGGACAAAACCGTATCGTCGCATGGATGATAGGCATAGTGGCACGTTGGACGATAGCAAACGTTGTCATCACACTTCAGGGTTAGGTAATCGGCAATCGAAATGGCCTCGTTGTGCGTGATCAAAAATCCTTGATAGGGCCCCTCAAGCGGCGTCCAACTGCGTACGCGCGTGGTGCAGCCGCGGCGGTTAAGGAAAATGGCCGCGTTGCAGCCGCTGGGATAATGCACAGCCAAAGGGGGGAGCGCTTTTTCATGTGTTCCCCAGCCAAGTTCGGCGGGCTGGTTTCCTTCGCCGTAAAGGCCGTCAATCGACCACGTTCCGACAAATTCGCCGACTCTTTTGGGGGCCTTGGCCACTTGGGTATCGCGTTCGGCGATATGGATCGTCTTGACGTTAAGGGACCGTGCCAGCTTGCCCCAATCCTCGCGCGAGGAAGGCGTCGTCACACGAAGGCCGGTGTCATGAGCCATGTTCAACAGGGCCTGTTTGACGAAATGATTGACAAGCCCGGGATTGGCGCCGTGACACAAAACGGCCGTGTGTCCGTTCGGGTACTTGGGCTGAAGGGCCAGAGCGCTTTCGCGCATGGCATAATTGGAGCGCTGAATCGGGGTTAGGTTTGGATCAAGATAGGTGTTTGCCCAAGGTTCAACCACCGTGTCGACATAAAGAGCGCCTTTTTCTTGGCATAGTTCGATAATAGCGACGCTCGAAACGTCAACGGATACGTTGACGACAAAATCGCCGGCATGAAGTTTTTCGCCCAACACGCGGCGATAGTTGTCCTGTCTCAGACCCTCTTGGATAAAAGTGACGCCGTATTCGGCGGCGACCTCGTGTCCGCGGTCGTCGGCGGTGATAATGGTTATCTGCTCCGGCTTGATGTCGAAATGGCGTAAAATCAGGGGCAGCGTGCCCTGACCGATGCTGCCAAATCCGATCATGAACATGTGGTTTTTGAAAAAAGCGTATTTCCGATCTGCCATAGGACGTTCTCCTTATCGTTTGTCAACAAACTCCGTGCTTAAAAGCGTCGCCGAAGGAGATCGGCGCCGCCTTCATTCGTTTATTTCACAACCTTCAACGGCGTGACCCGTTTTTCCGGCGCGTTGGGGATGATCTCGACCTTGGCGTCGGAAAAGAAACCGTTGAAGTGAGACTGCGAGGCGGCCATGTAGGCCCCCATGCCTTCGAAAGCAATCCAGTCGCCTTCGGCGGCGTCCTCGGGAAGGAGGAAGGGGCCGGGCATATAGTCGACCGAATCGCACGTTGGTCCGTACAAGCGGAAGGGAACGAGTTTTTTGCTCGCCGCCTTGATGCTGCCGCGTGCGCCCATGCGGTAAAGCGTCGCCTTGTTTTGCCAATGCATGCAAGCAACTTCGAACATGTTGCCATAGCTTCCGTCGTTAATATAAAGCAGGTCGCCTTTGCGAAGCTGGACCTTGACAACAAGTGTTGAACAGCCACCGGAAAGACCCCGACCCGGTTCGGCCCAAAGCTCGCAGGTCTTGGGAAGGCGAAGCTTGGCCACTTCTTCGTGAATGACGTTGAAGAACGAGGGAAGAGGGGGGATTTCCATACCCAGCCCCTTGGTGGGGAAGCCGCCACCGATGTCAAGCACGCGAAGCTTGATGCCCGATTGGCGGATGATCGCGCCTGCCTTGCGGATGGCGTCGGCATAGGACATCGGATCGATCGTTTGCGAACCGACATGGAAGGAAAGCCCAACATGGGCATCAGCCTTGGCCGCCACTTGCAAAAGATGGACGCCAGCTTCCGGCGTACAGCCGAATTTTCCGGTCAAGGCGCATGCGGCGCTGCCCTTGGGCATAGCGATGCGCACCACGATCAAAAGGTCGCGGGCATGATTGGTTTCAGCCACGATCTTGTTGATTTCGTCTTCAGTGTCGACGACAAAATCGCGAACGCCATAGTCAAAATAGGCCGAGCGGATGGCTTCGCGGCTTTTTACGGGGTTCATAAAGGCGAGATGCGCATGGGGGAACATCGTGCGGACGAGTTTGACTTCGCCCAGCGATGCCACATCAAAATGGGAAATTCCGGCCTTGTGCAGATGCGCCAGAACGTAGGGGTCAGGGTTCGATTTGATGGCGTAAAGGCTGTGGCCCTGGAACTTGTCGACGAACGCGCGCGCCGCCTGATGCAGTTTTTGCGGGTAAAGGCAGTGGACGGGAAGTGCCGGCCGTGTGGCACGAATCATGGCCTCGACGCTTGGAAAGTGCAGAAGGTTTGTTGCCGCGTCCGCTTCATACAAAGAAGTCGATACGACAAAGGTGGGGAACGTCCGGGATCGTGGAACCGTATTTCTGTTATAGTGCATGACAACCAACCCTTATTATGCAAAGTTTCGCTTGAGCAGATGCAGATAAGGAGAGGTTGTCGTGAACGAGCGCGTCTGTGTTAAAAAACACAAATCGCAAACAACAGGACAGTCTACTGACGGCAGCCGCCGCGTACCCCAAGGTCGTTGAGAACGACCCCCTGCCCTGCAATGTCTTTGCCTCGCAACGAAGACCGAAATTGCCGAAATCTTCCTTCTCCTAAACCGAAGTGGAAAAGAAAGGCCTCGAAAAAACTCCTTGCTGCATACCACGTTCTTGGCGCTTACCCAGAAGACAGGTCCCGAAGGGGAGGGTGTCTTCTAAAAAAACGACAAGCGGCAAAGCGTCGTTACATAAACCATTGGGGAACGAAAAAGGTGGTATGCCTTTGCGTCCTTGGGCCAGTGGTACGTGCGCTTCCGTAAGGGCAGTGTGTAAACAAAAACGACCAACAATCAATAAAAAAATAAACTTTCATAAATTCTTTTGTGGCGAAAGGGGGGCGGTGCGGCTAAAGAAGGGGGCGATCCTAGGTCGCGAGAGGAAGGCAATTATGGCGAAAACCAAAAAAACATATAGTAATTTGAGCCAATTAGGCCATAAAGTTGAGGTACCTATTAAGCCGGAAGACGCTTGCATCGAGACGGTTCCTAACGTCTTCGCGCGCGACCATTATCTCGTCCGCTTTGTCTACCCGGAATTCACCTGCCTTTGTCCGGTGACCGGACAGCCCGATTCGGCGACACTTGTCGTGGATTATGTGCCCGGGAAAGTTTTGGTTGAAAGCAAATCATTGAAACTTTATTTCCAGTCTTTTCGGAACTGCGGCGTGTTCCATGAGATGTGCACGGCTGGGATCGGCAAAAGGCTTTTTAAGGAGCTTAAGCCAATTTGGTTGAAGGTGAGCGGCTATTGGTATCCCCGTGGGGGCATGCCGATTGACGTTTTTTTTCAGAAGGGGAAACTTCCTTCGGATGTTGATGTTCCGGACACAGGAATTTCAACTTATAAGGGCCGGATCTAGCGATCTAAAGGGCCGCTGCGTATGCGGCGGTAGGCTGCGGGCGAGATGCCGAACGTTCGCCGAAATTGTGTAATAAAAAGACTCGCGTGGCGATAGCCCAGAAGTTCGGCGATTTCAGCGATACTTTTTTTGTTGTGACGGGGGTTTTCCAAAAACCAACGAGCTTTTTCCATGCGTGCGGATAGAAGCTCCCGACCAAAATTTGTTCCGACCAAAGAAAAGGTCGATTGGATGGTACGCGTTGACACGCCGTGCTTTTTTGCCAACGCGGTTTGGTCGAACCCCTGATCGCAGCAGTGAGCTTGCAGCGATTGAAGGAATCGGTGAAATGCGGCTTGACGGTAGCTTGTGGAAACCGTGCCTGCGGGACCCGCAATCAGAGCGAGCAGGCAAAACACATGATCGAGAACGGCATCCGGCACGACCGCAAGGGTTTCAAGCGACGATGGGGTCAAGGCTTCAAGTAGGGCGGCGAGAGATTTTCCGAAAGGCGAATAAAGGCAGAGAGGCCGTGCGGCTAAATCGGAAGGGACAGGAACCCAACGTTGGAACGCCATGCGCGAGAAGATGAGAGACGTCACGTCACAAAACGCGCGCGTTTCAAGGAAGCTTGGTTCGGTTGACGAAATGAGAAAACAATCCCCTTCGGTAATCGTGACGTTCCGATCCCCTTGTTTGACGAGGATTGAGCCTTGCCGCATATAGGAAAGCATAAAAACGTCCCTAGAACTTTGGTGGCAGTCATGCTCGGTTCGTGTGAACGATAAGGGGGGCGCGCGATAAAAATAAAGCCCGCTTTCTCCAAAAGGATAGCCCAGAGCCGAGGCAGAAAGGGGCGAGTCATCGGGTGGAGAAAGAGACCCTTTTACGTTGAAAGAAGAAAGAACGTGTTTCCAAAAAGAAAGGGCTTTGGCGAAGACCATTCCTTCTGAGGATAAATGAAATATCGGTGCGTTCATCTTTTCTTCTTTCCCAAGAAGATGTTTCGGTTGCGTCCGCGCGCAAGATTTGTTTCGTATAGCGGCAGAAAGGGAACGACGCCGTTTACTCAAACAAAAAACTATGGTGAACTAATCAAACGGAGGAGTCGAGCCTTCGTTGCTTAACTTGAGAAATCAAGGAGAGCATCCTTCCTTTATGCCGTTGTATCAGGTTTTGTTGACAACGGTTTTTCGGATATGTGTCTATCTTGGACGTGTCCCTTTCCTCAGGAGATGAACTATGCGCCTTTCCGATTATAAAATTTCAATAAAAATCGTTGCCGTCATCATTTTGCTTGGTGCCATTGCGGCTGGCGTCGCTGTTTTGGGGACTTATGGATTGTCCAAGGTTGCAGAAGCAACCGAAGAGATCAACCAAAGCGGAAAACAAATCAGGCTTGGCGCGCAAGCGTACATCTCGGTCCTCATGTTAAGTCGCGGTGAATATCATGCGGCCGTGGCACCGAGAGATATCGATGAGATCATGCCCCTTATCAAAAAATATAAGGAAGAGTTCAATGGGCGCATCGTTTCGTTGGAACAGCATATAGGTCCAGAGCATCAAGAAGAGGTTGCGGCGATTCGTGGCCTCTACGATGAGTATGCTCGTTTAGCGGATAACACGTTTCTTCTTGCCAAAAAACATCAAAAAGTGGCGACAATGGGGGAACAAGAAGAGATTTATGAAGCGGTTCTTAATGCGCGCGCGAAAGCGACCGAAGTTACGAACCGGATAACCGCGCTGAATACCGAGCTCAGTGCCATGGATGATAAGCTTGGGCGTGAAGCGGAAGCCTTGGCGGCCGAGCTTGAAATGACAATGCTCATTTTGGCTTTGGGCGGGATCATAGTTGGTCTTCTTCTGGGGTTGATTATTTCGAAAAAAGGCATTGTCGATCCGATAGGAAAGATTGTTGCTTGTTTGGCCTCGCTTTCGGAAGGGCGTTTGGACATCGATATTTATGGGACCGATCGGAAGGACGAGGTGGGAGATATAGCGAAGACAACGCTTGTTTTCCAAGAGCATATGGTGAAAGCCCGTGACCTTGAGTCGGCCAACGCGCGTGAGCGTGCGGCCAAGGAAGAGCGTCAGCGCAAGAGGACCGAAGCGACGGAACGCTTCGAAAAGGCAATGGCCGATATTGTGAAGTGCGTAGCGAGTGCCTCGACGGAACTTCAAGCGTCAGCGCAATCGTTAGCGGCGACGGCAGAAGAGACATCGAAGCAATCGACGGTTGTGGCGGCTGCGGCCGAGCAGACGACGGCGAATGTGGCGACGGTGGCCAGCGCGAGCGAGGAGATGACGGCATCGATCTCTGAAATTGCTCAGCAGGTGACGCGTTCGTCCGAGATCGCCAGCAAGGCGGTCGAGGACGCTAAAGCGGCAGGCTCCAGCGTCGGAACGTTGGTTGAGGCGGCGCGGAAAATCGGGGAAGTAACCGAGGTCATTTCCGGCATTGCCGAGCAAACGAACCTTTTGGCTTTGAACGCGACCATCGAAGCGGCACGCGCAGGCGATGCAGGCAAAGGATTTGCCGTGGTGGCCTCTGAGGTTAAGACCTTGGCCAACAACTCGGGCAAAGCGACGGAAGAAATTTCGGCGCAGATTGCTTCGATCCAGCAGATCAGCCAGGAGTCGGCCACGGCGATCGAGCATATTTGCAAGGTGATCGAAGAGATGGATCAAATTTCGGCGGCAATTTCGGCGGCTGTGCAGGAACAAAGCGCGGCGACGAAGGAAATTGCACACAACGCGACGGAAGCAAGCAAGGGGACGTCGGAGGTGGCGAGCAACATGAGCGGGGTGAACGATGCCGCAAACAATACAGGGGCCTCTTCAAACGAAGTGCTTCAAGCCGCGCAAGAGCTGGCGACGCAATCGAGCCGTCTGAAGCAGGAATTCGATACGTTTGTCGATGCCTTGGCCAGAACCTAATCCCCCTCACTGGTCAAGAAAGGGCCCGGCGCGTTGTTGTTCGCGCCGGGTTTTCTTTTTTGGCGTTTATGAACGGGGTGGCGTCGCGTCGATCCAGCCTGTTTCTGTTTGCTTCCAATAGGACAGCGTATGCCCGGCTTTTTCGGATTCTTTCCATCGTATGCGGGCCGCGGCCACGGCGGCTTCGTCATTGCCGTTGAACAGGTCGAACACGCGTTCGTAAGTCTCGATATGAGCGCTTTGTGCGCCATCCGTCAGAAAAAGATAGGCCGCTTCATTGGGCCGTTCGTCCTCGGCCGTAATCCAGATAGGCTGTTGGTTTGCATAGCCGTCTTTGGCATTCCCGTGGGGAAGGAAGCCATCGGGTTTGTATGTCCACAGATACTGCGTCAAGGATTCGGCGCGTTCATTTGATCCGGTCATGACGACGGCTCGCTTTTTGCGCTCAAGCGTTTTCTCCAGAAGCTCGGGCAAGGCCTGCTCCAACGTTTTGCGTGTCAGGTGATAGAACGAGACGTCGGTCATGCGTGCTCGGCATAATCGGCGATGAAACGATCAAGAAGGCGCACGCCAAAAGCCGTGGCACCCCCAACACAAAGAGGTTTTCCTTTTTCTTGCCAAGCCGTGCCGGCAATATCCAAATGAGCCCAAGGGGTCCCTTCCTTGATGAAGCGCTGCAAAAATTGGGCGGCGGTGATGCTCCCGGCCCCTTTGGCGGACGATGTATTGCGCATGTCGGCAACCGAGCTGTCCATGACGCGGTCAAACGCTTCGGTCATGGGGAACCGCCATAAGAGTTCGCCCGACCGTTTTCCCGAACGGGTCAGCTGATCGGAAAGCGTGTCGTCGTTGCTGAAAAGACCGGCGAATTCATGCCCAAGCGCCATCACAATAGCGCCTGTCAGCGTTGCCATGTCGACGATGCATCGGGGTTTGAAGGTTTTTTGCGCATACCATAAGGCGTCGGCCAGAACCAGACGGCCTTCGGCATCGGTGTTGATGATTTCGATCGTTTGACCCGAAGCCGAGGTGACAATATCGCCCGGACGCTGAGCGTTGCCCGAGGGCATGTTTTCGACAAGGCCGACGACGGCCGCGACGTTGGCTTTTGCTTTGCGCCCGGCCACGGCAGCCATCGCGCCGGCAATGGCGGCCGCGCCAGCCATATCGCGCTTCATTTCCTCCATGCCGGACGAAGGTTTGAGGGAAATGCCGCCGGAATCGAATGTGACACCCTTTCCGACAAAACAAACGGGAGCCTTGTTTTTGGCAGCCGTGTCGCCTAACCATTGCAGACTGACAAGACAGGGAGGCCTTGCGCTGCCTTGGGCGACCCCGAGAAGGGCATTCATGCCCAGATTTTTTAAAGCCTTTTCATCAAGCACGTCGACTTTGATGCCCAGCTTGGCCAGCGCCGTCAATCGTTCGGCAAAGCTTTCAGGATAAAGGACATTGGCCGGCTCGTTGATGGCGTCACGCGCAAACGTTACGCCATGGGCAACGGGGGCAAGCCGCGCGTAAAGCGTCTTGGCTGCGGCAGGTTCCTTGCATGCCAAAATCAGTTTTTTCAGGGCGGGTTTTTGGTCATCCTTTTTCTTCGTCACATATTTCCCAAAACGATAGGCGCGAAGTTGGGTGCCAAGAGCGGCTTGGGAGGCGGCTTCGGCTTCGGTCAGGCCGAGGTTTTTCATGCTATCGAGGACAAGCATGGCGTGGGATTCGGCGCCGTTGAGGGCCGAGACGGTCGCCGCCCCGGCATGCACGAACAGGTCTTCTGTCGCCGAAGCCGGATCGCCGATGCCGACCAGAATCAGGCGGCTGAGAGGCAATCTTGGCGGCGCGAGGAGGGTCAGGGTTTGGTCTTTTTTGCCCTTGAAGCGGCTGGTTTCGATGGCGCGGGAAAGCGCCCCCCCCGTTTTCCGGTCAAGTTTGAGACCAAAGGCCCCTAAAACGCCATTCGAGCCGACGGTGACGGCCAAGGCCCCCTCTTCCGGCAGGGTTGGGAGGTCGAAAGCAAGATGAAGCATCGTATTTTCCCTTGTATTCCATAAAGCTTGTTATAATAAAAACCGGATTCTAGTATGGCTTTCGCTGTTACGCTATATCGAATTTCCATGAATCGAATCTTCACGTTTTACCTTTTGCGTCAATTGCTGTTTGCGTTTCTCTTCGCGACGGGTGCGGTGACGTTTGTGGTTTTGTTCACCCAGTCTTTCCGCCTTGTTTCGGCCGTGATCGAAAACGCGGCCTCGATGATGGTGTTCCTTAAACTTTTAGGGCTGTCGGCGTTAACGTTTCTTCCGTTGGTTATTCCTCTCGGCCTTGGGACGGCGATCGTCTTTGTTTATAACAAGATGGCGATGGACAGCGAGCTTGTGGTTATGCGGGCGGCGGGGGTCAGCCTTTTGCGGTTGACTGAACCCGCGTTGTTTTTGGCCGGCGCGGTCACGATTTTATGTGGGATTTTGACGTTGTGGGTCACCCCGGCGGCGAATCGTGCGTTGGTGGCGCAGCAGTATGATATGCGAAACAGCTATGCCATTTTTCTGTCGCGGCCGGGAAGTTTCAACGACTTGTCGGACGGGTTGACGTTTTATGCAAACAAGAGGGGCCCCGGGGGTACACTGCAAGGAATCTTAATTCAAGATGTGCGGGAACCCGGCAAAGCGCTCACGACCATGGCAGCGGCGGGCCAGATTGTCGAAACGGACGCCAATCCGCAAATGGTCATTTTTAACGGACGGCGTCAGGAGTTTGATCGGGAAACCGGCAAATTGAGCGAGCTTGTTTTCGATCAGTACATTTTGGATCTCGATGCGTTGCGTAAGGCGAAGTCCGATCGGTTTCCCTTGCCGCGCGAACTTCCTTTGAGCGAGCTTATTAGCCCATCGCCGGAGCTTTTGAAAACGCGAGGTCCCATGTCGCGGTTTTACAGCGAACTTCACATGCGCCTTGCGACGCCGTTTCTATCCTTTTCGTACACGCTTGTGGCTTTGGCGTCGATTTTATGCGGCGCGTTCAATCGGCGCGGCATGACAGGGCGCATTTTGATTGGCGCAACGGTCATCATTGTGACGCAGGCGTCGTTTATGACGCTTAGCGGTCTTGTGGCCAGAGATGACGATCTTTCTTTGCTGCTTTATGTTGTGGTGATGGTTCCGACTTTGCTGGGGGCCGTTTTCCTTAGCGGCGATTTTTTACCGCACCGTAGCCGATTGGCTCGTTGGCTTAGGAAGGTGCTGCCATGACGGAACGCTGGGTCTTGCAACGTTATTTTGGCCGCCAGTTTTTTCTGTGGTTCCTTGTTTTTCTGGGAAGCCTGTCGGCGGTCGTCTTTTTGTTCGAAGTGGCCGAGCTGATGCGCCGGGCCAGCGGCCGAAGCGACGTTGGCTTCGATTTGATTTTGGAGATGGGGCTTTTCAAGCTTCCCGAAACGATCGAAAGAATTTTGCCTTTTGTCGTCTTGTTTTCGGGCCTTTTCACCTTTTGGCGTTTGACTCGAAGCCAAGAGTTGATCGTCGCCCGTTCGGTTGGGGTTTCGGCTTGGCAGTTTGTGCGGCCCGCGCTTTTGATCACGTTTGTGTTTTCGCTTTTGAATATTGCTGTGATTAATCCAATCGGTGCCAGCATGAACGCGCGTTACAAAGCGTTGGAACTACGGTATCTCGAACGCGTTCCGACGCTTGAATTGACCGGGGCCGGCTTGTGGCTGCGCCAAAGCAACGACGACAGACGATATTTGTTGCATGCCGATCATGTCAAGTTGGCCCCGCTTACGCTTTCTCCGATCATTGTTTTTATTTACGACGAGGAAGGCCAATACAAGGGCCGGGTCGATGCGCCCCAAGCTGTTTTGAAAGAAAGCAAGTGGGAGCTTTACGACGCATGGGTCAACATGGACCAGAGCCCCGCCCAGTACGTGCAAATCTGGACTTTGCCCACGACGCTTACGTTTGGCAAGATTCAGGAAAGCATGGCGCCGCCAAACACAATTTCGTTCTGGGAACTGCCGCGCTTTATCGACGCCCTCCGCACCATTGGCCTTCCCCAGACGCGGCATGAGTTGGCGTTTCAGAGCATTCTCGCCCAGCCGTTTTCGCTCTGCTCAATGGTGTTTTTTGCGGCGGCGTTCGCCCTGAGGATGAACCGGCGCGGTGGCGTGACGCTGATGATTTTTTGCGGCGTGGTTCTGGGCAGCCTTGTGTACGCGTTGAACAACGTCGTCAACGCTCTGGGCATCAACCAGACCTTGCCGGTCGTCTTGGCGGCGTGGGCCATACCCGTCGTCGCGCTGGCGCTTAGCAACGCGGCTCTTTTGCATATGGAGGAGGGATGACCCCTCCGCCTTCCCGCGCGGGGCTTCGTTTCCGGACGATATGGATTTCCGATGTTCATCTGGGCACGCGGCGGTGTCAGGCCGAAAGGCTCTTAGACTTTCTCAAGCACACGGAATCCGACTATCTTTACCTTGTCGGCGATATCGTCGACGGATGGCGGTTGCGGCGGCGCTGGTATTGGCCGCAATCGCATAACGATGTCGTGCAGAAAATCATGCGGTGCGCGCGCCACGGGACCGCGGTGTTCTACATTCCCGGCAACCACGACGAAGCGGTTCGTCCTTATTGCGGCCTTCGTTTCGGCGGTGTCTATGTGACGAACAAGGCCGTTCATGAAACGGCCGACGGCAAGCGGATTCTGATTTTCCACGGCGACCAGTTCGATGCGATGGTGGGGTACGCTCCATGGTTGGCGCGTTGGGGCGATACGGCTTACGATGCGGCGCTTTATATCAACAGGGCGGTCAACGTTGTGCGGCGTCTTTTCGGGTTTCCTTATTGGTCGTTGTCGGCCTACCTGAAGCACAAGGTCAAAAACGTTATCGAGCACATCGGGGCCTTCGAGACGTTCATCGTCGAGCGCGCCCGGCACCATAACGTGGACGGCGTGTTGTGCGGTCACATTCATCATGGCGAGATGCGGTCTGTGGGATCGATTCTTTATATGAACGACGGGGATTGGGTCGAGTCGTGCACGGCTTTGGTCGAGGACGCGGAAGGGGCTTTGTCCCTTGTGAACTGGATCAAGGACCGCGATCGGCTTCTAGGGACAGGGCTCTCCGATCAGGCGGGCGAGAAGAGGAAGAACGGATAAATCGGCGCCCGCCATGGCATACCGCGACCACGTCGTCGGGTCGGCCCATGCCAACGTCTGGTTTTCGAGGGCGGTCGGTTCGCCCTTCCACGAGCGGCATGAAAAAAGGGGCATGAAAAGATGAAAGTCCGGATAGCGATGGGAGGCGAACGTTAAAGGCGTCAACCGATCGGGAGAGACGGTCAGCCCCAGCTCTTCTGCCAGTTCGCGCACGAGGGCGTCTTCCGGGCGTTCGTTAGGACGGACTTTGCCGCCGGGGAATTCCCATAATCCCGCCATGGGCTTGCCCTTCGGCCTTTGCGCCAAAAGAACGCGATTGTGTTCGTCGATCAAAACGCCGGCGGCGACGAAAACGAAAGGAGCGGAGGACGAGACCATCATATCAGGACGCGCGGCGCGCCTCCCATTCGTTGCGCGACAGATGCCATTGCACGATCGTGTCGCTGCCGCGCAGCGTTTTATAGTCGCGCGGCACCATGCCCATGGCGCGAAGACCTATCTTTTGAAGCACGTTTTGCGAGGCCTTGTTGTTGGGTTCGGTGGTGGCGACGATGGCGTCGGTCGAGGCACGCGCGAAGCCCAAAGAAAGAGCGCACCGCGCGGCTTCGGTCATGAACCCTTGCCCCCAAAAGACGGGATTCAGCCAATAACCGATTTCAAGATCGCCCTCGGCATAGTGCGGGCTGTGCGGCTCGTGAAGGCCGACCGCGCCGATAAGAAGATTATCGTTTGGCTGGGCGACGATATAAACTTCAGGGGTCTGCGGGTCGACATTAAGAACGGAGTCTCTGTAGAAGCTTTCGGCGTCTTTCAAGGTGTAGGGATAAGGAACCACGGTCAGCCAGCGCACGACGTCCCACACGTCCAGAAGCTTGGCAAAGCGCGGAAGCTCGTTTTCTTCAAGCGAACGCAGAACGAGCCGGTCCGTTTTTGCGTACAGCATAAAGACGGCCTACTTTGCGGGGCGGTCGGAAAGAGAAAGCATGGCGTTTGTCGTGCTTGAAACCAGACCACTCATCGTCTGTTGGACTTGGTTCCAAAAGACGTTTTGCGCCTGTTCGAGATTTTGCAATCCGGCAGGCATCCACGTTTTCAGCATGGCCTCTGGGCTCATGGCGTTGATGTTGGCGCGAAGACGGTCTTCCAAATCTTTCATCAAGGCTTTTTGCATCGGTTCGACATCGGGAAGCCCTAAAAAGGCACGGGCTTCTTCCGGGGAACATTCAACGTTTACAGTGACTTTCATGGGATTGCCTAGGGCCGAGAGGATAAATATTAACAAAACATTAACACTTTTAAGGAGAAAATCCAAATTAATAATATATTAGGCGATTTATTTTAATCTGTTCAATCGGTTACCATAAAATGGTGTTGTCATTAAATGGCCGATATAAAGATACCCCCTTTTGACGGAAAGGAATTTTCTGCCTACGCCGCCTTCCCGGAAACGGGCCAAGGGCCGGGCGTCGTCGTTATTGCCGACGGCGGTTTGCCACAGGATCGAAAGAAAGAAATCTGTGACGTGTTTGCGGCGCGGGGCTATCTGGCGGTGTGTCCGGAGATTTTTGGCGGCGCGGGCTTCGATAAGGAAGCCCTTGTTCGCGACCTTCTGTCGGCGTTGGGGTTTGTGCGCAGGATGGAGACCTGCACGGGCAAGGTCGGCTCGGTGGGGATCGGAGTGGGCGGTCACATGGCCTACCTTCTGGCGGCGCGAAGTGATGTGGACGCGACGGTCGTGTATTCGCCCGAAGGCCTTGAAGAAAGCTTGACCGAAACCTACGACATCATCACGCCGCTTCTTTTGCATGTCGGGGCGAAGGAGCCTTTGATGGCAGGCATGACCGGTGCGCGGGTCATGCGAAGCGTGGCGCGAAACGACAAGATTGTCCTGCACGTATACGAGGAGGCGGGACCGCTTTTGGCGATTCATGGCGGCGAAAATGAAAGCCCTAAGGCGACGGAATGCGCGGCGGACCGGACGTTCGCTTTTTTGGACGACCGGCTCAAAGTCTAGGAACGTAAGGTCCCGTTGAGGACAAGACAATCAAGAACGACAGCGCGCCTGATTGCTAAACGCCCAGAGATCAAGATGGCTTCCTTCATTTTGGAAGAGGGGACGTATGCGGGTTGGGATCGATTTCCATCAGGCAAGGCGCATAGGTCCACAAAAGGAAACAGCGTATTTTTTTGTCCGGATAGAGACCGTGGACGAGCTCTCGGTAGTCGCGAAGCTGGTGACGATAGGGCGCCGGAACGTCTTTGACAGCCGAGGGCGGAGGGCGGTTTGTCTTGTAATCGACGACCCAAACCTCGTCTTCCAAAACGCATAAACGGTCAATCTGACGGAAGGCCGGTGCGCCGTCCAACGTGCCGGTCAACGGCGCTTCGGCAAGGCTGCGGGGGCCAAAAATAACGGCCATATCGGGGGTTTCAAGAAGGGTAAACACTTCGCGGGCAAGGGCGCGTTGCCGCTCGCGCGACAGAGCGTGATGCGGTTGAGCCAGAAAACGGGCCACGGCTTGAGGCCGTGCCGAAGGCGGCAGATCGGGCAGCGTTTGAAGAAGCCTGTGGATGATGCGGCCGCGAACAAAGGCCTGATCGGGCACGGCGGTCGGTTCGAGATCGGCGGCATAGGAGGGGGCTGGGCTGCGTAAGGTCGGTGCGGCGGGAGCTGGCCGTTGCGCCCAAGAGGGCAAAGGCGCCGCTTCTTTCGACGGGGTGGGCGTTACGGAAGGCCTGCCTTTGGCCTGAGGGGGATCGGCCACGACAAGGGGTGCTTCTTCACGCCACGATTGATCGCCGTCCACGCCGTCACGGACCAAACGGTACCAAGACGTCTCCGGCGCGTCATTTGCATTTTTTTGCTTCCATCCGCCGATGTAGAGCTGATGGGACGCGCGGGTCAAGGCCACGTAAAGAAGGCGTTTGTACTCGGCCTTTTGACGGGCTGATTCCTCGGACCACAAGGCCTGCGCGGCCGGGGCCAAGGGCGTGCGCATCAAGAACAAAGGCACGCCATCGGACGTCCATTGAAGCTTGGGCTGCTTTTTTGTGTCGGGGACCGATGTTGTATCGGGCAAAAAGACGATGGGCGCTTCCAACCCCTTTGAGGCATGAATGGTCAAAAGACGAACCAGTCCCTCGCTACGGTCAAGTTCGCGCTTGATTTCGATGTTGGACTGCGTCAGCCAATGCACAAAGGCCTGTAACGAAGGAGCGTGACGTCTGCCGAACGCCTGCGCTTGGTTCAACAGTTCGTCCAAGGGATCCATCGCTTCATCGTTCAAGCGCGTCCATAATGCTTTGCGGCCGCTGTCGGCATGGGCGGGGCATGGCGTGTTCAGCGTGCGGGATAAAAAATCGAAAGGCGTGGAAAAATCGGCTTCGTTTCGTTTTTCCGTCAGATAGTCGGTCAGGCTTTTGAACGCGAGGTTTGTCCGAAGGCTTTCCCACAAAGAACCCTTCCGATTGATGGCCAAGGCCATCAAATCCTCTTCGCCTATGCCGATCAAAGGTCCGCGCAAAAGCGTCGCCAGTGTCAGGTCGTCTTCGGGCAAGAGAACGAAACGGACTAGGGCTAACAGATCCATGACAGGAAGCTGTTCGATCAGCCGCATCCGATCGCTTCCTGTTACGGGAACGTTTGCGCGCTTAAGCGCGCGGACCATCAGGTCGGCAAACGTTCCGCGCTTGCGTAGAAGGATCATGATATCGCCGGGCGCGATAGGCCTGTCTTCGCCGGGAAGCGTTGTGCGCCGATCCATCCAATCCTTGATGCGCCGGGCTATGGCTTCGGCCAACTCGGCCTGCGCGTCGCGCGGGGTGTCGAGGGCGGTTGGATCGTCCCAATTCTCTTTTTTCAAGGGATCGCTTTTGTCGGGATTGACCAACGGCCAGAGCTCGACCCGTCCTTGTTTGGGCGAGCCGTCCTTTTTGGGATAAGGATGATGAGCCACATATTCTTCCGAGACGCCGTGGCGCGCGTGCGTTGAGGCAAAGACGGCATCCACGACGGTCAGTACGGCCGGAGCCGAGCGAAACGACGTTCGCAACGGAATGGTTTTGAACTTTTCCCCGGCGCGTTCGGCGAAAAAAGCATGAAATTGGCGAAAAGCTTCGGGGTCGGCGTTTTGAAAGCTGAAAATCGACTGTTTTTCGTCGCCGACGACAAACAACGTACGATTGACCCCGGGTTTTGACCCTTCGCCGGAAAAAAACTCCTCCGTCAAGGCGCGCACGATCGTCCATTGCGCACGGCTCGTATCCTGAGCCTCGTCCACCAAAATATGGTCGATTCCAAGATCGAGTTTATAACGCACCCAATCGTTGATCCCGTCTTGCTGCAAAAGCGCCTGCGTGCGAAGAACCAGATCGTCGAAATCCAGAACGGCGCGGGCTTTTTTATATTTCTTCAAACGCCGCGCAAAGGCCGCGCCGACCGTCAGCATGTTGACGGTCGTCTGTGCGATCGAAACGGCGTCGATTTTCGCTAAAACGGCGAGAAGGCGTTCGGCTTCGCGCGCGCAAACCTCGTCGATTTCGGGATGCGCTTGGCGCAGATCGTTTGTGGCGATGCTTCGCGCGGAAAGGGGCGCGTTTTCCTTCGTGAGGAAAAAGCGCAGGTAGTCCTCGAAACGCGAGGCGCGGGCTTCGGCGGGAAGGGCGAGAAACGCCAAAAGATCGTCGCGGCGCTCTTTCTGTTTTTTTCCGCCTTCGGCCAGCCATGCCGCCAGCGTACGTAACATCGCGTCGTCGAGCGTTGCGACGAAGGTCCGGCGGATTTTTTCGGGCGTATCGTTCGGAGAGGCGCGCAGACAGGCATAGACTTTGTCGAAGGCTTTTTGCGGCATGCCTTCCATGAAGTCGAGAATCTTTTGCCGCGCATGCATAACGTCTTTCAGAAGAGAGGAAAGGCTGTCCTCGCTTTGTACAGCGATGAGGGATTGAAGCGCTCTGGTAAAGGCACTTTCGGGGCTCGCCGCCGCGTCGCGCAGAAGACCGTTTAACACCTCGTCCTCAAGAGCGGCGAGGTCGGGGCCTTCGATGAGAGAAAAATGCGGCGGCAGCCCGGCTTCGATCGGAAAGCGGGAAAGGATTTCCTGACAGAAGGAATGAAGCGTGCGGATACGCAAGCCACCCGGGCAAGCGAGGACCAAGGCGAACAAACGGCGAGCGCGCCGCTGTGACTCTTTCAAAGGAGCTTCGCCCTGAAGTTCCGCAAGCTCGTCTTCGAGACTGTCGTCGTCGCACGTCGCCCAACGGCTTAAGGCATCCATGATGCGGTTGGCCATCTCGGCCGCGCCCGCGCGTGTGTAGGTTAAGCAGAGAATTTTTTGCGGCGCGACGCCCGTCAGCAAAAGACGCATGACGCGGTCGGTCAAAACTTTGGTTTTTCCGGATCCTGCCGAGGCATTGACCCAAACGGAAGACAAGGGATCGGAGGCCGCGCGCTGGTTCAGCGTGGGATCGGGGGCGGGCCGCGTTTCATGGGGCAAAGGACGGGACATGGTCGTTATGAGCCTCCGTCAGAGAAGTTCCATTCCCCTAGACGGGACAAATGGTCATAGTCGCCATAACGCGGACGAAGATCGGGTTTGGGAAGAACGGTATAGGGTGTCGAAGGTTTGGCAAAGAGCGCGATTAGCCTCTTGACGCGTTTTTCGGCGTCGGCGACAAGCGCCTCGACCTCGTCAAAGATCGTTTCTTTGCACGCGTCTTTGCGGGAGCCGATTTTCCAGTAGGCGACCGATAGGACCTCGGCCGCCGGTAGGGACTCGAATCCGCCGTGCCGCGCAATCAGCGCCAGAAGGGCGAGTTGAGGTTCCAACCCGCTTTTTACCGCGACGGACGGAACCTCGCCCGTTTTGTAATCGACCAGCGCCAGCGCGCCGTCGGGAAAGCGGTCAAAGCGATCGGCGATGCCTTTCAACGTCAGGCCGTCAAGCACGATACGACCTTTAACTTCAGTGCCTACGGGCACAAGGCCGCTTGAGCGTCGTTCGCGTTCTTTTTCAAGAAACCACGGCACGGCCGCATCGAATTGGGCTTCCCAAAGAACGCGCACGCGCGGATCGCCCCGATCATCGTGGAAAACATTTTGTGCGATGCGGCGCAGCTGTTCTTCCGCGTCGTCGGGAAGAACCTTGGGAAAGGCCTGCACGAAGGTCTCAAAAATTTTGTGGATCATGGTGCCACGGTCGGCGCGGTCCAGCGGTTGGTCCAAGGCATCCAGTTTTTTGAGCTTTAGGATGCGTTTGGCGTAAAGCGCATAGGGGTTGCGCAGCCATGTGGCGATGTCGGTAACGGCGAGGACATCCGGGCGGCGGTTAACAGGGGGGCACGGCGCGGGACGCGGGCACGGCGCAAGGCGACAGGGGCGATCGAGGTCGGCGGCCCATGCACGCCACGGTTTAGAAGGGGCCAAGGCGTCGCCGTCGTCCGGGAAAAGTCCTGCCGCCCGTAGGACAGTATCGAGTTGAAGTAAAAAACGCGAGGGGATGGAGGGCGTTCCGTCGACGCGCGCGGCGCGGGTTAAAAAAACTTCTTTCGAGGACACCATGTGCACAAAATCATGAGCGGACAGGCCGATCCGATACTCGGGCGCCGTCATGCCGAACGCGCGGCGCATCGGCCGCGACATCCAGGGATCGAATCCGATGTCCATGGGCCACGATCCTTCGTTCAGTCCGCCCAAAAGGACGACGTCAAAAGATCCAAGACGCGCTTCCAAAGGTCCCAGAAGGCTTATCCGCGGATGCGATGTTCTGACCGAACGTAAGGTTACGGTTGCGGCCATCGTATCGAATAACGCGGCGTAATCATGGCCGGATAAAGGAGGGAGCATGGCCGCCGCCTCGCGCCATTCGTCCAGCCACGACGCAAGGCGTTCGCCCCATTCGCCGGTGAAAAGCCTTTGGCTGCCGTTTTCGGTGTCCGACGCTGCCAAGGCGAGGGCGACATCCTGATGCCTCGTGATCCATGACGCGAGCGGCAACGGCGTTCCCCAATCCTTGGCGAGCGGTTCAAGGCGTTGGCGCAACGGTGCGAAGGAATCTTGGTCGTCCCGGCGCAACAGAAGTTCCGCCTCGCGGGCCATGGCGCGGCATTGAGAGGGCGCTTGTCCGCAGGCCGCCAAAGGATGTTTCAAAAGGGCGAGAAGATCGTTGGCCCCGGCGTCGGGCTCGGCGGCGGCCAGGACAAGGTGAAGAAACGCGCCGGGAGGAACGGTCAAAAGCGTCGTGCCGCCGGAATCGTCGATGGCGACGCCCCAGCGCTTCAGGATCGCCGCGACGCGCGCGGCAAGGCCCCTGTCGGCGGTGACGAGGGCGGCGGTTTGGGAAGGGTTTTCCAGAACGCGGCGCAGCCTCAGAGCGAGGACCATGGCTTCCTCCTGAGGCGTATCGAGCGTGACACGCTCAAGCCCCGCCGCGACAGCCGGAGTCCACGCTCCCTTCAAATCCTGCCAGGCGTCCGACACGGCCGCGGGGCGAAACGCCTCGCGCAAGAGGGCGGTGCGCGCGGAGGGCGGCGAGGAAACGAAGTCCTGCACGTCGCGGCGGTTGATTTGCGCCCGGAGAAGAAGCCGTTTCATGGTGTATTGCGGATGCGTTTCGTCAAGCGCTTCCCATGAAGAGTCGTCCATAGCTCGGTCGAGGCCCGGCAGAACCACGGTTCCCAAAGGAAAGGTTGCGATGGCGGTAAGCAGCGCGGCGGTGGAGGGCATCGACCCCGTCGATCCTGCGGCAAGAATGGGAAAATCGGGCGGGTTTCGTTGCCACGCCTCGGCTTGCGCGTTCATCAAAGCGTTGCGCCGTGCGGCCGGATCGATGCAGCCGCTTTCCTTCAGGATGGCGGGCCAGTGCGTTGTTAGGATGTTCAGAAAATCGAGGATTTTCTTCCAATGCTCGGCCAAATTGTCTTGAGAGACCAGCGCAGGAAGATCGTTCAGATCGACCTGTTCGATGGCGACGTCGTCCAGAAATCGGGCCAGCGCCTGAGCGGCGAGCGCCGCCTGATCCCACGACAGCGTTTGGTCGGCTTGGCGCACGAGGCGCGCCAGAGCCATAAGCCTGTCGAGGGGCGGCATGGCTGGAGGGATATCGAACGGGGCCAAATCAAGGAAGGAAAACTCGTCTTCATCGACGTCGCCGAGAGGTTGCATGCGCGGCAACAGAACGGGCTTTCCGTTGCCGATGCGCGCGAAAGCCTCGCCCAGAAAACGGCACGCGCGGCGTGTCGGGAGCAAAATCCGATAACGCGAGAGGCTAAGACGATCGCCTTTTGTGTCGTCCCAAAGACGTTGGGCCAACGTCTCCAGAAAGGGCCGGTCCGGCGCAATGGTGAAAAATCCACTCACGGGCCCCATCCTTTGCCCGAAGCGAGAAGCGCGTTGGCCTGATCCAGATCGCCGGGTGTGCCGACATGATAGCACGTTCCCTGATGGACGACGCCGAAAAGCCGTCCCTTCTCCTCGGCGCGGTCCCACACAATGCGGTTCGAAAAGACCTTGGAAGGCGGATCGTCAAACAGCGACGGGTTCAGAATTTGAGCGGCCATCATGGAAAAAGGACGCGGTGCGGGCACGTCCTTGCGGTGCAGACGGCCTTCAGCATCAAGGGCAAAATCCCCGGCAGCCGAGAAGCCGCGCGCGTTTTGCGTGCGGACGACGAGAAGGAGCGCATCCATGAGAACGGGATTCCACGTCCGGCCCATAAGGCGAAGGCTCGGCTCATCGCCGTCGACCCAAGGCAGATCGGCGTTCAGGGCGAAGAAGGGACGGCCCTCGAAGTAAGGCAGCGCCCGCACGATGCCGCCGCCCGTCTCCAATGGCTCTTCCTCGCGCGAGGTGACAATGTCGATGTCGGTGCGCGTCTTCAGGTGGCCTTCGATCTGTTCAGCAAGATAGAATGTGTTGACGACGACGCGTTCGATACCTGCGGCGACCAGTTTATCGATGGCGAGGTCCAGCATGGTACGACCGCTCACACGCAGCAGAGGTTTTGGCGTTGAAAGCGTCAAAGGGCGCATGCGCATGCCGAACCCGGCGGCAAGGACCATAGCGGTTTTGGAAAGAACGTCGTTCATTGTAAAAGTCGATCGAATGTGTCGAACCAATTTTTAACGGGAGCCAAAGCCACCTCGTTGTCGAGCAGGCCGGACAGATGATGCCGGATTCGTGGCAGAAAGGCGAATTTATCGCAAAGGCCCTGCACGGTAGAGCGGCGCGCGATGATGCCGAGAATACGGGTATGCCGTTGGGCCGAACAAAGAAGGCATGCCGTCCGCAACGTATCGAGCGGGACCTCGCTTGTCGGGCCATAGCGTTCCAGCACGTCGTCAAGAAGGGCAAAACCTCCGTCGTGGCGCACCTCTTCGCACAGCGAGGCGAGATCATAGGCCACGGGGCCGAGGCCCGCGTCCTGGAAATCAAGAAGGCCCAACATGCCCCCCGGAAGCTCCATCAGATTGTCGGGCATAAAGTCACGTAAGAGAAGGCTTTGGGGTAAGGCGTCCAAAGGACCCAAAACATCATGCCATGCCTGAAGGAAGGATTGCCTTTCCTCCTCCGAAGCGGCCCGGCTGTTTGCGATGGGGAAATAGGCATCCAGAAAAAGACCTGCTTGATCGGTTAACAAGGCGGAATCGAAGCGGGGCAGGGCCAAGCCTTCTACGGCGGTCGGATCGAATGTCCGGTGAAGTTTTGCCAGAATATCCGCAGCCGACAGAAAGAACGGTCCGGCCTCGGCGCCTTGATCCAGCAAAACGCCGACGTTGCGCTGGCCAAAGTCTTGCATCAAGACAAAGCCGTTTTCGGGATCGGAGCCATAGATTTCGGGCGCGCAGAGCCCGAGATCCCGTAACACCTTGGCCAAAGAGACAAAAAGGCCTGTTTTTTGGTCGCCTTCGGCATCCATAAGAACGGCGGTTTGGCCCTGATCGTTTACCATGCGGCTATAATGGCGCGAGGAAAAGTCGGCCGCCATCGGATGCCGCTCGGCTTTTTCCCAAGAATGCCGTTTTAAAAACGCCATAAGGGCGTCTGCGCGTGAGATCATCCTTCCTCCTACTTTGGAGCCAAAGCTATCAGGAAGCCCTGCCTAAAAGAAGGGAATATCCTCGGCAAGGTGGGACGAGAGGTGCATAAATGGGCTTGTACGCCATAGACTAATCTCTTAACCTGTCGGCTTCGTTGATTCAAAACGGGATTTGTCGTCAATGGCCGGACGTTTCGCGCGTTTAGTGCGTATAGCCCTTTGTTGGGGGGGCTTGATGATCCTTTGCGCCGGGGAGGCTTTTGCGTTTATGCCCCCCACGGCGGACGAGTCGCCTATCGCGGCGATTCGCGTCATTGGGACCGAGCGGCTCGAACCCGAGACCGTCGTTTCGTATCTTACACTGAATAAAGGCGACACGGTGACGGCGGCCAAGATGAACAAGGCGCTTAAAACGCTTTACGGCACGGGGCTTTTTGCGGACATAACGATCGAGATGGAAGGCGACACTTTGGTCGTTCAGGTGCGCGAGAATCCGATTTTGAGCCGTGTAGAGTTTGAAGGAAACAGCGCGATTTCGACAGAAGATCTTGAGAAGGAAGTCAAACTCAAGGCGCGGATGGTTTATACTCTTCCAAGGGTCGAGCGTGACGTCCAAAGGATTTTGGATGTTTACCGGAGATCGGGGCGTTTCGGCGCCGTGGTCGAGCCTAAGATCGTTAAGAAGGAGCAAAATCGGATCGATCTTGTTTTTGAGGTTGTGGAGGGCGATCGGACGGGGATCCAAAGCATCAGTTTTGTGGGGAATAAAGCCTTTTCCGAAGGCGCCTTGCGCGAGGCGATCAGCACGAGCGAAAGTGCATGGTGGCGTTTCTTTTCGACGTCGGACTACTACGATCCGGATCGGCTGAATTATGATAAGGAGCTGTTGCGGCAGTTTTATCTTAATGAAGGGTATGTCGATTTTCGGGTTCTTTCGGCCGTCGCCGAGCTGACGCCGGACCGCCGTGACTTTTTTGTGACGTTTTCGGTTGAGGAAGGACCGCGATACAAATTCGGCAAAATCTCGGTCAACAGCGAGATCAAGGGCTTGGAAAGCGACGAGCTTAAGCCTTATCTTTTGACAGAAGAAGGCTCATGGTATAGCGCGAACGCCGTCGAAAAATCCGTTGCCAAATTAATGGCGGCCTTGGGCGATCGGCAGTATGCCTTTGCCGTTGTTTTTCCCAAAATGGAACGCCATAAAGACGACAAAACGGTGGATTTAACCTATGTTATCCAGCAGGGCGCGCGGGTTTACGTCGATCGGATCGACATCAGCGGTAATACGAATACGGTCGATAAGGTAATCCGGCGGGAGATGCAGTTGGCCGAAGGCGATCCGTTCAGCACGTCGGCTTTGGCCAAGTCCGAGCAGAGAATCAAGGATCTTGGATTTTTCTCCGAGGTGTCGGCAAAAGCCGCGGACGGCGCGCAGCCAGACCGAGCGGATATCAAAATCAAGGTTAAAGAAAAATCGACGGGCGAAGCGATGATCGGCGCTGGCTATTCATCGACGGACGGCCCCTTGGGGAGCTTTAGCATCAGTCAGCGCAACTTTATGGGACGCGGGCAGGATCTGCGGTTCGGGGCGACGATTTCGGGCCGGACCAAGCAGCTCGACACCAGCTTTACCGAGCCGTATTTTCTCGACTATGACGTGTCCGCAGGGATTGATCTGTTCGCGACGCAAACGGACAATCAGGATTCAAGCTCGTATGATTTCAATACGGCGGGCGCGACCCTGCGTTTGGGGTATCCTCTTTCGGATGAGATCAGGCAGAAGTTGAACTACAGTTTGCATGTCGATGAAATTACAGATGTTCCGTCGACGGCATCGCTGTATGTTAAGGATCAGGAAGGGGTCGCGACAACCTCATCCTTTGGCCAATCGTTGATTTATGACACGCGGGATAGCAAGCTTACCCCGACCTTAGGCTTTTTGGTTCATGTCGATACCGACATTGCCGGGGCGGGCGGATCGCGCAAGTGGGTTCGCGCAAAGGTTGGGGGAACGCAGTTCTATCCGCTCAGCGAAGAATGGATCGCAAGCGGGACGTTGGAAGTCGGGCAGATTTGGTCGCTTGACGGCGCGACGAAGCTTAATGAACGGTTCTTTTTGGGAGGCGATAATCTGCGCGGGTTCCAATACGCGGGCATCGGCGCGCGGGACGTGTCCAGTGCCGATCAAGATGCTTTGGGAGGCACGCGGTTTATGCGCGGTTCGGCCAGTGTTTCGATGCCCCTTCCCGTGTCGCCCGAATTCGGGTTTAAGGGGCATCTCTTTACGGATTTTGGCGTGTTGGGCAAGCCGGATTCGACGGCGATTGCCGGAACCACGATCAGGGAAGATGAAAGTCTTCGTTTGAGCCTTGGGTTCGGTCTGACCTGGGATTCGCCTTTGGGGCCAATCCGTTTGGATTTCGCCGCGCCGATTTTGTATAAGTCGTACGATAAGATCCAGAACATTCATTTCAGCTTCGGGACGCGGTTCTAAAGCGAAGGAGGCGTTGGATCGGGAGGCAACATGCTAACGATAGCCATAGCCGGGTTGGGAACCGTTGGATGTGCCGTCGTGCGCCAGCTGCGACGCGAAGCGGACATGATTGCGGCGCGAGCCGGGCAGCCGGTCAAGATTGCCGCCGTCAGCGCGCGGCACAAGGGGAACAAAAGAAACTGCGACCTATCGGGAATCGCATGGGTGGATGATCCCGACGACTTGAGCGTTATGCCCGATGTGGATGCGGTGGTCGAGTTGATAGGGGGCGCCGACGATCCTGCCCATCGAGTCGTTCAACTGGCCCTTGCGAACGGTAAACATGTTGTCACGGCAAATAAAGCGTTGATGGCCAAACATGGCCCGGCGTTGGCGGCCTTGGCGGAGAAAAGCGGCGTTCGGCTTTCGTTCGAAGCGGCGGTCGGCGGCGGCATCCCGGTTATCAAGGCGTTTCGGGAAAGCATGGCTGGCGACAGCATCGAAAGCTTCTGCGGCATTCTGAATGGGACGTGCAACTATATTTTGACCCGTATGCGGGAAGAAGCGATGTCGTTCGAAAGCGCGTTGGCTGACGCTCAAAAACATGGGTATGCCGAGGCCGACCCGGCCGCTGATGTGGATGGGCACGATACCGCCAACAAACTTGCCATTCTTTCGGGATTGGCGTTTGGCGTTCAGCCGGATGTTCGTGCGGTTACGCTTCAGGGTCTGCGCCATATAAGCCATGCGGATATAGGGTTCGCCGAAGACCTTGGTTATCGTATCAAGATGCTGGGACAGGCTCAAATAGGCGAAGAGGGGATCGAACAACGCGTTGGTCCGGCGCTTGTCCCCAAAAGCCTTCCGTTGGCGCACGTTGAAGGCACGATGAACGCGGTTCTGCTTCACGGACGCTATGCAGGGCCGTTAATGCTTGAAGGGTTAGGCGCGGGTGGTCCGTCGACGGCCAATGCGGTCGTGGCGGATCTTGTTGATTTGGCCCGGGGCGGGAAGATCAATACGTTTTTATGTGGGGCCGAGCGTTTGAAGCCGTTGGTTCCAGCCAAATTAAAGCCGACGCGGTATTATCTCCGGCTTCAGGTTGATGACAAGCCGGGCGTTGTGGCCGATGTGGCCAGCGTAATGAGAGACGAAGCCCTGTCGTTCGAATCGTTGATCCAGAGGGGGGGCTCCTCGACGCAATCGGTTCCGGTTATTATTACGACGCATGCGGGGGATGTGGCGGCGATGCAGAGGGCGGTCGATCGGATTGCCAAGCTGCCGTCCGTCCGTGAGCTCCCCTGCCTTATTCCGATGGAGGAGGCTTAGATGCAAACAAGGAAAATTGCGATTTCCCTTTTTCTGGGGCTGTTTTTATTTGGGGGCGCAGCGCATGCAGCCGAACCGCTGCCAACGGCGGTCGCGGCGATTGTGGATGTGCAGCGTATTTTAAGCGAAGCGTTGGTGTCGAAGGATGTGCGCAAGCAACTCGAAGTGCGTCGCTCGACCTTTCAGAAAGAGATTGAGAAAGAGGAAAACAGCCTGCGTTCGGCCGAGCAAGCGTTGTCGAAGCAACGGGGCAAGATTCCCGCGCAAGACTACGCCGAGCGCGAACAGCAGTTAAGGCAACGGTTTTTGACCGTGGAAAACCATGTTCAAGCGCGGCGCAAAGTTTTGGATCGTTCGTATGCCGAAGCGATGGCCGCTGTGCGCAAGGCCCTTTTAGACGTTGTTGCCGCGATTGCGCGCGAACGCGGCGTCAACGTAGTGATCACAGCCCAACAGGCGCTTTGGGCGGATAAGCCGCTCGATATTACCAATGATGTCCTTGCCCGTCTCGATAACAGCGTATCGCGCATCGACGTTAACGCGTTGCTGAAGGAAAATTCGAAAGAGGGGACCCGGGATTAATCGTTCGGTGGCGAGAAGTCGCTCTCGTCCGAGGGAGAAGGATCCGTTGGCGCAGGCGTTTCGACTGGCGATGCGGTGTTCTTTTTCTCTTCTTGATCTTCCTTAGGCTCTAGGACAGGCTCGATGGCCTCTTTTTTCATGTCGGAAAAAGCGGCCGGTGCATTGAACAGAGGATGAGCGCTTTCGGGGCCGAAGCTTTTATAGATAAGCGCGAGGCCCAAGAAAATGGCCAACCAAAGGGCGATGTTGCGTAAAATGCGACCGCGGTTGATGGCAAAAATGTTCGGCGCGACGAAAAGAAGAAGCGCGACAATAAGAAGACTGCTTAAAATCATAGACGTATGGGACATAAAGCCTCCGAAACGGAAGAACAGGAAAGTATCTTATACGCCGGATCCAAAGATTGCGGCAAGGGGGGCGTTAAAGGGGTATGGCAAAAGGATTTTTTCGCACAGGGGGGGCTTTCCAAGGCGGGGCAAGCCGAACGTGTGGGTCGCCATTGATGAAAGCCTTGAGCGCATCGGCAACACGTTCAAGGACTGGAGTCCATTCGCCAGGCGCTTCTTGGCGGAACAGGCGTGCGGAAGGATACCAAGGACTGTCCTCTCGGGCCATAAGCCAGCGCCAGTCGCTGTTGAAGGGAAGAAGAACAAAAACGGGTTTCCCCAAGGCGCCGGCGAGATGTGCCGAAGCGGTATCGACGGATACGATAAGATCCAGCGAAGTCATGATGGCGGCTGTATCCGCGAAGGAGGATAAAAACGAACTCACATCGGCAAGCCCCAAAGTCTCGGGTGGCTCCGGCGAGTCTTTTTGAAGCGAAACGAAATGTTCTTTGCCGCATGCCCAAAGAGGCGATAACGCGTTAAGCTCGATAGAGCGCCATGCATCGTTACGGAAATGAGTGTTTCCCGCCCAGACTAATCCGATGCGCGGCGATGAAACGGCGGCCAAGCGTTCAGCCCATACGTGATCCGTCGGGGCGGTTATATAGGGAGCCGGAGGGATCGACGAAAGCGCGGTGTGGAAGAAGAAAGGAAGGCTCGACAAACGGCACCGTGCGCTGACGGAAAGGAGGGGCTCTGTTTCGGCGAGAACGTGAATATCCGGAAAATTCATCGCGCATAACGAAACCAAGGGAGCGCGGACTCGCAAGACAAGATCGGAAACAGCCTTTTTCAACAAGGGGATATAGCGCAAGAACTGGATAGCGTCGCCGAGGCCCTGATCTTCGTAAAGAAGAAGTGAGGTTGTTTTTTCGCCTTGCCACAAGGGAATGTCTTTAAGCCCGGATTCCAGATCGGGGCGTTGTTCCCATAAAGCGAAGCCTTCAGGCAAATCACCCATTTGAAGGAGGGCCATGGCTTCGCTGGCCCTCGCTTCGGACGAATCGGGCATCAGCGTTCGCGCGCGAGCAAAGCATCGTGCCGCCTCTTCCGGGTATCCCAGTGCGCGCAGGACGTTACCCAAAAGCAGGGGAGGATACGATGGGTTGAGAAGATCGGCTTGCCGTGCCTCGCGGTATGCGCCGCGCAGGTCATTCAGGGCAAACAGGAGCAAGCCGTAATTTCCATGGAAAAGGGCGTTTCCGGGCTGAAGAGCCAACGCTTTTTCAAAACAGACCTTGGCTTCGTCGAGTTTGCCCTTGTCCTTCAGTATTTGCCCGGCAAGATCCCATGCTTCCCCCAACAGTGGCGCCGATTCTAAAAGAGGGCGTACGCAGAAGAAAGCCTCCTCATTGTGGCCCATGCCGCGCAACAAGACGGCACGGTTGAACCGGGCTTGAAAGAAATTCGGTTTGACGGTCAAGGCCGCATCGAACCAGCGAAGAGCGCCTCTGGAATCGCCGCGCTGTTGAGCGATAAGGCCCAATATATGGAAGGCCACAGGCTCTCGAGAAGACAGTTCAAGAGCGATCCGACAGAAGCCTTCCGCAATATCCAAAGCGCCTTGCGCGCATGCTTGAGCCGCCTTGTCGAGGCTTTCCTGAAGGGATGGAATCAGGCGGCCTCCAGAAGAGCGTAAGCGTACCATTGGGGTAACGATTTTTCGACGCTATCAAGGACCATCGCATGAGCGATTTCTGCCGTTGCTTCGTTGGCGCGAATGATGGACTGACCGACGGGAGTTCCAGCGATGCGGCACAGTTCGGGCAAAAGGGCCGCTACGGAATTTGTCAGCCCGGCGCGGTTAATCGCTTGCATGACAAAAGCATCACGCGCGGACAGCACAACGCCGCAGCCTGCGACGGTTGAAGCAAGAACGACGTCTTCGTCGGATAGATGAACCTTGTCAAAGAAGCGATTAAAGCTTCCGACAAAGCGGGGCTGCGCGATCGTTTCGGTATGAAGGGGCTCCCGGATGCCTCGCATGGGGGCAACATAACCGCATGCGATAAGGACCTGAATGGACTCGATAATTTTATGGGGCTCGTTGGCAAGATCGGGGTAGCGGTTCATGATGTCACCGACCCCGACAGGCATAAGAGCCATCAGGTCAAGAATGTTTTCGAAAAGCGAAGAGGAAAGATTGAACGATCCGCCAAGAGCCGTGTGCTCCTTAGGCACGGCGCTACGTTTAGACAGAAGGCCATACGCGAATCCTCCGAACAGGACGCCCACGCTGTCGGTTCGTTCGGACGGTTCCTTGATCCAAATATCCGACCGGACTTGGCGGTTTAGGGCAAAGTCCTTGAACACTTCGTACAGAACGTCTTTGCGGCGCGCGGCAATAAGATCGTAGGCTTCGTGAGAAAGCGTAGCCTCGGCAAAATTCGAGGACAAAAGGGTATCTCCTGCATACACGAACCCGCGCGATCCAATCCCAAGAATCGTTTCAATTGTTTTTGAGACGGCTGCCGTATCATTGAATGCGTCGAAGAAGGGTTGAGGCTCGCCGCTGGTGATGGCCTTGTTTAATGTGTCTAGGATGGTTGGATTTTCGGCGAAGAAGGGGCTTCCCATCGTTTTGATTTCGGATAGAAATGCGCTCTTTTTAGCCGGGTCCGTTTCTCCGGCTGCGCTTTGCGCCAGAAGACGCAAGGTGTCGTCTCTTCGACTCAGGATGTGATAGGTGGTTACGAAAAGACCGCCGGGGTTAAGCCGTTTTTGAGCGAGCTCGAATAAGGCGGTACGTGCGTCGGCGGGAAGCGATTCGTCGCTCTCATCGCAACACAGATAGTCCAGCATAGGGGGCAGGGATGACCCCTTATCAAGACGCTCCAAAATATCGGAGGGCGTTCCGGTCAGGAAGATGATGTTGAAAATCTCGCGTTGTACGGCCAAATCTTCGGCGGCGCGCCGATCGGTATCGTTGGCGACAAAGCCATAAAAGCGACCGTCTGGATTGCTGGCGGCCAGACAAATCAAAGCCTCGGGTGTCCGGCAACAAGCGTCGGCATAAGTGAATTCTTGGTGGATTTTTGAGGGAATGTTTCCACGCAAAGCGGCAATGTAGCGCAGGGAGATAGGACTATAAGTCGATAAGGTCTTCACGTTCAATCCTCCAAACAAGGGTCAGTCAATAAGATTTAGGGTAGCGTTCTTCTTAAGGCAGTCCTAGAGATAATTTGCAAGGGACAACTTAAGAATGCTTCCGGTTGCGGTATAGGATGCCTGAAGGGTCGATTGCATCGTTGTTATTTCTGTGCTGACTTGGGTTAAATCCACTTGTTCGATGTCGGCAATTTGGTTGGTGAGGTTGGCCAACGCGCTTTTCTGCGACTCTTTTTCCGTTTCCATAAGGTTGGTGTTGTTGGCTACTTTCGTGTGCAGCTCCTGAAGCGCCGAGATGGCATCGGTCAAAAGCGTGGCGGCCTGACTGATATCGTCGGCGTACGTTGCCGAATCGGTGGCGTTGCCGGCAGCTTGAAGATAACGAAGCCCGGCGATGAGTTTTTGCATGGCCGGTTCGTTGCTGGTGATGCCATAATCGATATCGTATCCCGCATTGATGCGTGCCGTATCCGTGACATAGGCTTCGGTGCTGGTCGAGCCGACCCCGGTGTATCCCGAATCGTAGGCAGGGAGTGTCGAACCGTCCGTGTAAATGGTAGAAGTTAACGTTGATTCCGGTAAGGAGATTAAATCGGCGACGGGCGCGGTCGTGTAACGCGAGCCGGAATAAAGATAACGGCCATTGACGGACTGATTGAGGTCCGAGCGAACCGTTCGAAGATAAAGTTCGGCCTGATTCAGGACGTTTTCGGCGGTGTCTGTCGTATAAGTTTGATTGTTACTGGCAAGCGTTTGCGCCTGAGAGGTGACTTCTTCGAGGCTGGATAGCGTCGTGTCGTAAAGAGAAAGCGTCGTCAAAGACGTGTCGATGATTGTGACGTAAGTTTTTCTCTCCGAAAGCGATGCCTGAAGGTTAATAAGCGTGCGGCATTCCGAAGGGGTGTAGTCGGTCAAATCGGCCGATTTAAGGCCGCTGGCCAGCTGCTCAGTCAAGGAGGACAACTTTGTCTGTGACGATTGGAGCGAGCTTGTTAAGCTTTTTGTGATGCTAAGATTGCTGATTGAAAGGCTCATGGCTTAATCCACAATATTGATAAGCGTGTTCATCATTTCCTGTATCGTCGAGACGACATGCGCCGACGCGGCATAGCTGTTTTCCCAAGCGGTAAGGTTGATCAGTTCTTCGTCGGTGTTGACGCCTGTATCGCTTGCCATGGCGCTTTTATAGTAAGTCTCTTGCGTTGAGGCCGTAGCATAGCGATCCGATGTTGTGCTGGCCACTTGCTGAAAATAGGACAGAATAGCCGTGGCGATGCCGGAATAGGTGCGGTTTTCGACAACAAGGCCTTCGGCGTCAAAGGTGGTGCCGGATGTGTATTCATAGGAGCTTGTGCCTGAGTTCCAGCTCGTTGTGATCGCGACGGAGGTGGACAGAAAAAGGTCGGACAAATCGTTTGCCGCAGCGGTTTTGACGGATGTTATTCCGGTCGCGAGGTTCGCGTTAACCTCGAAGGACGTAAGGTCTGGAAGCCCGTCGGCATCGAACGACACGCTGAAGAAATCGGAGGCCTCTTCGCCGGAGTCGGTGGCGGCTGAGTTATAGATAGACGCGAAACTGTTGGGCTCGGACGTGCTGCTGTCCGTGGTTTCGGCGACGAACATGTTGACGAAGTTCTGAATTTGGGACTGGATTTTGGTTAGGACCCCGACGCCGATTTCTTCGGAAGCATTTGAGGCCAGAAAATTTATCTGCGCTTCGATGCTTCCGCCTTCGAGATTCTCTGAAACATAGGAACCGGCTTGGTTTAAAACACGTGTTCCGTCCGCGCTTACGCTGAAGCTGTTGGCATCAACGTCCAATAGAGGCATCCCGTTAGGCGTATACAAGGCAATTTGTTGGTTGTCCCGTTGCATGACGGTGACGCGCGTGTAAGAGGCAATTTCGCTAATAAGCGTGTCGCGAGAATCCTCAAGATTGACTGTTGCCTGATTTTTTGCGGAGGCGACGGCGATTTGTCCGTTTAATTCTTGGATCTTGACCAAGGCGGCATTTAACGCGTCGACGGAATTGGACAAATCGTCCTGAACGCCGAGTTTGAGTGAAGCGACTTCCGTTCCGATAGATCGGATGGTCCCGGCCATGTTTTGGGCACTCGACACGACGGTTTGTTCAAGCGTGGAGTCGCTTGGATTCGACGCATATTCCGTCCATGCCGACTGAAATTCGCTGAGGCACGACGATAGCGCGGGCGGATCATTTGACGAATCCAAGATGGCTTGGATTTGGGTTAGATAGTTGTCTTGGGTGCTTAGATAGGCCGTATCCGTTATGGCACCATTCATCGCTTCGGACAGAACGGTGTTGGTTTTGCGTGCGTAGCCCGTAATTTCGACGCCACCAGTGAAGGAACCATTGGTCTTCGTTGTCAGCGTGACGCTTTTTGCCGTATAGCCTTCGGTTTGGGCATTCGCGACGTTCGCCGAAATGATTTGCGCGGCGGCTGTGCTTGCCTGAATTCCCGAAAGAGCGACAGAAAGAGCACTCGTAAGCGACATGACAATGAAACCCTATTGAAAGGCGGCGCCCGAAAGCCCCATCGGTAAGAAGGCCTACTGAACGGCCTGCATGATTGTGGTCAGGATCGAATTGACGGTCGTCACGATCTTGGCGTTTGCCGAATAAACCTGTTGGGATTCGATCAAGGTCGTGAATTCTGTTGCAATATCGACGGTTGAATCTTCCAAAGAACTGCTAGAAATTTTGCCTGCACCGTTATTACCGGCCAAGCGCAAGTTACCCGTTCCCGACGCTAGCGTTGCGGTATAAACGCCGCCGGATTCGCGTTGAAGGTTATTTGACGCATTGAAGGTTGCGATGGGGACTTGATAAATTTTGCGCGTGCTGCCGTTTGTATAGTTGATTGACACAACGCCGTCCGAGTTGATGTTAAGGCTGCTATAAGACCCTTCGCCTAAACCATCTTGAGAGATGGATGACACGGACACGGTTGAGCTTGAGCTTGAATACTGGGTTACGCCTGCCGATATGAGATAACTACCGAGGTCGAAGGACATGGTTTGCGCTCCGGCTCCAGGGAAGATCAAAAGGCCCGTGTCGGAAGCCGTTGCGCCCAACGAAATATTGGCATTAGCACCGGAAATGCCTGTTCCGGACGTCAAAACAGCGCCGAGGCTTGTGACAAGAGTTCCGGTGCTGTCGTAGTATCCTGAACTAACGCCCGTGATGTCGCTGATGGTTCCGTTTGTATCGAAGGTCACGTCAAAAACGGCTTGGTAGTCGTTTGATGCTCCCCCACCGTTTTCGACGGTTATGGTCGCCCGCCAGACGTTGGTTGTTGCCGTTGTTTCCCAAACAATTTCAGTGCCGTGCGTACTGCCCAGTGAGTCATAGATGTCGACGGTTGAACTTGAGGACGTATAATCGACGGCGCCGGCAGGCAAGTTCGCCTCATAGGTAATGGTGTCCGTCGCTTTAGGGGCATCAAGCAACGAAGAGATTTGGATGGGGCTGATAGACGACGTATCAACGATGCCGTCGGTAATCGTATAGCCTTGTAAGAAATAGCCCGAGCTGTTGACCAGATATCCTTCGGCGTCCTCTGAGAAGTCACCGGACCGGGTATAATAGGTGCCGAAGAATTCAGTTTCGCCTTCGGTATTGGTGGTTGAGCCTGTCACGACGAAGAAGCCGTCGCCTGATATGGCTAAGTTTGTTTCGGAAGAAGAAGAGGAGATGTTGCCTTGATCGGCGTTCTCGTATCGAGGGGCGGCCGACACACCGCCAGGGTTATTGGCGGCCGAGCTGGACGAGGTCACCAAGCTTGAGAAGCTTGTGCTGATGTTTTTGTATCCGGTCGTTTCGGTGTTTGCCAAGTTATCGGAGATATTGCCGATGGCGCTGGCTTGAGCGTTAAGGCCGGAGACGGCAACGTTCAGGGAGGAGAAAAGAGAAGACATCCTGATCCTCGTTCGTTAAGGGCCCAAAGAGGGCAAGAAAAAAGCGTCACAAGTTGAAAAGCAATCTCTATGCCAAACAACTAGCCGCTTGTTTTTGTTTATTGTTTTTGGGCGCTGCGTGAGGGCGGGGCATAAGATGCCCTTTTGTTTTGGTCAGACCGGAAAATTTTTCACCGAGTCTTTATGTGCTGTCTCAGAATTAGAACCGAAAAGAGCGCAAGGCCCAAGGAGAAGAGCGTGTTTAGGTTCGCCAAGGACAAGCCGAAAAGAGACCATGTAACGTCATCGCAACGAGGGGGTTGGGCTTCCAGCAACGCCGCGCGCAATTCTTCGGGGGAAGCGCCGGAAAGGGGTGTCGAATCGCAACTGGGCGTTCCCTCCCACCACAGAAGCTCGACGCCGGAATGGAAGAAGCCCAGCCCGACGCTGACAAGATACGTTACGACACAAAGGCTCAGAAGAAGGGTTGTTTGTTTCTTATAAGGTTTCCATAAGGCTGCGGCGAAAGCCAGAAAGGCGGCTACGACGAAAGGATACCGTTCCCAAAGGCATAAGGCGCAAGGGAACACGTCAACGACTTCTTGCATAAAGAAAGCAAAAACAAGGGAGATCACGTTAACGCCGACCAAAAGCCAAGCGCCTTCCGGCATGCTTGATGCCCAATTTAACGTCGCAAACCCCAGCCGTCTGAGAGAGGTGTACGAAAAGAAAGCGCCTTTTTTGGAGGCTTCAAACACGTCGAAAAACGTCCCTTTATTCTGCGTCGGGCTGAGCCATCAGTTCGTCAGGGGATAATTTTTTGTCTGTGACCGATGCTTTGTCAAGAATGAAATCGACGACCTTTTCCTCAAGAAGAGGCGCGCGCAACCGTTCGATAGCGCCTTGTGTCTTGGTGTAATAGTCGAAGACGGCCTTTTCTTGGCCCGGGTAGCGGCGGGCTTCGGCCATCAGGGCCGAGCGCAGTTCGTCTGCGGTGACCTGAATGTTGTTCTGAGCGGACACTTCCGCCAGAACCAAGCCCAAGCGGATGCGACGGTCGGCAATGGCGCGATATTCTTTGCGCAGCGTGTCCTCATCCTTGTTTTTGTCTTCGTCGGAAAGTTCGTTGTGTTCCTTTGCGTGCTCCAGTTGGTGCCAAATGCTCTCGAATTCGGCATCGGAAAGGGTTTGAGGAATGTCGAAAGAGTAAGCCTCGGCCAGTTTGTCCATCAAGGCGCGTTTGATAACCGTGCGGCTGATGCGGTCATAATCAGCTTGGATATCCTTGGCGATGCGACTGCGAAGCCCTTCAAGGTTAGGAAATCCTAATTCCTTAGCCAACGCCTCGTCGAGCACGACAGGCTTGTGCTGACGGATTTCTTTGACGGAAACCTCAAAGACCGCTTCTTTCCCGGCAAGGTCCGATGCGTGGTAGTCTTTAGGGAAGGTAACCTTGATGCTCTTTTCTTCACCGACTTTAGTTCCGACCAACTGATCTTCGAAGGTGTCGATAAAAGATTTCGAGCCGAGCTCCAACGGGTGGTCTTCGCCCTTCATGCCCGGACGTTTTTCTCCATCCACGCTGCCGTCAAAGTCGACGATAACAACGTCGCCCATTTCGGCGCCGCGCTTTTCTTCGACTTTTTCGGGTTGGCGCATTCTTTTTGTCAAGGTGACAAGGGTTTCCTCAATCTTAGCGTCTTCGACGGCGGCTATCGGCCGTTCAAGAGCCAGTGTGCCAAAGTCTATAAGCTTAATATCGGGCAGGGAATCGAACGCGATTGTGAACGAGACATCTTTCCCTTCGTCTGACGATTTGAATTCGACCTTGGGTTGGGTTGCCGGGCGAAGTTTGCGTTCGGTCAGCAAGTCGTCGATGGTTTTTGAGACGCTTTTTTCCAAGGCTTCGGCGTAGGCTTCGGAACCGAAACGCTGCGCGACGACGGGCAAAGGGACCTTGCCGGGCCGAAAGCCCTGAAGCTTAACCGTTTTTGCGATTTCGGCCAGACGGTTGCCCTTGGCGTCTTCAAGAGAAGACTGGGAGATCGTGATCGAAAACTCGTGTTTCAAACCTTCTTCTTTCAGAACCTTAACGTCAGCCATGATCTATCTTTTTCCTTGGTCAGTTACTAAGAATCCGCGAAAGGGAATGCAAAAGCCTACGGCGAGAATCGGGCGCTATAAAAGCGACGGCCACTCGTTCCGGAGTCGGGGGAAGTGCTTAACACGATGTTTGAAGAAGGATCAATATGAATCGCCGGGAAGAGCATCGGATGCCCAAAGAGGGATGATTTTTGTAAAAATTAACCTTTCGATACCTCAAGCTCCCTTCCCGCAGGAGGGATTTCTTATGACGAAAGAAAAAAGGCCTCTGGCTGGTGCGCCAGAATGGAGTTACTTTGAACCTTCCCGGCGTTCATGAAGTCATGGGTATGCTGTTTGAATGGGGGATAACTCTGAATAATTTTCAGCAAAATCAATAAATTGGGTTTGTCTTGATCTGGGAGATGTCGTAGCGTCCTCCTCCCCTTCAACCTTGCGGATATTCAGAATCCATTTTATTCGTGCAACGCACCTTAGCTTGATAAGTGAAAAAACCCCTGCCATATTTAGCACTCAGACATCCTTCGTCCTTTCTGGGTGAAAACATGGCAGAAAAACTACCCTTCATTCTTTCAACTGGTTTGATATCCAAAATTCTCGATAAGATCGTGGAGGCCAAGACTCCATCTAGATATACTCAAGACTTTCAATCAACTGTAATTGGTTATGGTAGTGGAAGCGCCCAAGCACTTATTCCTCTTTTAAAGAAAATCGAGTTTCTAAGATCTGACGGGAGTCCAACGGAGTTATATAAGGAATTCCGCAATGAGTCATTACGAGGAGGTGCGATGGCAAAAGCGATAAGAAAGGGATAACTGCTGCAACGAACGTTTTTGAACCGCAGGTGAGCAATAAAAATGCCGGTGTGCATAAAAAATATGATGCACAAGAAGTCCGTCAATTCCACAGGCATAACCAAAATTACTGAAAAGGATTTTGAAGGGCTGCATGCTCATCATATAAATGATTTCATCGACCGCGCCAAATAGCCGATCCCTATTTTTAAGAAAGACTCTTTTGCAATTTGATCTCTGGTAAGTTCATGACTTTGTTTTAGATCCTCCAGAAAATGCTGTTTCAGCTCCTCTATCGCTTCCGCATTTGTTGTCATCAGGTTGGATTCGCGATTACGGAAGAAACTGAGGACATCCATATTCGTACTTCCAATGGTCGCCCACGCATCGTCGATGACAACCGTTTTGCTGTGAATCACGGATTTTTGATAACGGAAAATACGGACGCCGGCGTCAAGGAACTTGCCAGCATAAGACAGGAACACCCAGTCGGCGAGCCTAACATCCGAATGCTCAGGAACCAACAACATAACGGTTACGCCTTTAGCGGGCGCGGATATCAATAAGCGACGAAAGCGGCGATTGGGTGCAAAGAATGGCGTCGTAATATAAACATAGCGCTTGGCTCCACCTATTGCCCTGACCAGTTCCGTATAAATGAGGGGCCACGATACAATAGGATTGCTTTGCAGGTAGATAAATTCATCCTCTCTATCAGGTTTTTTCAGGAGCCGTGGCGATCTTTTATGCCTTATGATAAGCTCGGCGCGATCAAAGGCGTCTCTAATTTGCGCAACAACGGGGCCAGTTATTCGTATCTGGGTATCTCTCCAATTTCTCATTCGCTCGGCAAAACATACGCCACCTGTGTAGGCAATACGCGAATCCACAAGAAGCGCTTTTATGTGGGTGCGCGGAAACCATCTCCATGGCCGAAAGAAGTCCCAATGTGTGATGATATTGTAAAAATAAAAACGCCCCCCATGATGGCGTAATTTCTTAATCAATGGAGAATGATAAAAGGTTGCGCTGCCGAACCTGTCACAGATGACGAAGATTTTGACTCCGCTCGCTGCCTTTTCGATCAACAGCTCCACAAAGCGCTGACCTACGGCATCATTTTCAAGAATGTACTGTTCGATATCGATGGAGTTTGCGGCTTGCTCACAATCCTTGTACATAGCTTCCCACGCTTCATGCGGGGTGAGATAAAAGTGCCATTTGTGCGAAGAGCTCATCGGCTTGCCTTCTTTCAATATAACTCAGGCATAACTTTATATGAAAATAGGTAAAGCGCGCATCAGATCCTTTAACTTGTTAAAACTTGTGGTGTTTCCTGTGCGTGATTGCAAAAAAAGCCGCCTAATGTCAGCTGCTTTAGGTGCGATACGCTATCCCAGTATGTTGATCAACAATCTTAGCAATTTCCACCAGTTCCAGTAGTCGTCTTTTTGGCTGCTCGGGCTGAAGTAAGACAAATACGCACCGCTTGCAGCCTTCCTCAGTGGAAGGCGGAAGGCCTTGCCAAAAAGGCGAGGACAAAAAGACATAATTCATTACCTTATCTTTATGTGTAGGCAACTATTAAACATCGTTTCCTGATGACGTTCTCCCCTTTGTGTCTCCATAGGGAGCTAGAGTCTTTCGGTTAAAATAGTCATGTTCGGGGTTGAGGGCAAGCGGCAGGCTGCTCGACCGCAAGAGTCGAGAGCAGACTGACGCGATGGGCCGCTGGGGGTATGTTTCCGATGCTGCCGTGGGGACGGATGTTGTTGTAATCCTGACGCCACGCATCAACAATCCGCCGAGCGTGAGCGAGGCCCTCGAACACGTGTTCATTCAGACATTCGTCCCGGATCCGCCCGTTCAAACTCTCAGTATAGCCGTTCTCTCGGGGCTTGCCCGGCGTAATGTAATGCCATTCGACCCCTTGCTCTTGCGCCCATGCCAGAACGGCTCGGCTTGTAAACTCCGTACCGTTATCACTGACGATGCACAGGGGTTTACCGGCGTCGTGCGGGCGTCACCAGTTTTTTGAGAGTAAATCCTTTAAGGCTTGCTTGTTCAGCATCTCTTCCGCCAACAGCTTTTTCAGCTTCGCGTTTTCGGATTCCAGTTGTTTGAGACGCTTTGCGTCGGAAACATCCATCCCGCCGAACTTGGCCTTCCAGTTATAGAACGTTCCCTGACTAATCCCGTGCGTCCGGCAGAGATCGGTTGTTTTGGCTCCGGCCTCCGCTTCCTTCAAGATCCGGATGATCTGTTCTTCCGTAAACCGCTTCTTCATCGTCTGCTCCTTCTTCTCAGGTTGCAGACTCTATCTCATTTTGGCGACATTTTCGGGGAGAACGTCACCCCTCACCCTAGGGCTAAAACAGATCGAACAATTAAGGCCGGTTAGTTTTGAGTGGAAAAAGCTGGAAGATCAAGGGATGCAAGGCCCCCATTTTGGCTTTATTGCTCAAGACGTAGAAAAAATTCTACCATCGATTGTTTCAACAAGAAACAATGCAGAAAGAACTAAGGGGTTAAAATTTGACGAAATTATTCCGCTTCTCACCAAAGCAATACAGGAACTAAAAACACATAACGATAAACAATCTCAAGAAATAGCTAGGTTGCGGCATGATTTTGATGCTTATAAAGAGGCTCATCCATAAGTTCATGCATTAGAGGCCGCCATTTCATGAATGTTGTTGCCCAAAAAATGTTGATGGAGACTTACCGGGCCCATGCGGAGCAGGGCTTGAGCGCTCCGGATTGGAAAAGCTGCGGCTTCCGTTGCTACTCGCAACATGAAGAAGATGGGTATATCCTTTATCTTTTCTCCTTGCTTGGGTTCACAAACCGTCGCGTCGTTGAAATCTGCTGCGGTTCGGGAGACGAAAGCAATACGGCGAATCTGATTCTCAATCATCGGTGCACCGGGCTTTTATTCGAAGGCGATGAGGCGTTGGCAAAGCACGCCGAAGCTTTCTACAAAGAAAATCAGGATTCAAAGTTTTGGCCTCCGAAAATTTTTAACGGATGGGTAACCGCAGACAACATCAACTTTTTTATCGAACGGGCGGGGTTTGGCGGAGAGATCGATCTTCTTTCCATCGACATCGACGGTATTGATTATTGGCTTTGGAAAGCGATTTCCGTCCTTTCTCCGCGCGTCGTTGTGACCGAGATCAATCATTTGTGGGGGCCTGAGGAATCCGTGACGGTTCCCTATGCAGACGATTTCAAGGCCGTCTTTACCCAGTACGGCTCCGATTATGCGGGCGCGTCGATCGCGGCGTTTAACAAGCTTGCGAAAACTAAGGGCTATCGTCTCGTTGGAGCCAACGCTTTTGCGACGAACGTTTTCTTCGTGCGGAACGATTTGGCGCACCCATGGTTGCCCGAGGTCGCTCCGAAAACGCTTTTCTGGCATCCTCGCGCCGAATTCGGCCGGAACGTCCGTTTTCAAGGAATAAAAGATAAGGCGTGGGAAAGGGTTTAGTCTCGTTAAACCAAAGCATCGACGCGCGAAGCCTTCACAAAAAGCAGCCCATGCCTCGGCTGGTGCGGGCGGAGGGACTTGAACCCCCACGACTTTTGATCACTGGAACCTAAATCCAGCGCGTCTACCAATTCCGCCACGCCCGCACGGAAAGTGGAGGGAAAATAGCATCTCAAGGCTAAGGATCAATGAAATTATTACGGCGGTAAAAAAGAGGCTTTTCAAGTCGTTGGAAGGGCCTGGATGGTTTCCCTGATCCGTTTTTCGAGGGCGGCCTCAAGAAGAGAACGATCAAAAACGCGGGAGGTTTCGTTGTGTGCGATGAGTTTTTGTCCCCACGCGTGCAGACGAGGCCCGAGGTCCTGCGCGGCGGGGTTTTGTTGGGAAAGCGGCAGGACCGATGGATTGGCGAGAACGCCATGAAGAGCCATCTCCTCGTCGGAGGGCGAAAAGCCCAAGGTTTCGATCATCCGTTGTTGAGCGAGCCGGTCAGCGGCGTCCACATCTGTCGGTCGATCCGTCGTCGACCAAGACAAGCTCGATGTTCTTGTAGGTCTGTTTCAGCAAAGACGTGATGAACCGGCTCAGAAAATTTCCCTGATTGTAAAACGGCACCAGAACGGAAACGAGAGGCATGGAGGAAGACACGAAAATTCTTCGGCAAGAAAGATGAAACGTTCATGACCCTATAAAAGGTTTTCGGATGAATCGCAAAACGATCCGTAGGATCGAAGAAAGGTTTTGTGCACTGCAACATAAAAACGGGCAAAAAACTCCATTTTTATATGAAAAAACAAGAAGTTAAAACAAAGCGCTTGCCAACGAATCAAAAACGTGTTCCGATTTAGATGCGTTTTTCGACGCACTTTTTTGACGAAAGGGTTCGGTTCAGGCACGACATGGCGAAGGATTTTCCCATAGTCACGACGACGCAAACGACGCTTCCCGGCACGACGATGCTGGCGGGCGGTGTTGTGGTTTGTCTGTGCTTTGAACCATCCAACAGCTCTTCGTCCCGACCGCACGGCTCGGCGTCGGCCCCGCAATGTTCGCCGCGATCGTCGCGCTAACATTGCCCAAGTGTCCTTGAGACCGATCAAGGACCGCTTTTTTCCCAAGAAGACCCGTCTCAGCAGAGACACCCTGTAAGGAACAGGACACATGTCAAAGAATTTTACGCCACACGTGGCTCAAGATATCGCCCTTGAAGATTTTATGGGCATCGTCGATCCGGAAAAACTGTTCGCGCCGAACAAGCAAGAGATCGTGGCCGATTATCGGTTGCTGGTGAAGCGGTTTCATCCGGACGTCAACGACGATCCTCGCGCAGCCGACGCATTCCGTCATGCGAAGACGCTGTGCGACCGGGCTTTGCAGAAGTTGGAAAACGGCACATGGGAAACGCCGGGGGTTATGCGGCTCCGGCAGAAAACAGGCCGCGAGGCGACGATCCTGTATCTGAAAAAACGTCCCTTCGAACTTGGCGAGATGCTGATCTGCGATGGCAAGCTGGTCTTTGTGGTGGAAAAAGAATTCCGCGACTTGGCGCAAAATGCCGTGCACGCGATGGGAGCTTTTCCTTTTGCGAACGATGCCATGCGCGACCAATTTGCGCCGCAATTGCCCGTCCTTGAGGGAACGTTCCAAACGGACGATGGGAGGACGGCGGTCGTCGTCAAACGCGATAACGATCTTTTGCTGTTGCAAGACGTGTTGGAGTTCATGGGTGGAAAGATTGCGCCGGAACATGCGGCGTGGATCGTCAGTCGGTTGCACAATCTGGCGTGTTATTTTCAGTGGGCGGGGCTTGTGCACAACGACATCTCTCCGATGACCGTTTTTATCCGTCCCCGCGATGCGCGCGCGCAAGGCACGGCGATCGGCCTCAACGATCACTCCGCCGCTCTGTTGGGCGGCTGGTGGTACGCCGTGAAGGAGAACGAGCCCTACATCGGTTTGCCAAACCGGACGTTGGATGCGATGCCTCGCGCTGCTTTCAACGATCCGATGCCAAAGGCGGCGTTCAAAACGGATCAAACGCTACTGCGTATGGTGGGGCGCGAGATCATGGGCGACCCAACGGGTGTGCATTTGGTGCGCGAGAAGGGCGTGCCCAAAGCGATGGCGGACTGGCTGATGCTTCCCGGCAGCGGCGACGCGTTTCAGGATTTTTCAATGTGGCAATCGTCCGTGCTCAAGAAGAGCTTCGGCGGTCGCCATTTTGTGGCGTGGGACATAAAACCCCACGCGGTTTATCCTCAACCCTAACAAAAGGAGAGAGCTATGGGTACAGGAGCTTGGACAACGGACGACTGGAATACGTTTGGCAAGACGACACGAACGGCGTCGGGAGCGACGAAGTCGGCGTCGGACATCTTTGCGAGAACGATCCACCCGGATTTCGATCCATTGGGGATTGAGATTCGCGAGTCGCGCGATTCGGCCGAGCATCCGAACGCGACGCCGGTCGCGGTCACTCTGGACGTGACGGGATCCATGGGGCGCATCCCTCATAGCCTGATCACGGACGGGCTTGGCGATATGGTCCAGAACATTTTGACGCGGCAACCCGTTGCGGATCCGCAGATCATGTTTATGGCCGTGGGCGATGCCAAGTGCGATCGTTATCCGTTGCAGGCGACGCAATTCGAGGCGGATATTCGGATTGCCGAGCAGCTCAAGCAGCTTTACCTCGAAGGAGGAGGCGGCGGCAACGGCGGCGAGAGCTATCACCTTGCGTGGTACTTTCTGGCGGTCAAAGCGGCGATCGACAGCTTCGACAAGCGTGGGCAAAAAGGCATTTTGTTCACGGTTGGGGATGAAAACATCCATAAGACGCTGAAAGCCGATGAGATCAAACGCGTGTTCGGCGACGATGTCGAAAGGGATCTTACATCGAAAGAGCTCTTAGACATGCTTGAGCGGCGGTTTGACGTTTTTCATCTTCAGGTGATCGAAGGGCCTTACGACAACACGGGAGATCATGGAGAACGGTGGAGGGATCTTTTGGGCGAGCGTGTGATCCCCGTCACGGACTACCATGAGATTCCGGCGATCATCGTCTCGACGCTCGAGGTGATGGCGGGTCGTCCTAAGGCCGATATTATCGCGTCGTGGAATGGCAGCACGGCCGTGGCGGTGCAAGAGGCCATCCAGGGCCTCGCGCCCTCGCGTGGTGATCTTGCCGCCACCGGAGGCGTGTGGCGGCCGGGGCTTGGGATAAAATAACCATGACCAGGCACGCGAAAATCGTGATCGGTGCGAACTTCGGTGACGAGGGGAAAGGCCTCGTCACCGATTTTCTCGCGTCGTCTTATGGCGAACGAACCGTTGTCGTTCGTCATAACGGCGGCGCGCAGGCAGGCCATACCGTGACGACGCCGGATGGCAAGCGCCATGTGTTCAAACATTTCAGCAGCGGCTCTTTTGTCGGAGCCAAAACGCTTCTCAGCCGTTTTTACGCCTGCAATCCGATTCTGTTCTTCCGGGAAAAAGAGGCGCTTGAGGCGTTGGGATTTTGTCCGGACGTTTTTGTCGATCCTTTGTCGCCGATTACCACGCCCTACGACATGATGATCAACCAGATTGTCGAAGAAACGCGCGGCGGACAAAGGCACGGAAGCTGCGGCCTTGGCTTCGGCGAGACGATCGAACGCACGGAAGGTTCGAATTATACGCTGTCGTTCAACGATCTGCATTCGCGCGCGTTTTTTGAAAAGCGGCTTCGGGAAATCCGAAACGAATGGGCCCCCCAACGGCTGGCGGCGTTGGGCATTTCCCGGATTCCGGAAGTCTGGGCCGAACGGTTAGCCTCGGACGGCATTTTCGATCATACGGTCGAGCTCATGGAGGCTTTTGTCAACGCCGTGACTTCCGCCGATCCGGGTTTAATCGAACGCGCCGAAAGCGTTGTATTCGAGGGGGCGCAGGGGCTTTTGCTGGATCAGGACAAAGGCTTCTTCCCGCACGTCACGCGTTCGTCCACCGGCATCAAAAACGCGGTCGCGTTGGCGGAAGATTATGGGCTGACGTCGTTTGACGTGACCTATGTTACCCGAGCCTACGCCACGCGTCACGGCGCGGGACCCTTTCCTCACGAATTGCCCGAGAAACCGTATAAAGGCATTGTGGACAGGACAAACGTGCCGAACGACTATCAAGGGAGCTTGCGTTTTGGGTGGCTGGATCTGGATATCCTTGCCCAATCCATCCGTACGGATCTTAAAAACGCAACGTCGGCATGTAAGGTGTCGCACGGCGTGGCGGTGACGTGTCTGGATCAGATCGGGGTGCCAGCTCATCGCTATGTCATCAATAAAGAGAGCAAGGAAGCGAGCGCCCAGGATTTTCTGGACGATGTCGTCGCGGCGTGTTGCCCGTCTTTTCTGCTTACAAGCCACGGCCCAACGCGCGCGGACGTGCGCGACGAGGCGTTATAAGAAAGGCCTCTTTTTCAGGCGAAAAAAGGGGCCAAACGCCGGAACGTGAAAACCATAAAGGACAGACAGGGAATAACCCGTTACGTCTTCGGGGCACCCCTTGGCTTTTTAAGCCGTTAACCAAATGGTTGAAAGATTTCTGGCTTGTATGCGAAAAAAGCAGCATGTTAGGAACCCGCACAATGGAATTTTTGTCGTGTTACTCGGTTCAATTTTATCCGCGATTTTTGGAGAAGAAAATGAATACTGAAGAAAAAGAACGTGCGAACGAAGACATGAAGGTGCTTGCTTCTTTTTTCACAGCTCTCCTCCATTACGATGTAAAGGTCCTTTCACCTCTATGGGAGAATCTTCAACCATATGAGCCGCCACAAGATATACGCAATATAATAAAGGGAACTGAAGTATGCGCTATAATAAAGGGTATCTCTGATTGTTGGGAAGAATGTTTTCAAATACAGGATGACGCGGTAGCAAGAATGCTTGAAATACGAGAAAACTTGTTATCCGGAATAAAGGTTCAGTCGGGAACCTGTTACGAGCAGGAGGCCCGGGATATTAAGTTTGCGGCACGTGCCGACTGCATAAAGGTCATGGACGAACAACTGGCTCTTATAAAGGGCGTTCTTCCTTTGGATCAAACGGCCAGGTTTTTAGACGTTCAGAGCGTTTATTTGGGCGGCGACAAATTCCGAGCAAGGAAGCTTCTTGAAGGGATAGGCGTGCCGAACGTTCTTGAGTTGTTCGATGCGGCCGGGGCCTTCCCCGAAAAGAAGGCCGAAAATTCGAAAGAAGCGACGTCTATCGGCCCGAGGAAAACGCCCTCAGAGCCTGTCAGGCCTGACATAGGCACGGAGCCTCGGCAAGAAAGCGATAGGAAAGACCCCGCGCCTTGAGGCGTCCTCTCTTCTAGACGGCGACGGGCGAGCGCATCGAGAAATGTCTTGAGGTCGTCGTGTCGGATTTTTGATGTCGCCGACCGCGGGCGCCCCCAAATATTGCGAACTACCAACTGCCGACAAAAACCCGCAACCGTGCAACGCGTTATGCCAAAAGATTCCACATGTTGTGCAGAAAATTGAGAAAAGTTCAGAAGAGCGGCTCTTATTAAGATGTCCTAGGAGGCCGTTCGTTGAAAGGGGGCTTCTTCCGAACATTTTTGAAAAAGGGCAAAATTTTTCTTATGGGCCGGACGCGTGTAAAATTTGACTTTTGCAAATTGTTCGTGCTCAAGTCCGCAAGGGGCGTCTTTGACAAGGCGTTGGCGGACGACGCGAAGACATTCCAAATCGTCGCCGGGGTATATTTTTACGGAAGCCAATTCTCGCGCTTGAAGCGTAGATACAGCGACTTCTTCTATGAGGTAGTCTTTGCTGTATTCCCAGCCTGCTTGTTGACCGCAGTTGTTTTTCCGGCCATAGAAGTGATCAATATCTTTTTCAACGGCGGTTCTGAAAATTTCGTCATGTTTATAAGAATCCTTAAACGCATCCAGGGTCTCTTGAAAGTCCGGATGGGCGTACCATTCTGCCCACCTTACGATTCTGGGCCTGACGGGGGCGGCGTCTATCGTCGCTTGATGTTTAGCCAGCCATAACGCTCCTAGCGCATTTGCCTGCGTTAGTGCATTATGGGCCGAAAGTCCTTTTGCCATGAAGTTATAACGATAGAGCGCGTCCGTGACATCAATACGGATCGTCTTGAAATTCCTTGCGGCAAAATCCAGAATAGCGACAAACTTATCATCTTGCCAGTTGGGACTTCCGACGCTTACTCCCAGCGTTGCCGCTTCTTTCCCCCTCCAGCCGGGACTGTGACGAACGATAACTTTATATCTGTCATTAAAAATCATTTATCAACCCCTTTGGCAATTGACCATACTAACTCGAACAGCCCTCGCAACATTGAAGCAAGGTCTTGGTCTCGGATGACAATGACCGTCTCGTTAGAGCTTCTTAAAATGGCTGCGTTGTCTTCGTAGATAACGATGACACTGTTTTTAAAAAATTTTGTTGGAATTAACCGGTATTCTTGAAGAGGAAAATCAAATTTCTTTGTTTTATCGTGAGATAAAAATCGACACTTTATTCCCTCGTCGTGCCAGCGCTGAATGGCTTGAGTGACCTCGGTCGGAGAAACCGCATCATCCGTACATATCGAAAGAACTTCGGCTCCATTTTTCCCTCGTAATGTATGATAAATTTCATCCAGAAAACGTAAGTAGCAGTCGCCACCTTCAAGAACGCGATAATCTTCTAGGACAAGCCTTATACCGCGTTCGCCATCGAACACCACGCCTCCATTATGTAACGCTCTGACAATGCGTTCCATCGTATCCGGCTTTGGATTTGCCGTGCCGCGTTCAATTTTAAAAATAGTCTCGGGGCTTAACTGTGCCGTTCGAGCAAGATCTTTGGCTTCCCAGTCGATCAGCATTCTAGCCGCTCGTATTTGTTTTCCTGTCGGCATTATTTTTTACCAGTAAGTAAAACAGAAGATACCTAATAACACAATTTTTTAAAGAGGGGAAGCGAAGAGAAAAATTATTGGCCGTTTTTTGGCTAAGATTTTGAAAAATCAACAAAAATACAATATCAATTTATATTGGGTGCGTAGATTAATACAACTGATTAGTATCATCAGTACTATTGGATAATATTTTTTTATTGCTTTCATGCCGAAAACCCCTTATTTTGATACCACAAGACATAATGATCTTATGGAGACACAAAAATGAGCGCATCGGAACTAGCTTTTCTGAACCGCCACGGAGAAATTAGCCTTCAGCCGCTTCTTGAACGATGGGAGCGCTCGCAAGGCATTGTTCATTGTACTCCTGTGGCCTTTGAAGCTCGTTGGGCCGCTTTTTTAAACGCGACGCGTTTTATGGCCATAGCCGCTTAATTTGGAGATACAAACAATGACATCCAAGATTCAAAACGTGCTCAAGAACCGAAAAGAAGCGGCAAACGCGAATGTCAATCCGTTTTTGGATCAGCCGACGACGCTCAACGTCACGGAGCTCACCTCGGTGCGCGCCCTCATAGCATACGTGGCCTATACAAACGAGCTAAGTGAAGCGCTCATCCGCTCGCTTGTGGAGGCATACTTTGACACCGATAATATCGAAAACATTTTCCAAGACGACTACGACCGAGCCATCGCGTATCTTGTCGATCTTGATCCGCGCAAAGCCGTCAACTAATTTTAGCCGTGTCGTCCTGAGCGGCCTTTTTTAACGATCGATAGGTGCAAGCTGTTTTGCGTAAGGCGAGCAGGGCGATCCTCTCTTTATCAATTTGTTATCCTCATCAAGCCAAGAGTATCGCCTATATGTTTGGAAGCGTCCCTCAGCCCAGCCTGTTGTTTTGTACGAAAGAGCCCCTGTGGTGAGGATTGGATGGGCGCTTGTTGTCAGCGAAAGCCTCTTGGGCCAGAACGCGCAAGCCAAGAACATTGATCGGAAGTTTGCACTTCGTATGATCGAAGGCAATGATTGCACGGGCATTGGCCTCGTCGCGGCGCAGCCCGGCGCCCGCGCTTAGACCTTGTCGATAGGCGTTCCAATCGAACAACGACCCCAGTTTTTCCGGCGCGCCGATGACGGCCAGAATATCTGTGGTCATGGGGAATACGGCAAGCAAAGAAGCTTGTTGGCCTTTGCTTTCGCACCAATCCGAGATTGATTGATGAGCAAGCGCATCGCCACTACGAGCGAGGCCGACAACGGCGCTGGGCTCCATGAGCTTATTTTGATCCGTATTGGCAGCGTAAAACAAAGACAAGCCACCCATACAGGCAACATCTTCGCGGCTTACAAACAATTTGTCTCGGTTATTTTGGCAGTCGCGGCGATGAACGATCTCTTCAATAAAAGGGCGCAGCATCCTCTGTCGCGCGCTGGCGAAAGAGGCTTCTGTATGATTGCCTTCGCTTTCCGTGAAAGAAACGACACGACCGTTTTGAATCTCTATGGATCCGTTTCCCCAACCCGTTCCGCTGAAATCGAGGGCAACGACAGTTGATCTTTTTGCCGGAGCGTTTTTTAAGCCATCTTTTATCAAAATTCCAAAGTCGCTGAGAAGAGCAGGTATTGCTGCGGCTGTAAGTTCCATGTCTTTTCGCAAAACAACCGGAGCGTTAAAGATCGCACTGAGTTCACTTTCGTCACAAAGCGCATTATTACAGTTGATAATCGCCGCTACTTTGTGGCCTTCCGGCGTTGTTTTAACCACGCCTGCCGCGCCGACATCGACGCTCAAAATGCGGTAGTCTCTGGGGATAATGTGTTCATCCCGGAAGCGCTTGGCCAAGACGGAAGGGGCTGCTTCGGCGGTTGGGTATGTCGCTTGATCGAGAACGGTGCCGTTTTGATCAAAACCCGCATACGAGGTTTTCGTTCCACCGATGTCTATCCCGACACATACATACGGATCTGAAATTTGGTTACCCATAAATTTTTCTCGAAAGTTCATCCAAAAGCTTTTCTGTTGATATTGCCCCAAAATAAAAGAAGACTATGAATTATCCAAATGGTTTCATCCGTTAACTAAAAAGATTATCGATATTGGAAGCGGATAACGTATCCTCTTGTACTAAAAGACCTCCTTACAGCTCTCTGGTGAGAGCCAAGGCCTGGACAGATGTCTGCTCAAGATTAGCTATTAGTAATTAGGGGGAAGTTATGAACGGAACGATTCCGTTGAATCCATTGATCCCCGAGCTTCTTTGTTCGGATTTCGAAGCGAGCCTCCACTTTTACAGAACGGTCCTTGGGTTCAAGGTCCTGTATCGAAGGAAGGCGGAGGGTTTTGCTATGCTCGAAAGGCAAGGGGCGCAACTGATGCTGGATCGAAACCGTCCCGGGAACTGGGTTTCGGCACGGCTCCGGCAACCTTATGGCCGAGGCCTAAATTTACAGATAAAAACGCGAAGCGTGCGCCGCCTTTATGCGTCGCTGCAAAAGAAGAAGGCGAAGATTTTTCTTCCTTTGGAAGACGCTTGGTACAGAGCGGACAAGGTTTTTCTCGGCTGTCGGCAGTTTATCGTGTCGGACCCCGATGGCTATCTGCTTCGCTTCTATGAGGACCTAGGCGTTCGGGAGAATGTGCCTCACTGACTCAGCCGTCGTCTCATCCCCCATGCCCTCTCGGGCTTGTCGCTCCCGAAAATGGTCGAACCCGATGGTTCGTTCACCGATCCCCCGCCTGTCATATTCTATGGCGGTGAGAACGTTACTTGGCAGCGAATACGCCCCAAATTAACTTGTTGATTATAGATAATCTTTTCAAGATTACGCTGCGTTTTATAGTCAAAAAGAGCTCTTTTCTTAATCTGCAGCGATAACCCTAAGCCTTAAGGCATTCGCAATCACACTAACTGAACTCAGTGACATCGCGGCAGCAGCAATGATGGGACTGAGAAGGATCCCAAGGACGGGATAAAGGACACCTGCCGCAATGGGCACGCCCATCGCATTATAGATAAAGGCGAAGAACAGGTTCTGGCGGATATTTTTCATCACGGCGCGGGACAAATGGTGTGCGCGGACGATGTGCATTAAATCGCCTTTGAGCAACGTGATCTCCGCGCTTTCAATCGCGACGTCTGTGCCCGTTCCCATTGCAATGCCGACATCAGCAACGGCAAGTGCGGGCGCGTCGTTCACGCCGTCACCCGCCATCGCCACGATGTGGCCTTCACGTTTTAGCTTTTCGACGATGCGGTTCTTATCTTGTGGCAAGACTTCGGCCTCCACTTCGTCGATGCCCAGCGTTTTTGCCACGGCTTCCGCTGTCTTGCGATTATCGCCTGTCAGCATGACGATACGGATGTTCTCTTTACGTAACTGTGCGAGAGCCTGCATCGTAGTTTCTTTAACGGGATCAGCAACAGCCAGAAACCCGGCGGCCTTCCCCTCCACAGCAAGAAAGATGACCGTTGCGCCTTGACCGCGCGAGGCATCCGCCTGCGCTTGCAAGGAAACGATGTCGACCTTAAGAGCGTCCATCAGGGCTTTGTTGCCAAGCGCAATCGTTTTGCCCTCGCTTTTCCCCATCACGCCTTGCCCTGTCACGGAGGCAAAATCAACAAGGCTCAATAACGGAAGGCTTTTTTCTTGCGCGGCGACAAGGACAGCGTGGGCAAGCGGATGCTCACTGCCTTTCTCAAGCGCAGCGGCGAGCGCGAGAATACGGGCTTCGTCAAAACCTTTTGTGGCAACAATTTTTGTGACCTTCGGCTTGCCTTCGGTCAGTGTGCCAGTCTTGTCGAGGACCAGCGTATCGATCTTTTCCATACGCTCTAACGCTTCGGCATTTCTGATCAGGACGCCGGCTTGTGCGCCGCGTTCTACGCCAACCATAATGGACATGGGCGTGGCGAGACCTAAAGCGCAGGGACAGGCGATGATTAGAACGCTGACCGCCGCGATCAGGGCATAGCTGAACGATGGCGCGGGGCCATAGAACGCCCACACGGCAAATGCGACAACCGAGATCAAAACGACCGCCGGAACAAACCAGCCGGAAACAATATCCGCCAGTCTTTGAATAGGGGCGCGGCTTCGCTGTGCTTCAGCCACCATTTGCACGATGCGCGAGAGCATGGTTTCCGCGCCGACCTTGTCGGCCCGCATGATGAGGCCTCCCGTCTGATTCATGGTGCCGCCCGTGACGCGATCACCTGTTTCCTTGGCGACGGGCATGGACTCGCCCGTCAGCATGGATTCGTCAACTGCGCTACGGCCTTCCGTTACAACGCCATCTACGGGGACTTTCTCGCCTGGACGCACACGCAGAAGGTCCCCCGACTGCACTTGATCCAACGGCACGTCTTCCTCAGCCCCGTCAGCACGAAGCCGTCTTGCCATTTTGGGCGCAAGGTCAAGCAAGGCGCGGATTGCACGGCCCGTTTGGGCGCGAGCCTTGAGTTCAAGAACCTGTCCCAGAAGCACAAGGACCGTAATGACGGCAGCGGCTTCAAAATATACGGGAACAGTGCCGTTCGCTTGGCGGAAGGCTGGAGGAAAAAGTTCTGGCGCAAGGGTGGCGACAATACTGTAAAGCCACGCCACCCCCGTGCCGAGCGCGATCAACGTGAACATATTCAAATGGCGCGAAACAAGCGACGCCCAGCCGCGCTGAAAGAAGGGCCATCCGGCCCACAAAACAACAGGTGTTGCCAGAACAAGCTGAATCCAGTTATCTGCGTCGCCTTGTAGATCAAGAAAATGAGCGCCCATTTCAAG
>JAQVBU010000002.1 GCA_028690155.1 Alphaproteobacteria bacterium | reverse complement strand
GCCCCGAGGTTACCAAGGCGGCGGGGTTTCATCTGTCGGGGTTGAACAGCCCGTGGCTTTCGTGGGCACAGATTGCAGAGCGCAAGGTTGCTGCAAAAGATGACGCTGCGATGAAGGTTTATGTGAACACGATCGAGGCTCGAACGTGGACGGAGGCGGGAGAGGCTCCGGATTGGCAGGGGCTTTACGATCGGCGTGAGGATTATCGCATCGGTACGGTGCCGATGGGCGGTTTATTCCTGACCGCAGGCGTCGATGTGCAAAAAGATCGGCTTGAGGTCGAGGTCGTCGCGTGGGGCCGTGACAGGGAGTGCTGGTCGGTCGATTATCGTGTGCTGTCCGGTGATCCCGTGAAACAGGATGTCTGGCTTGCGCTTGATGCATTGCTGGCCGAAAGCTTTACGCACGCAAGTCAGGTCAATATGGCCATCGTGAAAATGGCGATCGATACCGGTTATGCGACGCAGGAAGTCTATGACTGGGTCCGGCGGCAATCGTCGGATCGGGTTATTGCGGTCAAGGGAACGGATCGCCTGGGCGCCATTGTCGGTGCGCCAAGCCATATGGATGTGATGAAAAATGGCAAGCGCAAGCGCCGGGGGCTTCTGGTATGGCCCGTCGGGTCGTCGTTCGGTAAGTCCGAGCTTTACGGCTGTTTGCGCAAAGACAGGCCGACGGATGAGCAACGGGCGGAAGGCGAGGGCTTTCCTGCCGGATACTGCCATTTCCCAAAACATGGGCAGGAGTATTTCAAGCAACTGACGTCAGAGCGTCTGGTCACGGTCAAAGACAAGCGCGGCTTTCCCCGCCGCGAGTGGCACAAACTACGCGAACGCAACGAGGCATTGGATTGCCGCGTCTATGCGTGGCGAAAAGTTGGAGTGAACGCCTGTATTTCTATGGATGGGGAAGCTTACATAGATCCCAATTTTGGGCTAACATCAGCATGCACCTCTTTAAAACTTCAGATGAACATGATGCATGTCGTGCGATGTGTTGATTCATTGGTGGAATTAATCGGAAACGACGCCCAATTTAAAGAGCCTCTTTTGAACGCGGGGGTAAAGGATCCACGTTTTTCTTTTGAGATCATGAAAAATGGATTGCTTGTTTATGAGGCGGAAAGCTGTATAGCTTTTAACTTATCTGTAAAAGAATTTTTCCTTCTTTTCGAGTACCTTTTTCCGACTTGGGCTGTGAGGGAATATATGAAGCATCATGACGCTTTATGAAGTTTGTGTATTCTTTCTGGATGATCTTCTCATCAAGTTGTGCTTTTTCTTCTGGACCTTATCAGCATAATTTGGGGCGATGCGCCCAAAACTGTCGCATCCGGAGTGTATAACGCCTCTTCTATGTTTCGGTTAGAGGTGCGCTGTGGACGGCCAAGACGTTTCTGATTTTCCAGAAGAGCAAGATGCACGGACGCCTATTGTTGCTGTTTATGCGCTTATGGCCGTTCTATTTGGCGGATTCGGGTTCTTTCTGGGATATTGTGTGCGTGGCTTGGTGGGGTAGACCTATTGCACAAAGGCGTCCAAGTCCTCTCTCGCATACCGCACGTTATTTCCAATTTTGACGTACCTCGGTCCTTTCCTGCGCCAGCGCCAATCATCAAGCAGGCGCGGGTTGAGGTTCAGGTATCGGGCGGCCTGGGCCGAGGTGAGGAAGTTTGGCAGGTCCTCGGTGCTGTCGAGGCCAAATTCCTTCACAAGCGGCGCCGGATCCACTGCTTCAACAAAGGTAGCGGTGCCATCGATGGTGAGCGGCTCTTTGGGTTCTGGAAGCTCCAAAAGAATACCTATCTCACGGGTGACCTTGGTAGCGGCTTCAAGGACGGGGCTGACGGCCAAATGGGCGTAGCGCGCCGTTGTCTGCGTTTGCGTATGGCCAAGCAGGCGGCCAATCATCGGCAAGCTCATGCCCATGGTCACGGCGTTCGAGGCGAAAGTGTGCCGCAGGTCATGGATGCGAACGTCCTCGATCTTCGCCCATTTCTTGATCACCCGCCATGTGTTTTGCAGATCTTGAATGGGCTCGTCCGGTTTGTGGTCCGAGCAGATCAGATAGGGATTACCCGGTTTGCGAGGCATAGCGTGCAGAAGGGCGATGGCAGTGCGGCCAAGGTGAATTGTGCGTGGGCCCGTTTTGGAATCCGGCAAGCGGATGACCCCGCGATCAAGATGAACGTATTCCCACTTGCAGTGCTGGATCTCGCCAAGCCGCGCGCCCGTCAGGATCAAAAGCCGAAAGGCCGCGATGGCGAAGGGAGAGCAAAGTTTTGCCTCCTCGGCCATGCGCAACGTTTCTCCAAGCCTGCGCATTTCGGTGGGGGAGAGAAAACGTTCCCGCTTCTTTTCCCTGTACTTCTTGATGTGTCGGCAGGGATTGGTGTTCTCCGGACGCAGCCCCCAATCCTCGGCAAGGTTGAACATCTTCGACAGAAGCGCCAGCGCTTGATTGGCGCTCGATGGGATTTTGCTCATGGAAAAATGAAGGCGCATGATATGAGCCCGCGTGACTTCCGTGATTTTCAGCCGCCCGATCGTCGGCACAATGTGGTTCCTGATAAGGCAATCATAGCGAACGGTCGTGCAGGGCTTGAGATGCTGTGTGGCATGGATTTCCTGAAACCGTTGGCAAAGCTCTTTCACATCGGGGCAGGCGGCAAAGGCCTGTTTTTCCGCCATCGGGTCATGGCCGTCATGAATGGCCGCCAGCGTCTGAAAAGCTTTCTCTCGGGCAAGCTCAGGCGTCAGGCCGGGAAACGATCCCAACGTAAATCGCCGCGTCCGAACGCCGATGCGGTATTGAAGAACGAAGATTTTGCGCCCCGAGGGCATGACGCGAAGGCCAAAGCCGGAAAGTTCGCTGTCAAAGATCAGGTAGTCCTTTTCTTTGACCTTTGCGGCCTCGACCGTCCTTTTCGTTAATCGCGCCATGCGTCTCCTGTCTCCTCGGTGGTCGCATGAAGCTCAAACATGAAAGCGAAGTCAACGAACGTATTGATAGCGCGAAGAAAAGAGGGATTCTGCGTAAAGTGGGGGGTGTTCATCTCAGGAACAAAGTAATACTATGTGGTGTGTGAATATGCGTTTGGAGACGGGGGTGTTAGTGGGAGTAAGCGAAACCAAATCATCTGTTTCTGCTTCGCAGGCCGTAGTATCCCGGCTGTTGCAAATGCGTCAGCTTTGGGATGATGCCGCGGCTGCTTATTTTTATCCCGAACGTTTTCAAGTGGCCCTTCAAAACTGCATTACAACGAGCCGTACCGTTACATTTATTCTCCAATCTAATAAGCATAAGATCGATTGTTTTGATGAATGGTATGCTCCGCATCAGGAACGTTGGCGTAGTAATCCAATCATGACTTGGGTAAGAGACGCTAGAAATTCGATTGAGAAACGAGGCGACCTCAACACCCTTAGTCAGGTTCGTGCAATGATTGTGTCCGGTTATCTTGATGGCCCCGAAACTCCATGGATGTCACAAGTTCTTTTTGCCTCTCCAGATCATATACTCGCATCTGTCCCCAAGAAGTTTCTTATTCCGCATATTCTTGAAAATGGGACGCTGTTAATTGAGCGACGGTGGGTGGATAGTGAGCTGCCGAAGATGGAGGTTCTAGAGGCTCTTGCCTTTGTTTACAGCGAATTGGCTGACATGGTGGTTAGTTTGCTAGAGCACATCAAGGTTGATGTTCCCAGTATCGTTGGTGACACTAGACCAGATGCAATGGGGGCGTTGGCAATGGATCGTGCTATTTATCTTTCAATGAGAGATGGATCACTGCGAGGATTTCGCCATTTCCGAAGGTTGATAGATATTACTCCAAAAGATACCAATAAGCTTATTTCCCGTTATGGGAAAATAGCAACATGGGAGCATTTAAAGGAGGCTAAAACTTTTCGCGCTGTTGCAGAGGCTTGTTATCAAAATGCCCGTGCCGTTATGTTGCGAGACGGCTATCATCAAAGCTTCATTTTTCTTATGAAGGGGCTTGTTGTTATCCGTGTAATTTCTGTAGATCACCCAGATCGAGCGTCAAGATATGTGTTAATGCGTGAGTTGGCACGATTGGCTCGAATAGAAGGTGCTGACGGCGTAATGATGATCTCAGAAGTTTGGACTGCGCATGGAAAAGACGTTCCAAAATCAGGATTCGCTGCAGATGCTATAAATCGTGGTGAGGCACTTATGTTATCGGCAGCAAATTCACAGGGGCGGTCATTTATGTTTTGCTCAACAATTGAACGACGACGGATCGCATCCAAAAAGGTGAAGAGCCTTGGTGAAATTGTTTTTGAAGAAGATCATTTCCAATTCTTTTGGTACCCTTTTATGAAAGAGTGGGGGTGTGTTGATGAGGAAAAAATAAGGAAAAGTTTTTCCTATATGAATAAGATGGGGATTGAGCTTCCTAAAATTGTAGAAGGGCAGAATTGTCAATAATGAAAGGGTATCGTGTTTTTTTGGGGGGAGATCATTTAAAAATTGGAAGCACAGTGGAAGCAAGAGGGAACAAATTGCTGCGCAAAGCCGCTAAATTCAGAGCATCGGCAAACATAGGAAAAACGGCTTAACGTCCGGATATATCAAAGGAAAGAGTACCCCAGCGCAAGGCTGCAAAGAGTGCGTTTCATAGATCATAATCCCTTGGTCGGGGGTTCAAATCCCTCCGCTGCTACCAATAAAAAGCCCCCAAAAGGGGGCCTTTTTATTGGTAGAAGAGGTCGGGTGAATGAGCGCCCCGGGTTCATCAAACGCGACGGTCAGGAGCGTTTGACGCGAGGGGCGAAGCCCGAGGCCGAAGGCCAAAAACATGCAAAAAGCATGTTTTTGCAAATCCCTCCGCTGCTACCAAAAATCCTTTAAGAACGGGCCGTTGGACCGTTCTTGTTTGGGGGGGTAAGGGCTCCTTTGTCCTTAAAAAACAAAGTCAAGCAGGCGGAATATCGGACGATCCGTTTCGTAGCGTTTTGGAGACCCCTTCATCGTTTTCAAACGTTCGCAACGACGTTCTATGCAGGGATGTTGCGCCAAGTTCAAATAGAACAGGGCGTTTATCGGTGCCATGATTCCGGTTGCGGCAAGGGAAAACGCTTTTTTCATGGTTGACGCCCCCAAAAAGTCGCGGCGCTTTTTTTCTCTGCGGTTTTCTTGCGAGGTAAAAGAGGTTGCGTTTTTTAAAAGGTCGGACAGGGCTTCGCTTTTACCGGAAACCGTTGCTCCTATGCGGTCGGCTTGAAATTCAAGACGACGGGCCAGCAACGAGAGAAGCGGCAATATGAAAAAACAGCAAGGGCTGGCTATCGTTGCCGCTGTTATCATGAGCCCCGTAAGACAATATTGTTGAAGCTGATAGTGCTGGGCTATATGGGCCATTTCGTGCCCCAAAATGCTGTCCAAGGTATCCGGACCTTGTTCCTTCAATAAACTTTCATCGAAAACGACGTACCTTTTGCGAAAATAGGATGTCGCCAAAGGGCTCAAAAATTTTCCGGGAAGCCCACGCCATACTCTGATTTCGGGAGTGTTTTTCAGACCGAGACGATAGCTGTAGACTTTTGCCTGTTCCCGAAGCCTATTTTGTGCCGTGCGTGCCGGGCCTTCTTCGGCGTTTTGTCTCGTCAGTCCATGACGGACCAAGAGAGACTCTCCGACGATTGGTGTGCCGAGAAGAAAAAACGATGAGATCCCGGCTTCCACAAGAGCTTCGGGCGTCGCTGCGGTTGCGGCGACGCAAGTCATCGCGGCCGCCAGAGAAAAACAGGCAAGAATGGCGGCTGTTTCTTTCCTTGTGCTTTTTAGCGTGGCGCATGTCGCATCGTTTGATCCTGATTTTCTCTCCATCCCATGCGCTATTTCTTGTCGCGAGAACGACAATTCAGAAAGCGTGTTTGCTTTTTGAGACGAGGGCGATGGAAAATCGGAGCTCATGATCGATGTCTTTTTAAAGAAATTTATTAACGTTTTTTTTAAAATAACGCATTGCACGATACAGTATAGACAAAATCCTTAAGGATTTTTCGAAAAATACTTTCATTGCAAAAAAAAGTAAGGTTAAAAAAAACAGCCATAAAAAAGGCCGCCTCAACAAAACGTTGGCGGGCGACAACGCGGCTTTTGTGTTCATATCTTGCCGACCCCGGGCGTGCGTTACGGCGCGAGGCAGCGCGTCGGGAGGGATTTTTGTCAATCCCTCCCTGCCGGTTCATTTCCGTTTCAATTCCTTCAACTGCGCCTGCATGGCCGAAATATTTTTTCTCAAGGAAAGCGACTTCGTCCTCTCGGCTCGTTCCTTGTTCTTGAGGAAGCTCGCCCTGGTTTTTCCTGCCCGAGCCGCGCCCCATACCTATCTGTGCTATGAAGGAAGGGGAAGATACCCCTTCCTTCATAGAGAGTTGCAGGACAGTGATAGGGTGCCCCCTTGAAAGGGGGTCACATCTGAAGCGAGTAAGACCCTTTGACAGCTTTGGCTTGTTGCGTGGGTTGGCTTGGAGTTTCTTCCAGCTTTCCGGCTTTTCTTAAAGCGGCCCTGATTTCCCGGTGAAGGATGCTGTACAAAGGCACATCCTTCAAGGCATTACGATAGGCCTCGATTCGATCGGTACGTTCGGGCAGGCTTTCTACGTTTCTAACGAAGCCTTGCGCGGACGGGAACTCGAGCGGGGAGCTCATTCCAAAGATGGCGGCATCGCGGTAGGTCTCGATACGGTCGGTAATTTCAGTGAGGCCCTCGACCTGTTCGACGAAGCCATCACAGGCCGGTTGTCTCTCATTGCCCCAAGCATGCTTGGCGGCAAAACGGAACGCCTTGATGCGGTCGGCTCTTTCGGGCAGGGCGCGCGCATGCTTGATGATGGCCGCCAAGGCCAATGTTTTTGGTTTATCATAATACGAATTCTCGACGACATCACAGTAGGCCTCGAGGCGATCAGCAATTTTGGGGCGTCTCTCGACCTCTTCGGCGAAGACATCCCAAGCCTTTTCTATATCTGATTCCGACAAATGGCGGCTCGTGAGGACATCATAAAAGACCTTGATACGATCGGCACGTTCGGGCAGGGCGCCCGCATACTTACTGATGCTGTACAATATGTATTGCTGGACATATCGTTGCTCAGAAGAATCTCCTTCAGGAGAGGCCTTACGGAAGATCGCGATACGGTCCTGAGGATCGGGGAAGGTTTCTTCCACCTTTCTGGAAAAATCTTCTAACGCCGGCATTCCTTGCGTAAAGTTATTAGGCTGCATGGTGATCGTCCACAAGCCCTTGATGCTGTCGTCGAGGTCGAGATTGCTTGGCGGTTTTTTGTTGGCAATTGAGTTGGACATAATGCTTCTCCGGCCTTTAAAAAAGTCGATGGGATAATAGATGGGATAATAATAGCCGCCCATGAAGCACAAAAGAAAATTCTATGGTTAAGGAGGCCAAGCCCCTTCCCCATTCTTTTCCATTCTATTGAGAAGACATCATCCGACCCATGGGGACGGGAGCGCGTCCTTCCGCGGTTAACCCAAGCATATCAAATATTTTTTCGATCACTTGCCAAGGAGGGATGGAGGCCAAAACGTCGCATTCTTTCGATTGGTTGCACGGGCCGTTTGACGGAAAGACTATATTGGCGCGCCCGTGGTGAAAACAGGGCGCACAGGGGCCTGTGGCCTGAATGGCTTGGGTCGCCGGTTGCGACGGAATGCGGAGCTTCGCCAAAAAGGGCCCATAGAGCCCCAAAGAGGGCACACCCATCGCGCCCGCGAAATGGATCGCGCTTGAATCCGGACCTAAGACAAGATCGCAGGTCTTCATGAAGGCCGTGCTTTCCTCCCAGCTCAACGTCGGCTGCTCGCCCGGCAGGTCGATGAAAAGAGGGGTCCGCTTTATGCCCGTCGCCGATTTGCCAAAAAGCACGACCTGAAGGCCTGCCTTCAAGAGCGCACCGATGACCTCGATATTTTTTTGGTAGGGGTAATTTCGTAGCACGCCGTCCGAAAACAAGGAGATGCCGATGCGCTTTGTCGCCATTTTTGGAAAACGCTTGTTCATTCTTTCGACAAGATCGGGCGGTGGGATATAGAGGGTTTCGCCTTCGGAAAGGTCGATTCCCGCCACGGACGCGTACACTTCCGTCAGGATGCGCGTCTTGGCCTGCGGATGAAATTCCGAGGCGCTTTCCAGATCAATCTGCGCATCGAAGGCGTCGACCGCCTCGCGCAATAGAGGCGGCCCCACGCAGACATCCACGTGCGGATTGTTTTTGAAAACCCAATGATAGCGAGCCTCGCAATGCATCGTGATTTGGCAGCGCGGCCAACGCTTTTTCAACTCCCGCAAAAGCGGCGTGATGAACAGAAGATCGCCGGCGCTGCCGCTTCGGTGCACCAAGATGCTTTTGTCGTTCCAGTCGCGGTTCGGGTCGAACGGCTTTCCGATTTCATAGCTTTCCAAGGAAAGATAGCCGTCCGCCGCGCAGGCATAGTATCCGATCAGTTCTCTGGGAATCACATACTCCACACCTCCCCGCAGGTGTTTGCCCACAGCGAGGTCGTAAACATCCGATTCAAAACGCATCGTGCGCATGCCAGTTCCTTATGAAGGTTGCCTTCTCGATATTTGTTCGTTCCATCCTTCGAGACCGGGCGTGAACGGGCGTTTCCCTTTGCTCGCGGAAATCGACGCCCAGTCTTCTCCGTTATCGGTGTAGTGGTCGATCGTGAAGCCGGACGATGTGACGAAATCCTTGAAGGCCCGGCTGTTCGGCATGAACCAATTGTAAGAATCGCCTGTCTCGTTGCCTTTGGTGAAATAGACCATGGGTAACGCATCGTGGATGACCCGTCCGCATGCCTCGACATGGTAGCTTTGTTCCATCGTGAGGGTTTTGTCGAAGACCTTATGGTCGATGATCGGCGAGTCCGTGAACAGGCGGTCCTTTGCTACGTCGTAAATGAGGTCCAGAGCCAGAAGCGGATGGCGCAAATGGTAGATCAAACCCAAAAACAGGACGACGTCGAATGTGCCGTGACGCTCCGGCAGCAGATCGTACACGCTGGCGCGCACGTAGTGGCATTGATCGAGTTCCAGAAGCGCGCGCGTTGCTTCATAGCCTGTTTCCGCCGGGTCGTCAGGGCCCAACGCGACGACTTCCGCCGCGCCTCGCCTCGCACACTCGAAGCCGAAGAAGCCGTTCCATGGGGCGATATCCAACACACGCAGGCCGTCCAAACGCGCCGGAATCTGAAGCCGTTCCATGTGCTCCGCGACATTCTTTAGTCCCTTCGTTTCGATCCCGGGGAAGAGTTCCCATGCCTGAAACGTATAGATGCCTTTAAAAAACGTGTCGATATCGAAGCCTTCCGGCGGGATTTTTCTCATGATCTTTTCCTTGGGAGAAGAGGGGCTCTTTGGGGAAGAAAACGAGTATCATTCTCTTCTTCGGAAAGGAAGCCTTTTTCTCGGCTTTGCCCCGCCAGCACCTAGGGCCGGAACGACGGCTCGGCGACGAGCTTTTTAAGGGCTTCCGCAAACGGGACAGCGATGAGGTTTTTCCCTGTTTCCTTGGGCCTCGGCAGTTTGTTGGAGTTCCCCTGAAGCAGACGGGGCGGAGGGCGCGGCGGCGCGAAGGGATGACATCTCGGGAAGGAAATTTTTGTCGTCTTTGATGCGATACGCTTCTTCGTAGGCCTTGAGAATGAGAGATAGTCCTTGAAGAGAACCGGATGTGCCGTCGTTTTGGGAGGCTTGGAGCAGAAGAGCGCGGAGAGAACCAAAAGACCAACGGTCAAGCGGCTGTTCAAGAAAGTCAAGGAAGACGCGGTTATAAGGAGCGGGAAAGTCATCGGGAGCGAAGGACGGCGTACGTATGGGGGCGGGAACGAACGTTTCCCCTTCAAGGACCTCCCGAGCGAAAATCATGAAGGACAAGAAAAGGTCATAAGGCCATTCACAGTCCTCTTTTTTTGTCCCAATAGCGCCGAAGTCGATCAAGCTGGCGTGCCCGTCCGGCTTGAGCAGGACGTTCCATGTACGAACGTCGTCATGATATAAGCCCGCCGTTTCGAGACGGGCCAGTTGATCCAGAATGTCAAGCAAAACCTGCCGCGCATCATAGGGAGCTTCTTGGCGTATGGCGTCGACGAGCAGAGCGCCGGGCCATAAATCGCGTACCATCCAGGCCTGATTGGCCTTTCGCCCATGGCAGATCAGGCCGGGATGCGGAAAAAGATTCGCCGGATTTTCAAGAAACGCGACTTCATTGGCGTATTCGCGAAGATTTCTTTCGCATCGCGCGGGCGTGCCTTTGTCAAGAGCGACAACCTTGATGATGCGCTCGTCGCCGAAGAAGTAACGGCGCGTTTTTTCGGAAGCGTTGTTTGCAAAAACGTGAGAGGAATCCGACCAAGAAGAGAATTGTCCCAAACGGTCGTTCAGGAACCAGTATGTATTGCTGGCCATATAGAAAGGACGTTTGATCAAGGACAGATGCGTAGGAATTCTGGCCATTTCATGAACGAAAGCATAGCCTTCAAGAAGGTCTCGCGGGTTGTCTGGTTGGGAGACCGCCCACTCGGGAGGCTCGTTCCGGAGGGCCATTTCAAAAAGGCCCACACTGATGTTGTCGGCCAGAGAGTTGAGCAATTTTTGAACGGTGGCGACGCCATGTTGATGCGCCAGATGATGAAAGACGCTTAAGCCCAGAACGAGATCAAACTGATTTTTCCCTAAGGTGCCGATAATATTTTCCAGACGGCCTTCATGAAAATGAACCGAGCCGTTTTTTTGTTCGGCGGCCAAGGCGTTACAAACATCGATATTCTGCGGCAAAAGATCAATTCCGACGACAGAGGCGCCTTGTTGCGCAAGATGGAGGCTGAAGAACCCTTGGGCGCAGCCAAGATCCAAAACCTGCAGGGGGCGGCCCAGCCTTTCGGCCAAGGCACGATAAACTTTTGTAATGAGGGTCAACCGATTATCGCAAAAACGGCTGACCTGTGTCGACAGTTCCGGGTGTCCGAAAATCGGTTGATAGACTTCTGGAAGATTGGAGACATATTGTTCTAATGACGTCATGGTTCAAGATCGGGGAAAAGAGTTGTTGACCAAGGTTGGTGTCATCGTTCCAGGAAGTAAGGAGGGCCTTCTGGTCGCTACTTTTTGATTATATTCGCCGGAACCCCCATTCATCAAGGAAAGATTGTCGGTTCCTGCAAGAGGCGCGGATCGGGTTTTCTTACGGGGCTTCGTTTGGCCCGATTGCCGTTTTCTTCCCTATTCTAGGCCTTTCTTGACCCGATATCAGGCTCTATGGTAGGGGCTTATCGCGAAGGCATAAACGCGGAGGGCTTCGGTGCGCATCATTCGATTCGAATCCGACGAGGTCGATGTAACGGACGACAAGCCTTTGCGTGCTAACGTCGATTATGTGACCACACGGACGCTTTTGTCCCATTATTGCGTCGCGTGTGACGGATGTCTGTCGGTCCGGCCTTATACCATCGAAAAGCCTTTTTCTTCCGAGGGCGACTGGAACGGCAAGCGAATCCTTATCCATCGGTTCGGATGCGCCGGCGATCTTCTGTTCATCACGCCTTTGTTAGGCGATCTTAAGAAACGATGGCCGACATGCCATCTTACCGTTCATTGTGAGCAAAAGTATCATTGGGTTTTTGCCAACAATCCCCATGTTGATAACTGCCTATCTTCGCCCCTTTTGCGAGAAGACGTTGATGCTTTCGATGCCCAAATCAATTTGGAAGACGCGACCGAGTATAGCCCCTTGGCCAAAACTCAAAGCGCGGTCGACGTCTTTGCCGCAACGGCAGGTTTGACGCTTTCTGATAATAAAACGTTTTATAGGCCGTCCGACGCACTCGTTCATAAAATGGCGCAGCGTTTTCCTCGGTCCGCGGCAAAGCGTGTGGGGATCTCGTTGACATCCAATTCCGTTATCAGAAACTATCCCTATAAAAGCTTTCTTGAGGTGATCGGGGCTTTGATGAAGGCTGGGGTTCAGGTCGTCCTTTTGGGGCCGGCCCCGACCGGCGTGAAAAGACAGCCCTTGTTTATCGATTTGGCCGGCGAACGACCGCGATTGACCTGGGAAGAGAGCGTTGCTTTTATGAAAACCTGCGATGTGGTTTTGGGAGCGGATTCAAGCGCCATTCATTTTGCCGGAGCAATGGGCGTCGCCTCTCTTGGATTATATGGATCGTTTTTGGCTCGGTTGAGGATTCCTTCTCAACCCGCGACTCAAGCCATTCAAGCGACAGGGGCTTGCGCGCCTTGCTTCCACCATGGACGAAAACATGTCGATTTTCCCCCTGAAGGCCCTTGTCGGGAAAGCGGACAGTGCGATGTTTTGGCTTCGATATCGCCAACGCAGGTTGTTGCAAAAATAATCGAGATGCTTGGCGGCGAAGGTCCTTAAGCGCGGCTTGCCTTGTTATTATGATGAGCGAGGACCGCTTTAAAAAGGCGGCGCTGAAGACTTCTCCGCATGCGGAGGCTTCAAGACGCCGCCAAGAGACGGATAGTGTCCGTCTTTTTTCCAACAGATGTGGATTTATATTACAAGTCGTTACTTCCCTTGGGGCTTATCGCTCCGCGGGGGTTGCGCTGACGTAGCGGCTGGTTTTGCCGTGGCGTTAGGCTTCTTTCCAGAACAGCACTCGTTAGGCTTCTTTCCAGAACAGCACTCGTTATTCTTTTTAGACATAACCACTCTCCTTAAGTAGAAGGCCGCCAATGAATTGGCACGACGATGCTAGGCTTGTTTTTGCCCTAGGCAAGAGACTTTCATCGCAAAAGAAATAAAAGATTATCTGTTCTTCGGTTTAAGTAGTAAACTCGTAAAAGTCGGCTTTTCTGACCCCAGAAACGGGCCTTCGGCTATCGATCCGTCCGTGCGGGAAGATCTTGGGCTCGTTTCCCTAAGTTCGACAAAAACGCGCGAGATTGAGCCTCGGGGGCGCCACTTTTGCTTGGCTGTTGGGCCTCCCTTTTTGTCACCTCAAAGTTTTTTACTTGAACGCCAGTTTGACGGCGGCGAAAACAAGCAAAAGTGCAAAAGCCTTGCGCAGAAAATCGTCGTCGAAAAGCAGGGCCAACTTGGCGCCGAGCGGGGCGCCGAACAGAAGACCGGCGGCCAAGATCGCGGCGATAGAGATCTGTTGCGCGGGAAGTTCGCCTGCTTTCCAATAGGTCAAAACGCCAAGAAGGCCTACGGGGAGAAGCATGGCGGCCAGAGATGTCGCGGCGGCTTGGGTTTGTGTTATGCCAAGCGCAAAAACTAAAGACGGAATGATGATAATCCCGCCCCCAATCCCGAAGAAGCCTGAGGCGATGCCAGCGGCCAAAGCGATGCCGCTTGCGATAACGTAGGTCATGGTCTCTTTCCTTTCTGTGAACGATAAAGCCGCGCGCGAAAAAGGACGCGAAGGCTTTTCTTACGGCAAGGTCCCATCTTTCCGCACAATAAAAACGCGGTCAAAACCTCGAAAGTCAATAAGAAGATCGATATCCTTAAAGCCGGCTTCCTTCAAAAGGCGCCCGACATCTTGCGTTTGCTCGTCGCCAAGTTCGATCCCGGCGTAGCCACCGTCCTTCAGAAGACCGGGCAGGGCCGGGATAACCATGCGGTACGGATCGAGGCCGTCTTCACCGCCGAAAAGGGCCAAGGGCGGGTCGAAGTCCCGGACGGCGGGCATCAGTTTGGGTTTGTCCGATAGTGGGATATACGGCGGATTGAACGACACGATATCGAACTGTTCGTCGATGCCGGTATGCCAGTCGTTAAGGCGAAACGCGCTCCGTCCGTCAAGGCCGAGCCGTTTGGCGTTTTCGCGTGCTTGTTCGATCGCGCGCGGGGCAATGTCGATCCCAAGCCCCGTAGCCTTCGGTAAGGCATGCAAAAACGAAAGAAGAATACAGCCCGATCCCGTCCCCAGATCAAGGATGCGCAGAGGCTTGCGGGACGGAAAAAGTCCCCCAAAAGGACGGACCCTTTTCACGATGGACCGAACGATGCTTTCGCTTTCGGGACGGGGTTCGAGGGTCGCTTCGTTCATGGAAAACCACAGGCCGCAAAACTCGCCCTTGCCGATGATCCGGTTCAACGTTTCCCGCTTTTCGCGACGGGCAATCAGGGCCTCGATGACTTGTTGCTCTTCTTCCGTCAAGACGCGCATGGCTTGGGCCGATACATCTTTCGGCGCGAGCCCCAGCGCGTGGCCCACGAGCACACGAATGTTCAAAAAGGGATCCGCGATGCCGGCACAGCCCAAGCGGACGCTGGCGGAAGTAAAAAGATCGGCAATCGTTGTTTCGTCTGTGGAGCGGTTCTGAGGCAAAGCAAAACCCTTTTCTTTTCCAAAGAAGACAAAAAAAACGGCTTAACTCTAGGTTGTTTTCCGGAAAACGGCAAAGGTCTTTCCGTTTGAAGGCGCTATTCGTTTTTGGGTACGGGATTTGTTAAGGTGTTGGTTGCTTTTTTGTTTTTATCTGCTTGATAATGAATGTGAAAAACTCTTCGAGAGTTTTGCCGGGCGCATAGAAACACCCGAATGGATAATTTAAATGTTTTTTGACATGGGATAATTCGTTATTCCAAACGTGCCTATCCCTGATTTTCCTTCAGTGTATCCCATTGCCAAGTAAAAACGGCGCGCTGTAGCGGTGCTGTTAAGTTTGCACGTTTTGGCGCCGTATTCTTTTGCACGAGCCTCCAACGCGTTGACCATCTTTTTACTTATGCCGCGAAACCGCCCAGAAGGGTGAACGTAGTTCAAGGTAATTTCACCCGATTTCATGATGCCGCCAACAGCAAGAATATCTGTTTTTTCGATTGCCACCAAGAGTTGACTTGAAGGATCTTCGATCCACCGTGTCAGGGTTTCGGGTGTCTTGTTTTCCAACCATGCATTGAGAATATCAGGGTCATTCTTGTGATCCCTGACACAGAGTATGGTGATGGATTGACGCAAAACCTTGCAAATGGCGGCGGCGTCTTCCAACTCGGCGGGCCGAATTCTCATAGTTCAAGCATACGAGAAGCTACGCGTTTTGTACATATTTTGCTGCTTTTGATCGGCTTTTCCTTCATCTGCCTTTTCCGAGGCGGATACGCCTTGATTGTTGAAAAGAAAGAGGGCCGTCGAAACCGAGGGGGCAAACCTAGTCTAGGGTTCGGCGATAAACCTTCATCGTCAACGCCGTGCTGAGAAGCGTGAAAAGGGCAAGCGGCCACAGATTGGGAAGAAGTTCGACAAAACTGCTTCCTTTCAACAGCACGCCGCGCACGATCCGTATGAAGTACGTTGCGGGGAGCATGCTTCCGATCGTTTGAGCCCATTCCGGCATGCCACGAAACGGGAACATAAATCCCGACAGAAGGACGGACGGTAAAAAGACAATCAGCGAAAGTTGGATCGCCTGCATCTGGTTTTTGGCCCCGGTCGATACCGTGAAGCCTAGAGCAAGATTGCAGACAATAAAAATAAGAAGCGCCACGCTGAGCCAAAGCAGGTTTCCCAAAACCGGCACATTGAAAAGCACATGCGCCGCGCTTAAGATGATAATGGCCTGGACATAGCCGATCGCCATATACGGTGCGATTTTGCCCGCCATGACCTCGATGGGATGGATGGGCATGGCCAGAAGGTTTTCCATCGTGCCGCGTTCGCGTTCTTTGGTTAGGGCGAGGGCCGTCATCATGACGCCCGTCATCATCAATACCACCCCCATAAGCCCGGGAACGATGTTGTAGTGGGAAAACCCTTCGGGATTATAAAGTTTGTGCGCTTCGATGACGAAGGGGGCGCTTTGGTTTTTGAGGTGGCCCAAGGCGCCCGTTAAATCTTTCCATATTACGCCATCGACAACACCCGAAAGAGAAGCCAAAGCGCCGGATGAAGCCGTCGGGTCCGTCGCGTCGGCTTCCAGAAGAACGGCAGGCCTATCACCTCGAACAAGATCGCGCGAGAAATTTTCGGGAATTGTGATCACAAATTGCGTGAGGCCTTTTTGGAGGCGCTCGTACGCTTCGCGTTCGGACGCCGTTTCGTAATCAATCGAAAAATAGTCCGTGTTCTTGAGGCCTGCCATAAGAGTCCGGGAGAACAAACTCGTGTCCCGGATAAGGACCGTTGTGGGAAGGTGTTTGGGGTCCGTGTTGATCGCATAGCCGAAGAGGATCAGCTGGATGATGGGAACCATGATCATCATGGTTAAGGTCGGGCGGTCGCGCCGAAGCTGGAGAAATTCTTTGACCAAAACGGCGCCGATGCGACGGAGGGAGCCTTGTATCATGTTTCAGCCCTCCTGCCTGTCTTGTCGTTGCATGTAATAGATAAAGGCGTCTTCGAGACTCGACGGCTCCTTTGTCCATGTCAGGCCGACCGTTTTTCGAAACGGCGCCAGCGCCGCCTCGAGTGCACGCGCGTCCGAGCCGCTTATATGAAGAGCGTCGCCGAAAGGAGCCAAGGTCGTGACGGCCGGATGGCCTTTCAGCTTTTCCTTGATCGACATGACGTCTTTGCCTTCGACTCGCCACGTCGTTAAGTGGGCTTGTGCAATGACGTCGTCCGTCGTTCCTTGAACGACGATGCGTCCATAAGAAATATAGATGACCTCGTGGCACCGTTCAGCTTCGTCCATGTAGTGCGTGCTGACCAGAACCGTTATGCCGCTTTCGGCCAAACGGTGAATAACATCCCAGAATTCGCGCCGCGCCTGAGGGTCGACGCCCGCGGTCGGTTCGTCAAGCAGAAGAAGATCGGGATCATGAACACTGCAGGCGGCCAAGGCCAGTCTTTGTTTCCATCCCCCCGAAAGCGTGCCGGCAAGATGGTTCTCGTAAACGTGCAGGCCAAAGCTTTCCAAGACGTTTTCTATTCGCGCCCGTTTGTTTTTGACGCCGAACATGTCGGCCACAAAAAAAAGATTTTCCCGTACGGTCAGATCTTCCCAATAACTGAAACGTTGCGTCATGTAGCCGACGCGTTTTTTAATCTCTTCGGCCTGCGTTAACAGATCGAATCCAAGACAGGTCCCGGAACCTTCATCCGGCTTCAACAAACCACAGATCATGCGGATCGTCGTTGTCTTGCCGCTTCCGTTCGGCCCCAGAAAACCATAAATTTTTCCTTTGGGAATCGTTAGGTCGATTCCGTCGACCACCCGTCGGCGGCCGTAAATTTTGCTGAGGCGGTGTACGGTAACAGCATCGGTCATGGGACCTCGATATCCACGGGAAGGCCGGGACGAAGGACGGCGGCGTAAGCGTCAGGCCTGGCTTCCAACATGAAAACCAGTTTGTTTCGAGATTCGATGCTGTAGATTACGGGCGGCGTATATTCGGCTTTCGAGGCGATAAAGCTGATCGTGGCCTCAAGGGGATGATCGCAGCCATCACAACGAATGAGGATTTTTTTCCCAAGCGAAAACGTCGGAACGGCCTTTTGTGGGACGAAGAAGCGAACTTTGACATTTTCCGGCGGCAAAAGCGAGACGACGGGCATTCCGGCAGCGACATATTCGCCTTCCCGGAAATAGGTGTTCTCGATCCTTCCCGTTGCGGGGGCTTTGGGCGCGGCGTCGGCACGTTTCCTGTCAATTTGGATCAAGGCTTGTTCGGCTTCCTGTCTCGCAGCTTTGGCGGCGGCATAGGTTGCTTCTTGCGCATCTTCGGCCGCTTGGCTGACCGCCTTTTTAATTCTCAGCGCGCGAAGGCGATCCCATTCTTTCTGCGCGGACGTTTCAGCCACGCGGGTTTGCGCGAGCGCGGCTTCGGCCGAGACCCTTTCGGCGTCGAGGCCGGTCATCTCAAGCGCGAACAAGGTGTCGCCGCGGCGGACGGCTTGCCCTCGGTAAACGTACAGTTTTTCCAGAAGCCCGGGCGTCGTGGGCGCCATAAAGATATACTCGCCTTCGACGTAGCCGTAGTATCCGTTTTCTTGGGGCTCGCACGCGGCCATGAAAGCGATCACGAAAAGAAAGAAGACTTTCTTCATGGGCGATCCTCCGGCCTGTAGACGTTCAGAATACCGTCAAGATGACGATGGACAACGTGCAAGATTTTGTCCACGTTCTTTTTATCGTATCGTTTCCAATTAAGCCGCCTTTGTGCAAGTTCCTTGTGGGTTTTGAAGACGGTGACGGAACCCAAAAGCGCATGCGCTCGTAACGTCGCTTCGGCGCCTGGATAGGGCGCGCGCGTTGCGCGCGCGACGAGGCGGGTTAGCGTTTCATGCATCGGCCTCATCGTCATTTCGTAAAAAGGCGTGAAACTCGGGGTCGGATTCATTTGTTCCCGAAGGAAAATGCGCGCGATGGAGGGAGAGATGTCATCGCTCAGAAGAAAACGCGTAAACGTTTCAATCATGCCATGAAGAAGGATACGGCATTTTTCTTGCGTGAGACTTTTTGTTTTCAAGGCGTTTTGGATTGCGACGATGTCGTCGGAAAGGACGGCGCGCACTCTCTCGGCGATCGAGGCTAGAACAGCCAGATAAAGGCCTTCCTTGTTTTTGAAGTAATAGGGGATCGCCGCAATGTTGACGCCTGCTGCCGCTGTGATCTGGCGGGTTGTGGTCCCTTCATAACCATTTTGAGCGAACAGCTCGGCCGCCGTGTGCAGGAGGCGGTTTCTCGTCGCGGCTGTTTTGGCGTAGCGATGCGTTTTTTTCTTTATCATAGGCCCAGCATACAGGATCTCTATAAAATTTCAATCAAGCGATTGAATTTGATCGGGCGGCGGCCTTTCATCAGAAAGGCGCGGCCGGATGTTGCTTAACCAAGATTCTTCATTTTTCTTTTTAGATAAAACGTCATGAGGCGCAAAAAGCCCTTGTCGGTTTCTTGTCCGGTGCGCTAACTTTTTGACATAGCGGTTCGTTCGTTTTTTCGCCCTCTGTCCGACTTTTATTTTGGGGAAAGCTTATTATGAAAAAATTTTATGATGAAGCGGCGGTTTGTTCCGATTATTCCAACGGAAGCGTTGTGTTAAACAGTCGTTCAAAATGGGATGCCGCCGGGATCGAGGATAACGTCAAGAACAGTAAGCCGTCAGCTCTTTCAAAAATTGCTTCCTCCATCGATTTCCGCGGCAACACGGTTGTTGCCACAGGCGTAGCCGACGGCATCGGTGCGGCCGTTGCACAGGGCGTTATTTTCCATGGCGGAAACGTCATCGGCGTGGATGTTCAGGGCGACAAGCTCGAGGCGCTCAAGGACACCTATGGCAAAGCTTTTTGGGGAATCGAAAAGGACTTATCGGAACCGATGGACTCGTCATTCAAAACAGCCTTGGAAGAAGCGTGTCGGCACTATAAGGGTGTCGACGCTTATTTTTTGAACGCCGGAGTTCAAAAAATTGCTGACTGGAAACAGGCGGCGACGCTTGTGACGACCCCCGTGGAGGAGTTTCTCTTGATGGCCCAGATCAATGTGTGGAGCCATCAGAAAATTTTCAACGTTTTATTCCCTTGGCTTCGTGATGCCGACTCGCCACGGCTTGTGGCGACGTCGTCGGCCGTTGTGGGGCGCACCGATCCAAAAATGGCTGCCTATATTCAGACAAAAGGCATGCTTTTGAAGCAGGTTGCGTTTATGGGGCAGGAAATTAAGAATGAATCAATCCCGGACCTTCATGTCAACGCGTGGATGCCGCCCCCGGTTCAAACCTTCCTGCGCGCCGACTATAAGGGCTCGGAGCCTTTTGGTGCCAACGCTCTCCCGGCCGACAATGTCGGCGTGCCGCTCGCCCTTCTTTCCAAGAGTTGTTCCATAAACGGCCAAACGATCATCGTTGGCGACAAACGCGAAGCCGCTACGACGGAAAACGGAACGTCATACGAGTTTAACAAACGGACGGGAACGGGATTTAACTTCGACATCGGTCAGTGCAATTTGGGTGATCTCACGGCCGTGCCCAGTTCCGTCGTTGCAAGAGATTACGATACAGGACGTTCCCGCCAGCTTCTGGGAGTCGGCCCAGCTCCGGCGATTGATGCCAAGAGACCATTGAACAAAGTTTTTCAGAAGCCGCCGCACATGACGGATCTCCGCGCGAGGGTTGCGTAAGGCTAACTGTAGCCTTTTAAAAATTTCCGTGCCGCTATGCTTTGGAGATTTTTTGTGTGGCAGCTTTGGCGGACCCGGCGAAATTCGAATTCGCAACCTTTGCCTTCGGAGGGCAATTCTTGGTGTTTGCGGCGCTTCCCAGCGAGCAGATTGCTTTTGCAAAAACCATTAAAAACATGTGATCAACTTTGCTGACATTTTCCCTTATTTGCGGCAATATGACAAAACTTGCTAGCTAGAACGTAATGAGCAAACGGAAGGGTTCATGCAGGAAAGAAAGAAAATCGGATTGCGTGAAGTCCGTGCTTTAAATGCAGGCACAACAATTTTGGATGCCGTTGTGACAGGCTTTGGCGCGCGTCGCCACAAAGGCGATGCTGTTTCTTATTTTATTCATTACAGAACCAAAGAGGGCCGCCAGCGTTGGCGCACGAGACGAGGCACTGGACGCACCTCTCAGAAAAATAAAGCATTAGATGTAAGTTAAGTATTGTGCCCCCAAAACGAATTTATAAATTCTTAATAAAAATTTGACCATCGAGCATACGCTAAACGGGCGAGAGCGCGTTCAAATTTACCTAGTATTAACTGGGAAGGTTTACACTTCTCGCGTATTTGAAAAATTTTTCGCGGATAAGAATATGATATTTGATAGCAAAGAGCTGTCCGCTTTATCCAGTGCATATATTATTCTTGTGGACAGGCAGGAGCTTCCCTTTGAAGAAAAATTTAGGGATGCGCGTCGACCCAAGTTTTCGGATGCTGAAATTAGAGAACGCGCCATCGCTGTGTTTCTCCAAGCCAGGGGTTCCGGAAGGCCTGACCTAAACTCAATGGAGGAATTTGTTAAGACGTTTACAAGCAGAATGGAAAAACAATCCGCCACCTGTACCAGCGACAAGGGGGCTGGAGCTTGGTCGGAACGTGCACGCGAAATCGGACAGGCTTATTTCGGCGATCAGTTTAACGATTTCGCTAAGCTTTCGAATGTCAAATCTTCAATTGCATTAATCATTCCAGCATCCCCTTATACCAACCTTACGGACACTTGGGAAACGAACATCGGGTTCAAGCTTCCAGATCCGCCACCCTTCGGACTTGACGATATATACACGCTTCATGAAGTTGGGCATGTTCTTTTTGCTTTTCCGAGCGAACTCAAGCATGGGAAAGACATAGCTTACACGAACGAGATGATGGCGGATGTTTATGCGCTCAAAACCTATCGCGATAAAGGCGGCGATCCCGAACATATTCAAGCCTATATAGACTCCAGACGGATTATGGCTCTAACTGGCAAGGCTTATGAGCAATACAACACGGCTCCAGCATGCGAAGCAGCTTTAAACGGAAAACCCATCCCGTCTTATAAGGAGGCCTTTCGTACCGTACGTGAGATCCAGATCCGGTTGTTAAGCGAACTTTCAGGGCAAGATCTGCTCGACTCTTCGTCAAAGGGCGACCTATGGACCGTTAGCAATGAGAAAATCCTGCATCAGGTTGCCGACTATGGCATTAGGAATGTGATGAAGGCGCTCGATAAAGTGGTAAAGAATCCCGGCAATATGTCGCCAGAAGTTCTGGCCGAGGCGAAAGCATCCAAGCGTGCATTTGGGTACTTTGTGCTGAATGAGCGTGGCCCAGAAAGTACGAATTCTAATCAGTTAAACGGGAAGGTTACTCCGAGAAAAGTCGAGTCAGTAAGACAGGAAAGAGTCGAAAAGACGCAAGCCGAAAAGCCAGTAGGCAAGAAGATCGAGGATGGTGACCCCAAAGTACAAGAGATACTGGAAAACTTTATGAAGAAAAAACCATCTAAATATTTAGATCCAGAAGAAATCACAATAAAAGAAGAGGATGTCCGTAGAGCATTAAAAAACGCGGGCTATGATGTCGACGAACTCATGGATAAGAAGTTAAAAGCGCAGTCCGCACGCCTCAACGATGGTGCGGCAGACGAGAAGATAAGAGACTTTCTTACAAAAGAAGGATCGAAGTACGGGACCGAAACTAGTGTTGCCAATGAAATAAAACATATCCTCGATCAAAAGAAGATCGCACAAGCGGCGGTGACTAAGGAACTAATGGATCAACTAAAAGAAGGGGCTGCTCGCCGAAACCGCCTCAACGCTGCAGTGCAGAGGACGCCTTACAGACCGCAGGGCAGGCGACGTCTTACAGCCTCAACTGCTGGGCAGAGATATATCACAGGGCAGTCCTTGGGAGAATAGATACATCGAAAGCTTCAATGCTTGGTTCCGTGATGAGCTTCTGGATGGAGAACTCTTTTACACATTGGAGTAAGCCCAAGTCATTATCGAAAGTTGGCGGCGGCATGACAACACCGTGAGGCCGCATGCATCGCTAGGATATCGCGCTCCAGCATCTGAGGTTTTTGTTCCAGCTTTTGCTGCGTGGCTGGCTGCACAACCCCGGCCAGCTTCGCTGGTCACGCAGATCTTTCCAGAAAAGAGGTCTTTAAACTAACATTGCAACTTGGACCACTCAGTGGGGGCCGATCAATATTCTGCTAGCTATGTGCTAGCTAGGCCATGTTGAGCAAAAAAATACAATAACTTATTGAAATAATTGGCGGACCCGGCGAAATTCGAATTCGCAACCTTTGCCTTCGGAGGGCAACACTCTATCCAGTTGAGCTACGGGTCCGATGCAGCACACGCCCGTCGATTTGCCACAACTCGCCGTAAATTGCTAGGCTCTCGTCGTTTTTCAGGGCTTTTTTTTGCCCTTTTTTATCTTTAAAGAGCTTTTTTATCCCTTTTCAGGACGATATTTATTCGTAATGGGGTAGCGGCGGTCACGGCTGAGGTTGCGCGATGTTATCTTGACCCCCGGCGGCGCTTGGCGCCTTTTGTATTCGGCGCCGTCCAGAAGTCTCCACACCCACTCGATCGTTTTTTCATTATAGCCCTTGGCTTTGATTTCCTCGATCCCTTCGTCTTTTTCAATAAGGCAGGTCAGAATACCATCAAGAATATCGTAAGCAGGCAGGCTGTCTTGATCCGTTTGGTTCGGGCGGAGCTCGGCCGATGGAGCCTTGGTGAGCAGGCTTTCCGAAAAGAGGACGCCTTGAGGCCCTTTGAACCAGGCAAGCGTATGGGCGTTGCGCCACCGGGCGATTTTATAAACATCGGTTTTATAGACGTCTTTCAGAACGGAGAACCCACCGCACATGTCGCCGTAAAGTGTGGCATAGCCCACGGACAGTTCGGATTTGTTTCCCGTCGAAAGAACCATAAATCCGGTGGTATTCGAAAGGGCCATGAGAAGAAGGCCGCGGCTGCGGGCCTGAATATTTTCCTTGGTAATGCCTTCAACCGGATGTCCAAGGACGGGCGCGAGCGCGGAATCAAACGTCGTCATGGCAGCATGGATGGGGATCGTATCGAAACGGCATCCTAAAATGTGCGCCAGCGCGGTCGCATCGTCGAGACTGGTCTGCGCCGTATAAGGCGAGGGCATGGTGATGCTCCAGACGTGGTCTTTGCCCAAGGCGTCGACGGCAAGCGCGGCGGCGACCGCGCTGTCGATGCCTCCGGAAAGACCCAAAACGACGCCGAGAAAACCGTTTTTAGTCACGTAATCGCGCAAGCCCATAACGAGCGCGGCATAAAGGGCGGCTTCGGGGGGACGCGCTTCTAGGGTTTGCATCGTTGTATGCGAAAGCGTCTTTCCCTCAAGGCAGACGAGCCCCATGCTTTCTTCCCATGGGGGAAGTTTGAGCGGCGCGGCTTGGGGGGAGGCAATGCTGAAGGAGGCCCCGTCGAACACAAGCTCATCCTGTCCGCCAACCTGATTCAGATAAAGAAGGGGAAGCCCGGTTTCGTTGACGCGTTCGTGGGCCAACGTTTCGCGTGCCGTTCTCTTTTCCTTATCGAAGGGGCTGCCGTTTATGACAAGAAGGATGTCGGCCCCGTTTTTTTTAAGCGCGGACGCCATGGGCGGCGTCCACATGTCTTCGCAGATCATGACGCCCAACGCGTGGCCTTGAAACATAAGGGGAGCCGCTTTGCCTGTGAAGGAAGTGAAGATGCGTTTTTCGTCAAACGGGCCATAGTTCGGTAGGTCTTTTTTCAAGACTCGTTGCACGATTTTGCCTTTGTCCAGAAGGACCGCGGCGTTAAAAAGCTTGCCTTCCTCATGCCACGGCGTGCCGAGAAGAAGGGCGGGGCCCCCGTCGGCCGTGTCTTTGGCCAAGGCATCAATGGCGGCGCGAACATCGTGTTGAAAGCTCGGTTTGAGGACAAGGTCTTCGGGAGGGTAGCCGCACAGGTAAAGCTCGGCCGTCACCAAAAGATCGGCGTTTTGTTTTGCCGCCTCGGCGCGCGCGCGGCGAAGTTTGGCGATATTCCCGACAAGGTCGCCGACGGTCGGATTAAGCTGGGCTAGGGCAAGAGTAAGCACAGGGGCCATGGCCTTTGAAGAATCCAAAAAACAGTGAATCGTAACAATAATCTAGGCTCCATCTTTAAATGATGCTAGTAAATAGAAACCGTTGTGCCGTTTTCTTAACAAGAAGGATGTTTCATGATTCCCCGCTATTCACGGCCCGAAATGGCCGAAATTTGGTCGGCCGACAACCGTTACCGTATTTGGTTTGAGATTGAAGCGTCGGCTTGCGAGGCTTTGGCCGAGCTCGGTGTTATTCCGAAACAGGCGGCCAAGAATATTCGTAAAAAGGGAAAATGGGATATCGCTCGGATCGACGAGATCGAAAAAACGACCCGGCATGATGTGCTGGCCTTTTTGACCAATCTGGCCGAGAACATCGGCAAAGACTCCCGCTTTGTCCATCAGGGCATGACGTCAAGCGATGTGTTGGATACGTCCTTTGCGGTTCAGTTGACCCAAGCTTCTGACATTATTATCAAGGATATAGACGATATCCTTGAAGCTTTGAATGAGAAGGTTGAGGAAACTCTTGATCTTGTGACAATCGGACGAAGCCACGGCATTCATGCGGAGCCTACGAGTTTCGGCCTGAAGCTTGCCAACCATTATGCCGCTTTTAAACGAGCCAAGCGCCGGCTGAGCGCGGCGCGCGCCGACGTGGCCACGTGTGCGATTTCCGGTCCTGTGGGCACGTTTGCCACCGTCGATCCTGCGGTCGAAGCGCATGTCGCCAAGAAGCTCGGATTGAAGCCTGAGCCTATTTCGACCCAGATCATTCCTCGCGATCGGCACGCGATGTTTTTTGCCACACTGGGAGTCATTGCCTCGTCGATGGAGAATTTTGCCATTGAGATGCGGCATCTTCAGCGCAGCGAAGTGCGCGAGGCCGAGGAGCCCTTTGCCAAAGGGCAGAAAGGCTCTTCCGCTATGCCCCACAAACGGAATCCCGTTCTGGCCGAGAATTTGACCGGATTGGCGCGGATCGTTCGCTCGACCGTGACTCCCGCGTTGGAAAATGTGGCCTTGTGGCATGAACGCGATATTTCGCATTCCTCGGTCGAGCGCGTCATTGCGCCCGACGCCACCATTGCGTTGGATTTTGCCTTGACCCGTATGGCCGGGTTGATCCGCGGCATGACCATATATCGCAAACGCGTGGCCGAGAATCTTCAGGCTTTGGGCGGCCTTCATTTTTCTCAGCGTGTCTTGTTGGCGCTGACCCAAGCCGGCGTAAGCCGTGAAGACGCGTATCGTCTTGTTCAGTCTAACGCCATGGCCGTATGGAGCGATCTTCAGGACGGCAAGCGCGCCCTCTTTAAGGACCGCATTATGGCCGACCCTACGATTGCCAAAAAGGTTCCCGGTCGGATCTTAGCCGCCTGTTTTGACGAACGATTCTATATTCGCCGCGCGAAGAAAATTTGGAAACGCGTTCTTTCTTCAAAAGAATAATGCGTGCGTACAAACGCCTTTTATTTGGCGAGGAAATAGTGCACACTCTCTTTTCAGTCAAAGGAGATCCCTTCCATGCGCTTGCTGAAAGCTCCCATCCTTTTTGCTCTTGTCGGGGCATTGTTCCTTACCGGTTGCCGTAGTTCCGGCGACATCGGCAACGAGCCGGAAACTTTGGCCGATCGCGCGCGTGTGTCTTTCCGCGCGATGATGAGCGACAGCCAGTTCCCGGGCCTGATCGATATGGCAACCCGAGCCCGAGGCGTTATTATTGTGCCGAATCTTATCCGGGCGGCCTTTATTTTTGGCGGGCGCGGCGGCAACGGCGTTATGCTGGTGCGCAACGACGACGGCAAGTGGAGCCAACCCGCTTTTTATACAATTGGCGGTGTGAGTTGGGGCTTGCAGATCGGTGGTCAGTCGTCTGAGCTTGTGATCCTTGTGATGACTCAAAAAGGCGTCGATGCCGTTATGAGCCGCGAAGTGACGTTGGGTGGCGATGCTGGTCTTGCGATAGGTGAGCTGGGGCAGGGCGTTAACGCCGCCACGGCAATCGGCTTGAAGTCCGATATGTATGCCTTTGCCCGATCGCAGGGGCTTTTCGCGGGCGTATCCTTGGAAGGGTCCGTTATTCGTCCGCGCAACAGTCTGAATAAACAGCTTTACGGTGAGGGCGCGACGCCGGAATCCATTCTGATCTATCGCACCGTAAGCACCGACTCTCCGGCGGTGCGGTCGCTGGTTGCCGCGATGCCTTGATCCGGGAGGATCGTTAGCGGGAAATCTTTTCTTTTAGCGCTGTTTTGACGTTTGTGAGGACGGTTTGCCAGTCCTCGGGCTTCGGTTGGCGGAACAGCCGCGTCGTCGGATACCATGGTGTGTCGGTCCGATCGATCATCCAGCGCCAATCCGGCGCGAACGGCAGCATAATCCAGACTTCTTTCCCCATGCCTCCAGCAAGATGCGCCGTGGCCGTGTCGCAGGTAATCAGCAGATCCATTTGGGAGACAAATTGCGCCGACGTCGCGAAGGAGTCGAGCCTTGGCGCCAGATCGCAGACAGGAAGACGCGGCAATAAAACGTCATCGCCCGGCTTCTTGTCTCGGTTCAGCGAATAAAACGTGACGTCGGGCAACGTCAGAAGGTCTTCGAACAGTCCCAGAGGAATGGAACGTTTCCGGTCGGCCCGATGGAGCGGACTGCCGCCCCAGACGACGCCGATCCTAAGACCTTGCGTTTCCGGCAGACGGCAGGAGGGTTCAACAAGGGGGAGGGGAAGATAAGGCAAGGCGTTCGGCAGGGTTTCAAGCGTCGTTTTGAGGCGATGCGGAAGATCGAAGGACGAACAGAAAAAATCGCACGCAGGGACGTTTTCTTCGTGTGTGATAAGTGTATCCACGACGGGCCATCCGGCAAAGAACGACTCTAACGCTTTATGCACCGAAAAAACGACGGTTGCGCCTTGCTGTTTGATAAGCGGCAAAAATCGCGCCAGCATTAACGTGTCGCCGAAGCCTTGTTCATCATGGACAAAAAGGGTTTTTCCGTTCAATGGCTCTCCCTTCCATAAAGGAACGGGCATGGCACGGCGTTTCAGTTCGGGAATGGCCTTGCCGCGCGCGCGGTAGCGTGCAAAGCCTTCGCGGTAGTTTCCACGTAAAAGTTGCATCAAGGCCAGATGCCAATGGCGGTCGCCGTAAAGGCTTTCGTCCACATCCGGCCCGTCTTTTTCATCAAAGGCTTGCCCGGCCACCTCGACGGTTTTTCGAAAGGCCTTTTCGGCTTCGTCTAATTGATTCAACGCTTGATAGGTTTGCGCCAGATTGTCCCAAATATCCGCGCGTTTCGGATTAAGCGTCAGCGAGCGTTTATAGGCTTCGACGGCGTTGGCATCCCGGTTCATGCGATTCAGCGCGACGCCGTAGCCGAACCAGGCATAGTGATTATCGGGAATGAGAACGACGGCCTTCGCGCCGGCGTCGAGAGCGGTTTTATAATCCTTAAGTTTTTCGGCCACATTGCATAACGTTAGCCAGCCATCGCCGTAGGAGGGGTTTAGCGCGACGGCCTTTTCCGCGTAACCGCGCGCGTCGTCGTAAAGTTTTTCATGGACAAGCGATAAGGCGATATTGTTGTAGGCTTCCAAAAAATCCGGTTGAAGCTGGATAGCCTTTTTATAATGCGCAATCGCAGGTAACCAATCTTCGTTGGCGCGAAGTGCGTTGGCATAGTTGAAATGAAAGGATGGGGCGTTGGGCGAAAGCTCCAGCGCGCGCTCAAACGAGGCGATGGCTTCGCCCAGTCGTTGGGCGGCCATCAAGACCGTGCCTTTTTGAAAATGAAAAAGCCCGGCGTCGGGATCAAGCGCAAGGCCTTTATCGATCCAACGCACCCCTTCGTCAAAGCGGCCTTTGGCACCGAGCATCACGCCAAAAAGCGTACAGGCGTCCGCGTTGGTCGGCTCGGCGGCCAGAAGCGCTTGGTACAAGGCTTCGGCGTCATCCAGCCTTCCTTCCTTATGGGCTTGTTGTGCATCGTTTAACGTCGTCATGGTTCTTTAGTGCCTGCGTTTTTTGAGCTTGTAGACATACGAGATAACCTCGGCCACCGCGCGATACAACTGGGTTGGAATTTGTTGGCTGATCTCGACGTTGTTGTAAAGGGCGCGCGCCAGAGGCGGATTGCTGACAAGCGGAACATGGCTTTCTTCCGCGATCTCTCGGATGCGCAGAGCGATTAGGTTGATGCCTTTGGCGACCACAACCGGTGCGGCCATTTTGACCGAATCGTACCGCAACGCTACGGCGTAGTGCGAAGGGTTTGTAATAACGACGTCCGCTTTGGGGACTTGCGCCATCATGCGTTTGCGCGCCTTTTCAACGCGCAATTGTCGCAGGCGCGCCTTGATCATCGGGTCGCCTTCCTGTTGTTTGTATTCTTCTTTGACTTCGGTCTTCGTCATGCGGAGACCTTTGAAATAGTGAAATCGTGAATACGCCAGATCCGCAACGGCAATGACGAAGAAAACCATAAGGATGACTTCCATCAGATGGACGATGTTTTTTTGCACAAAGGCCAGAACAAGCTGAATGGGAAGTCCCGCATAGTTGATGGATTCCTCGGCGATGGGAGCAATCACGATAAACGCGAGGTATCCGAGCACGGCGAGTTTGGCGAGGCCTTTGCCCAGCTCGACGAGCGAGGTTACCGAAAAAAGCCTTTTCAATCCGCGCGACGGCATAATGCGCCCGAAATTGGGAATCAAAAGGTCCCACGAGAAAAAGAACCCCGTTTGGACCATGAACCCAAGGATGATAAAGGTTATCAGAACAAGAAAGGTAAGCCCTGATATTTTAGCCGCGTGTCCCATGACTTGCGCAAAAAGCGCTTGGGCGTTTTTGTCGTTGATTGAAAATTCATGCGACGATTCGATGAAATGACGCAAAAAATCCGCAAAATCCCGGATCATGCCGGGTAAAACCATCGCCATAACCAACAGAACGCCGACCAAGGAAACCCACATGGCCACCTCGCGGCTGATGGGAACTTGGCCGTGTTCCCGCGCTTCCTCCAGTCGCTTTGGGGTGGCTTCTTCGGTTTTTTGATCTTGATCCTGCTCTTGTTCGGCCATCCGTCCCGCCTATACCTGAAAGAAAGAGCCGAGAGATTGGCCGACAAAATCTCGCCATAGCGTCAAAATTCCCGCCACGGTGAGCATGAACATCATCAATCCGCCCCATATTTCGACGGGAAGAAGAATGAGAAAAAGTTGGATGCTGGGGAGCATGCGTTGCAGAAGCCCTAGGGCCGAATACAGTAAAAGCCCGATGATGATAAACGGTGCCGCAAATTCGACGCCGATCTGAAAGCTTTTGTTTGTCATGTGAATGATCGTTTGCGTCATATCGCCCAAGGCTAAGGGCTCGTTGACCGGAAAAATATTGTAAAGCGCCACAGTCATGCGAATTAACGCGTGATCAATGCCCGTCAAAAAAATCAGGACAAGGCCCGCTAGGCTTAGAAAGGTGCTGGGCAATGAGCTTTGCGTCGCCATGGCCGGGTTCATCATGGTGGCGTTTGATAAACCCGATTGCATGCCGATGATCATGCCGGCGGATTCGAGGATCTCCATCAAAAGCCGCATCAGCATTCCAAAGAAGGCGCCAATCAAGATTTCATGCGCGACACAGAAAAAAAGGCCGGTGCTTGTGGGGGGCAGGGGCGGAAAGCGGCTTAACATCGGCTCAAGAAGAACCAGACAGATCAAACACGCAAAAATCATGCGCGTGCGCCGCGGAACATAGCTTTCCCCGATGCCTGGGAACAGCATGACGACGGTCCCCACGCGGGACAGCAACATCATAAAGGCGAAAACATGCCCGGAAAGAAACGCGTCGAGGTTGTAGGTCTGCATGGCTAGCCGCTAAGACCGATCTGGACGATCCGATCGGTGAGGGTTTGAGTGAACCCCCCAAGCGTGGCGAGCATGAAAGGCAAAAGCCAGATGGTGATGCCGAAAACCGTGACCATTTTAGGGATAAACGTCAGCGCGGCTTCTTGAATTTGCGTGACCGTTTGGATCATGGACACGACGACGCCGACTAAAAGCCCGGCCAGCATGATCGGGCCCACCAGTTTCAACATGACGATGATGGATTCGCGGCAAATTTCGAGGGCTTCGGCTTCATTCATGGGGTTTGTCGCGTCAAAAGAAGGATAAAAGAGCTTATCTTTCAAAGATTCTCCCATATATCGATCCGGGTCAAGCCGGAATGCGAAAAACAGGCTTAATCCTTTCCTGTCGGGCAAAAAATCCGATTTTGGCCTTGCATTCGGGCCGACTCTTTGTATTATCCCCGCCTGCCCACATAGCTGGGCTTCTTTTTTTGGATGCGGGTGTAGCTCAGCGGTAGAGCACAACCTTGCCAAGGTTGGGGTCGCGAGTTCGATCCTCGTCGCCCGCTCCAATTTCTTTCTTTCAAAAAGTTAACCCTCGTTTTGAGGGGGGCTATCTAACCATAGGAAAAAGTATGGAGAGACACTTGGGTCGTGGTTTTTGTTAACCATAGATTTTTGCTTTTTATTTTCATTCCTAAAAGTTATGGGTGGTGTCTAAATTTTTCTAACGGAGACGTGCTATGAATCATATGAATGAGCCTCAAAAACGAATAGAGATTGTTGGCAGCCAGTATGAAATAGAAGGCGACGTTGCGCGGGCGGATAAGGGCACGGCAAACGCTACGTTCTTTCTCCCAACCATGGCGACTCCGTTCTTTTTTAATCCGGATGATATTTATCAAGACCAAGGGGACGGCCTCTTTAAACTCAAAGAGGGGGCAAAGGTTCCTGATGGCCTTATGCCTTTGGAAAAAGCGAACGATCCGGCTCAATTATCCACAGTTCTGGCGCGCGTTTTGTCCGTTCAGGCCATGTTTGATGCCGGAGTTTCAATAACCATTGTTGCTGTAAATGCCGGGCGCCCCCGCGTCGATGACCCCACGACCAACGTTCTTCCGGCAGACGGATCGTTGTTGGAACGATACAGCGGTCAATTTAAAACACTTCTTATCGCAGAAAAAGGTTACGACCGGATAAAAGATTCCGTCGGTGCTGCCAATTATGAATGGCTTTCAAAGGGAACACGCCAATTTGCGGCCTTTTTTGCGTCGCAGATCTGTGTGCCGGATTCAGAGGTTAAATTCGATAAGTGTTATGGCGAATTGGCGCGCCCTTACCTTTTGAACGTAAAAAGTGCTCTGGCGTCGTTGCCGTCAGCAACGCAACCGCAATCAAGGAAAAGAACGTCACCTGAAAATCGAAACACACTTTAATCATTAGGTGTGAACGGAACAAAGGCGCTACTCAACAGGGTAGCGCCTTTATAATTGGCCTGTCTTTTTGGAAGGGCACGCCCATCGCTCTTAGAGAGCATAGGAGACGGCGCAAAACACGGCAAGAAACAGCGGGTAAGTCATTTATTGATATTGACAGCGGACCGCCACTTCCGTGCTTTTTGTTTTTGGACGCGCGGTCCTTCTTTTTTCGACGATCCTTTGATGAAGGTCGGCGACACTTACCCCGTTCGGCGGCTTTGTGTCTTCCCAGACTTCCTTGATTTCGTTGATCCGGCTCTCCCATGTGTCGAGATAGGCTTTCTGTTCGGCCACAGAAACGGTTTTCACGGTCGCGTTTCGTGCGACGGCTTTGTGCAGGCTGCTCGTGATATCGGCTGCCGTTGGGTCATCCGGACTGCCATCGATGCTTTGTTTAAAGAAAGCCAGCACATGGTTCTGAAGGGTTTTGGCTGGGATTTCGTTGGGGCGTTCGGTTCGTTCCAGACGATAGTCTCCGTTCGGATCTTTGACAATGTGGCGAACGCTTGCGTTGAGGCTCAGGAAATCACACGGCTCTTCATCTGGGCCAAGCGCCGGTTGAACATAGCGGAATTTAAGCCGCGCATAGTTGTGCGATCCCCATATGCGTAACCGCGTGATGGGATCCATGGAATGGGCTTTATCGAGAATATAGGTTTCGGCATCCATCGCCTCCGGAACGTTTTGTTCCGTAATGCCATAGAAAACGCCGTGTTCAAGGGCTTCTGGTCGCGTTTCTTTGATGAAGGCCAAGGCCGTTTTGTCTTGGGCGTTCAGAAGCTCGCTCATAAACCCGATGCCACGGTATTCGGGCTTTAAAAAGGTGAAGTTTGTTTGAACGGTTGCGGGACCTTCTTTGTGGACATAGACGCAGAAGTCTATGCCGCCCAGAATTTCTTTTGTGTTCGGGGCCATAAGCAATAAAGAAATGTCACGGAAGGGCCCGATCTCCTCTTGCAGTTCTTTGTCAAAATTTCCTTTTGTTGAAATATCCCAAAAGACAGAAATAGGATCGACTTCTCCGGGGCAGGGGAACAGTTCTTTCAACGCCCCGTGATAGGCGGAAAGTTTTTTATCAAACTTTTGAAGAAGGGGCGAGAACGAAGGGGTGAGCTCTGTTTCATCGAATTTTTCGATTCCTATTTTTTCCCATATTTCTTTCAGCGCTCTTATCTCAGCATCGTTTTCTAAGGGAACAATTCGAACCGTATCGCGAAAGGCCGAGACACCATTTTGGTCTTTTCTCAGTTTGGCTTGTAAATTTTGTGCGGCAACCGTGCGTTCTTTTTCGAAACGAAAGGCTTCCGCAAAAGTTTTCGAAAATTTTTGTTCGCTCATGCGAGGCCTTATTTTGTATCTTTTTTTCGAAATCTATTTTTCTAATGCGCATCGATTATAGAAATTTTGCCTTAATATTGCATTAATTCCACTTATCCCACATGAACTTTTCATTTTTATCATTATGGGTTGGACGAGAGTTCGATCCTCGTCGCTTGATCCAATTTCTTTCAATTTCAGACCGGCTGAACTCAACTCATTCGTGAGTATGGGAAAACTTCTTTGCGTATTCATTTTTGGGGAACACTTGAAGAAAAGCAAAAAGCACTTTATCTCTCGCCAAGAAAATTTGGACATAAAGATTTTGTAGAGGAGGGCTATGGTGATGTTACTCCATGCGGGTTTTGATCGATGGTCCCTTGCTCGGTTGCAACAAGGCGCTTTCGTCTCCAAGCTGTTAGGGAAGAAAAATCCAGACCTGCTTCGTGCACAGGAGTTCGCGGCCCGGACGCAAGCTTTGTTAATCGTAAAAGATGGCTTGTTACAAGAAGCGGGCCTCGCTGACGTTAGGCAACGCAACAACGCGTTGCTTCAATCGACGCTTAATAATCCCTTTCTTTTGAAAAAGGAGTTGGATGAAGCGTTCCCGGAAAAAATTACGGAAGACGTCGTTTTCGAAGCGCAGAAAATCGTCGATAGCGGAAAGGAAATTTCAGAAAGCCATCCAGCTGTGCCGGCTTATGACATTCTTTTCGGAAAGGTTATTGACCGTAATTTTTCCGACGGGGTTTTGCGCGAGTCTGTCGGTTTGCGCCTTTTAAATCTTTTGGAAGACCCGAGGCTTCATTACCCAAAAGTCAATACCAATCCCAAATTGGATTCCCCTGCTTTATTGAATGCCAGCAACCAATTGAATGCGTTGAGAGAGGTGTGCGGAACCGCGGCGTTTCCTAAAACACAAGAGCAAAAACGGCCGTTCTATGAGGCGGCGCGGACCGTGCTTGAAGAAGGCGTCGGCCTCATTCGGATGCGCTATCCTTCCGTTGCAGACGATCTCGAACAAGCGCATTCAACGATCCTTCCGCCGACGCCCCATTCGACGCGGCCCCGTATCCCCGTAAGGCCTGCGAAAAATTCGCTTGATGAGGGCCCCGGTCACTAATTCGTATTGTCGAGTATCTTTGGTGGTTGTTGCTGCCGCTAAGCGAGGGGCCTTTCCCCTTTTTCTTGATCTCTTTTTTCAAGCCAGTGCCGGATGATCGCCATTAACTGCTCTTGTTTAAAGGGCTTGCCAAGGTGGTCGTCCATGCCCGCTTCGAAGCACCGCTCGCGGTCGGTCGTCATCGCGTCTGCCGTCAAGGCGATGATCACCGTATGCTCGTTTGTTTTTTCTTCTCTTTTTCGGATAGCGCGCGTCGCTTCATAGCCGTCCATTTCGGGCATCTGGCAGTCCATGAAAATGATATCGTAAGTTTTATCCTTTGTTTGCTGAAGCGCTTGGAGGCCATTGGCGGCGGTGTCCACGTCGCAGCCGAATTTGTCCATGATTTTCGACATCAGAAGCCTGTTGAACGGCATGTCTTCGACGATAAGAACGCGAAGGCCGTCGAAGAGATTTTGGGAAGAGCTCTTCTGCTTGGCTGCGGGGCCGTTGTTTGACAACAGGTCAATGATCGTTTGTTGCGTGACGATCGGGGCCTTTTTCCCTTTAAGCCGTGCGTCCAACACAAGCCGGAGCATCGCGTTGAGCTGAGCGGGGAAAAAGGGCTTAACCAAGAACCCTTCAATGTTGTGTTGGTCGAGCTGTTCGATCGAGGTGAAGAGCCCGTAGGCTGTCGAAAGAATTAAAATCGGCTTGGGATCGAGGGTTTTGTCCGCTTGTACGATGTCGCTTAAAGTAAGGCCGTCAAGACGGTCCATTTTGTAATCCACGATCATGAAGTCGTAGAGAGCGCCCTTTTGGACGGCATCGCCGATTTTGCGTAAAGCTTCCTGTCCCGACGCCGCGATATCCGCTTGAAGGCCAAACGCGTCGAGCAGTTCTTTCGTGGCCATCGCGGCGGGAGGATAATCATCGACGACAAGGGCGCGTTTGCCTTCAAGCGGCACATCGGGCAGCGTCGCTCGCGGCGGGGGAGTGGATGTGCCGGGTTTGACATGAATCGTGCACGAGAACGTCGACCCTTTTCCTTCCTTGCTTTTGACAAGAATGTCCCCGCCCATAAGCTGAACGAGCCTTTTGGAAATTGCCAGCCCGAGCCCGGTGCCGCCATAACGCCGTGTTGTCGATTCTTCCGCCTGTGTGAACGTTCCAAAAATATAATGGATTTTGTTTTCAGGTATGCCAATGCCGGTATCCTCAACATCGATAAAAAGCGTGATGTCGTCGTCTTCTTGCGCGGCCGAGACCTTGACGAGGATGTGCCCGCGTTCCGTGAACTTGATGGCATTGCCGATGAGATTGTAAAGCACCTGTTTAAAACGACCGGGGTCGCCGCTTACAGGCGTAGACAGGTTTCCGGCGAACGAGACGATCAACTCCAACCCTTTTTCGTGTGTGCGCAAAGACAGAGCGTTCGTGACTTCCGATACCGTTTCGCAAAGATCGAAGTCTGAATTCTCTAGGACAAGACGCTCGGCCTCGATCTTGGTGTAATCCAAGATATCATTGATCAGAACCAGAAGATCTTCCCCCGATTTGTTGATGATTTGCACCCAGGTTTGCTGTTCCTGCGATAGTTTCGTGTCCATCAAAAGTTGAGACATGCCCAACACGGCGTTCATGGGCGTGCGGATTTCATGGCTCATGTTTGCCAGAAAGGCGCTTTTTGCTTTGGTCGCCTCCTCGGCTTTGATCTTCTGCTGAAGAACTTCTTGATGTTCTTTCTTGGCCAGAGCCCGATTGTAATGGATGCAGTTTTCGGGGTGGTTGTCTCCGTTCAACACGGCTTTGGCAAACGCGCGGCAGTTTCCATACCCGCAGGAAAAGCAATTGATGTTTCGGCTTGGATCGTCAAGCTTGTAAAGCTTGTTGAAGATTTGATCGTATTCCGCTTCCGAGAAATCCATTTTTTTGATCGGGATTTCCCGATTTTTGTATGTGCGGCGGAAGTCATCAAGAGCCAACGTTTTGTCAAACGTTTCGAACAGCGTATACACCGCCTTGCCCCAACGGCGTTCTTCGACTTCTTTCAGTCTTTCATCCTTCAGTTTGTCGGTTTGTTTGTCGATGTCGTCGATATCGATGTCGCGATCCGTTCCGGTGCCCAGATTACATCCATGGGCGCAGTTCAGGATATCCACGAGAAAGGGAAGCTCTTGGCCTTGCTTGATGCGCGCGGCATAGTGCTGAAGATAGGGATAGGCGTGGTTAATTCCTTCAATTTGTCGAATCCAAGCCTGATCGTTTGTGTGGTAGGCGACGTTTTCACGTAGGCCGCCGGGGCGGCTGAACGTTACGCCAAGGCCGGCAAGTTCTTCGCTGAAATCCGTAACTTCTTGTTTCGAAAGATCGACCCCTTTTTGAACCAAGTACTCTTTCAGCTTTTTGTAGGTGACGTTGAAGGAAATAAGGCCTTTGCTTTCTTCGCATTCCTTGGTCTTGGCGATGCAAGGCGATAAAAAGGTGATTCTTTCTTTGATGCCTTTATATTTCTTGAGATAAATGGCTTGGCACAAGACGGGGCTTTGGCTCGGCGCAAGGCTGTTGATGAGGGCGGGTTCGTGTTTTTCGATATAGGACACGACACTTGGGCAAGCTTGCGAAATGAACGAGCGCATGCCGTCGCGCTCGGCGGACCGAAGATAGCCCCATGTCGCGATGTCGGCCCCGAAGGAAACGTCATAAAAGGTCGCCACGCCGAGGCGTTTCAAGTATCCGAAGAGTTTTTTGTAATTTTCGAAGTTGTGCCGTATGGAGGGCGCCGCGACGACGGCAAGCTTTTCACCTTCTTCCAGCGCTTGGAAAAAGGCCGCCGTGTCGTCCCGATAGTCGCGCGCGCCATGGTCGCAGACATCCACACAGCGTCCGCACATGATGCATGCGTCCTGATTCGTCCGGACCTTGCTTTTGCCGTTCAGCATATAGGCGATGTTTGCGCCTTCGACTGGGCATTCGGCAATGCATTTATTGCAGCCGACGCACTTGTTTTCGTAAAGAACGATAACAGCCGTCATAGTCGAGGAGACTCCGGGGACTGAGCGGGGCGTGGAAGAGGATAAAACAAGCCCGTACGGTAACACCGAAGCCAAAAATCGACAAGTGTCCCAAGCCGTTGGGAGGGGGGAGGCCTTCGGATTCTTCTTTTTTCGTGGGGTAATCACATCCGTGTTGACAGCGTACTTTTTTCGTGTAAGTGCTCTGCGACTTGGTCAAGATTTCTTTCATGGTCTTTTTTTAGAGAGGCTATCGTGTCTAAAGTAGAGTGGGGACAAAAGCGCACTTGCCTACATTGCGGCAAGCTTTACTACGATATGAAAAAGAAACCGCCGGTTTGCCCGGCATGTCAAACGCCTTTCGATCCGGAAAGCCTTGTTCGGCGGCGCGGGCGGAACAGCGATAAAAAAGCGGTGGTGAAGGAAGCCGTGGGCGGGGTGATCGAGGAGATCCCCATTGAAGCCGACGATGATTCGTTGATTGAAGACGCCGAGGAACTCTCCGACGAAGGGGTCGAAAACGTCGTCGATGTCGGAAACGAAGACGATTAAAATTCAGCGCCTTTTGCGAGGATTTTGATCCTTTTGTTCGGAGGAAAAGCAGTCTTTATGAAAATTGTTTTCCTCTCTCCCCCGGTTTCCGTCATCAATGGCGGGATCAAGCATATTTTCAGGATGGCCGAGACGCTGATCGCGCTTGGCCGCGAGGCGGTCGTTTTCGAACAAAGCGGGCGGCGACCATCGTGGTTCCTTTCAACGGCGCCTGTTGTCGGACAAGAGATTTTTGAGCCCGGAGCCGACCATCTTTATGTTCTTCCCGAAGACCAACCTCATATTTTGCGCGAGTTTTCGCGCGTCCCCCAGCGTAAAGTCGTCTATAGCCAGAATCAATTTTACGGGGCCCAAGGCCTTGGCGGACGAGAAGACTATACGGCCTATGGGGTGTCCGCCGTTTTGTGCAGCAGTCGTTCGATTTATGAACACGTCCGCGTGCGGCATCCGTCTTTGCCGGCGTTTGTTGTTCCGTGCGCCGTCGATCCGACTGTGTTTCGCCCGGCGCCGGTGAAGAGGGATGAAATCGTTTTTCTGCCACGTAAACGGGCGATCGAAGCGGCTTATCTTCGCGATATGTTTTCGTTTTTGCATCCGGAATACGATTCGTGGTCTTGGGTTTCTGTTGACGGATGCTCGGAAGCGGATGTCGCTCGCAGCATGGGCGAGGCCAAGGTGTTTCTGTCGCTTAGCCGCCTTGAGGGGTTTGGCTTAACCCCCCTTGAGGCGATGGCGGCCGGATGCGTTGTCGCGGGTTTTACGGGGATTGGCGGCCGCGAATACGCTTCGGAGACCAACGGCTTTTGGGCCGATGAGGATGATTTCCCCGCCTGCCTAGAGGGATTGGAACGCGCCGTTTCCTTGGACGAGGCCGCTCGGCAGGCTTATACGGCGGCATGCGCTCCTACACTTGACGCTTACACGCCGCGGGCTTTTGAAAAGGGCGTGGCCGATGCGTGGCGGACTATTCTGGATTTTTAAGGCGGCCTTCGGCGATGAGTCTTTCGGTGGCACCGTCCAGCGCGGTTTTAAGCCGTATCATCATGTCGTCGCGCGGAAGTCCCGGCTCGATTGCAGGAAGGAATTCGATTGTAACGGTCCCGCGTTTTTTGAAAAAGCTGTTTTTGCTCCATAACAGACCGGAGTTTAATGCCATCGGAACGAGGGGAACGTTCAAGGCCGAATACAGCGCGGCGACGCCGCTTTTGTAGGGCCGTGTTTTTCCTACGGCCACGCGCGTTCCTTCGGGGAAAATCAAAACCGGGCGCCCTTCGGACACCGCAGCCTTGGCGCGGGCAACCATGGACGTCAACGCCTTCATTCGACCGCCTCGATCGATGGGGATCGCGCCCGAACATCGCATGTAGAGACCAATCAACGGGATATTTAAAAGCTCTTTCTTCAGGACGACCGCCGGATCGTCGAAAAGAACGTGCGTTTTGAACGTTTCCCATTCCGATTGATGTTTGCTCGCGATAAGGATTGGGCCTTGGGGGATTCGGTCACGCCCCCGCACTTCATACCGGATTCCCCCCAGATGTCCTTCGACCCACGCGACGGCGCTAAGCCAGAGGCGGATGCTTTTTACAAGCGTTTTTCTCGGAAGAAGAAGGGCCGGGAGCAAAACAACGCTTATGACAAGGTTGGCGCCGTAGAATGTGACGTTGAACCATAAGGATTGAAGGAAGAGCTTGATCACGGACTAGATTCCCAAACGGAGGCAAATGACGGCGACAAGGAATTTGCTGTACTCGGTAATAAGAAGGTTGGCGGTGCCCGGGTGTTCCCACCACGTTCTAAGTTTGACCTTGTCCGGGGCGACGGGCGTGGGGATGATGGTCATGTCGGGCATCGCGGCATGAAACAGAAGAAGGCTCCGCGGCATGTGATAATTCGATGTGACAAGGCGCATCGACGTCATGCCTTGCGATTCCATCCAGACACGGGTTTCTTGGGCGTTGGTATGGGTGCTGGTAGCCTCGTAGCCCAACGTGACGCAACAGGCCTTCAGCTCGGGCGAAAGGGATAGGCTGCGCAGCACTTCGTCGAGGGAAAGGTTTTCGTGCACGCCCGATATGAAAAGTTTTTTGCCCTTATGGGCTTCGAGAAGCGACAAGCCCGTCGCCAAGCGTTCGCTGCCGCCGGTCAGGACGACGATGGCTTCGGCCTCTTTGGCGTCGTCCAACACGCCGGGAGTCTGCCAAAAGGTGATGTTCTGGATGAAAATCAAGAAGCCGCCGAGCCACAACCCGCCGAGGACCAGCCCAAGAACGATAAAGGCGGCCAAAAGCTTTTTCATGGGAAACTCTGGATTTGGCGCATTACGGAATAACGGGCTGCGAGCGAGGCGATAGCCGTCGCGCAAAGCGGGACGGCGAAGGCAATAAGCCCCACGCCAAACCAGTGAAACCATTGAAGCGATGAAAAGTCGGCGAAGCCTTTGGCCGACGAGAAAAGAAGAAGGGTTACGCCCAATGCAAGGGCAAAGCCGATGGCGGCGGCGCGCAGCGCGATATCGGTGGCCAGCTTTTGAAAGTGTTGGGCAATGTCGGTTTGCTCGGCGCCCATTAAGTGCAGAAGCGCGATTGTTTCATATTCAGCGGCAATGACGGCGCGGCAGATCAGGCTGACGGCGATGACGAGCGTCAGTCCGGTCAAAAGGATCGTGGCGCCGCCCAGAACCGCCAAACCGTGCACAAGCCGCCAGATGTCTTGGGTCCACGTGCCGTGATCGTTGACCTTCGCGTCCGGAATGACGGCGCGCAAAGCGTCTTCGACCTGATGCACGTTAAGTCGTCCATTCGCCTTTTGTTCGACATCGATCAACGCGGGCAAGGGCAGGGTGTGCAGGACTTCCGGCTTGTTGAACCATGGGCTTAAAAGCTTTTCGACATCGTCCGTTTGGAGGGGCGTTACGCTTTTGACGTTGGGCAAAGCTTTCAGGACGGCTAAGGCTTGGGCGAGGCGTTCGGCCTGTGACAAAGACGCCTCATCGCCGAGATCCGGGATTTCGACGGTCAGCCGGGTTTCGACCGATCGGCCCCAGATGTAGCTGGTCGTGACCAAAAGAACTTCGGCGACCGTCGCAAAGGTGGCGATAAACACCATAATCCCGACAATCACGGCAAAGGATCGCCCAAGATGGTGGTGACGGAAAGCCGAGCTGAAAAGGTGACGGGGAAGGGACATGGTTTTCTTGTGTTATCCTCGGTGAAGTTGTCGTACCAGAAAAAGGTCGCCTGAAAAACTCTGAAATCAGCGCTTCGGGGCTTGAAGTTTTCCCCGCACTAAGTGGATGGCGGGTTTATGAAACTTCTCAACCAAATGATTTTGATGCGTGGCCAGAATAACGGCTGTGCCGAGCTTGTTGAGCTCGACAAAAAGGTGAAATAATTTCAAGGCGGTATCTTCATCCACATTGCCTGTCGGTTCGTCGGCAAGAAGGAGTTTAGGGCGCGTCACAACGGCTCGAGCGATGGCGACGCGTTGCTGTTCCCCGCCCGAAAGCTCGGCCGGTTTGGCGTTGATCCGATTTCCGAGACCGACCCACTCCAGAAGTTCTTTCGTGTGGCGGAGTACGTAGTCTTCGCGCGTGTTCGTTAGCCTTAACGGCAGCGCTGCGTTTTCAAGGGCGCTGAGATGGGGGATAAGGCGAAAATCCTGAAACACAATGCCCATTTTCCGCCGCAACTGCGCTTGACGTTCGTGGTTTTGCTCGGAGCCCAAGAGTTTTGCGAACAGCCGGATTTTTCCTTTCGTTGGCCTTTCGGCTTGGTAAATCAGCCTTAAAAGCGAAGATTTTCCCGCGCCGCTTGTTCCCGTGAGAAAGTAAAAGCCTCCGTCGCTAAGCGTAAAGCTTATGTCGTCGAGAATCGCATGATCCGGGCTGTAGGCCAGACTGACGTTTTTGAAAGATAACAGCATGAAAACTCGTTGTTCGGTATGGGGTAAACCCTAATTTTGTCAGCTTAAAGCGCCTTTTCCAAAAATTCTAGTCACCACGACTTTCTTTCTTTTAAATTTGGTCGTTCGGACCCTAAAATGGTACTTTCGTTGTTGTTCATAACGGCACTTATTTTTTTAACCTTATGATTCTTGAATGTCCGTCATGCGGCACCCGCTATTTGGTGCAAATCGGCCTTTTTGCTCAAGGAGGCAGACGGGTTCGTTGCGCGCGCTGTAAACATGTGTGGCCGGTTACTTTGTCGAATGCCATTGATGTCGTGGAGGTTCCTCCCGATTTTAGTCTTCGACGTCCGGAAATGGAAAGAGATGTTTCGGGCTTGTCTTCGATGCCACCCCCCCCACCTTTTTTGAGAAAGAAGACCGATTCGGCTGATTCGAAGACCGATTCGTCTTCTGATTCGCCATCCGAATCGAAAGACCGTTCGCCTTTGCCTTCGCCCGCTTCTCCTCCCGGCGCCGTTGCGTTGCCCGCTGTGGTTGCTCAAAAGAGCTTTGTCGGCAATGCGGTTGTTTTGCTTTGCGGCGTTTTGGTTGGGATTGTTTTGGTGCTTATTCTGATGTTGGGGCTTCATGCCTTGTCCGAAGCCTCTTTTGGTTCGGGGGCTTTTTCCAGCGTCGTGGATCTTCCCGACAAGCCTTCTCGGGGCGGCTTGGTTTTCGGCGACGTAAAATCCGAGCTTCGCTATGACAGCGGCACCATGAAGCTTTTTGTCGATGGGGTTATCAAAAACACAGGCCGGTTCTCAAAAGATATTCCGGCCGTTAGGGCCCAAGCGTTGAGCGTTGACGGTGCCGTTATCAAAACGTGGTGGATCAATATCAAAGCTCAAAAGGTTCGGGCGGGCGAAACCGTTCGTTTCCATACGGAAATTCCTGCGCCCATGGAACGCACGATCGAAGACGTTTTTCTGGAATTCATATCCGGGGGAAAGGATTCTTATGACCCATAAAGTTCCGCTTTCGGTTGTGCCGCGCGCGCGTATTTTGGTCGTCGATGATAACCCCGCCATCCGAGAGGTCGTTGTGCGCGGCCTAGAAGGTTTGGGCTTTTTGGTCGAAGAAGCTGCGGACGGACGCCGCGCTCTTGACATGCTGGCCGCATCTTCTTACGACATTCTCATCGCCGATATCGTCATGCCCCATGTCGACGGCGTCGCCTTGGCTGCGCGTGCGCGTGAGGTTTATCCTTTTTTGCGCATTATTGTTCTTTCCGGGTACGCGCGGGAACGCGATCGTGCTCAAAATTCGATCGCGCTGGCCGATAAGGTGCTTGCCAAGCCTTTTTCGTTGGAGGAACTTTCTCTGGTCGTTGAAAACGTTTTGAAACTTTGCTCTTGAGAAAAAGCCATGCCGAAACCTGTTCGTAAAGCCGTTTTCCCCGTTGCGGGTCTGGGTACGCGTTTCTTGCCCGCGACAAAAGCCATGCCGAAGGAAATGTTGACGCTTGTGGATCGTCCGTTGATCCAACATGCTGTTGATGAGGCCCGGGCGGCTGGTATAGAGCAATTTATCTTTGTAACAAGTCGGGGAAAAAGCGCGTTGGAGGATCACTTCGACAGCAATCCGGAGCTGCGACGTACGCTGCAGAGCCGGAATAAAACTCAGGCGTTGGCGGCTCTTGACACAACCGAGATCGAATCCGGTCAGTTTCTCTTTACACGTCAACGCGAACCCTTGGGCTTGGGCCATGCGGTGTGGTGCGCGCGGCATCTGGTGGGGGACGAGCCTTTTGCCGTTCTTCTGGCCGACGACGTTGTGTTGTCTAAGAAGCCGTGTTTGAAGCAAATGATCGATTCCTATAACGACGTGGGCGGCAACGTCGTTGCCGTTGTCGATGTCCCGCGTGAGCAGACGAACCGATACGGCATTTTGGATGTGGCCTCGGACGACGGGCGTCTGGCAAGCGTGAAGGGGTTGGTCGAAAAACCCGCGCCGGAGCAGGCTCCGTCCACGCTGTCGGTGATTGGCCGTTACATCCTTCAGCCCGAAATCTTCTCTATCCTCGATGAACAGAAAACCGGTGCGGGCGGCGAGATCCAGTTGACCGACGCCATGGCCCAGTTGATCGGTAAGCAACCTTTCCACGGCCTCCGGTACGAGGGCACGCGCTATGACTGCGGCGACAAGGTCGGATTCATTCAGGCAAACGTGGCTTTTGCGCTCGCCCATGAGGATATGAGCGAAGCGGTTCGCAGCGTGTTAAAGAAAATGCTCTAATTTTTTGATGATCGAGCCGATTGTAAAAATAGGCTTTAGGCCTGTTTTTATCCTCGCAAGGCTCGGCCGTCGCAGGGCTTTGGCCTGCGACGCGCCAAACGCCTTTGGCGTTTGGTCACGCGAACGGTTGTCGTCAAAAGACGCTAACCTTATCACGATCGGCTCTGGGGCCGAGCATCGGCAAAAACGCGGAAATTTAATCGAAGTGATTGAGGCTGGCGCGCCAGTAGTCCCAGGCGGTGATGATGGTGAACAGGCCTGCGATCCACAGACCGATGCCGCCGATCAGCGTGGCCGGGATCATAGCTGGCGCGTATTTGCCCACGATCAAGAAGCCCAAAGCGATAAGTTGGATGGTTGTTTTCCATTTTGCCAGACGGCTGACGGGAACGCTAACGCTCAGGCCGGCCAGAAACTCGCGTAGGCCCGAGACAGCAACTTCGCGCATCAGAATAATGACCGCGGGAAGAACGTTTATACCATCGATTTGTTTGGTCCAGACCAACACGAGGATAACCGAGGCCACCAACAGCTTGTCGGCAATAGGATCGAGAAACTGGCCCACGCGCGTGACTTGATTGTCGCGCCGCGCCAGATAGCCGTCGAGCCAATCCGTGGCGCCGGCTGCCGAAAAAAGAATAAGGGCCGCCCACGCTGCCCACGCATGCGGAATGACAAGAAGGGCCAGGATAACGGGAATAACGAGGATCCTGGACAACGTTAGTTTGTTGGCGAAAGACTGAAACATGGGACTCCACGAGTTACGTGTTTGTGATAACATAAAACGTCTGGTGCGCGGAAGAGAAGGGGACCTTTTTTTTATTGAGCGGATAAAAAAGTGAAGAGTTTGTGCACATGACACGGCCTTGCTGTTCGGAAGACATGATTGCAGCGCAAGAAGAAAAAAGGCGTTTCGGAAATTTGTGTTAAAAAATATAATTAAACCAAAAGGTTGCTGCTTGTTGCCTATTTTTTAGGCAAAGAGGAAAAAAAGACATGTTTATTGAAGAAACGGCGATGCACAATGAAGTTATCAACAGGGTTATCCACAGATTTTGGGGATAAAGGCGCCATGATAGGCAGGAGTATGCGGTTCGCGCGATGAAGAAAAAAACGGGGAGTGACAAAAGAGGAACGGAGGCTCGATTTTCTCTGGGTGCGGCCATGTTGCGGGTGCAGATCAAGACGCTTCCGACATCACCGGGTGTGTATCGTATGATGGGGACCGACGGAGAGCCCCTTTACGTTGGCAAGGCCAAGAATTTAAAAAGACGCGTCTCATCGTATACCCAACGTGCGCGGCTTCCGGTTCGTTTGCAACGGATGGTTTCTTTGGCCCGCGGCTTGGAGATTACCGTCACGCGCACCGAGGCCGAAGCGTTGTTGTTGGAGGCGAATTATATCCAACGCTTCATGCCTCCTTTTAACATCCTTTTGCGCGACGATAAAAGTTATCCCTCTATTCTTATTACGCGCGACCATGACTTTCCGCGGCTCTCCAAGCACAGAGGGATGCGGAAGCAAAAGGGGTGGTACTTTGGGCCGTTTGCGTCCGGCACGGCGGTGACGGAAACGCTTCAGGATCTTCAGCGCGGGTTTATGTTGCGTACGTGTTCGGATGCCGACTTTTCGCGGCGGCAGAGGCCGTGTTTGCAGTATCATATTAAACGGTGTACGGCGCCGTGCGTGGGGCGCGTCGATCATGAAGCTTACGCGCGCCAAGTTGCGGATGCCCTCGATTTTCTTAAGGGTAAGAACGCGTCGGTTCAGAAAAAGCTCGCCATGGCCATGCAGCGGGCTAGCGAGTCGTTGGACTATGAAAAAGCGGCGCAGTTTCGCGATCGCATCAAAAGTTTGTCGGCCATTCAATCCTCTCAAATCGTTTACGTTCCGGGGCTTCACGATGCCGATGTTCTGGCGCTTCACCAAGCAGGGGGGAAAACGGTCGTTCAGGCTTTTTTCTTTCGTATGGGCCGTAATTACGGGGCGCGGCTTTTTTATCCGAAGCATGATCGCGACCAGAAGCCCGCCGAGATTATGGCCGCGTTTCTGGCTCAGTTTTATGCCGACAAGGAGGCACCGCCCCTGATCCTTGTCGATACGATGCCCGCTCAAAGCGCCCTTCTGGCCGAAGCCCTTTCTGCTCGTTTGGCCGAGGGCCGCGTTTCGATCGTTGTCCCTAGGCAAGGCGCTAGAAAACGTCTGATCGAAATGGCGCGCCGGAACGCGGAAGAAGCGTTGGCGCGGCATTTGTCCGAGAAAAAAACGCAAGCTTTTTTGTTGCGCCGTGTTGGTGAGATTTTCGGTTTGTCGAACCCCCCTTCGCGAATCGAAGTCTACGACAACGCTCATATCGCGGGCGCGTTTCCGGTCGGCGCCATGATCGCGGCAGGCGAAGAGGGCTTTCTCAAGAAAACCTACCGTACCTTTACGATACGGGCCGCTTCTCCGGATGACGATTTCGCGATGATGGAGGAAGTCCTGACGCGCCGTTTCAAACGTTTGACGGATGAAGATCCTGACCGCGCGTCGTCCCTATGGCCGGATTTGGTTTTGATCGACGGTGGTGCGGGCCAAGTGAGCAGGGCCCGTGCGGTTCTCGACGCATGCGGATGCGCCAACATCGCCGTCGTCGGCATCGCCAAGGGACCCCAGCGGAACGCGGGACGCGAACGTTTCTTTGTTCCGGGCCGCACGCCGTTTAGCCTCGATCCGGATGATCCGGTTCTTTACTACCTTCAGCGTCTTCGCGACGAAGCGCATCGTTTTGCCAACGGCGCACACAAGGGAAAACGGACCCGCGCTTTGAGCCAATCGCGTCTGGACGATGTTCCCGGCGTTGGATCTTTGCGTAAGAAGGCGTTGTTAAATCATTTTGGATCGGCCAAGGCCGTTGCAGAAGCCGACGTCGACGATCTTGTTCGCGTTCCGGGCATCAGCCACGCCGTTGCTCGGAAAATACGCGATTATTTTGATGCGTAACGTCTTCGATAATCCCCTTAACCGACCTTGCGGGCGCCGTAACCATATTTGCCGGTCGCGATCAGGCAGTCTAACGCTTGCTCAGCCATATAACGCTCTTCGTTGGTCGGGATAACCAAGACTCGGGGGATGTTCATGAACGCGAGGTAGTCCAAGACGGCTTTGCGAATAGGCTCGGCGTTTTCGCCGATGCCGCCCGTGAAGACAAGCCCATCAATGCCGCCCATGGACACGGCCATCGACGCAACGTTTTTGGCAATATAAGTCGCAAAATAATCAAGCGCGTATTTGGCCCGCGGACTGTCGCTTTCCAAAAGCTTTTTCACGTCGTTGCTGATGCCCGACAAACCTTTTAATCCGGACTTCTTATAGAAAATTTCTTCGACCTCGTCGGGCGCCATGCCAAGTTCGCGGATGATATAAAACACAACGCCCGGATCAATGGAGCCCGTGCGCGTGCCCATCGGCAGGCCGTCCAGCACCGTCATGCCCATGGTCGTATCAATCCCTAGGCCGTTCTTGATGGCGCACAGGCTCGATCCGTTCCCCAGATGCGCCACGACGACCCGGCCTTTGGCAAGATCGGGATACTCTTTTTTCAGAACCTGATTGATCCAGCCGTAGGAAAGGCCATGAAAACCGTAACGGCGAACGCCTTTATCCGTCAGCTCTTGCGGAACGGCGTAGTTCATGAACTTTTCTTCATGATGCGCGTGGAAGGCCGTGTCAAAACACGCCACCTGCGGCACCAAAGGCAACGTCCTTGTAATGACGCCGACCGCCGCGAGATGATGCGGCTGGTGCAACAGAGCCAGCGGAATAAGTTCCTTCAGGCGGTGAAAGACATGGGATGTAAGCAGCGTCGGCTTGAAAAAATCCGGCCCTCCGTGCACAAAACGATGCGCCACGCCCACAATGTTCCAGTTCGCGTTTAGGCTTTCGACCCAATCCAGAATCCGACGCACCGCGCGCTTCTGCGTTTCGTCGGGCGGAAGGTTAACCTTGATTTTCGAATCCGTTCCATCCTGTTCCGCCTTTAAGACGGGACCGGTGCCGATGTTGGTGACACTGCCTGTCGCAAGACGGGGCAATCCCTCGGTACAAGCGAAAAGTTGAAATTTAACGCTCGACGATCCGGCATTCAGGATGAGAACGGTATCGACCATCAGATACGCCCTTCTTTACGAGCATGGACGACCAAGACAGCAATCGCGCACGATAACAGACGCGACCGCAAATTGTCGGCGCGACTCGTCAGGATAATGGGAACCTTGGCCCCCATAATAATTCCTGCCGCGTCGGCTTTGTTGATGAAGCTTAACTGCTTGGCCATCATGTTGCCCGATTCAATTTCGGGCGCCAGAAGAATGTCCGCATCCCCCGCCACGGGCGAGGTGATCTTTTTCTGTGCGGCCGCTTCCTTGCTGACGGCATTGTCGAAAGCCAACGGTCCGTCGATCAAGCACCCTTCGATCTGGCCGCGATCCGCCATTTTCGACAGCGCGGCAGCGTCCAAGGTCGCCTGCATCTTGGGGTTAACGACTTCGACGGCAGCCAAGACGGCGATTTTGGGAAGTCGGTCTTCGTTCGTTAAAACTTTCCATATGTCGCGCGCGTTGCGGCAGATGTCGGCTTTCGTCATAAGATCCGGCGCGATGTTGACGACACCGTCCGTGACAATGAGCCATTTATGATAGCCCGCCGTGTCCATGATATAAGACTGCGACAAACGGCGTCCGGTACGCAGGCCCGACGCCGACGATACGACGGGGCCCAGCACTTCGTCGGTGTGCAGCGAGCCTTTCATGATCACGTCGGCTTCGCCGGCGGCCGCAAGCTCGACCGCCTTCATGGCCGAGGCGTGAGCATCGGGCGTGTCCACGATTTCCCATCCCGAGACGTCGATTTTGTTTTCGGCGGCGACGGCAAGGATTTTGTCCTTCATGCCGGTTAGGATGGGCTTGATCAAATTTTCCTTAGCCGCGTCCGCCGCCGCTTCAATGGATGTCTTGTCGACCGCATGGACAATGACCGTCTTGATAGGGGGCAGGCCTTCACACGCCTTCATAACGGCGTGATATCGGTCATGGGAGTGGACTTGGATTTCCGGGGGTTCATCCGGAACAAAAGCTGGTGCATTCGTCATGGCATTCAACCCTTCAAATAATGAGGTGAAGAGATGAGGTTTATCAGCTTTGGTTAACGATGACTAGGGAAAAAGCTATTAGATTCAACATGTGCTTTTGTGTTGCACAAAAAAACGCTCAACCAGAGCCCGTGCGGCGCGCCCCCGATGACTTAACGCGTTTTTCTGTTTTTCGTCCATCTCGGCGAAGGTTTGCGTATAACCCGTCGGAATGAAAAGCGGATCATAGCCATGGCCGCCCGTTCCGCGGGCTTCGCGGGCCAGCGTTCCATCGACGCGGCCTTCGACAGATTCGCACGTGCCGTCCGGTTGGCAGAGCGTCAGGACGCAGGCAAAATAAGCCGATCGGTCAGGCGAATCGCCCAACTCTTTCTGAAGCTTTCCGAAAGCGGTCTGGAAGTTTCTGTCTTCGACCCAACGCGCCGAAAAAATGCCGGGTCGGCCGCCCAAGGCGTTGACGCACAGGCCACTGTCGTCAGCTAAGGCCATGCATCCGCTCGCTTGAGCGGCGGCGCGCGCTTTGATCAGCGCGTTTTCTTCGAAAGTCGAACCGGTTTCCTCTGGCGAGGGCAGATTGAGCTGTTTGGCCGAGACGATGTCGGGGACGTAAGCTCGAAGAAGTTCGACAAACTCCCGGAATTTACCGTCGTTGTGCGTGGCGATGACCAGACGGGAGGGGGGCTCGAAAACCATAGTCTTAGGCCAAGCCTTTCTTGCCCATGTCCAAAAACTTTTTTCGCCGTTCGCTCACAAGGGCGGGGCCGTCAAGGCCGACAAGATCCTCAAGGGATTGTTCAAGAGCGTCGCCCACGGCCTTGATCGTCTTTTGAGGATCGCGGTGCGCGCCGCCCACGGGTTCGGAGACGATGGAGTCGATGATTCCGAGCTGGAGCAGATCCTGCGCCGTCAGTTTCAAGGCGGCGGCGGCTTCGTCCGCGTGCGAGGCGCTGCGCCACAGGATCGACGCGCATCCTTCCGGCGAAATGACCGAATAAATAGCGTGTTCCAGCATCAATACCCGATTGGCGGCCGCCAAGGCAATCGCGCCGCCTGACCCGCCTTCGCCGATTATGCAACTGACCAACGGGACCTTGACCCCAAGGCACGTTTCAATCGATCGTGCGATTGCTTCGGCTTGGCCGCGCGCTTCGGCTTCGACCCCCGGAAAGGCGCCGGCCGTATCCACCAACGTGATGATCGGAAGAGAAAAACGTTCCGCCAATCTCATCAGGCGTTGGGCCTTTCGATAGCCTTCGGGTTTGGCCATGCCGAAATTGTGCTTGATCCGGCTTTCCGTATCGAAACCGCGTTCCTGACCGATAATGACACACGACTCGCCACGAAAACGCCCTAGTCCCCCGATGATCGCCTGATCGTCTCCAAACAAACGGTCGCCTGACAAGGGGGTGAAGTCTTCAATGAGCGCTTTGATATAGTCGAGGCAGTGAGGCCGTTCCGGATGGCGCGCAACTTGGACTTTCTGCGCGGGCGTCAGTTTTTCGTACAGAGTCCGAAGCTGCTTATCCACCTTTTCCTGAAGACGGCTGATTTCCGCGCCGATGTTGACGTGGCCTCCGTCCGACAAGTGGCGCAACTCTTCAATCTTCGTTTCCAGATCGGAAACCGATTTTTCAAAATCCAAGACGTGCATGGTTTTCTTTGAACGTTAAACCTGAGGGTTCTCCTACCACGAGACGCCGCTAGGACGCAAATGCAACGAACCTTGCGTTAACCTTTCTGCGAATTTTTGACGACCGAAAACAAAAAACTGTTATTTGCGTTGGTTCTATGACAAACAGGCGGTGTCATTAAAAATCGGTTTGAGGAACTTTTTATGAAAGCTTCTGAAAGAAGTGAAGAAATGGCTGCCACCTTTGCCGCGTGGAGAAAAACATCTCAGCCTCAAGGGCTCGACGACAATCAGGCGTTTCTTTTTTGGTTGGGAGAACAGGGGCCCAGTACGTCTGAGCAAGCGCGACAAGCCGCGCAGATTCTTAACGGCATGGGGTGCAACATGAATCCGCCATGGGTCGAGACAATCACCGCGCGTCGAGCGTTGCAGCGATCTGCAGGGCGGGCATTTCCGGGAAATCGGCTTTAGGCCCGTTTAGGGGCTTGGAAGCATCCACATAGAACCGCCGCCTTTCTTGATCTCGTGCGGCGCAACCGGAACGCTTGTCTTTCTCCAAGAGAACACCGGTGACGCCTTCTGTTTCGAGAGGGAGTCTCTTGACGAGAAACAGTGAAACACGTTTTCCCAGCGACGATAAGATCGGATCCTTTTCCGATGACGTCCGGAAGAAGATTGAAGGTGGATGGAAACTTTTTTGGGCGGACAAACGTGTTTTCGGTGAAGACGTTCATAGGGCCCGGTTCGGGGGCGTCAGGGCACTAGGGTCGAGACCCGCCAGACCGTTCCCTTGGTTTCTTTAATCTGATTCGTAAGGACAGTCCTTCGTGTGCTCCGAGTTTTTCCCAGAGAAATGCCGGTAATTCTTCCTGTGACTGGAGCGAACCGCTCGACGAGAAACAACGAAGAGTTCCCTTTTTCGGCAATGATGAGGTCCGATCCTTTTGTCATGCTTTCCGAAAGAAGGTTGGTCATGGAACCCTGCGCTTCGGCGGGAATAAGATTTTGGTTATTAAAAATGGCCTCCTTGAAGGGGGCGGGAGAAAGACCCTGCCGCGCCGTTATCAAGAGGGCGGCTCGGTTGAACAGCGAAACCTTAGCCCCTTTGTTCGGAAGGACGTCGAGGTTATAGATCGGGTCGAGATAATAGACTTGGGGCGTGCAGGATTCGAGCATGGAAGGCTCCAAAAAGGTTTGTGATTCTTAAGGACAAGGGGTCGGCGCCGATTGTGCCAATTTGTAAAGGCAGGAAATGACGAAGCGCTTTGGGTCCATGGTGTCGCTAACGGGCATGTTGGTTATACGTTTGCAGCCCTTCGACCCAAAACGAACCGCCGTTACGAAATTTTTGTCGTCAAGTTTTTCGACGAGGTACAGTTGGTCGGAGCCCCAGTCTTCGATCAGGACGGCTTGGTCCGGTTTGAGATGCTCCGCCATAAAGCCGACGACATCCTTGTTCCCGGCGAGGGGTTGTTTTGTTTTGATAAGGGCTTCCAAATCCGTGGAGCTTGGTTCTTCCGAAGGGTGCCACCGTTTTAGGATCAAAAACGCGGCGGCGTGAAAATCTGAAAGAGGACGGACCTTTTGCAAAAGGTCGATGCTATATGTCTCTGCATCTTTGGTTTCTTTTGAAGCGACCGAAATGTGGGGCGTTGGGATCATGGTCTTCCTCACCTTTGAATAACAAAAAAGGACCTCATAAAAATACTCGACGTTGTTAGCATATAATCTAGGCTCGATGCACGGTTTAATCGTGTTCGGACGGTCTCAACTGTTAACGTTTCCGGCGATTTTTTTCATCTATTTCAAACGGCAAGATCGTGTCAGACGGCAAAAGATAATGGAAAAAGAACATCTTTTTTGCCTATATTCGCATGCATGACGTCATTGTGCCTGCCTTTGTCTCCTCCCGGAGGCGATTCCAAGATTCTGCTCCATTGCTGCTGCGCGCCTTGTTCGGGCGGCATCATCGAGCGGCTTCGTGCCTCGGGCGTCTCCTTTACCGTCTTCTTTTTTAATCCCAACATTCATCCTCGCGGCGAGTATGACCTTAGGAAAAGGGAACTTGTCCGTTTTACGGAAAAGCTCGCTGTGCCGTTTGTCGATGCCGATTACGATACGGACGCATGGTTCGAACGGATTCGCGGTTTGGAAAACGAGCCGGAACGCGGGAAACGTTGCACGCAATGTTTTTCTTTTCGCCTTGAACGGGCCGCTCTTTTCGCCCACGAGAATGCCTTTCCCGTATTGACATCAAGTTTAGGCATCTCCCGATACAAGGACATGGATCAAGTCAACGCGTGCGGTCTTCGCGCCGTCGAACCTTATCCGGATCTGATCTATTGGGACATCAACTGGCGCAAGCAGGGTGGTGCGGACCTTATGGATTCCGTAGCCCGGCGAGAGGCTTTTTACCGTCAAAATTACTGTGGTTGCCTTTTCTCTTTTCGTGCGGCCAAAGAGCAACAGTTGCGTTCTCTTGTAACACCCCCATGATTTTTCTAGTTTTTCTTGCATCCCCGACGATAAGGATTCCATGCTGTTAAGAGAATAATAATGGTTAAATCCTTGTAAACCATTGATTTATTGAAATAGTTTCGGGTTTTTGCCTTACAGTTGGGGTGTCGTTGGTAGTTCTTTAAGAATTATCGTGATAATCGCAAAAAGATTATTGGCGACGCGTTTCTCAACTGGAAAGGGAGTATGGATCCATGGCGACTCGTGCAACAAGATTTGCTTATGCTCGCATCCTGATTGTCGATGACAGTCCCTTTGATCGCCGTCTTATTATGGAGGCCTTAAGGAAAGCAGGATTTACGAACCTTTTCACGGCCGACGACGGCGCGGACGCCATGCAGAAAACGCGAGATCTTCATCCCGATCTGGTTCTTTTGGATCTTCAGATGCCCAACGTGGACGGATTCGGGTATTGCGAGAGGGTGCGTCAAGACGAGACGATTCCCAAAATGCCGATCATCATCCAGACCTCTTCCGAAGATAGAGCTTCGCGCCTTCGGGCTTTGTCCTGCGGGGCGGATGATTTTTTGACGAAACCTTTGGACATGGCCGAACTGACGTTGCGCCTTTGCGTTCATGTCGAACGTTATTTTATGCTGCGCGACATGATGAACATGTGTGATTATTTAAAGATGGAAATTGATGCCGTTCGTCGCGTGCGAGCGGACATTGAACACACGCTTAAGCCCATCCCGACGGGCGATTTCGACAATCACTTTGAAGTGTTGGAAGAGTTGGCCCTTCTTTCGGCCGTGAACTAGGCGTTCGAAGGTCTACTCGTCTTGGGGCGTGTCCAGTTGCTTGCGCATCACATCGAGAAGCCCTTCGATTTTGCCACCGTTGTTTTGGATCACGGAGGCGTATTCCTGTTTCTGCGTTATGCTTAGGCTTACGCCTTCGACCACAATGTCGATCACGCCGCTTTTGCCGTTCTTGGTCCGGACGCGCCAATCGATCTCGGTCGCCGGCGATCCGTCAGGGTGCGTGATTTGACTAAGAACAACTGTGTCCCTGTCTGTTTCGGGGCGCGTTCCGACGACGACAAAGCCTTCATTGGTGTAGAGCGCAATTTTCTTTCCGTAATTGCGGATGACCAGCGCTTTAAAAAGATTCATATACTCGTCTTTTTGGGCGTCGGTTGCGACGCGCCACGTCCGGCCGATCACGAAGCGACCGATCGTTTTTAAATCGAAACTGTCGCTCAAGATATTGCCAAAAGCTTTGTTTCGTTCTTTTTCGTCCAACTTTTTGTCGGCGACGATTTTTATGGCCCGGTCCCCGAGATCTTGAATAAATCTTCCTTCCGCGACGGTCATGGCTTGTTCGTGCGTGCGCGCGCTTTTGTCGGCGGTTTGGGCCCAGGTTGGCATAGCCGCTCCGGCAAGACACACCAGCGTCAAAAAAGCCAAGGATTTTTTGGCGAGAAACATAAAAGACTCCATGCGAGGATAAGGCTAACGTATAGCCTTCCTTATTAATTTTGTTGGTCTCAACTTGCAATCCCCCGAACGGCTTTGGATAAGGTTTCTTTGACGTTGCAGGAAAAAAGCAACACCTTTCGCGGCATTAGGGTAGGGGCGGCGCGACTTTTTGGGGTGGGGGATAAGGGTTAGGGCTTGAAAAAAGGGGATTTTGTTGCGCTTTGGTTTCCTTGATGCTATGTCGCTTTCGCTCTTATTTAACCCACAACCGTGATTGAATCTCATGCAAGTTGACGCCAATACCCTCAGGAAGGGCCATGTCATTGATTATAACGGCAAACTTTGGGCCGTTATAAAAAGCGAAATTATGATTCCCGGCAAGGGAAACGCCATTATCCAAGTCGAAATGCGCGATGTGCGCACCGGCATCAAGACAAATGTTCGTTTCCGTACGCAGGAATCCGTCGAGAAGGTCCAACTTCAAGAGCACGAGATGCAGTATCTTTTTGCGTCCGGTGACGATTACACGTTCATGGATCAGGAGACGTTCGAGCAGATGACGATTCCCAAGGATGTGATTGGCGATCCGGTCGCTTTTCTGACGGAGTCCATGGTTTGCAAGGTCATGACCTACGAAGGATCGCCTTTGTCGGTTGAGCTTCCGGCGACGGTTGTCTTGGAGTTGGTTGAGGCCGATCCTGTCGTCAAAGGGCAGACGGCGGCTTCGTCGTACAAGCCCGCGATGTTGTCGAACGGCGTACGCACGATGGTTCCTCCTTTTGTCGAGGCCGGAACGCGCGTTGTCGTCAACACGGCCGACGGGTCCTATGTCGAACGGGCTCGCGACTGATTTTTCGGCGGTTTTTTTAAGAAAAGGGGCAAGGACGGCGATGCCGATTCGTTCTGCGTTGATGAATGTTATGTTCAAAGCTGCCGAGAAGGCGGCGAAGGGACTTGTGCACGATTTCGGTGAAGTCGAAAATCTTCAGGTGTCGCGTAAAGGCCCCGGTGATTTTGTCAGCACGGCCGATCTGAACGCGCAGCGTATTTTGCGCGAAGAGTTAGGCAAGGCTCGGCCTAGCTTCGGCTTTTTAATGGAAGAGCAGGATGGGGAGCCGGATTCTTCGGGCAAGGAAGAGCGCTGGATCGTCGATCCGTTGGACGGCACGTCGAATTTCTTGCACGGCCTTGGTCATTGGTCCATTTCGATCGCGGCCGAACGGGCGGGCGAGCTGATCGCTGGGCTCGTCTTCGATCCGATCAAGGCTGAGACCTTTTGGGCCGAGAAGGGCACAGGCGCTTACGGGGCCAACAGACGCCTCCGGGTGTCGGGCCGCAAGGATTTTTCAAGCTGCCTTATTGCCACAGGCATTCCTTTCAAGGGAACGCTCGAAAGAAAGAAAAATTTTCTTCCGCAAATGGCGGCGGTTATGCCTAAGGTGGCTGGCATTCGCCGGTTCGGTTCAGCGGCTTTGGATTTGGCCTATGTCGCGGCCGGTCGTTACGATGGTTTCTGGGAAGAAGCCTTGTATCCGTGGGATTGCGCGGCAGGAGTTCTTCTTGTCAAGGAAGCGGGTGGCTTTGTCGCTCCGATCCAACCTAAGGAAGACTTCATGAAAACCGGCTCGCTTATCGCCAGCAATGCCGAAATCCACAAGCCTCTTGTCACGCTGATCCGCGAGGCCTCTTCGGCGGCGTAAGGCAAAAAAAGCGTCAGACAGTCTATAAGCCGGGTTTTGTCGCGCATCCTTGCGGTGCGCGGATGATCATTCATCTAGGACGGCCGTTTCCAGCCGCCTCAAGCAACCTACCCGAACCGCTCGTGGGGAAAAACGTCGCGCACGTATAAGCCGAAGCCTTCGTTTGCGCTGTGCGGTTCCTATTTGGTTTTGCTTCGGGCGGGGTTTTCCATGCCGTGTCCGTTACCGGACCCGCGGTGCGCTTTTACCGCACCTTTTCACCTTTTCCCGTTTCGAAAAACGGGTAGTCTTTTTTCTGTGGCACTTTCCTTTGAGTCGCCTCAACCGGGCGTTACCCGGCACCCTTCTCCCCTGAAGCCCGGACTTTCCTCTTGCCCGAAGGCAAGCGATCATCCGACCGTCTGACCTTGAAAAACTACCACGGACAGGCTCTTTGTTTCAATGCCTTTCCCAGTCCTTGTTCCGGGCGGCTTTGGGCTGCTAATCTGATCCTGTCGTTTGTGGGAGAGAGGATCTTGTCATGGCTTTTATCAACGAAAACTTCCTGAAACTTTCCGAAAATTACCTTTTTGCCGAAATTGCCAAGAGGGTTGAGGCTTACCGTGCCGCAAATCCGGATAAGGCGCGCCATCTCATTCGCTGCGGAATCGGCGATGTGACCGAGCCTCTGCCTCAAGCCGCCGTGGCGGCGCTGCACAAAGCCGCGGACGAAATGGCGGCGCGTGAGACCTTTCGCGGCTATGGGCCCGAATCCGGGTACGATTTTTTGCGTCACGCCATTGCCGAAAACGACTATCGCGCGCGGGGACTGTCGATCGACGACGACGAGATTTTCGTTTCGGACGGCAGCAAATGCGACTGCGCCAATTTTCTCGACATCGTTGGGTCGGGAAACCGCATCGCCATTCCCAATCCCGTGTATCCCGTTTATGTGGATACAAACGTTATGGCCGGGCGTGGTGAGGTTTTCTTTTTGGAAGGGACTCGCGAAAACGGTTTTGTGCCGATGCCGCCGGATTGTCCCGCCGACTTGATCTACCTGTGCTTTCCCAATAACCCCACAGGTGCCGTTGCCTCGCGACCGCAGCTTGAGGCTTGGGTGGCTTACGCGCGGCGGCACAACGCCGTCATTCTTTTTGACGGCGCGTATGAAGCGTTCATTCGTTCGCCCGGCATCCCACATTCGATTTACGAAATTCCCGGCGCGGAGTCGTGCGCGATCGAAATGCACAGCTTTTCCAAAAACGGCGGATTCACCGGCGTCCGTTGCGGCTTTACCGTTGTTCCCAAGACGGTTATGGGCAAGACGAGCGACGGAAAGGTCTATCCTTTCCATGCGCTGTGGAAGCGGCGGCAGTCCACGAAGTTCAACGGCGTATCCTATCCCGTCCAGCGCGCGGCCGAGGCCCTTTATTCTTCCGAGGGCCAGGCACAGGTTACGGTTTTGACCTCCTTTTATATGGAGAACGCGCGGCTTTTCGCTCAAGCGCTGACATCGCTTGGATGGCCCTTTTCCGGCGGCGTCGACGCGCCTTATTTGTGGGTTCGTGTTCCTGACGGGAGGTCAAGCTGGGACATGTTTTCGCATCTGCTTGAAGACGCGCAGATTGTCGTTACGCCCGGCGTTGGATTTGGTTCGCAGGGTGAAGGCTTCTTTCGTATCTCTTCTTTCAACGCGCGTGCGTCTGTCGAAGAGGCGTGTCGTCGTCTTGTTTCGTTGCGATAGCGCAATGGTTTCTTGACGCCCCATCTTTTTTGTTTGGCCAATCGAATCGTTGCGCCGCCCATGATTCGTGTGTTCTTATCCGAGGGTTGTTTCTCGCGGGGATTAAGGCTGTGAACGAGAAGTTTGCCGAACTCGGCACGCCGCGCCGTATCTGGGCGGTTGCTGCCATCCATGGCGATGTCGATCGCCTTGTTACGCTCCACGACCATATTGCCACGCGGTTTTCTGTGCGCGATCGTTTGGTCTATCTCGGTAATTATTTGGGCGTCGAATCCCGAACCAACGCTGCGGTGATGGAGGAACTTCTTCTATTCCGTGCCGCGTTGTTGTGCAAGACGGGGGTCGAGCCTTCCGATATCGTCTATCTTCGCGGCCCGGCCGAGGAAGCTTGGCAGCGTGTGTTGCGGTTGCAGTTTGCTCCTTTGCCGCATCAGACTTTGGAAAAACTTCTCGCTTCAGGCGTTGAGGCTTATCTGCGCCTTTACGGCATCAGCGTGATGGATACGCGTTCCGTCGCGCGGTCCGGTGCTCTGGCCATTACAAGGTGGACGAACCAGCTTCGCTCCTTGCAGAGACAAGAGCTTGGCCATGAAAAGCTGATGTTCACCATGCGCCGTGCGGCCTTTGCTTCGTCAGGTATTGATCCGAAGCGTGTGCTTTTTGTTCCGGCCAACTTCGATCCGGCCCGCTCTTTGGAGGATCAGGGCGATGCCCTGTGGTGGAGCGCTGCGCCTTTCTGCGTCAAGGGACGCGCGTTGACCGTGTACAACAGGGTGGTGCGCGGCTTTGATTCCGTTAATGGCGGTGCCGATTTGGACAGCCCAGCTGTGACGCTGGACGGCGGTTGCGGACGGGGCGGACCTTTGGTTTGTGGCTGCTTTACGCCGACGGGCAAGCTAATCGAGGTGGTCGTGACGGGTGGGCGCGGGGTTCTGGAATCCGTTCCTTATGAACGCGAGGCGGCCAACGATATTCACACGGAGAAAACCCTTTCGGCTCAACCGCTCGTCGTTATTCAGTCGGACGAAAGTCAAAATTCTTTAAGGGCTTAGCGGACAATCTTAAAGTAACGGATCACGCCTTTTGGCTCAGGCCTTAAGGGGCGGTTTGACGTTCCAATCTTTGATGCGCCAAGCGTTATCGTAGGTCAGGATGCCGAAAGCGCCTGTTGAAAGCTTGAGACTATGTTGTTGGGCAAAGGCCTCCATGCCTTCCGCTAAAGAGGGGGCAAACCGGGCGATGCCGTTGCTGGTAACGACGAGGATCTTTTTATCCACGTAATTATGGATGATATTGTCGGCAAAGGCGGCCCAACCGTGAATAATGCCGTGAACGTCTACGCACCAACCGGGCGGCACGATGGCCTTTTCGTCCCAAGCTTTCAAGGCATCGGCGCCGATCCGCGCCAGAACCTCTTCTTCGGGTCGGTTTTCGTCTGAACCGTAATCGACTTCGTTGAACAGGGGGTCGATGTTGATCGGATGCGCCGCGCCCATGGCTTTCAGCGCCTCTTCGGCCGTTTCCTGCGTGCGTTTCAGCGTCGAGGCAAAAACGACATCCGGAATCAGGTTCTTTTCTTTCAGGTAAAGCCCAAGCGCCGCGCCTTGAGCCTTGCCTTTGGGGGCCAGAGGAATGTCCGTGCGAACGCCGACGCGCCTAACGACGTCGCCGGGAGAAAAGGTGTTGCCGTGGCGGGCGATCAGAAGCGTGGTGCTCATGGGGCGAGTTCTCCGTGTTGGGCGATCAGGGCTTCGGCGCGTGCGATATCTTCGGGGCTGTCGATGCCCGACATGTTCGCGCGGCCTGCGTAATCGACGGGGACGCATTTTATCTTAAAGTCATGCTCGAGAACGCGCAGTTGTTCAAGTCCCTCCAGCTTCTCGTATGTTCCTTCGGGAAGGGACGGAAACGTTTCCAGCATGGCGCGGCTGTACCCGTAAAGGCCGATGTGCCGCCAGACGGGCGACATCGGGCTCTGTGCGCGAAGGTCTTTTTCTTTGCGGACCGCGGGGATGATGTTTTTCGAAAACCAATGCGCGCGCCCCGTTATTTGGTCGAAGGAAACAGTCGTTCCGCTAAAAGGGGTTAGCTTCTTTTCTTCACGCAATCTATCAAGTTGCTCCCAACTTAGCCGCGTCACCGGAGTCACGAGATCCGCAGGCTCTTTGGCGAAAGAGTCGATCATCGCGCGGATGAAGTCGGGCGGCGTGAGAGGTGCATCGCCTTGCAGGTTCAAGATAAAGTCAGGCTTTGTTTCCAACGAGGCCACAGCAGCCTGCGCACGGTCCGTGCCGGTCGGGCACGAAACAGGGGTCATGATGACGTTGACGCCGATTTCTTTTGCGTGTGCCTCAATCCGTTCGTCGTCGGTGGCAACCAGAATGGTCACGTTCGGATCGTCTTTGGCCGCCGTCTGCGCCAGAGCGACGACCCTTTGCAGCATCGTCTTGCCTGCAATCATGGCCAAAGGTTTCCCCGGAAGCCGGGTCGATCCGTAACGGGCGGGAATGACGATGGCGGTACGCATGATTGCTGTTTTCCTTTTTTATGTCAGGGGGCTCGATTAATGCCATTGTTTGGGGGAATTCGTTTGACCGGGCAAAGCGGGTTAAAGCGGAAGAACTGCCGACCGACAACAGCCTCAAGATTGGCCAGAGCGTCCTTTGTCGAAAGCTCTGCATAGTTTGTATCAAGGTTTTTGCCGAACAGGAAAGACAGGCGTTCCCATGCTTCTTTCTTTTCTTCATAGTAACTTTTCAATCGTGCTCCTGCGACGCTTCCGCAATAGGGGAGCGGAACAAGGATATCCTTGGCGTCGGCGATGTTCGAGAAGATCTCGGTGGCCTTTCCGCCACCCAGCGCAAAGGCGATCGCGACGTCTTTTTGAAGAGCAAGGTCGCTGACCTGCAGCGAGCGGAGATATTCGCGACCGTTTTTGGTATCGTTCAGTCTAATCTTCTGGATTTGGCCGTCGTTCACAAAGGCCTCAAGCGTTTTTCCGGCTATGGTGTGTTCCGCTACGCGCGGCCATACAACGGTTTTTGGCTTTGTCGATCCGCACCACATTTCATTGCTGATCAAAAGCTCGACGTGCGCGCCCTCGACCGGCGCACTGTTCTGAGAGGCTTCGAGATAGCCCTTCATGACCAGATAGTCTGCTGTGTCGGGGAAGGTATAGCGGACATTTTCGGGCTTAGCGTGGAAAAGCCCGTTTTCAAGCGAGTCGATCCGCATACAGTTCGATTCGTCGTGAAGAGGAGAGCATTGGCTGAGAAAATGATCGTTACTCCACACAACGCGCAGCACGGCGCCTTTTTTATAAAAAGCGGCTCCCAAAGCTTCGGCAATGGCGGTAAAACGCTGTTGTTCTTCTGTCGAATTGTTTTGTTCAGTCGGGCGCCAGCTTCCAACAGCAATAACAATAGGAGCTTTTGTCATCTTTTTTCCTCAATGCGTTAAAAAAACCAGCGTCTTTCGGTGTTTATCATACCCATCCAAAGGCCGCAAGATTCGGCCCCTTTAGGGAGTGTTGTTATGCTTCTACGAAGAAATATGGTTATTCCTTTGTCTTTGCTGGCAAATTCTCCCTAGCATTGAGCCCGAAAACCTTCTAAAAAGGGCCATGGATACGCGTAAGGATAATAAAGGAAAAGACGCACTGTCTAGAGAGGAACGCATGGCGGCTGCCTTGCGCAACAATCTGCGCAAGCGGAAGGCCCAGACCCTCTCGTGGAAGAAAGTGCGTCAAGAAACAAAGGTAAAATAATTATGTCCGTTATGCCTGATCATTGGATTCGCTCCGCAGCCAAAGAACACAAGATGATTGTGCCGTTCGAGGAAAAACTGCAACGGCAAGGGGTCATTTCTTACGGACTGTCGTCGTACGGGTACGACGCGCGGGTCGCCGATGATTTTAAGGTTTTTACCAACATCGACAACGCGCTCGTCGACCCCAAGAATTTTTCCGAAAACAGCTTTGTGACGCGCAAAACGGACGTGTGCATTATTCCGCCGAATTCATTCGTTTTGGCGCACACGGTCGAATATTTCAAAATTCCTCGCGATGTTTTGGTCATTTGCCTCGGCAAGTCCACCTATGCGCGCTGCGGGCTGATCGTGAACGTCACGCCCCTTGAACCCGAATGGGAAGGCCATGTAACGCTTGAAATTTCGAACACCACGCCTCTTCCGGCCAAAGTGTATGCGAATGAGGGCATTTGCCAGTTCTTGTTCTTGAAGGCCGACAGCCTGTGCGAAACGTCGTATGCCGATCGCGGCGGTAAGTATATGCGACAAACGGGCGTTACGTTGCCCCTTATGGAAAAGAAAGCTTGAACGTATGGATCAGATCCGAATCAAAGGCGGACATCGGCTTGAAGGCCGCATTCCTATCAGCGGAGCCAAGAATGCGGCTTTGCCGCTTTTGGCGGCAAGTCTTTTGACCGACGCGCCGTTGACGTTGTCAAACGTGCCGTATTTGGCGGACATCGCGACGATGTTGAGTCTTCTCGAACAGGTGGGCGTGTTGGTCGATGTGGCCGCGGCGCCTTCGGGCGAGGCCGGTCGGGTGGTTCAGCTTACGGCCTCTCGTTTGTCCAGCCTGACGGCTCCCTACGAGCTTGTTCGTAAAATGCGGGCTAGCGTCCTTGTCCTTGGGCCTTTGTTGGCGCGGGCGGGCGAGGCCAAGGTGTCGTTGCCCGGCGGTTGCGCCATCGGATCGAGACCTGTCGATTTGCATCTTATGGCGTTGCGCAACATGGGCGCCGTGATCGATCTTGATAACGGCTATATTCATGCGCGTGCCCCGAAAGGATTGCAGGGGGGCGAGGTCGTTTTTCCTTTAGTCACGGTGACCGGGACGGAAAACGCCATGATGGCGGCGACCCTGGCTAAGGGCGAGACCGTTTTGATCAACGCGGCGCGCGAGCCGGAAGTTGTCGATTTGGCGCATTGCCTTGTTTCGATGGGGGCCGAAATCGATGGGATCGGTTCCGACCGTTTGCGGATCAAGGGCAAGGACAAGCTTCATGCAGCGTCGCACCGCGTCGTTGCGGATCGCATCGAAGCCGGGACGTTTGCCATGGCGGCAGGAATTACGGGCGGCTCGCTGGAACTTATCGGTGCGCGGCTTGCGCATTTGAACAGCGTGGCCCACATTTTGGCGGCAGCCGGTTTCGTTCTGACTGAAACGTCTGACGGCATTTTGGCCGAACGCGTAGGGCCCTTGTGCGGTGTCGATATCATGACCGAGCCTTATCCGGGTTTTCCCACCGACCTTCAGGCGCAGATGATGGCCTTGATGACCGTAGCGTCGGGGGCCTCGATGATTACCGAAACCATTTTTGAAAATCGCTTTATGCATGTTCCCGAATTGCAGCGGATGGGAGCCAACATCTCGGTTCACAAGGCTTCGGCTATCGTGCGCGGCGTTCCAAGCCTTCGCGGGGCTCAGGTCATGGCGACCGATTTGCGCGCGTCCGTGTCGCTGGTTCTTGCCGGGTTGGTTGCCGAAGGCGAGACGGTTTTGAACCGCGTGTATCACTTGGATCGGGGCTATGAGCGTCTCGAAGAAAAACTTGCGGCTTGCTCGGCCGACATTGAACGTGTAAAGGCCGCTGCATGAGCTCGTCGTTGCTAAAATTGCGCGCCAAGGATGCCGAAGATGTCCAAGTCGTTTCGGCTGTCTTGCAGGATTCGATTGTCCCTGTATGCGACATCGCTTATGAAAAAGATGCCGGAACCTTTATGTTTGTTGCTCAGCGTTTTCGTCGCGAGGCCAGCGGCAGCACCGAGCGCATCTGTTGTGCTTTAACCATAACGGGGGTTTTGGCGGCGCATACCAATAAAATCGATTTAGGCGACAGCGAGGCTATGCTTGATCTTTTGGCTATAATTTTGGAGCCAATGGATTGCCTGACCTTCGTCTTTGCCGGTGGGGCTCAGATAAGGTTGGATTTGGGCTCTTGGGATGCCGTTCTTGAGGATTTTGGGCAGCCTTGGCCTGCTTTGTGCCATCCCTGTCACGATTCGACCGGAAAAGGGGTCTAAATGGCCAGAAGGAACGCGGCTCCCTTTACCTTTGCTTTGATTCCTGATACCCCTTCCTTTCAAAACAAGAACTTTTAACCCTGACAATAAAATGGCTAAAGAAGATCTTATGGAATTTGAGGGCGTTGTGTCCGAAATTCTTCCCAACGCAATGTTTCGTGTGACGCTTGAAAACGGCCACGAAGTTTTGGCACACACATCGGGAAAAATGCGCAAGAACCGCATTCGCGTGTTGACTGGCGATAAGGTCAACGTCGAAATGACGCCTTACGATCTCAGCAAAGGGCGCATCACGTTCCGTCATAAATAACGGATAATCCATGCCGAAATTTTCGGCCTTTGCGTCGTTGTCAGCTTGCGCTGGATCTTAGTAGATGACCGGGTCGACCAAGACCTGAAGAAACGGCAGATCCGCAAACGTCAGAAAACCCAAAAAACTGCATACGAGAAGCAGATAGAGAAGGTAAGGGCCTTCTCCATACAGTTTTTCAGGCGCCTGAGCGGCTGAGTCTTTTTTGAGTGCGATTTTCAGATACCAGACGAACAAAACCGCAATGAAAGGCAGGGCGAGGATATATTCGATTCGGTACTTGATGAGAAAAACGCCCAAAAAAAACGCCGCGTTGAGCGCGTAGAAGAATGACGAAAGAAAAAGGTTTTCCTCGTTATAGAATTTGAAGGATCGACGATAGAGCGCCATTCGCTCCGGGTCGTTGATCTGCCGGTATTCCGCATAGCGTTTGATGGCCATAAGAAAGGCACCGCCCATCCAGAAGGCGATGAGGATGCTTGACGGAGGAAAGGCGTGATGGATGACGACGAACCACCCAAGAAGAAAACGTAAAGGATTGTTGATCGCTTCACTGAGGACATCCATGTACACGCGGTCTTTGGTGCGGAACGGTTGGACATTATAAAAAACGCCCATGACCAAAAAGGCGACGGACGTCGCGAAAAAGAACACGCCTAGGTGCGCGGCAACGGTCAGCGATACGACGACCAGAAGAAGATAAAGCACGGCCACATAGCGAAAGCGCAAAAGCCCTTGAGCTCCGGCGCGTTTTGCCTTCATGGGATGGTAACGGTCGGTCGGCGCGTCGAGATATTCGTTGATGACATAGTTGGCCGAAGAAAGAAGACAAAGGATGGCGGCGGCGACGAGAAAGGTTTCGGTTTGGAAAGATTCGACATCGTCGGACAACAAAAGGGCAAGAAGCGTGCCCGGGATCATAAAAATGTTTTTGATCCAATGATCGGGGCGCGTGATTGAAATGTACGCTTTTAAAGTTTTTGCAAAAGAGGATCGACGGGATGCGGACATGGGGAAAACGGGGATGGAAGAAGAGGCTCGTCTCCTTTCTTAGTGCGCGTTTGCACGCTGAAGATCAAGCTTTCAGTTTATCCGGTTCGTCAACTTTTAGGCTCTGGTACAAGGAGGGGCAGGCCTTTTCGCGTTATCGTTGCGACTCTTTTTGCTACGGGATAGGCGGCCCCCATCCCTGTGATGCCACCGGCTGCCGCTGAGAAAAGAAGAGACGCCAAGGGAGCTGAGCCGTTCAAAACGTCAAGACCGCAGAGAAGATTCGCATAAAGTCCCGCCAAAGCCCCCCATCCGAACCAGGTCCCTTCAAATCCCCAGAAAACGGTGCGTTCCGTATTGTGCGATAGTGTTGTCATTGAATTTTCTCCTTTCCTTTTTTAGAGGCGTCAAAGCAAAGGACAGAAAAAGACAAATTTTAATAAACTCATTGTAGCAAAGAGCATGAATAAGCGAAGTGTTTTCCAGCGGCGCACTTGACACGCGAATGGAACCAAAGTAGAACATTCATGTTTTGTTCTTTTTCCTTTAAGGATTCCCGCCATGCTTACCCGAAAACAAAAAGAACTTTTGTTGCTCATTCGCGACCGGTTGGAGGCGGATGGTGTTCCTCCTTCGTTTGATGAGATGAAGCGGGCGTTGGGCTTGAAATCAAAATCCGGTATTCACCGTCTGATCACCGGCCTTGAAGAGCGCGGGTTTATCAAACGGTTGCCGCATCGTGCGCGTGCGTTGGAAATTCTTCGTCTTCCTGATGGTGCCGAGAGCGATAAAAAAGTCGCCGAGGATGCCGTACAAGGCGCTCGTTTGCCTTTGTACGGTCGTATTGCCGCAGGAACGCCTATTGAAGCTTTGCGCGATCCGTCGCGCAGCATCGATATCCCCGTCGATCTTCTTTCCTCCGGAAAAGGGGAGCATTACGCGCTCGAAGTTGCTGGCGATTCGATGATCGATGCCGGCATTTTTGACGGGGATCGCGTGGTCATTCGCTCTTGCGATACGGCCGAAGACGGCACCATTGTCGTTGCCTTGATTGATGAGCAAGAGGCGACCCTTAAGTATCTTCATCGTGAAGGGGCTCAGATTGCTTTGGAGCCTGCGAACAAAAATTACGAAACCCGGCGTTTTGCGTCCTCGCGCGTGCGTGTGCAGGGCAAGCTGGTCGGTTTGATCCGCAACTATTGATTTCTGTTTTTTCAGAACAGTCCCGCTAAGGTTGCATTTTTGTCTTAATCGTGCGTGTTTACCAAAAAATTGACCACAAAATTTCTCATTTCTTGGCGAAGTGTTTGACGCAATTAAAAGTCGCGCTGTATCTTTTTGCCCTTGCCCTCAAAAATTATAGGGCTTTTGTTTTTTCAAGGAGGGATCTTATGGGAAAAAGTTATGCTCGGCACGCATTTGGAATCGATAAACAGTTTAACGATGCGTCAGTGTGGGACAAAGTTGGTCTTTTGGAAAAGATTTTTGCTTTTAATGAAATTGAAGTGTGTTCTTTTAAAAGTGAAGAAGATGGACGTCTTGTTGTCGTTCAGGCAAGAACGCCGGAGAATACCACCGTTTGCTTGCCTCTTAGAAACGGCACTTCTTTGAGCCATGTTCAACGGGTTGCGGGCGTACCCCCGTTGACTATTCCCTCTTCTTGTTAAAAATCAACGTTGAAGATTTTTACAGGAAGCTATACGGATCGATATCCACAGCCAGTCGCAGGTTGCGCGGGAGCTTGACGGTGGTAAGCCATTCCCTGACAACCTGAGAGACGTTCACGGTGCGCGGCGCTTGAACCATCAGACGATGCCGATAGCGGCCGCGCAGTTTTGCAAAGGGTGCGGGCGCCGGGCCCAGAATGCGCAAGCCCGAATCCCGCGGCGCTTTGGCCGCCAGCTCTTGCGTCGCGCGGATTACCTGATTCGCGTCGAGCCCCGAGACCGTCAGAATCGCCAAGCGCCAGAACGGCGGTAGGCGATAGGCTTGGCGTTCTTTCAGTTCGATCGCCATGAAGGCGTCGCGGTCGCCTTTGACCATCGCTTTCATGACCGGATGTTCGGGTGCCGTCGTTTGCAAAAAGACGTGTCCTTTATCCTCGCCGCGCCCGCTTCGGCCCGCCATTTGTTGCAGAAGCTGGAACGTTCGTTCGGACGCGCGCGGGTCGCCTCCGGCCAGCCCCAGATCGCCGTCGATCACGCCCACCAGCGTTAATCTCGGAAAGTGATAGCCTTTGGCCATGATTTGCGTGCCGATCAGGATATCGATTTCGTGCGCGTTCATTTTATCGACAAGTTCCTGCGCGGCTTTGGGGTCGTCGAGCGTGTCGCTGGCCATGATGGCGGCGCGCGCGTCGGGAAGGCGTTCTTTCACTTCCTCGGCAATGCGCTCGACTCCGGGGCCGCAGGCCGCGAACCGTCCTTCCGCGCCGCAGACCGGGCACACCTTGGGCAGGGCCATGCTGTAGTCGCAATGGTGGCAGTGCAGGCGTCCCGATGCTTTGTGTTCGGTCAGCCACGCCGTGCAGCGCGGGCATTCCAAACGGTGGCCGCAGGCCCGGCACAGCGTGAGCGGCGCATAGCCCCGTCGGTTTAAAAACAGCATGGCCTGTTGTTTCTTTTCGAGCGCGTCTTCGAGGGCTTTGAGAAGAGGCGGACTTATAAACTCTTGCGCCGACAGTTTGTGCGCGCGCATGTCCACAAGCTCAACCGACGGCATGGCCGCTGTGCCGTAGCGTTGGGGTAGGATAACGTGGCCATATTTGCCTTGCCGGACGTTTTCCAGCGTTTCCAGAGACGGCGTGGCGCTGGAGAGCACGATGGGGATATTGCCGACATGGGCCCGGACAACGGCCATGTCGCGGCCATGATAGATTGTGCCTTCCTCTTGTTTGTAGGCGGCTTCGTGCTCTTCATCCACCACGATCAGCCCGAGATCGGGATAGGGCAGGAAAAGCGCCGAACGCGCGCCCAAAATAAAAAGGGCTTTTCCATGCGCGATCGCTTGCCAGTGAAGACGGCGTTGCTTTTCCGTCAGTCCGGAATGCCACAGAACGGGCTTGTGGCCGAACCGTTCGGTAAAGCGATCGATTAATGCGGCGGTCATGGCGATTTCCGGCAGCAGGACAAGCGCTTGCCGACCTTGCCTCAGACATTGAGCAATGGCTTCGCAAAAGACTTCTGTTTTGCCCGATCCCGTCACACCGTCCAGAAGAACGGCGGCGTATCGTTGCGCGTTGACGTTGTCGATTAAAACGGCGGCGGCGTTTTTTTGTTCTTGGTTCAGGATCGGTTGATTATAATCAGGGTCGAAGAAAGGGGCTTCGTAACGGTCTTTTTTCTTCGGCTCCAAAAACTTCGGATTTCCAAACAGCATTTTAAGAACCGCTCCCTTGGGCGCGAGCGTATATGCCGATACCCAATCGACAAAGCGAAGGCTTGTTTCGGGAACCGGGGGGATGGACAAGAAACGAATAACGCTTTTAAGCTTCTTTTGGGGGATGTTGCCTTGGCCTTTTCCCCATACGACTCCTATGGCCGTTCGCGCCCCAAAGGGGACCTCGACAAAAGCGCCGGGTGTTGCGTCCATCTCCTTGGAAAGGCTGTAGTCGTAAGGCTTATCCAAAGGAGCAGACAGCAACACGCTGATTGTTTTGATAGGTGTGGCGGAAGAAGTCGGCATGGGCTATAAACGGGAAAGATGTTCTTTGACCAAAGGGTGTTTACCATGAAATTCTTTGTCGATACGGCTGATCTTAAGGAAATTAAGGAGCTTGCCGCAACCGGATTGTTAGACGGTGTGACGACAAATCCTTCTCTTGTCGCCAAGTCGGGTCATGCCAACTTTGTCGAATTGATTAAGGAAATCGCGGCCATCGTTCCCGGCCCCGTCAGCGCCGAAGTGGCGGCGACGGAATATGAGCCTATGCTGGAAGAGGCTAAGTTCCTTGCCAAGTTGGCCAAAAATATTGCGGTTAAGGTTCCTTTGACCCCTGCAGGGCTTAAAGTTTGCCGCCAGTTGGCGGATCAGGGGGCTATGGTTAACGTGACGCTTTGCTTTTCGGCCGCCCAAGCCATTTTGGCCGCCAAGGCCGGTGCCGCGTTTGTTTCCCCCTTTGTCGGACGTTTGGATGATATTGGCGCGCGCGGCATGGATTTGATCTCGGAAATTTGCCAGATCTACGCCAATTACCCTCAGTTTGAGACCCAGGTTCTTGTGGCTTCGGTGCGCAGTCCTCAACATGTCGTTCAGGCGGCTTTGGTCGGCGCGCATGTCGCAACCATACCGCCTAAAGTCATTCGTCAACTTTTTGATCACCCGTTGACCGATAAGGGGTTGGCTCAATTCATTGCCGATTGGCAAAAGTCCGGCCAGAAGATTCTTGGTTGACTTCGTAAAGGGGGCAGGAGCGTCGCTTGACCGACGATATTAGCAGCCTTCCGCTTGCCGCGGACGTTTGTGACGCCTTGACGTGTTGGCGCGGCTGGCTTCGTGACGAAAAGCGGCTTGCGTCGAACACGGTTGAGGCTTACGGCTTCGATCTTCAGGGCTTGTTCCTTTTTCTTAATGAGCATCGCGGCGATGTGGTTTCGTTTGCGATGCTTGCCTCCTTGACGTTAACGGATTTTCGCGCGTGGCTTTCTCATTGTGCGGCCAATGAGATTGGCGCTTCCTCGCGCGCCCGCGCCGTGGCCGGCGTGCGCAATTTTTTCCATTGGCTCGATCGAAACGGCAAGCTTTATAACCCCGCCGTCGATTTAATAAAGCTTCCTAAGATTGGACGGCGGCTGCCTCGGCCCGTCAGCGAAGCTGAAGCCAAAGACATTGTTGCGGGGGCGGCGGACCTTCGTGATGATCGCTGGATCGGCGCGCGGGACGAAGCGCTTTTTGCGTTGCTTTACGGCGCGGGATTGCGTTTGGGCGAAGCCCTTTCCCTTCGCGCGGACGATGTCGTGCGCGCAAGCCGGATTACGGTAACGGGAAAAGGAAACAAACAACGCAACGTGCCTCTTTTGCCTGTCGTTCGGTCGCTGATCGAACGCTATGTCGATCTTTGCCCTTATGCGTTAGAGGATAGACCGTCCCTTTTTGTTGGCGCGCGTGGAGGCAAGCTGAACCCCGCGGTGGCCGAACGGAATCTGCGCGCGTTGCGCCTTCGTCTCGGATTGCCCGATACGGTAACGCCGCATGCGCTTCGTCATAGCTTTGCGACGCATCTTTTGGCTTCGGGGGTCGATTTGCGAAGTTTGCAAGAGCTTCTTGGTCACAGCTCACTCTCGACGACCCAGCTTTACACGAAAGTTGACGTTCAACAGCTTTCGGCTGTGTATCGGGCGGCGCATCCCAGAGCTAAATAGCCTTTGTCATCTGGCGGCGGACTTCGTAAAGCGCCACGGCCGCCGCGTTCGAAACATTCAGACTTCCGATAGGCCCTTGGGTTGGGAGGCGGGCGAGTACGTCGCATTTTTTCCGCGTGAGCTGGCGCAATCCTTCGCCTTCCGAGCCAAGCACAAGCGCCGTTTTTCCTGAAAGGTCAAGGGCACTGAGATCTTCCTTGCCTTCTTCGGCAAGGCCCACACACCAATACCCGGCATCGCGTAACGCATCCAGCGCACGCGATAAGTTGACGACATGAATCAACGGCACGACGTCGAGCGCGCCGGAGGCCGTTTTGGCCACGACGCCCGTCGCCGCTGGGGCGTTCCGTTCCGTTATGACCACGGCGTTTGCGCCGAAGGCCGAGGCCGAACGCAAAATGGCGCCAACATTGTGCGGATCGGTGACTTGGTCCAAAAGAAGGATAACCGAGGGCGCGTTTTCGGACACAAAAAGATCGTTTAATGACGGGTCGGGCAGGGGAAGGGTTTCGATGACGATGCCTTGATGGACGCTGTCGGGCGGAAGCAAATCGTCCATGTCTTTCCGTGCCATTTTTTTTGCGTCGGGACGTTTTAGAAGAGCGTCTTTTGCTTCGCGTTGAGTGGGTTCGAAAAGTTTATGTCCGGCTTCGGTCAGCCATAGGCGTGTAACTTTGCGTTTCGGATTCAAAAACGCCGCGCGCGCGGCGTGCAAACCCCACAAACGTAGAGCGTTGCCCGCAGGGGGCGGCGGTGCGTCCGTACGCAAGGATTCCTTTTTGTGCGGATGAAAACATGGCGGCTTTCCTCCGGCGGAAGGTTTCAAAAGCATCCGATTTTTGGACGGCTTATTTTTTTTCATCGAACGATTTCCTTACATGGGCACCGAGGGGCTTTTTTGACACGGAACGCGCGGAAAGCAAGAGATTTGCGCGTTTATAATTTTTGGGCAGCAAAAAGGCTATTATGGCCAAAAAACATAAGGAAAGGATTGACAAAAAGCCTTAAAACCCGTTACTTCCCCTCTCCGACGACCGAAGGACAGGTGGCCGAGTGGTTAATGGCAGCAGACTGTAAATCTGCCCTCTCACGAGTACGTAGGTTCGAATCCTACCCTGTCCACCACCCCTGCAAAGCAGGGGTCAAACAAACTGCCTAAAAAATACCGAAAGACAAGACGTTAAAGCGGTTCGAAAAAATCCATTTTTGAACATCTCGGCACTATTAGAGCTTCGTCTCTTTCATCAGTCACTCAGAATTCAAAAACGCGTCTTGATTATTAGCGGTTTATGTATATACTTAAGCCCATGATCTTTGAATGGGACGAAAACAAAAGTTAAAAGAATGCGTGCGAAAGGAACCTACCTTTCGATATCGCAAAGGAAATGGATTTTTCGACGGCCCTTTTCGAAGAAGATACGCGCAAAGATTACGGCGAACGCCGCATATTTTGTGTTTTAAGCCTATTCCCGGCGGTATCCGCGTCATCAGTCTTCGCAAAGCTAACGCAAGGGAGGTTCGACATTATGAGTGGAAAACGCAAGCCATTGACGAATAAATCCGGCGAGGTTCGTTCTTTGACACGGGATGATTTTTCTCACGCCAGACCACTCAAAGAAGCTTTTCCCGAACTTGCGGCCTACAGCCGTAGAAGAGCGCGAGCCGGAGAGCCGAAGAAGCAGGCTGTTTCCATCCGCTTATCGCCAGAGGTGCTTTCCTTTTTCAAAGAAAAGGGCGCTGGTTGGCAAACGCGGATTGATCGTGCGTTGCAGGCGTTCGTTGATGCGGCAAAATAAAGAAAACTTATCAGGAAGGTTTTGAGGATGAACACAGAACGCGTCATCTTTATAACGGGTTCGTCAAGGGGGCTTGGTGCCGGAGCAGCGAAACTGGCCAAAAAGCTGGGGTGGCTTCCTGTGTTACATGGAAGAGAAGATTCTCCTGCTCTTAGCGCATTGGCCGATGAACTTCAATCTCCCAAGGTTGTCGCGGATGTATCGGATAAAAAGGCTTTATCAAAGGCGATAGAAAAAACGTATGAACAGTTGGGACGACTGGATGCGCTTGTCTGTTGTGCGGGCATCGTGAAGCCAAAGCCTTTTTTAGAGATGAAAGAGGAAGACTGGCAGGATGAATATCAAATCAATGTGCTGGGGACCATTTATGCTTGTCAGACCGCCATCCCCCTCATGCTTGGGCAGGAACATGGCGGAAGAATTGTAACGATCTCGTCTTTGCGAGGGTTGTCTCCGACATCGGCGCCGCGTGGCGTCGCCTATTCTATTTCCAAAGCTGCAATCGTCAATTTGACGGAAGCTCTTGCGAAGGAATTTGCGCCAAAAGTTGCCGTCAATGCCGTTGCGCCAGGTTTTATTGAGACAGACATGTCAAGAAGTTGGAATGAGGCTGTCTGGACCCAGGCAAGAAGTGCGTTGCTCGGTCGAACGGGGACGCCAGAGGAAATCGCTCATGCCATCATGTTTCTTGCCAGTCGTGACGCAAGCTTTATTACAGGGCAAACATTGCTGGTCGATGGCGGTTATACGTGCGCTGGTAAGTGACCCCAAAAGATTAACAAATTAACCAACGCAAAAATGATGGACTTTGGCTTCAAAAATTGGCGTGGCTTGTAACAGATTTATTTTTCCGAGTATCGCGCCCCATTCGGTGAGTTCTTGAAGCATTTTCTGGTTCGAACTTAGTCCTGCCCCCACCACCATGAAAAAAGCCCCCGCAAGGGGGCTTTTTTGTGCGGTTATCAAGAAGGCGTCGCGGCAGGCCTGATCTTTGTTGCAACGTGTCCTGCCGGTTCCGTCGGCGCTTCTCCACGCACGTTGGCGCGGATGGCATCGAGCCGTGTTTGGTTATGTTCGGCGTTCGACGGTTTAACCTTGTCCCAAAGCGCGATGATTTCCCCATACGGAAGATTTCCATATGAGCTTTCAGAGTAGTCGTATGTGGGAAGCGCCGTTCCGGTCACAGGATTCTTTCCTATTGAATAAAGAGCGTACCCTTTACTCAAAAATGGGGTATCCGACGGAAGAGGAATCGCTTTGCCAAGCTCCAGCGTTGCCTTCAAAGCCTCGAAAGCGGCGGCCTTTTTTTGCGTTATGGCCGCCATGTCGTCCGTCAACCCTTGAAACGAAAACCTTTCCTTCCGCGTTTTTGCCGGAACGGAAATGGCAAGTGCGTTGGTAAGAGGCAGGGCGCCGAGAGCCGTAAAAATTTTCACGGGGATTCCGTCATCACGGACAAGAAGCGCGATTCCGCCGTTGAAGCAGCCCTGCGGATACTCAGGCTGAATGCGTTTCGTGTAAAGTGGGATGTCGGAAAGCGGTTGTATGCCGAATCGGTTAAGCGTTCCGAGAATGTCTCCTCCGATTTGGAAAGCCTCTTCGAAATAGAACTTCAATTCTTCTTTTGTGGGATTGTGCTCTCTTGTTATCGTGCTCATAAAAACTCTTCTCTTGTCTCATGTCTGTCCAAAGAAACTGGGGCCGAAACCTTAGTTTTTTGGATCCTACGTAAAAATAGTTTACCAAATCTTTCCTTATCAGCATCTTATAAGGAGTTACAACATGATAAATTGTTTCTAGTCAAAAATAAGTGATTTTCTGACCTTGCGGGGGAAGAAATTAACCGAGCAAACCAGATTTCTCTTTTCGATCAAGAAAGAAGACCTTCATCCTTGAGATGTTTTTTAACAAGGAGGTATTCCGAATCAATTTTTCGAAGCAATTCTTGTCGGCCTGCCGAATCGCCTTGATACAACTGCGCTTCGCTACACAACCGGCGCAGCTCTTCCGCGCCGATGCTGCCGCTTCCCCCTTTGAGCATATGCGCCGCTTCGGTCCACGGTTCGTTCTTTCCTTCGGCCGAGCGCGTTTCCCTTAGCGTCTCCAGATTTTTATCCGATTGCGTGACAAAGGTTTTCATCAGCTCCCGTTCAACCTCGGCATCGCCATCGGTCAGGGTTCGCAAGATCGTCAAATCGACGGGCGGGATTTTTTCGGGCATGGTTGCTTCTGACCTTTCTTTCTCATCTTCGTTCTTTTCAAAGTTTATCCATTGACTGAGAACTTCTTTCAGCTCTTCTATATTGACGGGCTTGCTGATGTATTCGTCCATACCGGCGTGCAGGCATTTTTCTTTATCGCCCACCATGGCATTTGCCGTCATAGCGATGATGGGAACGTGTGTTTTTGTTTCTTTTTCCCGAACCCGAATGTCCGTGGTTGCATCATAGCCATTTTTCTCCGGCATGTGACAATCCATCAAGATGGTCGTCCACGGACCGTCATTGTCGTACAACGTCAGAACATCTCTTCCATTGGCAGCAATTTTGCTGGTGCCAATGCCGAATTTGTCAAGGAGACGTTTGATCAAAAGCTGGTTCATGGGATGGTCTTCGGCGACAAGGACACGTGCGCTGTCGGCGTTGACGGTTGTTCCTTCCGTGTGCCGGTCTTTGCGAATATTCTTCTCTTCGTGGAGCGCCGTTGTGACGTCGAAGGGAATGGTGAACCAGAAGGTCGAGCCTTCCCCGAGTCGGCTTTGCACCCCAATCTCCCCACCCATTATGGAGACAAGCTCGCGCGTGATCGCTAGGCCAAGCCCGGTTCCCCCGTATTTCCGTGTCGTGGAGCTGTCGGCTTGGACGAATTTGTCAAACACGTTTTCCAGCTTATCCTCGGCAATTCCGATCCCCGTGTCCGTTACGGCACAGCGCAGGATAATTTGCGTTTCATTTTTCTTTTTGGAGAAAGCCCGGACCTCAATGTGTCCGGTGTCCGTGTATTTGATTGCGTTGCTGAGGAGATTGGTCAGAATCCGGCTTAGCCGCAGCGGATCGCCGAGCAAATAGGGCAGCGTTTCATTTTCGTAAAGCCTTACGATAGGAACATGCTTTTCACGCGCGGCGTGCGCTTGGGCTCGAACAACGGTATGCAAAACTTGCCGAGGATCGAACCCGATATGTTCAAGTTCGACTTCGCCAGCTTCAATTTTGGAGAGATCGAGGATGTCGTTTACAATCTCCATAAGATTGGTTGACGAAAGAAGTACGGTGTTTGCGAGTTCCTGCTGTTCGGTGCTTAACTTTGTTTCCAGCAAAAGCCGAGTCATGCCAAAAACGCTGTTTAAGGGCGTTCGCAACTCGTGCGACATGTTGGCGAGAAATTCGCTTTTCGTTTGGTTCGCCGTTTCGGCGTTTTCCTTCATGCGTAAGAGGTCTTCTTCCTTTTCTTTCTGCGGGGTTATGTCGCGAATAAGGGCAATAAAAAGTCTCGATTTTCCCAAAATAACTTCGCTCATGTTCGTCATGGCCGGAAAGGTGCTGCCGTCCTTTCGACACCCCGTCGTTTCGTGTTCAATTCCGATCAGGTGAATGTCTTTCTTCTCGATGTGCCGTCTTAACCGCGATTCAGGAAGCGATTTTTCTTCGGGAGGAACAAGAAAGCTCAACGTTTGGCCGATGACTTCATCTGCACGGTATCCAAAAAGTTGTTCAGCCGCTTTGTTGAACGATTGGATGATTCCGAAGTCGTTGACCACGAGGATGCCTTCAAGAACGTTGTCCATAACCGCGCGGATTTTGACTTCTTCCTCTCTCAGCCGTGCGTTCGCGGCCATCACGTCAAAGCGCGAGAGTTCAAGCCGGTCTGTGTAATCCTGCATCTTGTTTTCAAGACGCTCTTTTTCAATTAGGCGAAGCGACAGCTCTTTTTGTGTCTGTTCGGCCGTGCGTTGGGCCCCTTCGGTTTTCATTAGAGAGCGATGCAAGAAGACGAACAGCGAAATAAAACCAATAAACGCCGCAAAGCTGGAATACAGCATCAGATTGCGTATGATTTCTTTCGACGTTTCCTTCTGTTTGAGAAGGCCTGAAAACGCTTCAATCGGTTCAAGATAAAAGGGGCGATAAACGTTATAGGTTTCCGTCGCAAGCGCGAACATCGCTTGGCTCGAAAGGGCGACGGGTTGGTTCTTAACGATCGCCGCGATCGTTTCACTAAACGCTTTCCATTGAGGCCGGATTTTGTCTTCATTATAGCGGAAGAGACTGGACAAGCCTTCGTTCAGTTGTCCAAAGCGGCCGAGCGCGTCATTTTGTCCGGCATTTTGCTTGTTGAAAAGATAAAGGATATTGCCCAAGTTGACACGTTCGTCCTTTGTCCACGTCGTCTCGTCTCGATCTGGGGCGAGCAATGTAGCCGTGTAGCCGCGCAACGAACTTATCGTTTCCCAAATAAGCGGGATGACATGGATGGAATAATCGAGCAGAACGTCTTTCCCTGTCTCCGAATAGGCGGACAGATTTGTGCCGTCGGCGACCATATTCATGAAATCGACCAAAGACTGGGTTGCGGATTCATAAAGATCTGCACTATTCGTTTTGGTGTCGTTCGGGGGAAGCGTCATCGGGATAAGACGTTCCTTGACGCGTTTCCAGCCTTCCTCGATGCCACGATTTTTCGAGGGCAGGAACGCATAAGGCGAAAGCTTGCCAAGGGCTTCTCTCAACCCTTTTTGATACGCTTTAAGTTGGGGATCGAGGGATTGTTCTCCCTTGTAGACAAGGCATCCAAGATCTTTAACCGTGTGCGCTTTGTAGAGGAGATCCGCAAGCTGTTGATGATAGCGAAGAATGGCGTGGCCGTTTTCAAGGGTCCTTATCTCTGCGTTTAGCGATGAAATTGCTTGGAAAATGATGACGACAAGCGGAAGCGCAAAAAGGGAACCACATCCGACTGTAATAAAAATACGGTTCGATATGGAAAAGGTTATAATCAAAAAAATAAGTGTAATCATGGCGAAGATCGCAACCATCAGGGCGTTCGAACTTTGTCCGATGCCTGATACAACATACGCCGTGTCGGGTGTGAAGACGGCGGCGGCAAGGCCTATGTAGAAGGCTCCAAAAATTCCTCCGCCGAGAATAAGCGCTGAGATAATACGCCACAGAGATCGATTTCGACTTTTATCCGTTTCCGCTGAAAAGACGATTTTCAGTGAGGCCCACGATGCCAAAAACGCGACAATGATGGACAAAAAGAAAAGAGACGGCACAAACCGTAGGGATACGTTGGTTTGCATGGCTTCCAAACCGACATAATGCATGGAGCAAATGCCGAGCCCTAGAAGGAAGGCGCCCCAAGCAAGCCGTTGAGGCGTTGGAGGTCCCTCATGTCCTCGGGTGAGAAAAAGCACAAAGTAGGAAAGAATCACCGACACTAAAAGCGATAGAGCGGTGATCCACGGATTGTAGGAAACATCGAAAGACGTTCGGTACGCCAGCATGCCTACAAAGTGCATCGACCAGAAGCCGCAGCCATAGGCAAGGGCGCTGACAAGGCGGAAAAGAATGCGTTGTAGGCGTGTGCGCGAGGGGGGGATCAGGCTTGCAATGGAAAGTCCCGCATAAGCGCCAAAAACGGCGACAATATAAGAAGCGAGAACAAGAAGAGGAAGATACGTCCCTTTTTCGACGTTGACCGGGAGCTCGCCCACAAGAAAAAAGGAATCCAACAAGGTGTGAGTCACGGGCGCCCCCTCGGCTTCTGGGTCCGAACTTTGGGCAAAAAGATAGAAGGCGCGTTATGTAAGATCAACGCGATGGCGTCCGTTCGCACACGGAAATATGTGGGATTATGAGGACGCAGACGTTCCCCCTTCTTGTCGGCGTGTCACAACGCGGCGGCATCGCGTGCACAGATCGGGGTGATCGGCGTGCGAGCCTACCTCGGGAAGAATTTGCCAGCAGCGCTCGCATTTTTTTCCTTCGGCCAAGTCAATCATAACCCCGACTCCCGCAACGTCGTCAAGTCGGAAAGCTTGATCGGGGATTTGGTCTTCGTGAAGGCTCAGGGCCGAGCAAATGGCGATTTCGGCAAGGTCAACCCCTTCAAGCGAAGCCCAAAGTTCTTTTGATCCATAGACGTGGGGATGGGCTTGAAGCGGCGCGCCGATTTTCTTTTCTTTGCGTGCCAGCTCCATCGCGCCCGTTACCACACGGCGGACGGCCCGAATCAATTCCCATTTTTTAGCCAAGGCGTCATTTTTCCATGAGTCGGGAACGGTGGGGACGTTTTGGAGATGGACGCTGCCTTGACGGCCTCGCGTGACCCAAGCTTCTTCAGCCGTAAAACATAAAATCGGAGCCAGCCACACGACAAGATGGTTGAAGATAAGATCCATCACGGTGCGCGTCGCGCGGCGGCGGATGGAATCCTTATCGTCGCAGTAGAGGCTGTCCTTTCGAATGTCGAAGTAAAGCGCTGACAGGTCGGCGTTGCAGAAGTTATGCAGCGTCATGAGCAGGTGGCCAAGATCAAAACGGGCCATATCCGTGCGCACGATGGAATCCACCGTGTGAAGTCGGTGCAAAATCCAGCGCTCCAGTTCAGGCATGGCCTTCGTGTCGAGGCGCTCGGCTTCGTCGAATTCGCTCAACGCTCCCAGAAGATACCGCAGCGTGTTGCGAAAACGGCGATAAAGATCGCTGGTTTGCTTCAGGATATCAGGGCCGATGCGTTGATCCTCGGTAAAGTCGCTCGACACGACCCACAGACGCAAGATATCGGCGCCCATTTTGTTGTAAACGTCTTGCGGCGCGACCGTGTTGCCCAAGGATTTGGACATCTTGCGCCCTTGTTCGTCCAAGGTGAAGCCATGGGTCAAAACCTTTTCGAACGGCGCATGGCCCAAGGTTCCGCACCCTTCCAGAAGAGACGATTGGAACCAACCGCGGTGTTGATCCGAACCTTCAAGGTAAAGAGTCGCGGGAAGGCTGAGCGTTGGCCATTCGTTGCCGTTCAGCGCTGTGTTCAGGCAAAACGCATGCGTCGACCCGGATTCAAACCATACATCGACGACGTCGAAGACTTGTGTGTAGTCGTCGGCGCGGTAGGAGTTGCCCAGAAAGTCTTGCGCCGGACGAGCGTACCATGCGTCCGCGCCGTCCTCGTCGAAAGCGGCGGCGACGCGGTTCATGACTTCTTTGTCACGCAGGATCGCGCCCGTTTCCTTGTGGAGGAAGAGGGCGATCGGCACGCCCCATGCCCGTTGACGGCTGATGCACCAGTCCGGACGGCTTTCGACCATGCCGCGGATCCGGTTTTCGCCGATCGCGGGGAACCATTCGGTTTTCGCGATGGCGTCCAGGGCGACTTCGCGCAACGTTTTATTCTGTCCCTCGATTTTTTTATCCATCGCGATGAACCACTGCGGCGTTGTGCGGAAAATCAACGGTGCTTTGGATCGCCATGAATGCGGATAGGCGTGCTTGATGTTTCGTTTGGCCAAAAGGGCTTCTTTTTCGATCAGCGCACGGATGACCGCGCCGTTGGCGTCGCCCGTCTTGCCGTCGGCTGTGTAGACGCACAAACCGGCAAAGCCCTTGACGTTGGGGAGGTATCGCCCGTCGTCCCCGACCGTTTCATCAAAGGCGATGCCGTATTCTTTGCCCAAGTTAAAATCGTCTTCGCCGTGTCCGGGCGCGATGTGCACAAAGCCGGTTCCGGCATCCAACGTGACGAACGCCCCTCGATAAAGAGGCACGTCGTAGTCGAAAGCGCCTTCCGATCCGTCGCGTCCTCGGAAAGGATGCGCGGCAATGGTTCCTTTCAGATTATCGGCTTTGAGCGTGGCGAGCTTCGTTGCTTCCGTTATTTTCGAGTCGTCGAGGAAGGTTTCATAAAGATTGTCGGCCACGACAAGAATATCGCCAATATGGGCCAAGGCGTTCTCACCGACGCCATCGACCCGTAAAACGGTATAGTCAAAATCACCGTACGCGATGGCGCGGTTGGCCGGAATTGTCCACGGTGTGGTTGTCCAGATGACAACCTTGGCGTCTTTCAGCGCTGCCGTTTCCGTTTTGATGATCGGAAACGCGATCCACAGCGTTGTGGACGTGTGATCCTGATATTCGATTTCGGCTTCGGCCAGAGCCGTTTTTTCGACAACCGACCACATGACAGGTTTGACGCCTTTGTAAAGAAGGCCGTTGTCGACGAACTTGTAAAGCTCGCGCAAGATCTGCGCTTCAGCTTTCTTGGTCATGGTCATATAGGGGTGATCCCAATCGCCAATCACGCCAAGCCGTTGGAATTCACCGGATTGAACGTCTTTCCAATGCGCGGCAAAGGCGCGGCATTCGGCCCGAAATTGCAGAACCGGCACGTCGTCCTTGTCGAGCCCCTTGGCACGGTATTGCTCTTCAATTTTCCATTCGATCGGCAAGCCGTGGCAATCCCAACCGGGAACGTAGGGCGCGTCGAACCCCAGCATCTGATGCCCGCGCACGATCACGTCCTTTAAAATTTTGTTTAGGGCATGGCCGATATGAATGCTTCCGTTGGCATAAGGGGGCCCGTCGTGCAGCACAAACCGCTCGCGGCCTTCGGCTTGGGCCCGCAGGGCCGCGTGCAAATCGATTTCCTTCCAACGCGCCAGAATCTCAGGTTCTTTCTCGGGAAGGCCGCCGCGCATGGGAAAATCGGTTTGCGGCAGGAAGACGGTGGAGCGATAGTCAGTTTTGTGATCGGTTGTCATTGAATGTGCATCCAGAAACTTTTTTGAAACATGCTGTTCGATTAAGGCCTTTTTCGGCCTTGCCTTGCCGTTCTGAGACAGAAACAGCGAAGCAGAGTATCATTGCCGCGCCGCCCATAAAAGCAGAAAAATCAGGCTTTTTTTGCTTGGATGATGTCTTCTTCGATTTGTTTTTTGAGGTCGGCCAGACTGTCGAATTTTTTTTCCGGCCTCAAGAAGCGCATCAGGGCAAAACACCACGTTTCGCCATAGACGGTTTCGTCGAAGTCGAAGAGATAGGCTTCGAGGTTTTCGCTTTTGCCGTCGACGGTTGGTCTCAGGCCTATGTTGGCAACGCCACGATACGCTAACGGTTCGCCTGCACGACCGGCGCGCACGGTATAAACACCGAATTTTGGCCGTAAATAACCATTAAGATCAAGGTTGAGGGTTGGAAAACCCAAACCCTTTCCGCCGATCCCAGCCCCTTTGACGACAGGGCCTTCCAAGGTCCATGGACGCCCTAAAACCTCGGCCGCGGCTTCTGGATTTCCCTCCAAAAGAAGTTCCCGAACCCGTGTTGAAGAGAAACTTTCTCCGTCGTCGCCCAAGTCGTCGACTTCGGTTGTACCGATCCCTTTTTCTTTCAGAAACGATGACAACTTGGCCATGTTGCCGTCGCGACCATGTCCAAACACAAAATCGTGGCCGGCAACAATATGCCGAGCTTGAAAACGGTCGATCAAGATTTTTTCGACGAAGGTTTTTGCGGGCATGGACGCAAGCGTTTCGTCAAAGGGCAGGACGATGATCTCTTTGATGCCCAACGCCTTGAGAAGACGAATTTTGACGTCAGGGGGAGTCAATCGGAACGAGGGTTGGTTGGGTTGGAAGAAATGGCGCGGATGCGGCTCGAAGGTTAGCGCGTAGGCGTTAAGCCCAAGCTCTTCGGCCTTTTTCTGCGCGGCGAGAATGACCGCTTGATGGCCTTTGTGAACGCCATCAAAGTTACCCAGAGCGTAGACGCCGCCCCTCATTTTTTCCTCTTTATCTAAAGAAAAATGTGCTTCGAATCGGAAGGTTTTGGTATACCCCGTCAACTTGTTATCGCCAAGCACCTTGTCTGATCCCTCCTATTTCGGTTCTGTCGATGTTTCTTGATCTTTACCCTTGTTTTTATTTCTCTCTTAACGATCATGCCCGGCTTCGCTATTCTCAACTTACCCCTTCATCGCCTTCCAAAGGAACGATTCTAGTCGTTCCCGGCGCCCGGGAATGCATCGAAAAGAAGATGATCGAGGTCGGCAAGCCTTTGTTCGACAGGGGGTTCAGGGTCATTATCGTCGAACCGCGCGGGCAAGGGCTTTCTTCGCGTTTTTTTAAGGACGGACCCTTTCGTCAGCGAGACCATGTTGCTGATTTTGTTAGCCACCTCGACGATCTTCGCCAATTTTTCGAAGGCGTGGTCCGCCCGGCCACAACCGGGCCTTTGTTCGTTCATGGTCATTCGTTGGGGGGCCATATCCTTCTACGTTGGCTGGCTGAAGACAGACCCGACGTGGCGGGGGCTTTCCTGACGGCGCCTATGGTTGCGCTGTCCGGTATGGCGGCTTATATGGCCGGATACGGGGTCAGCTGGACGTGCGTTCATCTTTTAGGGATGGAGACCCGCTATGCGCCTATGCAGCATGATTTTGGCGGCGACGATTTGATTTTTCAAAACAATCCTTTGACAAGCGATGAGGATCGATTTCATTTTCAAGAACGCCTTTTCGACGCGCATCCATCCCTTAAGACCGGGGGTGTGACGTGGGGGTGGCTTTTGGCGGCCGTGCGTTCGATGAACACGATGCACACATGGCCCTATCTGGCGCGAATTGATCATCCGGTTCTGACCTTGACCGGGGATCAGGATCCTATCACGCCTCCGGCTGAAATCGCTCCGTTTCTTAACATGATCCCTCGCGTGTACGCCGATGTTATCTCTGGGGCACGGCATGATGTGTTGAATGAAACGGAACCCTTGCGCCGTCAGGCGTGGGAGCGTATCGACGCTTTCCTTGACGGGGTTATGGCAGAGGCATCACGACCACAGCCGAATTCTTGTTGGCATCGCGCAGCATCGTGACAAGGTCGTCTCGCGCCAGCGAGACACAGCCTGCCGAGAAGCCGAAATTCGGCCGGGCGCAATGCAGAAAAATGGCGCTTCCCTTACCGGGAATGGGCGGATCGTCGTTATAGCCAAGGACGACGATAAGGTCGTACAGGCCATCGTTGCGCCACAAGGAAGAAATCTGCCGATCTTCGTCTGTCGGCATAAGGCGGTTGTACGTTGGCAGATTTGGATTTTCGCACCAGCCTTCATGTGGGGCGAGCGCACGGCAGGGAAGGTCCGTTTCGGGCCGGGATTCGCGATCCGGGCGGTAAAAAACCTCTCGCATGACCCAGCGGCCTATAGGCGTTTTCTTATCGCCTTCGACTTTATCTTCGGCGCGCACAACCCCTCCTTGACCCAGCGCGCAACGAAAGGTATGGCTTCCCCATTGGGCCGTTTGAGGCGGCGTGATCTTCAGGTCCATCTTTTTTCCGATCGAACAAAAACCACTTGCGAGTATAATAAAGAACAAAAACAAGGGGAACATATGATTTATTCTCAAAACGACCTTTTAAAACTTATTCTGGAAACGCAGGCCTTATCGATCTGGGATCACGAAAAGGGCCCCGTTTTCTGGTATGCCGCGAATGTGCCGGGGCCTTTTTACGTCAACACGGAAAAATTGATCGGTCCGGAGATCGCCGAGCGCATGCTGCGCGAGATTACCGGCATCGTGGCGGGGACGGTGGACGCGCAGGCGCGGGCCGAGCAGCTGGAGAACGCGATCCTCGAAGCCTTTAAGGTCTCGCCCCTGTGGCAAAAGCTGATTGAGACTCTTCTTGACGCGGCGCGTAAGGAATTCGCCGAAAAGGGATGTTCGCTGATTTCCGGCGGGGAGCGGCGCGATTGGCTGTTTTCGGTTCCTTTTGCTCAGAAGGCCGAGTTGCCGCATCTGTACCTTTTCAAGAACAAGGAAACCTACTGCGTCCAGCCGGTCAAGCCGGACCAGCTTGTGCTGCACGTCTCGGATCTGATTAACAACGCGGCCAGCTTCTTCGATTTATGGCAGCCGACTCTTGAAGCCGCAAAGCTTCGGTGTCTTGGGAATGTCTGCGTCAATGTACGCGGCGCGAACGGCCTTAAGCGTCTGGAAGCGGCCGGACAGAAAGTTGTGTCTCTTATGACCATCGATACGGCTTTTTTCCAAAAGCTTCATGCGGCCGATCTGATTACGCGTGACGTCTTTGAAGAAATAGCCGTTTTTCTTGCGTCGTCTCAGGATTGGGCGGCAAAGTATCTTTTTGTCAAACCGGATCTTTTTGACGTTGAGGGATGCGATAAAAAGGATTTCGAGCGGTTGGCGGCTTTCATTTCCAACGACCCTTGGGGCATGCGTTCGGCACACGAAGCCTTTTTTGCTTCAATGGAGAAGGCTGTTTCGGCACGCAGGGCCAAGGAAGTCTAGAGAAGATCGTGATAAGGTTGGCCGCTTTTTCGGCCAACCGTTCGCGTGACCAAACACCAAAGGCCTGTCTTTACAATCGGCTCGATAAACAAAGGGCTAGAGCCTTTGCCGCCCCCGCAAAAAGCGCCAACTTTTCCTGAAAAGGCTCCAGACAAAAGCCGTTTAAATCCGGCACGGTTCCGTGATGGCCCAAAAACCGTCGGCATTCAGGCTGGCGCTTCCGACAAGAAGGCCGTCAATTTCGTCTTCGGCCAGAATTCCACCGGCATTCGATGGCGTCACCGATCCTCCATACAAAAGGCGCACCGTTTCGCCGATGTCGCCGAGCGCGTTTCGGATATGTCGGTTGACGGCAACAATATCCTTGGGTTCAGGCTGTTGGCCTGTGCCGATGGCCCAAACCGGTTCATAGGCGATGACAAGGTCCGAGGTTCGGATATTCTTCGGCAGCGATTCGCGGACTTGTTTTCCGATAATTTCCGCCGTCGCGCCGGCCTTCAGATCTTCTGCGGTTTCGCCCACGCATACGATGGTTGTGAGCCCCGCGACTTGGGCCGCTTCGACCTTTTTGGCGATAAGTTCGTTCGATTCGCCATGGCCATGGCGGCGCTCCGAGTGCCCCAGAATGACGTACCGACATCCCAGGTCAACCAGCATGGCGGCGCTGATATCGCCTGTGTACGCGCCATGCGTGGCCGTGTGGCAATCTTGTCCTCCCAGCATGACTTGCGTGCCTTGCAGCGTTTCCCCGATCGCCCACGTTAGCGTCGCCGGGGGGCACAGAACAAGGTCGAAGGACAAAGGCCGCGCTGTTTCCGCAAAAGCCGCGATGTCACGCGCCAACACAAGCCCGGAAGTCAGGCGCCCGTACATTTTCCAGTTGGCAACGATCAGACGGCGTCTTTTTGACATGCAGGCCTCGTTTCGATAATTGCTTCTCTCGATCACTACCTTTATCATATCCCGCGGCGTGTAAAAGGCCAAAAATGTTTTTTCGAGAGGGTTCCTATGCTTCAGACCATTCGTACGTTGGCTCATTCCTGGGTCGTCAAAGCCCTGATGCTTTTTCTGATCGTCAGTTTCAGCGTATGGGGCATCGGCGATATTTTCCGCGGGAACGCGCTGAAAAAAGCCGTTGCGACCGTCGGGGGAACCGATATTTCCGTTCTCGATCTGAACCGATTGTTCGAGCGCGCTTTGTCTCAGGCTCGCCGCGAGATTGCGCCCGACTTGACCGCCGAACAAGCGCGTCAGATGGGCTTTTTAGACCAAGCGCTTGAAAACGAAATTACGCGTCGCCTTGTCGATATGGATCTAAGGGACCGCAACATCGACGTAGGCCCCGACGTTGTCTTGACCATGCTTGCGCAGGAGCCGAACCTTCGTAATGAGGACGGTTCGTTCAATGTGGGGCTGTTTCAGCGGATTCTGGAACAGCAACGCATGAGTGAAGAGGCTTTCATTGAGCAGATGCGCCGGGATACCGCACGGCAACTTTTGGTCGGCACACTCGGAAGTGCATCGTTTGCGCCGGAGATTGCCGTTGAGACGCTCTACAAAGCGCGGGCGCAGAAAAGGGTTTTGGATGTCGTGACAATCAAGGCTTCGGCTCAGGGGGGTATTCCGACGCCGACCAAGGCGGATTTGGAAGCCTTTTACGAGGCTCACCAGAAGTTGTTCGAAGCGCCGGAATATCGTGGCCTCACGTTGGGGCGTTTGTCTGTGGATACTTTCTTGAAGGACATCGTTATTCCCGAGACGACATTAAAGGATGCGTACGAACAGCGAAAGGAAAGCTTGAGGATTCCGGAGCGGCGGGACATCGTCCAGGTGGTTCTTCAAAACGAGCAACAGGCTCAGACGCTGGCGGAAAAAGCCAAAAAGGCAGGCCAGTTGGCCGGGGCCGCCAAGGCTTTTGACAAGACGCCTGTTCCCCTGGATAAGCTGGAGCGGAAGAACCTGATGACTTCTTTGTCTGACGCGGTTTTCTCTTTATCCGAGGGGGAGATCGGAGGGCCCGTTAAAACTCAGCTTGGCTGGCATGTGATGCAGCTCAAGAAAGTATGGCCTTCGACGATTCCAAGCTTCACCCACGCGAAAAAAGAGTTGGAGGAAACGTTGCGCCGCGATCAGGCTATTGAGGCGGCGACCCGCGCGGTCAATCGGCTTGACGATCTTTTGGCGGCGGGAAATTCGTTGGACGATATTGCAGACGATCTTCGTCTGCGCCTTATCAAAATCCCCGAGGTTGATGCCAAAGGACAGCTTGAAGGCGGGCGGACTCCTTCCGAGTTTCCTTACAAAGAGCGGGCGTTGGTGTTAGCCTTTTCCCAAGAGACCGGGGAAACAAGCCCCGTCGAGGATGATCGGGAAGGTCGCTATTATGTCGTTCGGACCGACAGCGTCATCCCGGCGGGCGTTCGTCCTTTTGATGAGGTAAGCAAGGACGTAGCCTTGGCGTGGCGAAAGGAAAAGCAGGGGGAGAAGGCGCGGGCGTTGGCGCAGAAGATCTTGGCGGGTTTGGAAAAAGGGGAGAGTCTCTCTACCTTTGCGCGCATGCCCGGGGTTATGACGCGTCAATCAGCGCCGTTGTCGCTTTTGGGTGATACCGATAAAAGACTTTCGACGCGCGTTCTGGAACAGGCATTTCGTTTGAAAAAGGGCGAGGCTTTTCTGATCGACGAAGGCGATACGGAGGTCGCCATTCGCGTGGCCAAAATTGAACCGGGTCAAGAGCCTTCCCGCGATGCCCGGCGTCAAGCCATGGTGTCGCAAGAATTCAGAAAAAAAGAATCGACGGAAATCCTCGACCAATATGTGCGTTTTTTGCGTACGCGGTATCCTGTCTCGGTGAACCGTGAGCGGCTGGATTTTATGCGTCAGAACGAAGAATAAAATCGTCTTTGCCGCTGGGAAAACGAAGGTTCGTCAACGCCGCAGGGTTTTGGCGTTTTGTTCCCGGACCAGCACATTGAGAGGCACGAGTTTGATGCCTTTTTCTTCGGCTTTAGGGATCCATTCCTTCAAGCTTTCGAGCGTCACCGCGTGAGGATGGCCGATGGCGACGGCATAACCTTGTTTGTAAGCGATTTGTTCCAACGCCAAGAGCTGGCGGCGAAGCGCTTCGGGTGTGCGGATGTCGTCCAGAAAAACGTCACGTTTGATCGACGGCAGCCCTTTTTCCTGCGCGACAGCCCAGGCTACGGATTGGGCGCTTGTGCGCGAGTCGAGCAAGAAAAGATTTCTTTCCAGAAGATTGTTCGCCACCCGCTCCATGCCCTTGCGATAGGCGGTAAAACGACTTCCCATGTGATTGTTGATGCCGTCAAATCCCGTCAGGCTGGCCAACGCCGTGTCGAGACGGGCTTCCTGTTCGGAGGGCGGAAGATCGACCAGCAAAGCGCCGGGGCCTGGCGATTGGTGGCCAACGGGCTCCATAGGCATGTGTAGCAGAATTTCATGACCTTTTGCTCGCGCTTCCGTGGCTTGCGCGCGGGCGCGCAACGCGTACGGTAGAAACGACAGCGTGACGACAGGAGGCAACTGAATGGCTTCCTTTGTTTCCTCGATATCCAAGCCCATATCGTCGATCACAAGGGCGACGAGGATTTTGTGTTCCGGCTTGCGCGAAGGGGGCGGCGGTGCAGGCAAGACCGGGATGATAATGTTCTTCATTTCCGGGAAAAAAGAACTCAAGGGGTCGCCTTTGTCCAAAACGGCGTTTGGGACTTCGTAAACGGGCGCGGGGGCCTTTTGAACCTTGACGGTAATAGAGGGCGGTTCGATCCTTTCATGCGGCATGAAGGCGACCCACAAGGCCCCTAGAACGACGATAAGCCAGAAGGCGATAGGCAAATTTCTTTTTAACGTCTTCCTAAAAGAGGATTTTCGGCGCGATTTCTTCATGGAAACGGAAACAGTTCTTTCGGTATTTTCTTGGCGTTGGGGCGGATTCCTTGCGCCTATTATACATGCCGTGCCTCTTGGAACGGCATTTTTCTTTTGCCGTCATCTAAAAAGCGCGATGCTAGACAAGTTTTGGGAAATATAGTTTAACTTCTTTTCTTAATATTCCGAAAAGAGCGAAGTGTGGAAAAAAATGACTGTTGACGTGCGCGATTTTTCAAAAACAGACTTGAACGCCGCTTTGGATCGCGGCGCGAAGGCCTTGCTGGCGTTGCAGAAAGAGGATGGCCACTGGGTGTTCGAGCTTGAAGCCGACGCCACGATTCCGGCCGAGTTCATTTTGCTGGATCATTTCCTTGGAACGGTTCGGCAGGATTTGCACGAACGCATGGCGGTCTATCTGCGCTCGATCCAGGAAGAGCATGGCGGATGGCCGTTATTTCATCGCGGCGATTTGGATATCAGCGCTAGCGTCAAGGCCTATTTTGCCTTGAGATGCGTGGGGGACAGCGCGGACGCGCCCCATATGGTTCGTGCGCGCGATGCCATCCTGAAGCATGGCGGCGCTGAGCGCAGCAACGTTTTTACCCGAATTCAAATGGCGTTGTTTGATGCGATCCCGTGGTCGGGCGTGCCGATCATGCCGGTCGAGATCATGATTTTGCCGCGTTGGTTTCCTTTTCATCTGAGCAAGGTTTCCTATTGGTCGCGGACGGTGATTGCGCCGCTTCTCGTTTTGATGGCAAAAAAACCGCGCGCCAAGAATCCTAGGGGCGTCAAGATTGATGAGTTGTTCGTCACACCGCCGACCAAGATCAAAAAGTGGCCCCGGAACCGGACAAATTCGCTTTTCGCCCCGGCCTTTGAGGTTTTGGACAACGTCTTGCGTTATTTTGAGCCCGTTATGCCGCGCGCGCTTCGCAAAAAAGCGATCGACCGGACCCTTTGTTGGGTAACCGAACGACTGAACGGTTACGACGGGTTGGGCGCGATTTATCCCGCTATGGCCAATGCCTTGATGATGTATGACTGCATGGGGTATCCCCCGGATCATCCCGACTATGTCAAAGCGCGCAAAGCGTTGGATCTTCTGGTCGTGGACGGGCCGGAACGCGCGTATTGCCAGCCCTGTGTGTCGCCTGTGTGGGATACCGCCTTGTCGTTGCATTCTCTGATGGAGACCGATGTGCCTCGTGAGGCCTTGGACAAGGCTTGTCTGTGGTTGAAGGATAAACAGGTGCTCGATTTAAAAGGCGACTGGGCCGACAATAAGCCGTCGGTTCGTCCGGGAGGATGGGCTTTCCAGTACAACAACGCCCATTATCCCGATCTGGATGATACGGCCGTTGTCGTGATGGCGCTTGATCGTTTTGATCGTGTTAAATACCGTGATGCCATCGAGCGCGGCGTCGAGTGGGTCTTGGGGCTTCAGTCTAAGAACGGGGGGTGGGGCGCTTTTGACGCCGACAACGATTACTCTTATCTAAACCATATTCCCTTTGCCGATCACGGCGCGTTGTTGGATCCTCCGACGGCGGATGTTTCGGCTCGGTGTTTGAGTATGCTGGCCCAGCTTGGCTATAAAAAGGACCATCCTCAAGTCGCGGCGGTTATTGAATATTTGCGTCAAGAACAAGAACCCGAAGGCGGCTGGTTTGGGCGTTGGGGAACCAACTATATTTATGGAACCTGGTCGGTCTTGTGCGCATTGAACGCCATTGGCATTGGTTCCGAAGATCCGATGATGGCGCGTGCGGCTGAATGGCTTATCTCAAAACAGCGCGAAGACGGCGGTTGGGGCGAGGACGGCGGAAGCTATTGGAAGGCGCAGCCCAAGGGTGAAGGGAAACTCAGCACTCCCGCGCAGACATCGTGGGCCTTGATTGCCCTGATGGCTGCCGGCAAGGCTAACGCTCCGGCCGTCAAGCGCGGTGTGGCTTGGTTGATTCAAAATCAGAAGGACGGCGGTCTTTGGGAAGAAGATTTCTTTACGGCTGTCGGATTTCCCCGTGTCTTCTATTTGCGTTATCACGGGTATAAAAACTTCTTCTCTCAATGGGCTCTGGCGCGTTATCGGAACCTTTTGGACGGCAACGCGGCGTCCGTTTTGCACGGGATGTGACCATGTTGGGCATTCTTTGCGGATTGGGATCTGAAAAAAGGATTGCAAGTGGTGTTCGTGGCGCGATCGTTGCTTGCGCGGCCGCGCGGCCTCATAAGGCGCGGGAGTTGGCTCGCGAGCTTGTTGCCATGGGCGCGACGCGTTTGTTGAGTTTTGGCATCGCGGGATCTTTGGATTCATCCGTCAATCTCGGCGACGTTTTTATCGGTACGCGCATTGCCGCCGAGACGGGGCAGTGGACCTGTGACGATGCTTGGGGAAAAGAACTGGCCCAGAGAATTCCTCAGGCTAAGCGCGGCGGCGTTTATAGCTCCGAAGTGCTTATTCCCACGGTCGAGGAGAAGGATCTTCTCCATCAGCGCACCGGCTGTGCTATCGTCGATATGGAAAGCCAATGCGCTGCCGAAATTGCTGCCGACCATGGCATCCCCGTCGCCGTTGTTCGTTCGGTGTGCGACGATGCCGTGATGAATGTGCCCCCTTTTGTGATGGCGGCCATTGCCGAGGATGGCAGCCTTAACGTTATGAAAAGCTTAGGCCATTTGTTTTTGCATCCCGTGCAGACGTCCGATCTTTTCAAGGTGGCTCACGGAACGCACAAGGCGCTTAACGCCCTGCGTTCCATCAAGAGCGTTCTTTCATAACCAGCGTCTGACCCGTTTTCGATAGTCTCTATAGACGGCGCCCAGATGCTTTTGCAGGTGCCGTTCTTCAAAGGGGATTAGAACGCGGTCCATGACCATAAAAAAGCCAAAGGGGACGATCAACGCCGGCCATTCGCCCCAGAAAAAAACGCCGCTTAAAAGGGCGGCCGTGGCTCCCAGATAGAGGGGGTTTCGTGAAAAACGAAAAGGGCCTTCGATAACAAGTTTCGAGGCTCGGCCCGTTGGATAAAGAGTCGTTCCTCTTCTGTGAAAGAGAAACAGGGCCCAAAGCATAACGCCGAGCCCCAAAACGAGGAAAACAAAGCCGAGAGGAAGACATCGCACCGGCTGATTGAAGGGGCCGGGAAGGGTGAGGCCTACGCCGAAGGCGACGAAGACAAAAAACGCGGCGATAACAGGCGGCGGCGTGCCGAGCAGGTCAACGCCAAAAACCGTCTCTTTTTTTTTATGCGGTTTTTCCGCTCTCATGCCTTAGGCCGACTTTGAGGAAAGCATTTCGTCGGTTATGTGTTGAACATGGTTGTCCAACAGGCCAAGCGTGCCGACGAGTTCGGTCAGAATTTCCGTTTGCTTTTCGATCTGAAGTTGCAGATTGTATTCGGACGCGCTTCGTGTCGCCGTTCTTTGCTCTTGAACGCGCGCTTCCAGATCCCGGATCTGCGTCGCGAAGGTTTCCATAAGCTCGGAACGAAGGGCCTCGATTTGCGCCGACATCTGGAACCATTGATCTAAAAGCTTCCTTTGATCTTCGGGAGGCAAAACATCGGTATTTTTTCGGGGCTTCGGATTTAGAATTTCGTCGCAAGCGGCTTCGGCCAGCTTCTGCGTTGCCGAAAGCGTCTTTTGAAGGGCCTCCAGCCGGGCGTCAACTTCCTGCTGTTTTTGGGAGGATTCGAGGCACTGCGCCTCCAGACGGCGGGTCAAGGTTTCTTCTAACCGGGTCAGGGGAGCTTGGATGTCCGGCGGGGAAAGCGGCGCGGCAGGGGCTTGCTCTTTAAGCTCGTCTTTCAAGGCTTGCCGCAAATCGCCCGGAAGGGCCGAAACAAAAACGGCGACGCGACCATTCAGTTCTGCAAGTTCTTTTACTTTGTCCGTCAACGGCGCGAGATCAAGCGGCGGAGCAACGGGCGCTTGGTCCAAATGGGCCTGCGCTTCGGCCAAGGCATCCAGCTTGGCTATGACAGGCGTCAGATCCAGGGGAGCAGCCGATGGCGAAGAGAGTGCCGTTTGGGCGCCTAGGGTTTCTTTGATGCCGTCCAGCGTGCTCGTTACGGTTTCAAGCGCCGAGGTCAGGGGAGCCAAGGAATCCTTGCGCGCTTTTTGAGACCGTTGGGACGTTTCTTCCAGCGCCTGAACGATGCCGAATTGCGCATCCGTTTGGGCATCGACCTTGGACTGGATGGTCTCAAGCTGCTCCGTCACGCGGTCCAGCCTTTCCAGCCAGCTTTGCTGCGGCAGGGCCACATCGTTCCATTGCGCTTTGATCGTCGCGGTCGTTTCGCCCAGCACTTTACCGCTTGCTTGTAACAGGTTGACCGCGCCGAACAAACGCTCGCCCAAATCATCTGCCGTTGAAGACAACTTGGACAGGGTTTCTTTCGATTGGACCGCGTTAGCCTTTAGGGTGATTTCACTCGACATCAAGGATTGAAGCGCATGGGTCAATTGCTTGCCTGTAATCTGCGTGATCTCGGCCAAGCTCTTGGACCGATTTTCGAGATCCGGCAAAAGTCGCGTCAACTGATCGGTCGCATGCGCATGCGCGTTCTTCAGGTTTTCGGTCGAGGTGACCATGTCCTGAATGGCTTTGGATATTTCTTTGTCGCCCTTCTCGCCGCGCGATCCAAGCGTTTTGAGGATGTGTTCTACTTTTTCGAAAAGGCTCGTAAGCGCTTCGCGTTGGTGGTCGACCGCGTTGGTCAGTGTCGACGATTGCTTGCGAATAGTTTCGGAATCGGTCGAGAGAGCCTTCATCATGGCTTCAAATAAAGATCGCGTGCCCCCTTCGAAACGCATACGTACGGGGCCTTGTTCGCTTAACACGGAAATATCGGGCAAGTGGCTGAAATGATAGCGGGCCATGTCCATCGCTCGGGCCAGATCGCCGATCGTGTCCTGCCTTTCGATCCCCCAAACCGGTGTGCGCATGTCGCCATGGGCCATATTCTCAATGCTTTGGATCAAGGCGCGCATCGGAGCCGAACGCTTTTCGCGAAGCGCCAAGTAAATGCCGCAGGCACAGGCGGCGGCGACAATCAAGCTGACCCAGCTTATAAGCGTCAGGATCATGGCCCAAAAGCCAGCGCGGTTTTTGGCTTCTAGGCGGGCGTCGGCGTTCGTGGCGGCTTGAAGCCGGTTGATTTCCGGCAGGGCCGCGTAAAGCGGTTCCAGATCGTTCGTGTTCAAGGAGCCTGTCGAGGCGCCCTCTGCGGACGCCTTCATTTGTCGAAAGGCGCCGTTGAACAGCGCGACAATCGCATTCAGGCTTTGCTTCGTCGGCAAAGGCACGCGCTCGGACAACGCGGCGACAATGTCGTTGGCGTTGTTGATATGCTCGCGCATAGCGGGAAGCGAACTTGAGTCGTGAAGAACCAAAAACTGCTGGGCAAGGCCCAAAAAGCCTCCAAAGCCAAGTTCCTGATTCAGGCGGCTGAACGAACTTTGCGCGGGAATATTCGCCGAATCAGGTGCCGCGAGCGTGGTTTCGGCGCGGTCGAGCTGATGCTTGATGTACCCGGCGCCGCCAATCATCGAAACGCAAACGAAGACGACGAGGCCCAAAACGAGCGCAGTCAATCGACCAATACCGGAAGACGGGGGAATAGGAACGGACATTGGGGCCAAAAAAGGCTAGGAAAAACAAAGAAAGACAAAGAATTATGGTAAATTTCTATTAAAAAAGCAATAGCTTCAACGCCCTATAATGATTCGCTCAGGTTGCAAGAAAGAAAAGATCGCGCCAACACCTTGGATTTATTCGTTTAGCCCGGTCCGCGAGATGCGCATATCGCGGTGAATCGAAATGGACAAGAGGATCCCGCATCCTACAAGGAGGGTAAGCATGGCCGTTCCTCCATAGGAAACAAGGGGTAAGGGGATGCCGACCACAGGGATGATTCCGGTAACCATGGCGACGTTGACAAAGACGTAGAGAAAGAGGGTCGTGGTCAAGCCGAAGGCCGCCAGCCGTCCGAATTGGTTTCGACTGGTTAGCGCAATCATGAAGCCGTAGGCGATGAGCAGAAAATACAAAAACAGAAGAAACAAAGCGCCCACCATGCCGAATTCTTCGGCGAGCACGACGAAAATGAAATCGGTGTGTTTTTCGGGAAGAAATTGCAGCTGGCTTTGTGTTCCTTGTCCGAAACCGCGCCCCCAAAGGCCTCCCGATCCCATGGCGATCTTGGATTGTAGGATATTATACCCGTTGCCCAAAGGATCGGCGTCCGGGTTCAGGAAGGTTGTGAGCCTAGCCTTTTGGTAGGCATGGAGGTGATCCCAAGCAAAGGGGAGAACGGCGGCGACCAGAAGAAAGACGAGTACGAACTTCCACCAACGAACGCCGCCGACAAAGAAAACGGCCCCGCTGGCCAGCGTTAAAAGCAAAGCCGTGCCCAAGTTCGGTTGGGCCAGCACAAGCCCTACGGGAACCAAGACCATGACCACGGGAGCGAGGAGTTTTAAAGGCTGGCCGATGTCTTCGATCGACAGACCGTGAAAATACTTGGCTAAGGCGAGCACAAGGGCAATTTTCATCAATTCGGACGGTTGGACGACGATGATACCGAGGTTAATCCAGCGTTGGGCCCCCATGCCGACGTGCCCCATGATTTCGACGACGATCAGCGCGACAAGGATAATTCCGTAAAGCAGATAGGCGTAACGAAGCCAGAAGCGAATGTCGGTCAGGGCAATGCCGATCATCAGGAAAAGGCCGAGGCTAAAGCGGGTTAGCTGCGGCAAGGCCCATGGTTCCCAGCTTTTGCTGCCTGCCGAATACAGCAAGGCCACGCCGGTCAAGCCTATGGCGACGATCAACGCGACAAGGCCCCAGTTCATCAGGCGCACCTTTTCAGACAGGCTTAGGTTATCGGAGGTGAAAAGACGGGACATGGCGCATGAAAGGGTGGTGAACGACTCTTCTTTGACTCTAAGAAAAAATGCCCTAAATTGGCCTGGCTTTCCACTGAATTCGGGATTCTTTCTTTATGCAATCAGCCGTTATCCTTTTCCCCGGAACGAACCGTGAGCGCGACGTCGTTTTGGCTCTTGAGCGCGTCACGGGTAAAAAGCCGGAGCTCGTGTGGCATACGGACCGCACCTTGCCCAAGGTCGATCTGATAGTTCTTCCGGGCGGTTTTTCTTACGGCGACTACTTGCGGACCGGGGCGATGGCCGCGCATTCGCCCATCATGCAGGAAGTCAAGGCTCGTGCGGCTCAGGGCGTTCATGTTTGGGGTATTTGCAACGGGTTCCAGATCTTGTGCGAAGCCGGTCTTTTGCCGGGCGTGCTGATGCGGAATAAAAGTTTGAAATTCATTTGCAAGTCCGTGACCCTCTCGGTCGAGAACAACCAAACCGATTTTACGAATCTATGCGAAAAGGGACAAAATATTCGCATGATCGTGGCGCACGGCGACGGCAATTATTTTGCGGACGAGGAGACTCTGAAGGCGATTGAAGACAACAACCAAGTCGCTTTTCGATACGGCGAGAACCCCAACGGGTCGGTCCATGACATCGCGGGCGTTTTGAATAAGGAGCGCAATGTGTTGGGCATGATGCCTCATCCCGAAGACGCGAGCGAGGATTACCACGAGAGCACGGACGGTCGCGTTTTGTTTGAGAGCCTCGCGAAAGCGTTGGGGTAACGTTTTTTGTTTTGAAACCGGCGTTCACGCCGTCGGCCTTGTCTCAAACGATCGCGGTTTTAGCGGCGCAAAAGGGCGGCGGCGAAGAAACCGTCCGTTCCGTGTTCTGCGGGGGTCAGCGCCAGAAAATCAGCGCCGTTCAGGCCGCAGGGCGTCAGCACGAAATCGTCGTGTTTTTTTAAAAAGGCGTCGATTTGGTTTTCGTTCTCTTGGGGCAGAAGCGAGCAGGTCGCATAAACAAGCCGCCCTTTGCTTTTTACCAGCCGTGCAGCGTTTTCCAGAATGCGCGCTTGCATTTCCGTAAGCGCTTCCAGACCGGGTCCGAGTTCGCGCCAGCGTGCGTCCGGATTGCGTCGCCATGTGCCCGTTCCGGAGCAGGGGGCATCGACCAACACCTTGTCGAAGCTTTCTTTGTGTTTTTTTACCCATACGTCGCGTTCCGAGGAAAGGACTTTTGTTTCCACATTGAAAACACCCGCCCGACGGAAGCGTTCGCTGCTGCGCTTGAGCCTACCTTTGGACACGTCGCAGGCCACGATCCGGCCCTTGTTGTTCATCATGGCGGCCAAGGCAAGGGTTTTCCCCCCTGCGCCGGCGCAGAAATCGACAACGCGGTTGCCAGGCGCGGCTTCGACGACGGCGGACACCAACTGCGATCCTTCGTCTTGAATTTCGACCAACCCCTCTTTCAACATGGCCAGCGCGTTCAGCGAGGGCCGTTCGAACGCGCGAACGCACCATGGCGAAAGCTTGCCTGCTTCGGCTTTAATTCCTTTTTCCTTCAGGGTGGCTAAAATAGCGTCACGGGTCGTTTTCAGAGGATTGATTCTCAGGTCAAGGGGGGCGGGCTCTTGCATGGCGCGAAGCTCTGTCAGAAATTGCGCGCCGAACTTCATTTTTAAGGAAGAAACGAGGGCTGGGGGACATTCGGCCAAGACGGCCTCTTCCATGGCCGGATCTTCGATCGTATGGCCTTCCAAAGACCGGATCATTTTACGTTCGGCATCCTCAAGAGAGGGCGCGGCATAAGGACCTTCACCAAAAAGCGATTCAAGGCTCTTGCTTGCAACGCGTTCGCCTAGAACAAGCCAGACGATCGTGCGTGAGCGTGGTGTTGCCTCGGTTTTCTTTTGCGTCAGCCACCAGTCTAATCGGGCTTGATGCCTCAAAATTTGATAAAGACGAGACGAAATCACGGCCCGGTCATGGCTTCCAATGTACCGCCGCGCGTGGAAATACGCGCTGACTAAGCCGTCCGCCGGACGCGGCTTGGTTGCGATTTCGCACAAAAGCTCAAGCGTGGCTTGAAGGCGCGCAGAAGGAGTCATTGATTTTTATGTCGCTTTCGGAAATCAGCCGAACTCGCCCGGGGGCGGGTCAATGGGTACATTCAGATCTTCAAGAAGCAGGTCTTCATTGACCAGCTTCATCTGACCGACTCCGAAATGCTCCGGTGCGTTAAGTTCGGGGTCGAAGGCATCCATCTCAAACGGCGCGATCTTGATATCCGTCTTGAACAACGCGTTTTTAAAAACAACGGTAGCGGTCAGCGTGATCAGATTGTCGCGACCGATCCCCTTGTAGGTCAGGGGGAGGAGCTTTTGGTTGACGGCAGTCTTCTCTTGTTCCGTTGCGTTTGGGAGCCAACTCACCTCCTCGGGTTTTTCCACAATAATGAAGCGTCCAAGCTGTCCGCGTACAAAATGAAAGAAAAACCGTGCATAGGGGATGCATGTCTTCCGGTCGATTTTTATCGGTGCGCGCTCGTTGACATCATAAATCGGCTCGTTTGTCCAATCCATGACGCACACGTCGCCCTTCCTATAAAGGACATAGCGCGTGTTCGGAGGCGGAAGCGCCGAATCGGTAATCGCGTACAGTTTGACTTCATCGTAAAACGGCAAGTCGGCGTACTGGACGGAGACGCCATCGCCTTCCAACGAAACGGAGGCAAAGGAGCCTTTGACGGCGTCCAAAAATTTTTGCGTTGCAGCAGAGTCTAGGGACTGGAAGGTCAAATCGATCATTGGAAAAAGTCCTTAGTGTTTGCGTTCAATAAAATGAGGCTATAAGCTGTTAATAACGGTCCCGCAAGCCCAAAAAGAGAAACAAAACCACCGACAGATTACGCCTTATCTCCTATCAAAATGTTAACGAATCGATTCGAAACGACAGGGGCGTATAAAAAAGAGATAAATCTTCTTGTTCAGAATCGCACGACTCTAGTTGCATCCGGAGGAATGCTTTGCTATCTGATGCGCGGAACTTAAGAATCTTAACTTTTCTAGGTTTGCCCTCGTGTCAGAAATTTCTTCCGAATCCCACCCTGTTGCTGGCGATCAAGCGATCCTTGCTGATCGTTATGTCGGCGCTCTTTTTTCGTTGGCTGAGCAGGACGGTTTGATTGATGCCGTCATCGAAGATATGAAGAGCCTCCGCCAGTTGTGGGGAGGAAGCGCCGAGTGGCGTCAAATTGCCACCGATCCTCGCCTGACGCGCAAGGAGGTCGTGATGGCCGCCAGCGCGGTCGGCAAGGAAGCCGAAGTCAGCGGTTTGACCGCCAACTTTCTGATGGTGCTGGCGCAAAACCGTCGCCTGAGCCTTTTGCCTATGTTGATTGAGCGTTTTGTCGATGAAGTCGACTCGCGTCGCGGCGAATTCCGTGCGACCGTTCGTACGGCGCATACGTTGACGGAGGCTCAGCATGATCGGCTTGCGTCCTCGCTGACATCGGCTATGGGCGGAAAGGTTCGTCTGTCCGTGGTTGAGGATCCCTCGATTATCGGCGGCCTCACCGTGAAAATCGGCTCGAGGCTGGTGGATGCTTCGGTCAAAAGCAAGCTTGATCGTTTGGAACGTACGTTGAAAGGAACCTGTGCCGCCGTCTGATGACGACGGGACGTTTGAAACTGGTGTAACTTAAGGAGCGAGCGTAATGGACATTCGTGTATCTGAAATCTCGTCGGTTCTAAAACAGCAGATCGCCGACTTTGGGGCCTCGACCGATATTGCCGAAGTGGGGCAGGTTCTTTCGATCGGCGACGGTGTGGCACGCGTCTACGGTCTGAAAGATGTTCGCGCCAGCGAAATGGTTGAGTTTTCGAACGGAGCCAAAGGCATGGCTTTGAACCTTGAAGAGGACAATGTCGGCGTTGTCGTTTTCGGCGACGATCGCGGCATTCGCGAAGGCGATACCGTCAAGCGGACAGGCTCCATCGTCGAGACCCCCGTCGGCAAGGGCCTTCTGGGCCGTGTGGTTGACGGCCTCGGCAACCCGATTGATGGCAAGGGCCCCCTGAAAGACGTCACGATGACGCGTGTCGAGGTTAAGGCTCCCGGTATTATTCCCCGTAAATCCGTGTCCGAGCCGATGCAGACCGGCCTTAAGGCCTTGGACGCTTTGGTGCCCATCGGTCGCGGTCAGCGCGAGCTGATCATTGGCGATCGTCAGACCGGCAAGACCGCCATTGCCCTTGATACCTTTATCAATCAGAAGGCCATTAATCAGGGATCGGACGAGTCCAAGAAGCTTTATTGTATTTATGTCGCCATTGGACAGAAGCGTTCGACGGTGGCTCAAATCGTCAAGGCATTGGAAGACGCCGGTGCTATGGACTATTCCATTGTTGTGGCGGCGACCGCTTCTGAACCGGCTCCTATGCAGTTCATCGCGCCCTATACAGGGTGCGCCATGGGCGAGTTTTTCCGCGACAACGGCATGCACGCTTTGATCGTGTATGACGATTTGTCCAAGCAGGCCGTGGCTTATCGTCAGATGTCGCTTTTGCTCCGTCGCCCGCCCGGCCGTGAAGCTTATCCGGGCGATGTGTTCTATCTGCACTCGCGTCTTCTTGAACGCGCCGCTAAGATGAACGACAAGAACGGCGGCGGTTCGCTGACCGCCTTGCCCATCATCGAAACGCAGGCGGGCGACGTGTCGGCGTATATTCCGACCAACGTGATTTCGATTACCGACGGTCAGATCTTCCTTGAAACGGATTTGTTCTATAAAGGTATCCGTCCGGCCATCAACGTCGGTATCTCAGTTAGTCGTGTCGGATCGGCCGCTCAGATCAAGGCGATGAAGCAGGTGGCCGGTTCCATTAAGCTGGAGCTGGCTCAGTTCCGCGAAATGGAAGCGTTCTCGCAGTTTGCCTCGGACCTCGACGCCACGACCCAGAAGCTTCTGGCCCGCGGCCGTCGTTTGACCGAGCTTTTGAAGCAGCCGCAATACTCGCCGCTGGCGGTCGAGGAGCAGGTCTGTGTGATCTATGCCGGTGTGAAGGGTTTTCTCGACAGCGTGAAGGTCGAAGACGTGTCGCGCTTCGAGCAGGGCTTGCTGCAAGAGCTTCATAAGAACGGAACGGCGATCTTGGATTCGATCAGGACCGACAAGAAGCTTGAACCGGCCACCGAAGAAAAGCTGAAAGATCTTCTCGCGTCTTACGTGAAGATGTTTGCTTAACCCTTTCGGTTCTTTACAAGAATTAAGCGGTGTCTGTTTTGCAGACACCGCTTTCTTTTTGGTAAAAATTTCTTGATTGTTCGGCCTCTACGAAGCCTTTTTCTTTCTTCTTTTGGGTGGGGGTGGCGTCGGCTCCTCGACCTCTTCAATCATTTCGGGGGGCGCAGGTTCTTCCTCATAGTCGGTTTCTTCTTCTTCTTCTTCTTCGTGCTCTTCCATTGAAGCCTCGATGATGTCGGCGTACGTTGCCGAAACCCTATCATCGACGACAAAGGCCATTCCTTGAGGCTGATGTTCCTCTTCTTGATCAACACGCCGGTCAAAGGGGGCTTTCAGAAACGAAAAAAGAGAAACAAAGCGTGTCAGCGTTTCCGAAAGAAAGGAACGGGCCGATCCTTCTCCACAACCTCTCGCGGCGGTCAACGCCCCTACACGCTCAATGGAGGCAAGTTTGGGAAGGACGTCATCCATGTGGCGAATCAGCGTTTCCAATGCCTGCTTTTTGGAACCTTCCATTGCCGTCACGCTGGCGTTTGGATTGTACAATGAGGCATAGTCGCTTGCTTGGCCATAGATGACCGCAATGCGCCGCGCCAAGTCGGCGCCTAAAAGCCCGATTCGCCCAACATACGCTTGGTAAAGAGTCGATCGAATGCGCGGCCAGACGGCGATACGGTCCTCGGCGGCACTGGTGATGCTGCGCGCGCGGCCGAGGCAGATGCTTCGCGCGGCCATCAATTCGCCCCGAAGCGCGGCGGCCAGTGTTTTCAGTTCTTCTCGTCGGGCGCGGGCGCGTTGCGTTTCAAAAACCACAAGGATCGCAAGCGTCGTGGCCAGAATCAGCGCCCCGGAAATGAGAAGCTGATAGCGTTCAAAAAAACCTGCGTTGCCGCTCCCATTCCAAAGATCATCGTCGCGCAGCGCTCTTTGCGACAAAATGTCGGCCTCGATTTTTTTCTCAAACTCCTTCTGATCGAGCGGCATGGAAACTAGTTTTTCTTGAGCCGTCCGAGCAAGATGTCTTGGGTCCGGCGCGGTGGACTCGGCTTTCTTGACGGGGGTGGCTTCCGCTTGTTTTTGTGCAGGGTTATGCGTAGCTGCGGCGGGAAGGGCATTTTGAACCGACCAAAGACCGATCTTTTGACTTTGTGCGGTCCGTTCCGCTTCTTCGTAGGATGAAGCAAAAGACGTTCCGCGAAGAGTTTGCCTTTCGGTTACGGCAAGACCGCGTTTCAGAAGCTCGAAAGCGAGGTCGTCGCCATCCGCCGTGAGGCACTGCGCCAGAAGCCCTCGGCTCCGGCTTCGGTCAAGAATACTGCACGCAATGTTTTGTCCCCCCGCCAGCGAATCCAAAAGGGCACGCGCTTGAGGGCCGAAGCTGGCCGAAAGTTGGGGCGGAACGATCCCGAAAAGGTTGAGGTTTGTTTTTCCCACATGCAGGGCGCCGGTGTTAATCACGGTGGCGGCGCCTGTCACATGGCGCGAGGCCGATTCTTGGGGCGAGGTCAAATCCTGACGGCTTACCGGCGTGCGCGGCATGCTCCGCGGCGGCGGAGCCTCTTGCGCCAGCGCGGGGAACGCCGCGAAGACGGAGCAGAAAAAGACAAGTCTAATAATGATAGACGGCACCGGCTTAGTTCCTTTGCCCGAAGGGGCGTTTTTTAAGAGTTTTCTTTTGCTGTTTCGGAGGGATGGGCGTCGAGAATGATTCCTTTGGCCACGGCCTGACTTATCATATCGAGCTGCGCGATATGCGCGATACGCGGCGCGGCGGCCTCTCTATCCGATTCTTTCAGGACAAAGGGAAAAAGGTTGCATGCATCGATGAGTCCGATAAGCATGACGTTTCGGGGGCCCGGCGTTTCATCGTCGAAAAGACAATGTGAAAGGCGCGCTTTAAGGTCGCGGGCCTTTTCTTCGTCGAGGCAGCCTATGCTTTGAGGGCCCAAGCTCCAAAAAAAGGTGGTGAGAGGCGAACGGACGATTCCGCGCTTTTTGAGCCGTTGCAGCACCTTTTCGCGCAAGCTTTCGGCCTCGGCGGCAAGATGTTTCAACCAATAAGAAATGGGGTGAGGCGCAAGAACGGGCGCGAGAGACATCGTGTGCAAAACGGGATCGAGCAATTCGTCGCCTGTCGGTGAGGGGTCGACGGTGAACATATCATTTTGGTCGTTATCGACACGGTTACGCAAGGCTAGATCCATAAGGATAGCCCCCGCTGTAGCGCTATTCAAAACGAGCGGATCCATGGAATGAAGCCGTCCTGTTTTTTCGTCGAGCGCAAGAACGAGAAATTCCTCAAGAAGCGTGAGGGGAGGTAAGTCGGTCATGATGAGAAGTTACCAAAAGCCTGGGCGATGGAAAAGGCCGAAATGATGCCAAGGACAGAATTTTCGTGGGGGTCTCTTTCTGTCGCAGCGGAGGTCGTTTTGGCGAATTCCTTGCGGCGATCCTGAGGGAGGCGCGAAAAAAGATAAGGCGATTCCGTGATTTCTTTGTACAGATTCCGGGAAAAGATTGATATCTTTATTGTCTCAGCTCTTTTCCTCGTTATCGTTTTTTTCTTGTGGGCTTTTATGGTGTTGATTCTTTATCGATGGCTAACGTGGGCGGCAACGCCTTTGGTGCGCATCGGGTTATGCCTACGGCGGTGGCGGGGGCTCGAAGATGTGGCTCGCTTCAGGGAACGTTTGGGCTATCCTTCGGCGGCGCGCCCTTCCGGCAAGGTTATTTGGTGCCATGCCGCCAGTGTCGGTGAGGCTGTTTCTTTGCTCCGGCTTATCGTTAGGATGCATGATGCGGCTCCGGCGGCGACTTTTGTTCTGACAACGGGAACCGTAACGGCGGCGCAAACGGTTCGGAGTCGGTTGCCCCCTTATGCGTTGCATCAGTATGTGCCGGTCGATCTGGCGGCGTCTGTGCGTCGTTTTTTGGATCACTGGCGCCCTGAGTTGGCTGTGTGGATCGAATCCGAATTGTGGCCAAATACCCTGGCGGCCTTGAGGGCAAGAAACATTCCTTGCATTCTTCTCAACGCACGGATGTCGGAGCGTTCTTTCCGACATTGGTCTTTCGTCAAGGGTTTTGTGCGGCAGATGTTGTCGGGTTTTTGTTTATGCTTGGCCCAGACGGAAGCCGACCGCGCTCGGTTTGCGGCACTTGGCGCCACGTCGGCCAAGTGCGTTGGGAACCTTAAATATGCGGCGGCTCCTTTACCTTGTGATGCGGCGCTTCTTGACGTCTTAAAAACGCAGACGAAGGGAAGGCCGGTTTGGCTTATGGCTTCGTCTCATCCCGGCGAAGAGGCTTTGGCTCTTCGGCTTCACGAACAGGTTTCGCACGAAAAAAAGAATCTTTTGACCATAATCGCGCCACGGCATCCTTCCCGCGGCGACGATATCGTCGCCTTGATCGAAAAAACGAACCTATCTTATGCCCGCCGTTCAAAAAACAAGCCCATCAAAGCCGAAACGGATGTTTATTTGGCCGACACAATGGGTGAAATGGGCCTTTTTTACGCCCTTTCCCCCGTGACTGTCGTGGGTGGCTCTTTTGCGGGGACAGGCGGCCATAATCCCATCGAGCCAGCTCAGCTTGGATCGGTCGTTCTTTTTGGTCCGTCGATGGAGAATTTTTCGGAAATTGCGGCCGAATTTTTGCATGCGGGCGCGGCGATGGCTTTTGAGGACGAGGTTTCTTTGGCCAAGGCGCTTGGCCGTCTTTTTTCGGACGACACCGAACGTGCCGCTCTTGCCAAGGCGGCTCGATTGCTCGCCGAAAGAAAAGGTTCTATTATGGACGCTATCCTTGCTGAGATAGCGCCATGGCTCAAGGATAAGATCTCATGAAAACGCCGTTTTTTTGGTATCCGACCCCCCACGATCGTTTGGCGGCATTCATCGGTTTTCTTTTGGCGCCTCTTTCCTGTTTTTTTAGGGCGGCAACCTGGGTGCGGCGCCTCTTTTGTTATGCTTATCACTCTCATCGCCCCGTCGTTTGCGTCGGCAATGTTGTCGCGGGCGGCGCGGGAAAGACACCTGTGGCTTTGGCGTTGTCCCGTATTTTGAAAACGAGAAAGGCTCGTCCGGTTTTTGTAACGCGGGGCTACGGGGGAACGGGAGCGTTGACTTGCGTCGATTTGCTCCGTCATAGCGTTCAAGATGTCGGGGATGAGGCTTTGCTTCTGGCTGCCGAGGCGCCGACGTGGGTTTGTCGCAACCGCGTTAAGGCGTTGCGCGAGGCCGAAATGAACGGTTCCGTGGTTATTATGGACGACGGGCTTCAAAACCCTCGTGTGGCACCGACGGCTTCCGTTTTGGTTGTGGACGGCGAGGTGGGTTTGGGTAACGGCCGGATTATTCCCGCAGGCCCTTTGCGGGAGCCTTTTACCGAGGCGCTTAAACGTGTTTGCGCTATGATTATTGTCGGTCGTTTTGACACTCAAAATTTGGCGGCGAAAGCGACGGTCCCCGTTTTTCGCGCGCATTTGGAGCCTGATATTCCTCAAGGCTTCATAAAACAAGGACGCTTCGTTGCTTTTTCGGGGATTGCCAGACCTGAGAAGTTTTTTGCGACGGCGCGGGCGCTGGGTCTTGATCTTGTAAAAACGGTGCCCTTCCCGGATCATTACGTTTTCAGCGAAGCAGACAGAGACGATTTGCGTCTCGAAGCCGAGGTGAACGGAGCCTATCTTCTGACAACCGAAAAAGACGCTGTTCGGCTTCCCCAAGCGTTTCGGGAAAGCGTTATCGTTCTTCCGGTCAAGCTGGTCTTTGACGACGCCGGGGCCGAACGGGCGCTGGCCGATCTTCTTTTACAGGATGTCTCTTTATAACGCGTTGGCTTATTGGGCGGATTTCAGATCCGACGGTTCGACACTGGCCATCGAAAGCAGGCTTTCCAGCGCCGCGCTTTGGGTGTTTTCCGGAAGCGTATCATTTAAGACATAATGAGGCCATTCGCCGTTTGCGAGCGTGGTGACGGTTTTGTCGGATCCATACAAACGTGTGCGGTACATCCAATAATGAACCATAACCTGCTGGACGTAATCCCGTGTTTCGCGGACGGGTAGGCTTTCGATGAAGAAGAGAGGATCCGTGCTGTCGCGGGTGCTTAGCCACCGCGAGAGATTGCCCGGGCCCCCGTTATAAGCGGCAAGAAGAAGCAAAAGGTTGTTTCCGATCGCGCGTCGGTCCGAGAGAATTCGAACGTAGCGTTGTCCCATATCCATATTAAGGGCAGGGTCAAAAAGGCGGCTTTCGTCTGTCGACGCGCTGCGGCAGGAAGAGAAAGGTTTTTTGGCAATGTGACGGGCGGTCGAGGGCATGATTTGCATGAGGCCGCATGCGCCACGGAAACTGACCGCGTTGGGGTCAAATTGGGATTCGTGGCGCATAATGGCATAAATAAGAGCCCGGTCGACGGTAAATCCTCCCGTCGGTTTCCAAGGGGGAAGGGGGTAAAGGGCGGCATCGAACGGCTTGCCATTACGGCGAAACGTGACGCTGCTGAGTTGGAGGGCGAGGGACGGCATGCGTGCTTTTTCAGCCAAGGCAAGGGCCGCCTTTTGAACCGGGCTGGGATCAAGCGAAAGAAGATGACGCAACTCCCTTTCGGCGAGATCCGTTCGTCCAATTTGGGTTAACGCCAGCGCACGCCACCCGGAAGGCTTTGACGCCAAAAGCGCGATGGCTTTATCCGTCAGTTCCGGGGCTTGCCATGAACGATCGGGATCTTGTCCTGTTAAATGAGCCGCCATCGCGCCGTAGAAACTCCGGGGATAGCGAGCGGCCTTGGCGAGGAAAGATTGGGCTTTTTGGGTGTGGCCAAGACGATCCGCCGCGCGATAGGCCCAATAGGCCGCCGTCGCCTGGTTCCAAGATGACAACTCGGGAAGTTTGCTTAACCTTCCAAAACTTTCTTCGGCGTTGTCGTAGTCTTTTTGTTTCCAAGCAGCCAATCCCTCGATCCAAAGTCCAAGGGGGATGTTGGTCTCGGCGGCTTTGCGGGCTAGGGCGCGGGCACGACCCGTTTCTCCTTCATAGAAGAAGGCGGCGGCAATGCGACTGTAGGGTTCGCCGGCAAGCGTAATCGAAAAGTCCCCCCGGTTAAGCGCGGCGGATAAAAGCCGCAAGGCTTCCTCCGGGCTTCCTCGGCGTAACGCGCGGTTGAATCCGCGCCCAAGGGCGTTTTTAGGAAGCTCAGAACCTTTTGCCTTGACGCTGGGGAACGGAAGCGTCGCGCTGAACCCATTGTTTCCCTGCCATTCGTTTACGCTATTGGGATTTTTTATGCTGGCTGAGGAGAACCCCTTAAGATTTTGGACTTTCTCGTAAAGGTCCTTGGCTTGGGGAAGGTGCGCATAAGAGGCAAACCAAACTTTTGCCTCTTCGATACCGACCCCTTCGTGCATATATCGGTCTGCCAGAAGGTGCCCTTTGAGCCGTTTGTCGCCGATTTGCTCCAATGCCGAGTCTGCAAAGGCTATGTCACCCTTTTTTTGGGCGGCAAACGCCGCACGATACAACACAGCATCGCGTGAAGACAGGATGTGGACAATCGGTTCCTCGAATGACGCGTGCACGACGACAGGACGTGTGCGTTGCGGCATCGTCGCCTCGGTAAGTTGGAGCGGCGCGGCATCCAAATGCGCGCTGGCGCTCAGCCCCCAAAAGACGAACGCCGCCCCAGTAAGATTAAAAAGGCGGCGGATATATGGCCCTTTTATTGGAAAATTCATGCAAGACGCTTTAGGGATGAAAGTGAATAAGGGCAAGCAAAATCGATAACACAGTAGGGGAAAATAAGCGTTTTTGCTTATATATCAACGCGTTATCTCTTCAAGTTGATTCTTGAGTAACAAAAAATCGTTCCACGCTTGCCTTTTTGCATTTCCTTGACGCAAAAGATACGCCGGGTGGTAAGTCGGCAGACATAAAATCTGGCCGTCTTCTTCGGAGGACGGGGCGTACGTTGTCCATTTTCCACGAAGCCGCATGATGCCTGTTTTGGTCCTTAATAGGGTTTTGGCGGCTACACCGCCCAATAAGATCAAGATCTTAGGATTTATTAAGGCAATATGCCTTTCAACGAGAGGGAGGCATGACGCGATTTCGGCATCCGTCGGTGTGCGATTTCCGGGGGGCCTCCAAAACAGGATGTTCGAGATATAAATCTTGTCCCGCGTTAGGCCTACCGCTTCCAACATATGGTTAAAAAGCTGACCGCTTGCCCCCACAAAGGGCTTTCCCTGCCGATCCTCCTCTTCGCCGGGCGCTTCGCCGACGAACATGACAGGCGAGGTCGGATCGCCGTCCGCAAACACCGTGTTTATGGCTGTCGTGCGCAGGGGGCAGCCTTCAAAGTTGACCACCTGCCTTTTCAATTCTTCCAATGAACGTGCTTGGACGAGGGGGGGATTTTGAGGCCTCTCTACTTTTTTGGGGGAAAAAGGGATAGGATTTACACTCGATTCCTTTAAGGAAAGAGAGGTGTTAGGCTTTTTGTCGGCCGCTCTTTTCCACAGGGGTAGACTTGGCGTTTCTTCAACAACCTCGTCCGCGCCCATGGACACTTGCCACTCAAGATCAGCCAGAATTTGTTGCGTTTCCGTCATGATCGTTGTGTAGCAGTCTTTTCTTTTCGGTTCCAGTTGTTCGTTAGGCACAACTTGTGCTACGTAGCGGTCGCGCTGACAACGTCGCCGATTTAGCTCAGTTGGTAGAGCAACCGCCTTGTAAGCGGTAGGTCGTCAGTTCAAGTCTGACAATCGGCACCATTCCTAAATCTAAGGCGATCTTAAGAATTTCTAATTGTCATGTGATCCAAATCCTTTTGCAAAAACGCGTGAGACTATACCACAAGACAGGAAGTCGAATTAGTTTCACTATTTCGTTTAACCATAATGTGACTTGAATTAGCTATGTTTCCGCTCAGCCAGGAACAGGAAATGATGAAAGTATTTTTTGGCAACAGAATTACCCTTATATTTACTGAATCCAGAACAAAATTTATTGGTTATTGAAATGAACGATACCGTAATTCCAAATTATGCAAAGCTTCCTCAGCCGACAGGATACAGATCCTATATCAAGGAGATAGGGCCTCTCGCGCTTGATCACTACGCGCTGACAATGACGAACGGCTTGTATCAGCTTGGCCTTGAAAAAACGGTTACGACTTCGAATGTTTTCTGCCGTAGCTACCTCAATAATGGCGAAACGTACAAAGACACGGAATCGGACGAAATCAAGCAGCTTAAAATCCCTTATCTGATCGGTGCGGGATTAGGGCTTGTTGCGGAATGGTTTGACGGCTGGAAATGGACGGATCGAGAGCTTGTGTTTCTTGCGAACCGGACGGTTGACGATGGGAAGGGAAATCAGGTTCGTGCATTCTCCGACGACTTTTTGAATTGGCTTTCGAAACAGCACTTAACGCTCGACATCAAAGTCATTCCCGAAGGGCAGATGGTGGCTCCCAACGAGCCTGTTATGCAGATTACAGGTCCCGCGTGGCAGCAGATGTGCATTGAGGCGACGACGCTTCAACTCATTTCTTCGAGTACGAATTTAACAACAGTTGCCTCTCAAGTTCGCCTTGCGGCCCAACGTCCCGTGCGTAAGGAAGGTGTGGGTATTGTCGAAGCTTCGGCAATGGATATCGAAAAAGCAAGCCTGTCCGAAATGGCGTTGCGGCGTGCACTGAGTCCCGCTGCTATTCCATCTGCGCGCGCGGCGGCTATTGCCGATTGGGATGCGACATCGAATGACTATGCAGGAATGTGCTACGGTATTCCTGTCATGGGGACTTTTGCCCATTTCTGGGTCATGCTTCACGACACTCAGAAGGAAGCTTTTGAAAACTGGGCCAAGGTTTATCCGGGCGCGACCGTTTTCCTAACCGACACGTACTCCACGATTGGCGGCGTCAAGGAAGCAATAGAGGTTTGTAAGAGATACAACCTTCGGCTTAAGGGTTTGCGATTTGACTCGGGGAATATGGGTTATCTCTCCGTCCAAGCGAAAGACGTGTTAAAAGAAGCCGGTTACGCGGATGCGGCTCTATTCGATGCCGGTAAGACAACTTATCTCGCCTCGGACAGCGTAACTGTAAAGACGGCAGCAAGTTTATTTGCGAGGGCCGGAGTTGAAGCCGGAAAACCAACAAGTGCGATTAACGCCTTTGGAATTGGGTCAACCGTTGCTGTGAACCGCGACAATCCTTTGCTCGATTTCGTGATGAAGCTTTCCGCTATCGAAGAGGAAGATAAGTGGCGTGACGTCTTAAAACTCTCCGAGACCAAGAATAAAACGACCTTGCCTGGCAAGACCGATGTCATCCGCTATATCGATAAGTATGGTCGCTTTGCTGGAGACACGATTATTCCTGAAGATATGGATGTCGGTGAAGGATTCTTGAGCAGAAACGTTTATTCGGAAAGCACGCATTCGGGGAACATCAAAGTGTTTCCGAAAGGCGCCCAATTTAAGAGGCTTCTTGTGCCTTGGATGAAGAAGGGTGAGATGATCCAAGAGTTATACCAAAAGCGTGATCCAGTTGGAATCCTTCAAGCGGCAAAGAAAGAATATCTCGAAACGATATCACGTCTTGATCCCTCGCATCTGGTGCTGCCGCCCGATATGCCTCATCGTTATGGCGTCGGCATTGCCGAAGAACTCGGCAATAAAAGGACACAGCTTGTCAATCACATCAACGGAAACCAGAGTCTGGCGATGCAACTGGCGCGCTTCGGGCTTCAATAAGGAGATCGTAAAGTGAAAGCAGAAACCATCGTATTTCTTATCGACATTCAAAATGGTTTTGCAAAAAACGACCTTACGCCGGAGCAAGGTGGGAGCCTTTATGTACCCGGCGGCGAAAACGTTGGAGAACCGGCGGCAAGACTGATTCACAACTTGTCGAATTCCATTATTGTCCTGAGCCAGGATTTCCATCCTGCCGATCACATTAGCTTTGCATCGAATAATCCAAGTGCTGCACCGCTTTCAGTTGTTCAGCTCAAGAAAGGTGCCGATGATAAGTACCTTGTCGCGAAAGAAGGAGAAGAAGGGACTCTTCCGCAAACGATGTGGCTAACTCACTGTATTCAGGGAACTGAAAGCGCTTTGTTTGTCGATCCTGTGATGTCGGAACTACCGGAGGGTTTAAAAAATAAGTTGTTTCGACATGTTTCTGGCGAAACCTTGAGTGGAGCCGACGAGAGAGGGAATTCTTTCTATGTTATTCGTAAGGGCATGCGATCCGATTTGGATAGCTATGGCGTTGAAACCGAGAACGATGGAATTTCCAAGACAAAGGCGTCTGTCGTTTTCGAAGTGATTGCCGAACGGCTTAACGAAAAAGGCGTTACATCAGCGAACGTTTTTGTTGGTGGCCTCGCAACGAACTTTTGCGTTGAGTTTTCGCATAGCGATATCTGCAAGTCCTTTGTGCCTGAGCTGAATAAACGTGGAATAAGGGAAGACGTTTATTTTTTAACCGACATCAGCGCGGGCATACCCATTGCGACGTCCGACGGCTCGTGGCCCGATCTTGATTCTGCAACGACGAGAATGGCCGCGTTTGGCACGACAGAAGCTACGACGGAAGACGTTATTCGTGCGGCGATGAAGGATCGAGCCCCTGAAGTTACGGGCGCTCATTATAAGAAAGGATAAAGGCTGACTATGACCGAGGCTTCTTTAAAAAGAATTAAAATAGCTTCGGTCAGCTTAAGTCAAATCGTCTATGACTTTGCGACGAATGTTCGCAATATACAGGTTGTGCTGAAATGACGCTTGAGGTTTTGGCGGAACTCTCGGGCGGATCGACAGGGTTTGAAAACAAATTTGGCCTGAGCCTAGAAGAAGCTCAAATGGTCAGCATCCTTAATAATAATTTTAAATCAGCGTTGATTGCCTGGCCGATGCAGAAACTCATGAACCCTCATAATTGGCAAGAGTTCAAGAGCGGTAATGAAAACATTGTCTCTCATCTTAAACCATCAAAACGCAATATAACGAATTGTACGCTTTAACCTGAGGAATTAGAATAATGAGAAGAAAAGATAATATGAAAATTTATTTTTCTGCGTCTGACGCACCTGAAGCTCAAAAAGCACTTGGGAGCTTCACCAAATATTATAGGCAAGCTTCTCTTGAGGAAGCCGATGTTATCGTTTCTCTCGGCGGCGATGGGCAGGCTACACAAGATTTATTGACGGCGATCAAGACAAAGAAGCCCATTTTTGGGATTAACTATGGCCATGTCGGGCATTTTATGAATGCTCGAAAAGGCATCAAGGGATTAAGAGAACGAATTCGTTCGGCAGAAGCAATTGAATTAAGCCCTTTGCGCGTTGAAGCAACGTTTATAGGCGGAGACATCAAAACGGATTTTGCTGTCAATGAAGTTCAGGTATGTAATGATAATCGGGGCCAAGGCATCAATCTCTGTGTCTACATCGACGGAATTAAACGCATTCCGAATCTCGGCGCTGATGGTGTGATGGTTGCCACAACGATTGGTAGCACAGGCTATAATAAATCAGCGCATGGAAGTGCGTTGCCGTTAGGTGACGACTTGCTTGCTTTTACTCCAAACAATGCTTACAGGCCGGAATGTATCCACCCCACGGTTATTCGTCCAAAGCCTATTCGGGTTGAAGTTCTTGATGCGCCATACCGTAAAGCAGACGTATATGCAGATTCTCGCCTACTGGGTAAAGGCGCATCCGATGTTCGCATTAGCTTGGATACAAATAAGAAGTACAAGCTCTTGTTCGATCCCGGATTCAGTCTGCATGAAAAAGTAATGCGCACCCAGTTTCCGTTTGTTTATCAGTTTGGTTTATCAGTTTGATAGTTAGACAATTTGAAACTGACAATCACCAGCTCTTTCTCTAGGGTGCGACGGGTTCGATCTTGGGCATCACAAAGAGCGACAATGTTGTTCCTTTTCCGCGCCCAGAATTGAGCCCCTCTATTTCTTCGACTTTTTGAGGCTGTTGTGCCTGGAATGCGGCGAGAAAAGAGGCTTCCTTTTCACGGCTGACAACGGCAACGCGACACGAGTCTTCTTGAAGGGCTTGGGCCGCATCCCCTCCAGTTTTAGCCATGATGGTGTCCGTTCCCGATAGAAACACAAGGCTTGGCTCGTGATAGCCTAAGGCGATAAGCCTTGCCGGCTGGATACATGGGTTGATTGTCGCGGCGGCGGCGACGATGTCGCGGGATATCCATACATGTTTAAGGCGCGGAATGGTGTATCCGAACGTCGTTGCCAGAAAAATCAGGCTTCCGATAGTTAAAATCACGAGGCTTGCGACCTTTCTTTTCAGAAGGATAACCAGAACAAGGCCTAACGTGAGGATAAGAAGACCTCCCGCAACGCTCTGAGGGACGTTGAGGATTCCGTTCGTGAACGAAGGCAATAAGGCAAAGATGAACGCGAAGGAGGTTCCCAGCATGAACCAGAACCCCACGATCAGGGCGACGGGAATTCTATGTTTGGGAGCCGTCAACACGGGGAGCCCTTGGAGAAGGGCATAAGCGGTCAGAAGAGCGATTGCTGGGTAGGCGGGCAGGACATAATGAGGAAGCTTGGTCATCGAAAATTCAAACACAAGCCATGTCGGAATGATCCAGCCGAGACAAAAGCTTACAGCCGTTTCTTTGCGTTTTTTCCAGATTGTCGGGATGGCAAGGATCGAGAAGAGCGCAAAAGGAAAGAACAAGATGGGAAAAGCCAAGGTGTGCAGTCCGGGGGGTAAAAGCCCTCGGTTTTGCCCTTCCCAAATCTTGGCCAGCATGTCACGGCCCGCCGATTGTTCGAAAAAAGCGCCATGGCTTTGCATCAAAATGGCGACAAACCAGGGCGCAATAAGGGCCAAGGCGTAAAAAAGCCCGGTCGCTGGGCGTAGCGAACGGATCCATGCCCATTTTTTCTCACTTAGGCCGATCCAGAACACGACGCCGATCACCGGCAAAAGGATAATGGGCCCTTTGACCAAGACCCCCAAGGCGAAAGCTGTCCAAAAGACGAACGCGTTCAAGAGGATTGCGCGAGAACGTGGAGGAGGGGATTCCTTTTCATCTTCTTTTGATCGGCTCCACGACATGCGTGCTTTGGCCATGGCGGCCATGGTCGTGACGATGCAGGCAAGGAGAACGGCGTCCGTTTTGGCCAGTCGGGCTTCAACGTTAAGGAGGACGCATCCGGCCATCATCATGGCGGCAAGAAGCCCCGCTTGAGGAGAGAAAAGGATGCTTCCGAGCACGGCCGTCATGACAACGGCTAAAAGGGCGCCGACAAGCGATGGGATGCGGTATGCCCAGATTTGATCCGGACTTTGGGGGGTCAACGTTTGGACCGCTGCGCTTTGCAGCCAGTAAATCCCGATCGGCTTATTGTAACGGGGCTTTTCCTGCAACCGAATATCGGTGTAATTCCCCGTCTCGATCATCTGCTTGGTCGCTTGTGCAAACGACGCTTCATCTCGGTCGGTCGGGGGCATCGAGACAATGCCGGGGATAAAGAAGGCAAGGCTTAAGAGGACGAGAAAGGCGTAAGCGACGAGGCTTAGGTTTTTCCCATCCTTGCTGAAAAAGGACTGGGGGATTTTTTCAAGTGTTTCCAACATCGGCCGAAAACCTCTTTCTGTGAATAAAGTAGATATTACGCAGATAAATGAACAACCCCAACCCTTGGCCGAGCATGAAAACGAGATCCTGTTGATGCACGGCATAAACGAAGACGATCATGCCCCCTGCGAGACTAAAGTACCAGAAAATATTGGGGACGATGCTTTGTTTGGCGCGCTCGCTGGCGATCCATTGGACGACGAAACGCATCATGAACATGGATTGGCCGAAAAGACCGATAAAGGTCCAAAGAGTAAGGTGGGCGGATAGCCAGCTAACGAGATTTTGCGCCATGAGAAAGGTTCCTTTGCCGCAAACATTCCTAAAGGGCGCCTTGGCGGCACAACAAGAATCGCCTGTCTGAGAGTATGCGTTGTGTTATTGCCTGAATCGAGCCGCGTTTCAAGTTGCAGGGGCGTTACTCGCTTAATGAGTCGGATTCGCTGGCGGCGTAGTCTTTTTTCTTGTCTTTGTCCATGCGGGCGAGGACAAAGGGCCCCAGCGGTTTGAGAACTTGCCTTTCGGCCGTTTGGCCTAGCTTTTCAGGCAGCGGTGGAAGCCCCAAAAGGGGCGCAATTTGCGTAATAATAGCGCTGACGGTCGGCGCCACAACCCACCCTGCCGTGGCAAACCCCTTTGTTTGCTTGTTGCCTTTGGGGTTGTCGAGAAGGGCAAAGACCAAGTATTGGGGCGCATTGATCGGGAAAACGCCGATAAAAGAGGAACGACGCTCATCCTTGGAGTACTGATGCTTGCGGTTTAGCTTGTCCGCCGTTCCGGTTTTTCCTCCAACCAAGTAGCCCTCGACGTCGGCTCTTTTGGCTGTGCCGTGCGTCACGACAAGGCGCATTAATCCCCGGATAAGAGCCGACGTATGCGGCGAGATAACCGTGTCGACGTCTGGTTCGAAGCTTTCGTTCCGTTTAAGAAGCGTCGGATGAACGGGGTGTCCATTGTTGACGATCGTCGCCACAGCTGCGGCCAATTGAACGGCGTTCACGGCGATCCCGTGCCCGAAAGAGGCGGTCAGCGTCGTTACGTCGCTCCAATCTTTTTCGGAAGGCAAGAGGGGGGTGCCGACTTCAGGAATTTCAAGCGAGACTTTCTGCGTCAGACCAAGCCGTTCGAAAAAAGCGCGCTGTTTGGCTCCGCCCAGTCGTTCCGCCATGCGCGCCGAGCCGATATTCGACGAATGGGTGAAGATCTCGGCGACGTTAAGGTTCCGCTTTTCTTTTTCAAAATCCCGGATTGTGTAGTGCCCTATTTTTAGCGGCTCCATTGTGTTGAAGGTGTCCGTCAGACGTATTTTTCCGGATTCCAGTGCTAGGGCCGTGTTGAAAATTTTGAACGTCGATCCCATTTCGTAAACGCCGAGTGTGGTTCGGTTGAAGCGTTGCTTGGCCGAGGCGTTTCCGGCATGGGAGGGATCAAAATCGGGCAACGACACCATCCCCAGAATTTCTCCCGTTCCGATGTTCATGACAAGCCCTGTGGCGGCCTCGGCGCGGAAGTTGCGCATGGACGAAGCCAATTTTTCGCGCAAAACCGATTGAACGCGCACATCAAGAGACAGCACAAGGGGATGGCTCTGCTCACCCAGCCGTTCATCTGCCGACCGTTCGATCCCGGCAAGGCCTCGATCATCAATGTCGCTGAACCCGATAACATGCGCGGCCAGATTGCCGACCGGATACAGGCGACGCTCGTCCGATAGAAAATGGATGCCGACAATGCCAAGCTTGTTGACGTCGTAGTACTGCGTCGGCGTCAGGTGGCGGTAGACCGTCGAGCAGTGCCGCCCGTCGGCCAGCGTTTTTTTGAGCTTGTCACGATTCAGGGTGGGCAGGACGCTCATCAGTTTTCGGGCTGCGTCGTCCACATCGAGAATGTCGTTCGAATCCGAGCACAAGGACACGGTCGGCAGCGAGGTCGCGAGAATGACTCCATTCCGATCTGTAATGTCGGCGCGTTTGATAAGCTTTTCGTCGGCTTGAACGATTTCTGGCGAAGGGGAAGGCCGATGTCCGATGGTCAGATACGCCAGTCTTCCCGTGATAACGACCCACGCGAGGCTGAACAGAAAAAAAACAACCCCAAGCCTTGTTTTGGCCTGACTGAGCGCTTGGTCATGGGGCGAAAAAATCCGGTGTTTGGGAAGCGATGAAAAAAGTCCCGGAAGGATTGGCTGCGATGAAGAGGGACTCGGAAAGCGCCACGAGGTCATGGAGCCAGCCCAAGCTCGCCGACAAGAGCCCTAAGACGATTAGGCGAGGGCACGGAGGTCGCCGTGTGTTGGAGTCTGACGTGGTCGTTAATTCTTCCGGCATTAAGCGTGGCGAAGACCCGTTCGTTTCGATTCCGCGGCAAGACGCTCGCCGCCGGAGGTTTGTTGGCTGTGGCCAAGTCGTAAAGTTTCTTGGCCGAGGCTTCGGCGTATGAACGGTTTGGCTTGGGAGCCAAGCCTTTGGGGAGGGGGCTGAGCCGGTCCAAGCCGTTGAGGGCGGCGATGCGCTTTGTGGCTGTGGGCTGCATGTCCAGATATTTTTCCGCTTTGGCGGCAAGACGCGAGGGACGGGTCAGATAAACCCATTCGGCCTTCAGGACGTGGATCGACTGCTGCTCTTGGCCTATCTGTTCGTTGAGCGTTCTTAATTTTTGGTCAAGCGCATGGACGCGGTCGCTCGTGTGATAAAGCATAACGCTCGAGGCAATCGCCATCATCAACCAAAAAACGGTTACGGCGTATGAACGGGTCATGGGCCAACCCTCCTGAACGGCGTTTGGGTATAAGGGGCCTCCGTCCGCTCGGCCGCGCGGAGTTTGGCCGAAGCCGCGCGCGGATTTCCGGCAATTTCCTCATCGGCGGGGACGATGGGTTTTTTGCTGAGCAAATGAAAAAGGGGTTTGGCGTTTGCATCGGTATCGTTCGTCGGGAGATGCCGTGATCCCGAAGAGGCCATGCCCGAACGGTTGCGCAGAAATTCTTTGACGATCCGGTCTTCGAGCGAATGGAACGACACGACAACCAGACGCCCTTTGGGGGCAAGAATCTTTTCGGCCGCTTCCAGCGCGCGATTCAACTCGTTCAGCTCATCGTTCACATAAATCCGTAAGGCTTGAAACGTTCGCGTGGCGGGGTCCAACCCGTCCTTTGACCGCGGAACGGCTTTGCGGACGATGTCGGCCAATTGACCCGTCCGCAGGATCCTTTCGTGCGTGCGCGCTTCGACGATCCTTTGGGCAACACGGCGTGCGTGCCGTTCTTCGCCCAGGGTATAGATTATATCGGCCAGCTCTTTTTCGTCCGTTCCGTTTACGATATCGGCGGCAGTGGGGCCCGAACGGCTCATCCGCATATCCAGCGGTCCGTCGCGGTTGAACGAAAAGCCGCGTTCCGGTTCGTCCAGTTGAGGCGAAGACACGCCCAGATCCAAAACGATTCCGTCAACTTGATACAGATGCTCGCCGGCCAAAAGAACGTCCATGGCTCCAAAGGGACCTTGCACCAGCGTTAGCCTCGGCGCAAAACGCTCTGCCAAGCTTTGTCCCGCCGAAAGCGCATCGGGGTCTCGATCAATGGCGATGACTTTTGTTTTGGCGGCTTCCAAAATCGCTCGCGTGTATCCGCCGCGCCCGAATGTTCCGTCCACGTAGATGCCCCCGTCTTTGGGCGCAAGCGTTTCGATCACTTCTTTCAACAAAACGGGAATATGGCGTTCAGCGAGCGTCATTCTTTGCCTCCGTTCGCGGTCTGCGTGACTGAGGCGATAATTTTGCTGAGGGAAATATCCTTGGCGCGCGCTTTGCTTCGTGCGGCCGTTTCGTGCGTAGCGAGCTTGGCCGGATCCCACAGTTGAAACGTTTTGCGGCGCCCAACAAAGGCGACTTCCTCTTGAATTCCGACGCCAGCAATCAAGCTTTGCGGCAGCGTGATCCGTCCTTCGCTGTCAAACGGAAGCTGGACCGAACCGCCGAAGATCGTCGTTTCGATAAGGTCGAAAATATCGGGAGAAAGATCCTGTTTTTCTAAGCTTTGGCTCAAAAGCTCCAGATGAGCGATTGAACATCCTTCCAGGGCTTCAACTTGCAATGAGCGGAAGACGACAATTCCTGCCGTGTCCGGCCCCAGCACAGCTCGAAAAGGAGCCGGGACGGAAACGCGTCCTTTCTTGTCAATCTTATTGACAAAGCTGGACAAAAAAACGGCCATGGACTCTCCGCTCAATCAAAGAGATAGACCCGATGCCCCTGCATCTTTGCGTATCGCCGCTTTGGGACGGACCCATCTCGCTTTGGGAAGATATGGGATATCATGGGAAGACTTGGGAAGTCAAGGAAATGTCGCCAAAAAATCGAAAAAATATGTGGAAAATCAAAGGGCTGTTCTCTAAGTGTTCTCTTTTTAAGAAAGGTAAAAAGACCCGCAGTCCCACCTGTTGTAGAGGTCGGTCGTTTCGTCTACGAAATAGGCTAAGACCTTACGCTTGGATGGTCGGTCGAAAGATCAGGAATGCGCCTTCAAAAAGACCAGCGCGGCGGCGCATGCGACGATGCCGAAACTTGCCCACAGGCGGCCTTCGTTGGGCCGTCCCATCGCGCGGTAGGCAAAGAAGATGATGACGGTATCAAGATACCGTACGGCCGGAACATAGGCCGGGTTATCCACGTGGTAGTAGGCGAACAACACGGCGGCGACCGTGAAAGCCGAGACAAGACCCACGGCGCCTCCGGCCCGGATTGCGCGAAGGCCGAACATCTCGGCGGCGGGCAAGGGGCGTTTGACGGCGTAGAAGACGAGCCACATGGCGATCATGATAAGCGCTTCGGCGAAAACGTAGCCGAAGACGCCCGTTTCGACGTCGGCCTGAAGGGTGATCGACTTGGTGAAGACGGTGCCGACCACGCTGGCGAAAAGGGTGAACCACACGATTTTCAGGGCTTTTTTCGTGATTGCGCACGAGCGAAGGTTCCATGCGAAGAACGCCGTGAGGCAGAAAACACCCACGATCCCGGCGCTGCGCCAGGGCATGGCTGCATAAGTTTTGATAAGATGCGGGTCGAGGGCAAACCAAAGGAAAAAGCTAATAAGCGGGGCCATAGGCAGGACGCGGGAAACGATGCCGGCGCCGACTTCCTTGATCCCCTTAAAAAACACGACATCGCTAATGACCCACAACAGGGCTTGTGTGGCTAACAGAACATAAAAGAGAGGGTTGGTCGGCAAGCCCGTGGCAAAGACAAACGGGGTCATGACGGCGACGCAGGTGACTTTATTCCAGAAGGCTAGGGGAAAGGCCGGGGCTTTGAGCCGATCTTGGATCAGCATTTGGGTCGACGATAGAAAGGCGCCTAAAAGGCCAAACACCGCCCACAGAGGGATGGGCGCAATAGCGGCCTTAAATGTTTCAAAGGTCATAGAGTACATACCCGTTTATATCTAGACGACTCGGACTTTAACATAGCTGCCGGGCGCGTCTTCAAGACCGTTTTCAACGGGGCGGGCGGGCATAAGTTCGCCCGAATAGCCTTCAAGCCAGCGAATCCATTCCGGCCACCATGATCCTTTGTGTTGCTCGGCGCCTTTGAACCATGCGTCCGCGTCTTCGGGTAGGGTATCGTTCGTCCAATAGCCGTACTTGTCTCCCCCCGGGGGATTGATAATGCCCGCGATATGGCCGGAGCCCGCCAGAACAAAGCGCACAGGACCTTTGTAAAGCTGGGTTGAAACGTACGTCGATTTCCATGGGGCAATATGGTCGTTTTTCGTCGACAGAAGAAAACTTGGCGTCGTGATTTCGGCCACGTCCAACGTTTTTCCGCGCATGCTCAGCGCATTCGGTTCCACCAGTTTGTTTTCCATATACATCTTCCGCAGGTAATAGCTCTGCATGGCGGCCGGCAGGTTGGTCGAGTCCGTATTCCAGTAAAGAATGTCGAACGGAAACGGTTCGCGTCCCAGCATGTAATTGTTGATGATGAACGGCCAAAAAAGCTCGTTCGAACGCAAAAGATTGAAGGTTAAAACAAGGCTGTTTGCGTCCATATAACCTTGCCGCGCCATGCGATCTTCCAAAAGACTTATTTGGTCCTCGTCGATGAACGCGCCCAGATCGCCGGGCTCGGAAAAATCAATCATGGTCACGAGATACGTGGCGCTCGTGATCGAGGGAAGGTCAGCGGGTTTTTCGTCGAGCTTTTTGAGATAGCCTTGCAGACAGGCAAGAAGGGTGCCGCCGATACAATAGCCCAACACGTTGAGCGAGTCTTCGCCGGTGATACGCTTGACTTCGCGCATGGCCGTCAGCGCGCCGATGTCCATGTAATCTTCAAACTGAACGGACGCATGTTCTTTGCCCGGGTTGACCCAGGACAGGCAGAACACCGTGAAGCCTTGATCCACCAGATAACGAATGAATGAATTTTTTTCTTTCAGATCAAGGATGTAGTACTTGTTTATCCACGGCGGAATAATCAAGAATGGGACTTTTCGGACTTGCTCGGTCGTCGGTGAATACTGAAGAAGCTGGAACAAGTCGTTTTGGAAAACCACTTTGCCCGGCGTCGTTGCGATGTTTTTGCCGATTTCGAACGCATCGTATTTGCTCATCCGGATGCGCGGAAGACCGTTACCTTTTTCCATATCACGCAAAAAGTTGCGCAAGCCGTTGATCAGGTTTTCTCCTTTTGTGGAAAAGGTCGTGCGCAACACTTCCGGATTTGTCATCAGAAAGTTGTTGGGGGCGCTGGCGTCCAAAAACAGACGCGAGAAGAACTCAAGCTTCTGCGCCATTTTGTCTTTCACATTCACGGTTTCCTGTTGCACAAGGCGCTGGGTTTCGCTTGCCGTCGAAAGATAGGCCTGCTTTAAAAAATCAAAAATCCAGTTCGTTTGCCAATCCTTGGCTTTGAATCGCTTATCTTTCGCCGAAGTCTCGACCACCGGGGCGCTTGTCATGCCTTGCATCTTGAGAAGGGTCGAGCGGGACAGATCGATATAATTCTGCCACGTCGCCAGCTGCGCATCCGTGTAGGCTTCCGGGTTCTCGAGAAACTTCGCGCTGAGCTTTGTCCATAAATCGATAAACGGCGTCGGGGTAAAAGGAAGGGTGTCCACCGGTTTGTCGCGCGTGCGCACAACATAGTCGCGAACCATTTGTTGCCCTTCTTGGAAAACACGCATCATAATTTGCGTCCATTCGATCGGATCGAAATGGAAAGGGGCTTCGACTTTTTCTTCTTTGGCGGCGTTTTGTTCGACGGCCGGTTTTTCTTCGGGGACCGGCGTGGGCTGTTTGGCGGTTTGGGTTTCTTGGGGGGATTCAGGTTGGGGCATGTCGGGTGCCATGGTGGGGGGTGGGACCAAAGCTTCTTTTGTAGAAAATTCTTTGTTTGTGTCGTCTGGGGCCACCGCTGTTTTTGAGGCTTTCTGTGCGAAATAGGCTTCCTCCAGCCGTTTTTGCATGGCCTCGCGTAGCGCGGAGATGGCGTCGAGGGATTTTTCGAGCTTTTTTCCCGATTGGGAGGTATGAGATTCTTCTGCTATGGTCATGATGGGCTATGAGAAAATACGCAAGGACAAGGCGCGAGAACTTAGCATGAAAAACGAGATGCGTGAATCATCAAATATACTTCTTCTGGTTTTTTTTCTTCTCGCAGGATGTGACCGCGTGCACATCCCAAGACTTTTTAGTCCGGATGAAGTTCCCGGCGACGTGAAGGAGGAGCCTTTGACGGTTCGCCTTCCGGCGGAGACTGAAGGCGACGATCAATGGCCTCGGTTGGGCGATGTGCCCTTTAAGCCGAAGGATTTTGTGACGAAAGAGGAATCCTCGCGCTTGATCGAGACGCTGGAAAAAGGGCAGATGCCGGGGGCTTCTCAAAACGGTCTGGTGCCGGTTGAGACGCAAACGCTTCCGTCCATTGATCCGAACCATCCGGCGTATGACGATGGTGCGGCGCAACAAGAGGGGCAAGGGAGAGACCCCGATTTGGTCCCCCCCCAATTCATGGACTATTCACGGAGCAAATTATGACGATGCTGAACAAGGCCCTTTGCGAAGCTCTTGATGAGGCGCGGACGGGGTTGGATGCTTTGCGGGCGAACCAAGCGACGCTGAATGCGTTGGAAAAGGCCGGGATCCTTCTGGCCGAGTGCTTCAAAAAAGGCGGTCGCGTGTTCAGTTGCGGCAACGGCGGATCGATGTGCGACGCCATGCACTTCGCCGAGGAGCTTTCGGGGCGCTTTCGCAACGATCGTGCGCCGTTGGCGGCCACGGCCATCAGCGACGCCTCGCACCTAAGCTGCGTGTCAAACGACTATGGGTACGCGCATGTGTTCGCGCGCTATATCGACGCGCATGCCCGTCCCGGCGACGTTCTTTTGGCAATCAGCACAAGCGGCAAGAGCGAAAACGTTCTTCTTGCCATTCAAAGTGCCAAGAAAAAAGGCGCGTCCGTTATCGGGATGACGGGAAAAACCGATTGTCCGATGGCGTCGTGTTGCGACCTTTTGCTTGCCTCGCCCGCGGGGCGCTATGCCGACCGCGTGCAGGAACTTCATATCAAGATGATCCACATCATGATCGAACTCGTCGAACGTCAGCTTTTCCCCGAAAACTATCCGGCTTGACTGAAACGGCGGGGCTCGGCCCCCGTTTTGCCGAAAGAGTGTCTTTTCCCTTGATTTTCTAAGCTATCCATCCGATGGTCAAATCCCCTCCAAGGATTAACGACTCGGTCCCTGCCTATGCTTAGCGATCTTTCCATCGACTATTTGCCTATCCTTATCTTCCTCGGCGTCGCGTTCGTCATCTCGGCCGCTGCCGTCGCTTTAGCCTTTCTGATCGCCAAGCAACACCCGGATCCCGAAAAGAACGCCGCTTATGAATGCGGTTTTCCTGCCGTCGGGGATGCACGCGCGAAATTTGACATTCGCTATTATCTTGTCGCCATTCTCTTCATCATCTTCGACCTCGAAATTGCCTTTCTTTTCCCTTGGGCCATTGTTCTGGGTTCCATCGGATTGGCGGGCTTTTGGGCCATGATGATTTTCTTGGCCGTTTTGACCGTGGGATTCCTTTACGAGTGGAAGAAGGGGGCTTTGGAATGGGAATGATCGACCCCGCAAAATTCGCTCGTGCCAATCACGTTGCCGCTCAAATGGGCCAAGAGGTTCAGGATAAGGGGTATATGTTGGCCAAGCTTGACGATCTGCTGACGTGGGCTCGTACCGGCTCAATGTGGCCGATGACTTTTGGACTTGCCTGCTGCGGCATTGAGATGATCCAAGCCTTTATGAGCCGCTACGACCTTGATCGCTATGGCATGATGCCGCGCTCCTCGCCGCGTCAAGCCGACGTGATGATCGTGGCCGGAACGTTGACCAACAAGATGGCCCCCGCTTTGCGCCGCCTCTACGATCAGATGCCTGAACCCCGTTGGGTTATCTCGATGGGAAGCTGCGCCAACGGCGGCGGTTATTACCACTATTCTTATTCCGTCGTCCGCGGATGCGACCGGATTGTTCCTGTCGATGTCTATATCCCGGGATGCCCCCCGTCCGCCGAGGCGCTTGTGTACGGCCTGATGCAGCTTCAGCGGAAGGTCCGCCGTAACAACAGGGTCATCAGCAGGGTGTGAGCATGTTGGCTGTCGAAGACTTGAAAAACGAAGTGTTGCGCCTTTTAGGGACCTCTGTGGTTCAGGCCTTGATCGTGTCGGATGAACTGGTCGTTTCCATCCCACGTTCGCGCGTGGCCGAGGTTCTTGAAAAATTGCGCGACGACTCCTCGTTGGTCATGTCTCAATTGATGGACATTTGCGGGGCCGACTATCCCGAACGGCCCGAGCGTTTTGAGGTCGTTTATGAGCTTTTGAGCCTTATTCGTAACGCTCGCCTTCGCGTTAAGGTCCGTGCCGGGGAGGGGGACTGCGTTCCTTCCGTCACCGGTGTGTTTCCCTCGGCTGGCTGGTTCGAGCGTGAAGTTTGGGATATGTATGGCATTCCTTTTTCCGGTCATCCCGATCTGCGCCGCATTTTGAGCGATTACGAGTTCGAGGGGCATCCTTTACGCAAGGACTTTCCTTTAACGGGCTTTGTCGAGGTGCGTTATGACCCCGATCAAAAGCGCGTCGTCTATGAGCCGGTCAAGCTTCAGCAGGACTATCGGAACTTCGATTGCTTGAGCCCCTGGAAAGGCATGACGGACGTTCAGAAGCGCCCTAAAGACGATCCGAGCCGGGAGGAGGACGCGCCATGTTGACCGAGGAAGCTTTTCCTGAGACGGAGCGGGTCGTCGACGGCAAGAAGATCTTGCCTTTCACCGTCAACTTCGGCCCTCAGCATCCGTCGGCGCACGGCGTGTTGCGCATGATTTTGGAGATGGACGGCGAAGTGATCGAGCGCGCCGATCCTCATATCGGCATGCTGCATCGAGGCACCGAGAAGTTGATTGAGCATAAGACCTATCTTCAGTCCGTCCCGTATTTCGACCGTTTGGACTACGTCGCGCCTTTGGGGCAAGAGCATGCGTTCGTGTTGGCGGTCGAAAAGCTTTTGGGTATTAAACCGCCTTTGCGGGCTCAATACATCCGAGTTCTTTTTGCCGAGATCACACGCATCTTGAACCACATTTTCAGCGTGACGATGTTTGCCAACGACCTTGGTGCGGTGACGCCGTCTTTGTGGGGGTTTGAGCAGCGCGAGATTTTGATGGAATTTTGCGAGCGGGTCAGCGGCGCGCGCTTCCATTGCAACTATTTCCGTCCGGGCGGCGTGCATCGAGACCTTCCCGACGGACTGATCGACGACATTTGGGCTTGGATCAATGCCTTCCCGCGATTTTTGGACGACTTGACCGAACTTTTGACCTCCAACCGTATTTTCAAGCAGCGCACCGTGGATATCGGTATCGTTTCGAAAGAGGCGGCTCTTGAGTGGGGTTTTTCCGGACCCATGCTTCGCGCGTCCGGTGTGGCTTGGGACCTTCGCAAGGCGCAGCCTTACGATGTTTATGACCGTATGGATTTCGATATTCCCGTCGGCAAAACGGGCGATTGTTACGCTCGTTATCTCGTTCGCTTCGAGGAAATGCGTCAGTCCTTGCACATCATCCGCCAGTGCTTGCGCGATATGCCGGCTGGTCCGGTGATGTCGGACGACTTGAAGGTCGCGCCGCCGCCGCGCGAGGCCATGAAGACCTCAATGGAGGCGATGATCCATCATTTCAAGTATTTTTCGGAAGGGTTCCACGTTCCTGCCGGCGAAACCTACACGGTCATCGAAACGCCCAAAGGGGAATTCGGCGTCTATCTGGTCGCGGACGGGACGAACAAGCCTTATCGCTGTCATATTCGTTCGACCGGCTTTGCGCACCTTCAAGCCGCCGATGTTTTGTGCCGCGGGCATATGCTTGCCGATATGGTCGCGATCATCGGCAGCCTTGATCTTGTTTTCGGGGAGGTTGATCGATGACGATAGAACAGCCAAAAATTTTTGCCTTCTCTCCCGACAATTTGATCCAGATGCGCAAAATTATTTCAAAGTACCCGGCGGGCCGTCAGGCAAGCGCCGTCATTCCTTTATTGGATCTGGCTCAACGCCAATGCGGCAACTGGCTGCCTCGCGCCGCCATGGATGCCGTGGCCTCCATGCTGGAGATGCCCCCGGTGCGCGTTTACGAAGTGGCCAGTTTTTATACCATGTTCAATCTCAAGCCTGTGGGCAAGTATCTGATTCAGGTGTGCACCACCACGCCGTGCTGGCTGCGCGGCTCGGAGATGATCGTTCAAACCTGCAAAGAAAAACTGGGCATCGGCATGGGCGAGACCACCGACGACGGTTTGTTCACGCTCGCCGAGGTTGAATGTCTGGGTGCGTGCGCTAACGCCCCCGTGGTTCAGATCAACGATGATCTGTACGAAGATTTGACGCCCGAAAGCATGGCCGCCATTCTGGACGCTTTAAGGGAAGGAAAAAAACCGTCTGTCGGTTCGCAGACGGGGCGGCGCGGCTCTTGCGCCCAAGGCGGCCCGACCACCTTGAAAGACAGGGTGAACGCTCATGCTTGACGATAAGGATCGCATCTTCACCAACATCTACGGTTTCGACGGGCCGGATCTGGCTTCGGCGCGTCGGCGCGGCGTGTGGGCCGACACGGCCGGGATCATACGCAAGGGCGGGGCGTGGATTATCGACGAAGTCAAAAACTCGGGCCTTCGTGGGCGCGGCGGCGCGGGGTTTTCCACCGGCATGAAATGGTCCTTCATGCCGAAGCCTTCGGGCTTGCCCCATTATCTTCTCGTCAACGCCGACGAATCCGAACCTGGTACATGCAAGGATCGCGATATTCTGCGCTATGATCCGCACCGTCTTTTGGAAGGCGCGTTGGTGGCGGCTTTTGCCATCGGTGCTCATACCGTTTATATCTATGTGCGCGGCGAGTTCTATCATGAGGCGCTCGTTCTTCAACGTGCGATTGACGAAGCTTATGCCAACGGCCTTCTTGGAAAGAACGCCGCGCGTTCCGGATGGGATTGCGATGTCTATCTTCACCGCGGCGCCGGCGCGTACGTTTGCGGCGAAGAAACCGCTTTGATGGAAAGCCTCGAAGGCAAGAAGGGTCAGCCCCGGAACAAGCCGCCGTTCCCGGCCAACGCCGGTCTTTATTCTTGTCCGACGACGGTCAATAACGTCGAGACGATTGCCTCGGTGCCCGAAATCCTGCGGCGCGGTGCGGCATGGTTCTCGCGCTTCGGTCGCCCCAAAAATACCGGCACCAAGCTTTTTTGTATTTCGGGCCACGTCAACCAGCCATGCAATGTCGAAGAAGCGATGAGCATTCCTTTGCGCGAGCTGATCGAAAAACACGCGGGCGGCGTGCGCGGCGGATGGGACAACCTTTTGGCCGTAATCCCCGGCGGATCGTCGACACCGGTTTTGCCTTGGGACATTTGCGGCACCGTGTTGATGGATTTCGATGCCTTGCGCGAGGTTCATTCGAGCTTTGGAACGGGTGGGGTCATCGTGATGGACCGTTCGACCGACATTATTTATGCCATCGCCCGGATCAGCGCGTTCTACAAGCACGAGAGTTGCGGTCAGTGCACACCGTGCCGGGAGGGCATTCCGTGGCTGGCTAGGATGATGGCGCGCATGGTCGAGGGCAACGCGACGGTCGAGGAAATCGACATGATGCTGGATATCACCAAGGAAATCGAAGGACACACCATTTGCGCCTTTGCCGATGGTGCCGTATGGCCCATTCAGGGATTGATCCGGCATTTCAAGCCGCAGATGATCAAACGTATCGAAGAGTATCGAAAGAAAGCGAAGGCGGCCTGATATGCCCAAACTGACGATCGACGGGAAAACCATAGAGGTTGCTGACGGAACCAGCGTGATGCAGGCATGCGAGCAGTTAGGCATTGAGATCCCTCATTTCTGCTATCACGACAAACTAAGCGTGGCGGCCAGTTGCCGGATGTGTTTGGTCGAGATCGAAAAGATGCCCAAGCCCGTGCCGAGTTGCGCCCAGCCGTGCGCCGAGGGCATGGTCGTGCATACCGATACGCCCGCTGTCAGAAAGGCACGCCGCGCCGCGATGGAGTTGTTGCTGATCAATCATCCGCTCGACTGTCCGATCTGCGATCAGGGCGGCGAATGCGATTTGCAGGATCAGGCCGTGGCGTACGGCGTGTCGATGGGGCGCATGCGCGAGCCCAAACGCGCCGTGGCGGAGAAAGATTTCGGACCGTTGATCAAAACGGCGATGACGCGATGCATTCATTGCACGCGGTGCGTTCGCTTTGTGGACGAAATTTGCGGTACGCCCGAGCTGGGGGGTATGTTCCGAGGCGAAAATTTGGAAATCGGGACGTATGTCGAGCGCGCGTTGACGTCGGAGCTGTCGGGCAATCTGATCGATCTTTGCCCTGTTGGCGCGTTGACAAACAAGCCCCACGCGTTTCAGAACCGGGCGTGGGAATACAAAAAGACCGAAAGCGTCGATGTTTTGGATGCCGTGGGATCGAATATCCGGATTGATACGTGTGGCAACGAGGTTATGCGTGTTGTGCCGCAACGGAATGAGGACGTGAACGAGGATTGGATCAGCGACAAAACGCGTTTTGCTATCGACGGTTTGACGGTCCAGCGTCTTGATCGGCCGTATATTCGCAAAAACGGCAAGCTGGAGCCGGCGAGCTGGGACGAGGCGCTGGCCCTTGTGGCCGAGAAAATGCATGCCTGTTCGCCGTCGCATGTTGCGGCTCTGGCCGGGGATCTGGTCGATTGCGAAACGATGTTTGCGATGAAGACGTTGTTGCAATTTATCGGTTCGCCCAACATGGATTGCCGTCAGGATGGCGCGTCTTATGACGTGTCGTCGCGTTCGTCTTATATCATGAACACGACGATCAAGAGGCTTGAAGAGGCGGACGCCGTTTTGTTGGTGGGCACAAATCCCCGGCACGAAGCCCCCATGGTCAACGCCCGTCTTCGCAAGCGGTGGCTGAGAGGCGGATGTCGCATAGGACTTGTGGGCGATCCCGTCGATCTTGGCTATCCTTATAAGCATCTTGGAGATACACCTGATGCGTTGCTTTCTCTTGCGCGGGACGAGGGGGATTTTTCGGCGGTTCTTAAAAACGCGACGAAGCCGGCGTTCCTTGTGGGATCGGGGGCGTTGGCGCGTTCAGATGGAAACGCAATACTTAACGTTGTCAAGATGTTGGCAGAATACTTTAATGCGGTTCGTGAAGACTGGAACGGCTTTAACGTCCTGCAACGGGTTGCATCGCGCGTGGGGGGGCTTGATCTTGGATTTATTCCCCAGCGAAAGGGTTTCGGAACGCAGGCTGTTTTGAACGGTGCCGCCGAGTTCGTTTGGCTTTTGGGCGTTGACGAGCTTGATTTCAAAAAAATCGGGGGCGCCTTCGTCGTGTATCAGGGTCATCATGGCGACAAAGGCGCGCAACGCGCCGATGTCATTCTTCCGGGCGCAGCCTATACCGAGAAATCGGCGACCTATGTGAACACCGAAGGGAGGCCTCAACACGCGTGGCGGGCGACCTTCCCGCCCGGTGACGCGCGCGAAGATTGGAAAATTATTCACGCCGTTGCCGACGCCTACGGCGTCCCTCTTCCTTTTAAGACCCTTGAGGCTTTGCGCGAGAAAATGGCCGAAGCCGTTCCTCTTTTGGCCACAAGCGATTCCGTCGAAAAGGCGCCGTGGGTTGGAGCCGGGTCGATTGTAGGCGTGGTCAATGTTCCTTTCACCTCTGTGATCGATAATTTCTATATGACCGATCCCATCAGTCGCGCGTCGGCGACCATGGCAAAGTGCACAAGGGACATTTTGCCTCTTCTTAAAAAGGAGGGCACGGCGTAAATCATGATCGATTTCTTTCTTGGAACCGTTTGGCCATTCGTGTGGCCCTTGTTGTGGATCGGGATTAAAATTGCGTTCCTTGTCGTTCCGCTTCTTGGGGCTATTGCCTATTTGACCTATGCCGAACGCAAGGTGCTCGCGGCCATGCAGCTACGGCGGGGGCCAAATGTTGTTGGGCCTTATGGTTTGTTGCAGCCTATTGCGGACGGCGTGAAGCTTTTGGGAAAGGAAACGATTTTGCCCTCGGGAGCGGACAAGGTGGTGTTCCTTTTCGCGCCGATCCTGACGTTTTTCCTCGCCATGGTCGCGTGGGCGGTCATTCCCTTTCAGGAAGGTTTGGTTTTGGCCGATATCAATGTCGGCGTTCTGTACCTTGTCGCCGTGTCTTCGTTGAGCGTTTATGCCATCGTCTTTGCCGGATGGTCGTCCAACTCCAAGTATTCGTTCCTGGGCGGTCTGCGCTCGGCCGCGCAGATGATTTCCTATGAAGTTGCGACGGGACTCGTCATCATCACCGTTCTTCTATGCGTCGGCTCGTTGAACCTTTCGGCTATCGTCGAGGCTCAACGCGACGGGTGGTTCGCCTTTGGTCTTTTGTCGCCTATGTTTGTCATTTATGTGATCGCCATGTTGGCCGAGACCAACCGGCATCCGTTTGATCTTCCCGAAGGCGAATCCGAACTCGTCGCCGGATTTCACACCGAATATTCGTCAATGGCGTTTGCCATGTTCTTCCTGGGCGAATACGGCAATATGATCCTTTTGAGCAGTATGGCGACCATCCTGTTTCTAGGCGGTTGGTTGCCGCCGCTTTCTTGCCTAGACTTTGTTCCGGGCATTGTGTGGTTCTTCGGCAAGGTTGCCGCGTGTTTGTTCTTGTTCTTATGGATCCGCGCCACGCTGCCGCGTTACCGCTATGACCAGCTGATGCGTATTGGATGGAAAGTTTTTCTTCCTTTGGCGCTTCTGTGGGTTGTCGTGACCGCCGGGTACCTTATCGTTTTCGATAAGGTGCCTCATTAGGAGAAAAGGCATGATCGGACGTTGGTTAAAAACGCTGTCTCTTTACGAAATCCTTCGCGGTCTTGCGTTGACCTTTTCCTATCTTTTCCGCCGTCGGGTGACGGTGAACTATCCTTACGAAAAAGGACCGTTGAGCCCACGCTTTCGGGGCGAACACGCTTTACGTCGCTATGAAAGCGGCGAGGAACGCTGCATCGCATGCCGCTTGTGCGAGGCGGTGTGCCCGGCCCAGGCCATTACCATCGAGGCGGGCGAGCGTTGCGACGGATCGCGGCGGACCGTGCGATACGATCTTGATTTGTCAAAGTGTATCTTTTGCGGTTTGTGCCAAGAGGCCTGTCCGGTTGACGCCATCGTCGAGGGACCGAACTTCGAATACGGCACCGAGACTCGGGAAGAACTGTATTATTCCAAAGAGCATCTTCTTTCCAACGGCGACTGTTGGGAACGGGTGATCGCGGCCAATCTGGCGGCGGATTCAAAGGACGGATAGGAACTCGACCATGGCATCGCTCATCTTCTATCTTTTTGCGGGATTTCTTCTGCTCTTTGCGGCTTTGGTCGTTTCGGTTCGCAATCCCGTCTATGCTGTTCTTTTTCTGATCGGCTGCTTTTTCAACGCGGCCGGGCTTTTCTTGATGATGGGTGCCGAGTTTGTCGCGTTCATCCTTTTAATCGTCTATGTCGGCGCCGTGGCCGTGCTTTTCTTGTTTATCGTGATGATGCTGGATTTGGCGGCCAAGCCTCGCCGTTATGCCTTACGGCGTTATGGCGTTATCGGTGGCCTTGTGGCGATGGCTTTGTTGGTTCAGCTTGTCACCGTTGCGCTGTCGTGGATTTCCCATCCTCAGGCCTTTTCGTCGGTCGATGCGTCGGCGATTGAAAACACGAGGGCGCTGGGGCTCGTTCTTTACACGACGTATGCCTATCCATTCGAACTGGCGGGTCTTATTCTTCTTGTGGCCATGATTGGAGCCATCGTGCTGACGCAGCGCGAGCGCGGCGATGTGCGGCGCCAGAAGGTTTTTCATCAAAAGCAGATAACCGTTTCGGATGCCATCGAGATTAAAAAAGTTCCGACGGGACAGGGGGGTGACCTATGACGATCGGCTTGTCTCATTTTCTTGTTGTTTCTGCCGTTCTTTTTGTGATCGGTGTGACGGGGATTATCTTGAACCGTCGCAACCTTCTCGTACTGCTGATGGCGATCGAGCTGGTTTTGCTCTCGGCGAACATTAACTTTGTGGCTTTTTCCGTCTTCCAACATAATTTGATCGGTCAGGTTTTTACCATCATGGTTTTGACCGTTGCGGCGGCTGAGACGGCCATAGGTTTGGCTATCCTTGTGATCTATTTCCGCAACCGTGGCGATATTGCGGTTGAAAACGCGACTCTCTTGAAGGGATGATCTCGATGACGACTTTTCCTTGTGACCTTGCGACCGTGTGTTTGGCGATCGTTTTCCTGCCTTTGGTGGGCGCCGTCCTCGCGGGGTTGCTGGGCCGTATGATCGGCGACAAGGCCTCGCAGGCTGTGACGTGCGCGCTTGTCCTTCTTTCGGCCCTGTTGTCGGCTTTTGCGGCGGCGTGGGTTGTCGAGGACAAAATCGAATTGACCCAGCCTCTTTTGACCTGGATTCATTCCGGAACCTTGTTGATCGATTGGGGCATTCAGATCGACACATTGACCGTCGTGATGTTCGCCACCGTTACCGCCGTGTCGGCGATGGTTCATCTTTATTCCATCGGCTATATGGCGCACGAGCAGGGCAAGTCCCGCTTTATGGCTTATTTAAGCCTTTTTACGTTCTTTATGCTGATGCTTGTTTGCGCGCCGAACCTTCTTCAGATGTTTTTCGGTTGGGAGGGCGTCGGCTTGATGTCCTACCTTCTTATCAATTTTTGGTACGAGCGGCCGAGCGCAAACGATGCGTCGATGAAAGCCTTTCTTGTCAATCGGGTTGGTGATTTCGGTTTTCTTCTCGGCATTCTGGGCTGTTTCGTCGTTTTTGGGTCCATTGATTTCCGCGTTATTTTTGCCCAAGCGCCAGAGGTTGCTTCCTCGTCGTGGATTTTCTTGGGGCACTCCTTTCCTGTGACGACATCGCTTTGCCTTCTTCTTTTCATGGGCGCGATGGGCAAGTCGGCTCAGTTGGGTTTGCATACGTGGCTCCCCGACGCCATGGAAGGCCCTACGCCCGTTTCGGCGTTGATCCATGCGGCGACGATGGTCACGGCGGGCGTTTTTATGGTTGCGCGGATGTCGCCCTTGTTCGAATATGCGCCGGGAGCGTTGGCTTTTGTGACCATTATTGGTGCGTTGACGTGTGTTTTTGCCGCCGTTATCGGCCTGACGCAGTTCGATATTAAACGGGTCATCGCTTATTCGACGATGAGCCAGCTCGGCTACATGTTCTTCGCCGCAGGGGTATCGGCATACTCGGCTTCCATCTTCCACCTCATGACTCATGCGTTTTTTAAGTCACTTCTTTTCCTTGGCGCGGGGTCGGTCATTCACGTGCTTTCGGGCGAACAGGACATGCGCAAAATGGGCGCCTTATGGCGCGTCGCGCCGGTAACCTATAGCTTGATGCTTGTGGGCGCTTTGGCTTTGGCCGGAATAGGGATCGACGGCCTGTTCGGCTTTGCCGGTTTTTATTCGAAAGATCTTGTCCTCAACGCGGCGCTGGCCAATGGGACAAGGCTTGGCTTTTTTGCCTATGCTTTGGGGATCATGGTCGCTTTTATGACGGCGTTTTACACATGGCGTCTTTTATTTCTGACCTTTCACGGCGCGGCGCGCGAATCCGCCGAGGTGCGTGAGCGTATGCATGAATCGTCTTGGGTGATGTTGGCTCCGTTATTTCCTTTGGCCCTTGGTGCCGTGGTGGTGGGGGCGTATGCCTACGATTGGTTCGGACCGGAAAGGGCGTCTTTTTGGGGGCATGCCATTTTTGTTCGGGACGCGCATGATTCGATGGACGCGGCCGAGCATGTCGGCGTTTTCTTCAAAGCGCTTCCGATGATCATGGCTGTTTTGGGCATTCTGTTGGCCTTTTTCTTTTACATAGCCAAGCCAAGCCTTCCCGGTGCGGTTTCGGCCGCTTTTGGACGTTGGTATCGCCTGGTGTATCGCAAGTTCTATATCGACGAGCTGTACGCCATTCTCTTTATCAAGCCGGCGCGGTTTTTCGGCGAGGTTTTATGGAAGAAAGGCGATGATCAAATCATTGATGGATTCGGTCCGGATGGCTTTTCGGCTTTATCGCTACGGCTTGCCAAGCGGGTCAGCGCGCTGCAGACGGGCTATATCTATCACTATGCCTTTGCCATGATTCTTGGCGTGGCGGCTTTCGTTTCTTGGTTCTTTTGGGGAGGGACGCCATGACTCAAAAAGCGCTTTGGCTGAGCTTGGTCGTTATCGTAACGGTAGGGCTGCTTGCGATTTTGCCGTCGCCAAATTTTTCCGCAAAAGGGACCGCCGGATCCCAGAAACAGACAACTTTCACGCGCGTCATGAACAGCGGGACCCTTCGCTGCGGCTATGCTGTGTGGCATCCGGTCCTTTATAAGGATATGCAAACGGGAGAGATTAAAGGCATTGCGCACGACATTATCGAGACCGCTGCCCATAATCTCGGTTTGCGTGTGCAGTGGACGGAAGAGGCCGGTTGGGACTCTATCGTCGAGGGGCTTTCAACGGGGCGCTATGACGCTATCTGTACGACGATTGGGCCGCTTGCTTCACGGGCGCGCGCCATCGATTTTTCGACGCCTCTTTTTTACACGCCCGTTTATATGATTGGACGCGCTGACGAGACGCGCTTTCATACGTTCGAGGATTTTAACGATCCCGCATATACGGTTTCCGCTTTGGACGGCGAGGGCTTCAGCATTCTCATTTCCAAGAAGTTTCCGAAGGTCGCTATTCGCTCGTTGCCTCAGATGACGGCGTGGGCATCGATCTTTCAAGACATTGTTGCCGGAAAAGCGGATGCGGCAGGGGTCGATTACGCGACCTTCGAGAGCTACAACAAGAAAAATCCCGGCAAGATAAAAATTCTTATCGACAAGCCCATTCAGGTTTTCTCCGTTGCTTTTGGGGTGCCTCAGGGTGAGATCGTTTTTAAACATATGTTGGATGTGGCTTTGGACGATCTTTTATTGGACGGAACGGTTGACCGCGTGTTGCGTAAGTATACGCCATCGCCTCTGACTTTCTTGCGCCGGGCCGAGCCTTATGTTCTTCCGGATTCTTCGATCAAGGTGAGCGCGCCATGACTTCTTTTCCTCTTCTTTCCGTGATGACGTTCCTGCCGTTGGCGGGGGCTTTGCTTCTTTTTCTGTTTGTCAAGGAAGGCCATTATCGCGACGGCGGTGCGCGGCTCTCGCAGGGTATCGCTTTGGCGGTTTCTTTGCTTGCGTTTGTTTTGTCTTGCGTGATGCTGGCGCGTTTCGATCCGTCCTATACGGGATTCCAGATGATGGAATCCGTCGTTTGGCTTCCTTCCTTCGGGATTGCGTACGTCAAAGGAATTGACGGCATTTCCGTTTGGTTCGTGATGATTTCGACGATTTTGACGCCTTTGTGCATTCTCTCGGCCATGCACAGCGTCAAGGTTCGCGTCAAGGAGTTCATGATCGCCCTTTTGGTTCTGGAGACGATGATGATCGGAACCTTTACGGCGTTGGACTTTTTCCTGTTCTATCTTTTCTTTGAAGGCGTGCTGATCCCCATGTTCCTGATCATCGGCGTTTGGGGCGGGGCCAAGCGTACCTATGCGGCTTATAAATTCTTTCTTTATACCTTGCTGGGTTCGGTTTTGATGTTGGTGGCCATTTTGGTCTTGGTTCGGCATTTCGGTTCGACCAGCATGGTTTTGGCCATGGTGAAGGATTCAATCCCTAAAGAGACGGCCCTGTGGTTGTGGCTGGCTTTCTTTGCCTCGTTCGCCATCAAGACGCCCATGTGGCCTTTTCATACATGGTTGCCTTATGCCCACGTTGAAGCGCCGACGGCCGGTTCCGTTCTTCTGGCCGGTGTTTTGTTGAAGATGGGCTGTTATGGTTTTATTCGCATTTCCCTTCAAATTTTACCCGAAGCCAGTCATTTCTTTGCGCCGATGATGATCGGCCTCAGTCTTGTCGCCATCGTGTACGCATCGCTGGTCGCTTTGGCCCAGACGGACGTTAAAAAACTGATTGCCTATTCGTCGGTCGCGCACATGGGGTATGTCACGTTGGGCCTTTTTTCCTTTACCCGACAAGGGTTCGACGGCGCGATGATGGTCATTCTTTCCCATACTTTCGTTGCGGGCGCTTTGTTTCTTTGCGTTGGGGTTATTTATGATCGTTTGCATACGAGGGAAATTTCTCGTTACGGAGGCATGGCAACAACCATGCCTAAGTATGCAACCGTTTTTATGGTCTTTACCCTTGCCGCTATCGGGCTTCCCGGAACGTCCGGCTTTGTCGGCGAGTTTTTGACGATGCAGGGCGCTTTTGAGGCCAACAGTTGGTATGCGTTCGTTGCGGCGTTCGGTATGATCTTGAGTGCGGCCTATATGCTTTGGCTTTATCGGCGCCTTTTCTTCGGTCCTTTGAGTAAGGACGACGTGCGGGCCATGCCGGATTTGACAAAACGCGAGATGCTGGTTTTCGCTCCCTTGCTCGTTTTGGTCTTGTGGATGGGAATTTATCCGGCTTCGTTTAAGAATGTCTATGAGCCGACGCTCGATAAAGTGTTGACCGTCGTTCAAAATAAAGTCCATGAGGTGAGGCTATGATTTCCGCTTCCTTCCTTTATGTGGTGCGGCCCGAGCTCGTTTTGGCTTTGATGGGGCTTTTCGCTTTTCTGGTGGCGATTGTGGGCGGAAATCGCGTTGCTCGGTCGGTCGGCTTCATCGTTCTTGCCGGTTTTTTCTTCGCGACCATCACCATGTTTTCTTCCAGTCGACTCGAAGGGCTGTTGAATGGCGTTTTCCCTATGCAAGCCTTCGGCGGCTTGTTCGTGGATGATGCGTTTGCGCGTCTTTCCAAGGTGATTGTTTTGGTCGCCTCGGCCTGTTCTATTTTGTTGTCTTGGCATTATTTCGAAAAAGAGGGATCCAGCCGTTCCGAATATCCCGTTTTGGTTCTTTTTGCCACGCTTGGGATGATGGCGATGATTTCGGCCGGCGATTTTTTATCCCTTTATCTGGGCCTTGAATTGCAAAGTCTCTCGCTTTACATCTTGGCGGCATTCAAGCGTGACGATGCGCGTTCAAGCGAGGCGGGGCTTAAGTATTTCATTTTAGGCGCGTTGTCTTCAGGGGTTCTTCTTTACGGCGTTTCCTTGATCTACGGTTTTTCGGGAACGACGAATTTTGACGTCTTGGCGAATCTTTTTCAGAGCGGTTCGACCGTTCATCCCGGCGTCGTTGTCGGTCTTGTCTTCGTTTGTGCGGCCGTGGCGTTCAAGCTTTCCGGCGTTCCTTTTCATATGTGGGCTCCGGATGTTTATGAGGGCGCGCCGACTCCTGTCACGGCCTTTTTTGCGTCGGCTCCAAAACTCGCGGCGTTGGCTTTGTTGGTTCGGCTTTTGCTCGGTCCTTTCGCAGGGGCGTCCGTTTATTGGCATCAGGCCGTTTTGTTCATTGCTGTGGCCTCCATGCTTTGGGGCGCGTTTGCGGGGCTCGTTCAATTTAACCTCAAACGCCTTCTCGCCTACAGCGCGATCGCGAACGTGGGCTTCCTTCTCGTCGGAGTTTTGGCTGGCGGCATTGACGGCGTGCAGGCTCTCTTTATTTATTTCTCCATTTATGCGCTTAATATACTCGGCGCTTTTGCCGTCGTTCTGTGCTTGCGCCGTAAAGGAAAAGAGGTCGAGTCCCTATCGGATCTCGCCGGTTTGTCGAGGACGAATCCGCTTTTAGCTTTGGGTATGGCTGTGTTGATGTTTTCCTTGGCGGGAATACCGCCGTTAGCGGGATTCTTTGGAAAATATTTCATCTTTTTGGCCGCCGTTCATCACGGCCTTGTCTTTTTGGCCGTCATTGGCATGTTGTCCAGCGTCGTTTCCGCCTACTACTATTTGCGGATCGTCAAAATTATGTATTTCGATGAGCCGTTGATACGGATTGATCCGATGACCGATTGGGGCGTGCGCTTGGTCTTGGGCGGCGCGGCGCTGGTCATGGTCGCTTTTGCCTTTATGCCTGCTCCCTTGGTTGACTATACGTTGAAGGTGGCGCACGAATTCGTTTAAGGGCCTAAAAGATAAAGTATGGCCTTGTGCGTTCCGAGGAGGCGGTGGCGGCATTATGAACTTTGAGATCCATCGCGTTGACGTTACGACAAGCACAAATGACGATGTTGTGCGTGCCGCCAAAAACGGCGCCCCTGAGGGGTATGTCGTTTTGGCTATGCAGCAAAAACTCGGTCGTGGGCGGATGGGGCGTCCGTGGATGTCGCCCGCTGGAAATCTTTATTTTTCCGTTCTGTTAAAGCCTTCGATGCCGCGGCAGATGTGGGGAACGTACAGTTTTGTTTTGGCCGTTGCGGTTGGCGACGCGGTGAAAAGTTTTCTTCCTCAGGCAAGCGTCGAACTGAAATGGCCAAACGACGTTTTGGTGCACGAGAAGAAGATTTCCGGCATTTTGCTCGAAGCCGTCGATCAAGGACTGGTGGCGGGCATCGGTTTGAATGTTCTTATGACCCCCGATATGTCAAGGTGCGACGTGACGAGCTTGGCCGAAGAACATGAGGCCTTGCCTCCGTTCGATAATCTTCTGCCGACCGTTTTGTCGCACCTTGATACATGGTACGCACGAATGAATGCGGAAGGGTTTGCGCCTATTCGTAAGGCGTGGGAGGTTTCGGCTTATCGGGGGCCCTTGCGCGTTCGACTTCCGGACGGCCGCAATGTTTCCGGAACGTTCGAGGGTTTGGAAGACGATGGCGCCCTTTGCCTGAAAACGGATAAAGGCGAGAAGGAGAAAATCCACTCAGGCGATGTTTTCGCCGGTCTATGACCCTCCATCGTCGAGTTTGGGCAAATAGCAATGATCCATCGTCGGGAAGCGCCGTTCGCGCACGTCGTCGGCGTATTGGCTGATTGCTTCGACGATGATCGGCGGCAGATTAATATAACGTTTGGCGAATTTGGGCGAGAAAGCCGAAAACGTTCCAAGAAGATCGTTGACAACGAGAATTTGTCCGTCGCAGAACGGAGAGGCCCCGATGCCGATGGTTGGAATGGACAGCGCGTCCGTGATATCCCGCGCGACGGGCTCCAGAGTGCCTTCGATAACCACGGAAAAAGCCCCGGCTTTTTCGACGGCCTTTGCGTCCGCCATGACCTTTTGAGCTCCTTCGTCGCCACGACCCTGAATTTTGTAGCCCCCCATTTTTTCGACCGATTGGGGTAGAAGGCCGACATGTCCCATAACGGGAATACCGTTTTCCACAAGCGTCCGGATGGTATCGATAAAGGCTAAGCCGCCTTCCAGCTTGACGGCGTCGGCTTTCGTTTCGTCCATAATGCGCTTTGCGTTTTCGAGAGCCTGCGCGGGCGATTTTTCGTAAGTGCCATAGGGCATATCGATGACCACGAGCGCGTGGCCGGCCGTTCGGGCCACGGCTTCACCGTGCGCGATCATCATATCAAGGGTGACCGGCAGCGTGTTTTCAAATCCATAAATAGCCATGCCCAGCGAATCACCGACAAGAATGATATCGACAAGCGGATCGACGATTCGTGTCATGGGCGCCGTGTAAGAGGTTAGGCAAACGATGTGCTCTTTCGCTTTGACGATATTTTTAATGCCTATTTTCATAGGGAGCCTCCTTTTTTAGTCACATGCCGATTTTGGCATTTTGCATATTGAGAATCTAGGCTACTCTTCCGCGACTATTTTATAAAGGTAAACAGAGATGTCTCAAAAAACGGCCCGTAGGGTTTCGGACGAACAAGGCGGCGTTGAAAAATTATTAACTGACCATGGGATGTCGCGCGAAGAATACGATGTTTTTTTAGGAATCCTTGGACGGGAACCGACACTGGCCGAGTTTGGCGTGGCGGCGGCCATGGGATCCGAGCATTGTTCGTATAAATCGACCAAGGTTTGGCTTAAGACGTTGCCAACCACGGGGCCTCAGGTTATCTGCGGACCCGGTGAAAACGCGGGCGTTATCGATATCGGCGATGGGCAAGCCGCTGTTTTTAAGATGGAGAGCCATAATCACCCGTCGTTTATTGAACCCTACCAAGGCGCCGGAACCGGCGTGGGCGGCATTTTACGCGATGTCTTTACGATGGGGGCTCGTCCGATCGCAAACTTGAATGCGCTGCGATTCGGGTCGGTTGACCACCCCAAAACGAAAAGCCTTGTCGCGGGCGTTGTGGCCGGTATCGGCGGTTATGGAAACTGCGTCGGCGTGCCGACCGTGGGCGGCGAGACGTGTTTTCATGCAAGCTATAACGGCAACATTCTTGTTAACGCGATGACGGTCGGCGTTGCCGACGCCAACCGTATTTTCTATTCGAAGGCCGCGGGCGTCGGGAACCCGGTCGTTTATGTCGGCTCGAAAACAGGGCGCGACGGCATCAAGGGCGCGACCATGGCCTCGGGCGAATTCAACGAGGATTCCGATGCGAAAAAACCCACGGTTCAGGTGGGAGACCCGTTCACGGAAAAACTTCTTCTTGAAGCTTGCCTAGAGTTGATGGCAACGGACGCCATTGTCTCGATACAGGATATGGGCGCGGCAGGTCTGACGTCGTCGGCTGTCGAGATGGCGTCGAAAGGTGGGCTGGGTATCACGCTTGATCTGGACAAGGTGCCTTTGCGGGAAGAGGGCATGAGCGCTTATGAAATTATGCTCTCGGAGAGCCAGGAGCGTATGTTGATGGTGCTTAAGCCCGGATGCGAGGCCGAGGCTGGGGCCATTTTCAAGAAGTGGGAGCTTGATTTTGCCGTTATAGGCGTTCTGACCGATACGGGAAGGATTGTGTGCACGCGTGACGGCATTGTGGAGATCGATATGCCTGTGGCGCCGTTGGTTGAAAAGGCTCCGATGTACAAGCGTCCGTGGGAGCCGACGCCCGCATCCGAAGCCGTCAAGGTCGAGGATTATCCGTTGCCAAGCGGACAAACGCTTTTGGGCGTGTTGACAAAAATGCTGGCGTCGCCGGATTTATGTTCCAAGCGGTGGATTTGGGAACAATACGACAGTCTTGTTCGTGCCAATACCGTTCAAGGACCCGGCGCCGATGCGGCCGTCGTACGGTTGGACGGGACTAAGAAAGCGTTGGCTATGACGGCCGATTGTACGTCGCGTTATTGTGTGGCCGATCCTGTTATGGGTGGGCGCCAAGCGGTGGTTGAGACATGGCGCAATTTGTGCGCTGTAGGGGCCACGCCTTTGGCTGTGACGGACAACATGAACTTCGGCAATCCGGAAAAGCCGCGCATCATGGGTCAGTTCGTCGGGGCTGTTCAGGGTATCGGCGAAGCCTGCCGTGCCTTATCGTATCCTGTCGTGTCGGGCAATTGCAGCCTTTATAACGAAACGAACGGGGCACCGATCGAGCCGACGCCGATCATCGGCGGTGTTGGCGTGATTGCCGATAGTTCAAAAGCGATTGGAATGGCTTTTTCTCGCGAAGGCGAGACAGTTTATGTTCTCGGAAAAACCGAGGGGCATATCGGCCGATCGCTTTATTTGCGCGAAGTTTTCGGAAAGGAAGAGGGCGCGCCCCCTCCTGTCGACCTTGAGGCCGAACGTCGCTATGGGGACTTTATTCGATTGATGATTGACGCCCAAAAAGTGTCGGCATGCCACGATATCTCGGACGGAGGCCTTCTTGTTGCCGTGGCCGAGATGGCCATGGCGGGGGCGTTGGGATTGTCCCTTGAAATCGGGGGCGACGCGGCTTTCTGGTTTGGCGAAGACCAAGCCCGTTATGTTGTGACAACGACGGATGCGGCCGCGTTCGAAAAAACGGCCCGGGATGCGGACATTCCTTTTACAAAACTTGGACGCGTTGGCGGAAGCGAGCTTTGCCTCGGGCAAGAGCGCATTGCGGTAAAGGCCTTGTCGGATGCGCACGAAGGTTTTCTGCCAAAATTTATGGCCTAAGGGGAGAAAAATGCCATGCCGATGACCGAGGCGGAAATTTTGCGCCTGATAAAGGAAGCCTTGCCGGATGCTCAGGTCGAATTAAAGGATCTTCGCGGCGATGGGGATTATTTTCAGGCCTATGTCGAAAGTCGTGCTTTCGTCGGCAAGACCCGTGTGCAGCAGCACAAAATGGTGTACGACGCGCTTCAAGGCCGCGTCGGCGGCGTGTTGCATGCTCTTTCGTTAAAAACGGCTATTCCGTCCAAGGATTGATAAGATCAGTCAATCCTTCCAACAAGATCCGAAGCGGGTGAGAGACGCCGATCCGTGCCCTTGAAGCCTTCGATCGCAGGTAAACGACCGTTCTCCTGGGTCCGAAACGATGTACCAAACAATGCCGCCCAAGCAGGCCACGATAAACAAGATTTGTAAGACCGGCACAAGCCAAGAGACTTCATGTTTTTTGGCGGGCGCTTTAGTAGGCTGTGGCGCGCTTTTAATTCTTAGGCGACTTGCGGGCGGTGGCGAATCTTTTGGAAAAAGGGACGACATCCTTTTTTTCTCAAGGGGGTTCCGTGGAAAACAAGCGCCGCAAGGATAAAAATGCCCTCACCCTTTGTCAAGAAAAGGGGCGTATTTTTCCTTCCTTCTTTTCACGGGACAACGCATAATGGGTGCAAGAGAATAAGGAGTTTCCATGATTAACCCTGTCGTTGCCGAGCGCATCGCTTCCGAAATATCGACGCACGATGTCGTGCTGTACATGAAGGGAACGCCTGTTTTTCCGCAATGCGGATTCTCTGCTCAGGCCGTGCAAATTTTATCCATGCTCAACGTTGCCTATAAAGCGATCGACGTGTTGGCCGACCCAAGCCTTCATCAGGGAATCAAGGATTACAGTCGTTGGCCCGTTCTTCCTCAGCTGTACATTAAAGGAGAGTTTGTCGGCGGAAGCGATATCATGAGGGATATGGTCGAGGCCGGAGAGCTTCAGAGCCTTTTGACGGCGAAAAAAATCCCCTTTGATTCGGTATAAAATCGAGATCTTAACCTCTTTGTTGAGGCTTGTTGGCCAACAGGCTGATTAAAAACAATAAAGAATACAAGGCATTTTCTGTCGGTTTGTTGATGGGCGGTATTTTTTTGCAAAATCGACCTCGGGGACGCTTTCTTTTTCTCTCGAAATCCCCTATAAAATTGTTCCAGCCAAAAACTAGCGCTTTTTTTGCCATGTCGGGTCGTTCAATTGACTTGTCGTGGCGGTTTTTTTGTTCATTGAGACATGAGAAGGGGCCTCTTTTATGCAAAACGTTCTGCTTGTTCTTCAGTTGATCCTCGCCATCGCTTTGGTCGCCGTTATTCTTCTTCAGCGCACGGCGCAGGATGGTGGCGGCCTTATGGGCGGAAGTGGAACGATGGGTGGGTTGTTTACGGCGCGTGGGTCTGCCAATCTTTTAACGCGCACCACCGCAGTTTTGGCAACGCTTTTTATTCTTAATAGTCTTGCGTTAGGCATTCTTGCCAGCGGCCAACACAAGAACGAAAGCCTTGTCGATCAAATCGCGCCAATTTCGTCGGACGCGGCTTCGGACGCACCCGCTTCCGAGGCGCCTCAGGTTCCGTTGGCCCAATAGGGATCGTTCCGTTTTGCTTTGTGTTCATTACCGATAGGATGGAGAGAGATGACGCGGTTTATTTTCGTTACGGGAGGTGTCGTTTCGTCGTTGGGAAAAGGACTCGCGTCCTCGGCCTTGGGCTCTTTGTTGCAAGCGCGCGGATACAAAGTTCGTTTACGCAAGCTTGATCCCTACCTGAACGTCGATCCGGGGACCATGTCGCCGACGCAACATGGCGAAGTTTATGTGACCGATGATGGGGCTGAGACGGATCTCGATCTCGGCCATTATGAGCGCTTCACGGGGGTCGCCTCGCGGCAGAGCGATAACGCCACATCGGGCCGTATTTATTCGAGCGTGATCAGTAAAGAGCGTCACGGCGATTATTTGGGAGCGACGGTTCAGGTGATTCCGCACATTACCGACGCGATTAAGGATTTTGTTTGCGCCGATTTGGGCGATGAGGATTTTTGTCTTTGCGAGATCGGCGGGACGGTGGGCGATATCGAAAGCCTGCCTTTTCTTGAAGCCATTCGGCAGCTGCGCAACGATCTGGGCGCGGAAAGATGTCTTTTCGTCCATGTGACGCTTTTGCCGTACATCAAGTCGGCGGGCGAGCTTAAAACCAAGCCGACCCAGCATTCGGTTAAGGAGCTTCTAAGCGTCGGGATTCAGCCGGAAATTCTTCTGTGCCGCGCCGATCGTACGATTCCTGAGAACGAACGCAAGAAGATCGCGTTGTTCTGCAACATCAAGCCTGAATGTGTGATCGAAGCTTTGGATATGGATACGATCTATGCGGTGCCGGTCAAGTATCACGAGCAGGGGCTGGACGAGCAGGTGATGCGCTATTTCAAGCTGCCTTCCGAGCCCAAGCCGAATTTGACGCCGTGGAAGAATATCGTCCAGCGCATCCGTGAGCCCGAAGGTGAAGTGACGATTGCCATTGTGGGCAAATACACGTCGCTTCTCGACAGCTATAAGTCATTGGCCGAGGCGTTGACGCATGGCGGCGTTGCCAACAATGTGCGCGTTAATTTGAAGTGGCTGGATTCGCAAGTGTTCGAGAATCCGGAAACGTTGCATTATTTAGACGATGTGGACGGCATTCTTGTTCCGGGCGGTTTTGGCGAGCGCGGTGCGGAAGGAAAGATTCGGGCGGTGCAGGTCGCGCGTGAGAAGAAAATTCCGTACTTCGGTATTTGTTTCGGAATGCAGCTTGCGGTGATCGAGGCGGCGCGAAACTTAGCGGGCATTCCCGACGCGACGTCCAGCGAGTTCGGGCCGAGCAAGTCGGCGGTGATCGGCCTGATGACCGAATGGATCAAGGGCGATAAGATTGAGGTGCGTAAATCAAACGGCGATTTGGGTGGCACGATGCGGTTGGGGGCCTATCCATGCCATCTTGTTCCTGGGACAAAGGTCCACGAGATTTATGGTACCGACGTCATTCATGAACGCCACCGTCACCGGTACGAAGTCAACACGACCTATCGTAAGGTTCTGGAAAAGGCAGGGGTCGTTTTCTGCGGCATGTCGCCTGACGGCCAGTTGCCTGAGATGATCGAGCGTAAAGATCATCCGTGGTTTGTTGGCGTTCAGTTCCATCCAGAGCTCAAATCAAAGCCGCTTGATCCCCATCCGCTTTTCCGTTCGTTCATCGAGGCGGCCGTTAAAAAGTCGCGGTTGGTTTAACTCCACCGTCAGTTATACGGAAAAAGGCGCTTTTGCCCTTAAGCCAGAAGGCTGACGGATGGCTTTCCCTTGCCCAAAGCTCAAGGGGATGTTACAGCCCATCATTATCTTCTTGGCTTTCTTCGTTCTTTCCAAAGCGTTCGGGCGGGCAGTGTGAAACGGTCGCATAAAAAAATTTTGAACGCTGGAATCATGCTCGTGATCCTTGGCGGTGGAGGATGGGCGGGGGATCGTTTTCTCACGCAATCTCTTGCGTCGTTTGAACGCATGGCGCTTTCCAAAAATGAAGCCGTGTTTGACTCGGCGCCGGGAACAAACGACGCGAAGGGCAAAGAGATCCTTATCGTTCCGCCAGGACCCGTTAAGCTCAGTCCCCAAGAATATGCCACGGAGGTTGTCGAGCCTTCGAGACCGGACAGCATCGTTTTATCAACCCCGACGTTTTTATTCGACGAGCCGACGGGAACGATGCTGCCGCATGGCCGACAAGATGCGCCTCGAGCGCTTCAAAGGAAAAAACGTCCCACCTATTTTGTTAATCACGAGGTACGCTCGGATAATATCGCGATATTTCCTCGTTGGACGGGCATGTTGTCCCGTTTTAACAAAGAGGCGCGCTCGCTCGACACGGTGTGCGGCGCTCAGACGCATACGCCTTGCAAGCTTAAGGCGTGGCAGTCGTTTCTTGATGGTTTGAGAAAAGAACCTTTGCTCGAACGCCTTAAAGGCGTGAATCGTTACATCAACACGTATCCTTATGTGGATGACATTCTTAACTGGGGCTTTGATAACTATTGGGAGACGCCTTATGAATTTCAGCGCCGTAGCGGAAATTGTAAGGATTATGCCATTGCTAAATACATGTCTCTGCGCGCGTTGGGGGTTCCCGCCGATGCCATGCGTGTCGTCGTTCTGAAAGACTTGAATCTCGGCGGCATCATTCACGCGATCCTGGTTGTTTCGGCCGGGGGAAAATCTTATATATTGGATAACCAGATCAAACAGGTTGTTTCAACCGATCGCGTTTACCACTATGTTCCCATCTATTCGATTAATGAGAATCACTGGTGGCAACACTTTGTCTTGGAATAAAGGCAGAAAGGGCTTTTCGTGATGCACGCGCAAAAAGACATCTTCGGCAAAAAGCCTCAGCCTAGAAAACCATCGATCAATCCCGCCGTTTTGCTTGTCTTGATCGTTTTTTTTGCCGTTACGGGCGGCGCGGCCATTTTTCATTTTATGTCGATCGAATATCAACATGAGCTTTTGTCGTGGCAAAACAAACTCGCTTTGGTCGCCGACAGTCGCGTCGACGCCTTGAACGGCTGGCTGAATCGCAAAAGAAAGGCGTTGGCCGAGGTTGCCGATAACCCATCGCTTCAGCTTTACGTAAGCGATCTTGTCGGTTCGTCCGAGCCGAAGGAGGAGGAAGAGCCTGCGCAAGCCGTTTTCTTAAAAAATTTGCTTTCCATAACGGCTGACCGCATCGGCTTCGTTGAGACGCAATCGAAAGAGCTTCAATCCATTCCCGCCGGTGTTGCCGCTCCGTCGGGAGTCGGCCTTGCCCTGATCGACAAGGATGGCCGTATTTTGGCCTCCACGGCCGGTCTTTCCGTGATTGATCCCGCCGTGCTTCGGCGCGTTGACCTCGTTCCCGAAGGAAAAACCGCTATTCTGGACGTTTATCGGACAGAATCCGGGCGTGCCCGGATGGGCTTTGTTCTTCCGGTTTTTCCCATACAGGCCGACGTCCCGTCGCCGCCTTTGGCCCGGCTTGTGGCCATTACGGATCTCGGCGAGGACTTTTTTAGTCTGCTGAATCATCCTGGTTCGACCGACGAAACCTTGGAAGCCGTTCTGCTTCGACGGGATGGGGACGTCGTAACCTATCTTTCTCCGAGAAAAAATCGCGAAGGCGTGGCGTCATCCCTCGCTCTTGAAACGCCGGATTTGGATGCCGCCCATGCCGTCAAATCTCCAGGCGTTTTTGACCTTAAGAAAGATGCACGGTCCCAACCAACCCTTATGATCAGTCGTACGATCGACAACACGCCATGGGTGCTGATGATTCACGTCGACGAACGCCATGCCATGGAAGCCGCGCGTGCCCGGCTTCGTCAGATGGAAGTTATTTTGCTTCTCTCTCTTTTGGCGGTTATTGGGGGTGTTGTTGCCGTATGGTATTATGGCACGTCCCGCAGAATGTTGCTTTTGTCCCTTGAAACGCAGCGTGTGGCCGAACGTTTGGCCTCACAGGAGCGTCTTTTGCGGATCGTCGCGGACAATCAGAATGCGTCCATCCTTATTGCGGACGAAAAAAATGTCGCTCGTTTTGCAAACGCCAAAGCCGCCAAGACGTTTCGTCTGACGGCCGATGCCGTTGTCGGAAAGGATCTGGCGGCTCTGATGGGGAGCGCTCAAGCCAAGGGGTATGTCGAAGGAAACGGGATTGCTTTGGCCCGTCGGGCTTCTTATGTTCGGGCGTGGACGCTTGAGCGCGGCGCAGGTGTTTGCGCGGTGATCCGTTCCGAGCATATTCCTTTGCCGCATGTGCCCGTCGAAGGTTTGCCGATGCCGACGCCCGGCGTTCTTATGATCGATCAGGACATTACCGAGGTCGTCAAGGAACGTGAACAGCGCGAACGTATTTTGCGCCAGTTAGCCGACATGTTGGTCACGATGGTCGATCGGCGAGATCCTTATGCGGCTCAGCATTCATTATGTGTCGCGGCTGTCGCGCGCGCCATGGCGGTTGGCATGGGATTGGATCGTTCGAGGATAGGGACGGCCGAGATGGCGGGGCGTTTGATGAATGTCGGAAAAATTTCCGTGCCGTGCTCTTTGTTGACCAAGGTCGGGGCGCTGACGGACGAGGAAAGGCAGACGGTTCGCCGTTCTTTCCAAAGCAGCATCGATCTTTTGGAAAAGATCGACTTCGAAGGCCCTGTGGTCGAAACGTTGCGGCAGGCTCAGGAATGCTATGATGGAACGGGGCCTCTTAGAATGAAGGGCGAGGCGATTCTTGTGACGGCTCGCATCATCGCCGTTGCCAACGCTTTTGTCGGCATGATCAGCGCCCGTTCGTACCGTTCGGCCATGACGATGGACTTTGCCGTAAAAACGCTTCTTGAGCAGATCGGCACAAAATATGATCGCCGTGCGGTCGTTGCTTTGGCGGACTATGTAGAAAACCGGCAGGGTCGCGACGCCATACAAAAGCTTCTTCCGACCTAGCCCCTTTGTTATCAGCAATACCACTCGGCGCGGAACCAGGCGATGGCATCGGCGATGGCCTCGCGTGCCGGGCGGAAGGTATAGCCCAGCTCGTGCTCGGCCAAGCTTGTCGAGAAATACATTTTCTTTTTTGCCATACGCAACGTGTCCACAGTCATCATGGGCTCAATGCCGGTCAAATGCGCTAGAGCTTCCATCCCCAGCGCGATAGGGAAGAGTGGCGCCTGAGGGAGTTTGATCTTGGGCGGCGGTCGGCCCACAATGTCAGCGATGATCGTCAAAATCGTCTCAAGGGGAAGATTCGTCCCGCCCAAGATATATTTAGCGCCAACGCGTCCGCGCTCAAGAGCAAGCCAGTGCCCCATGGCAACGTCGTCGACATGGACAACATTGAGGCCGGTATCGACGTAGGCAGGCATTTTTCCGCGCACGGCGTCCACGATGATTTTACCCGTGGGAGTCGGCTTGATGTCGCGAGGTCCGATCGGGGTCGAGGGATTGACGATGACGGCGGGAAGTTTGTGGTGGCGGATCAAGCGCAAGACTTCCTGTTCGGCCAAGTATTTCGTCTGCTTGTAGGTGCCGACCATATCCGAAAAGGAAACGGGCGTTCTTTCGTTGGAGGGCGTCCCGTCTTTATTCAGCCCGAGCGTGGCGACCGAGCTTGTATACACAATGCGGCGCACGCCGGCATCCAGAGCTTCCAGCATCAGCATGCGCGTGCCGTCGACGTTGACGCGGCGCATGGCGTCGGCGTCGCGGACCCAAAGCCTGTAATCGGCGGCGACGTGAAACATGTTGTAGCAGCCGCGCAGGGATTCTCGATACGAGGAGGGGTCCGTCAGATTTCCTTCGACGAGATCGAGGTCGAGCCCTTCCAGATTCTTGCGGTCGCTGTTTGGGCGCACGAGAGCCCGTACGCGATGGCCCTTGCGAAGCAGCAGTCGTGCGACCGCTGTTCCGAGGAACCCGGTTGCTCCGGTAAGAAAGGTCGTTTGAGTCATGCTTGATCTTATAAGAAACACATAAAGGAGGACGGTAGCACAAACAGATCGACAAATTAATACCTTGTTAAAGGGTTTTATACTTCTTTTTAAGAATAAGGCCCTATCACGAAAAGAGAGAAAGGGGGGTCTTATGCCCGCACAAAAAGCCACAACGCTTCTTGACCGTACGTTTGACGAAGGGCTTGCCCTAACGCAAGAGGTTCGTAATTACATTGCCTATCACGAACAGGCGGATCGTCGGCAGTTGGATCTGTCGCGTTGTCTCCATATAGGCTATCACCATACGCGCGTTTCGGCGCGGTTGATTCAAGTAATGACGTGGCTTCTTGCAATGAAAGCTTTGTTGTCGGGCGAGATTTCGCCGGAACAGTTCTCGGCACCCCAATACGCGTTAACCGAAAGCGAGGAGTGTTCGAGCGACAAAGGCGAGGACGATCCCGAAATTCCAGCCGGATTGCGGGATTTAATGGCGCGTAGCCATGCGCTGTACGCGCGGATTTTGCGTTTGGACTCCATGGTGAAGGACAAATTGGATGCGGGCGAAGTTCCGAACTTTGCCATGCTGTCCGGCCCCAGCATTATTCCGTTGGAACGGGATTACTGAAGCAAAAATTGTTCGCGGATGATTCGTTCGCCCAGATGTTGATCGGGATCGAACAGGAGCGTGACGTTTTGGGTTTTATCGAGACGAATTTTGGCATGGACCGCGTTGTGAAGAGCCTTTCCGGCGGCTTCGATCCGAACGGGGCGTTTGGCTGGTTCAAGGACGTGGATTTCTGTCACGGCGTCTTGGGGTAAGACGGCATAAGACCATCCGCGCGGCCTGAACCCGTTGATTCCCGTTATAATAAGGGTGTTCGAGTTAAGAGGCATGATCGGGCCCCCACAAGAATGGTTGTAGGCGGTGCTTCCAGCCGGTGTTGAAACCATGATGCCGTCGCCGCCGAATTTGGCAATGCGCTCGACGCCGTCGATCAGGATGCGAAGCCGAACGGCTTGGGGGGTTTCGCGGACGATCGAAACTTCGTTGATCGACAGAGACGAAAAACTGGTGCCGTCCGTTGTTTCGCCGTCGATCCTGAGCGGGTTGAGTACGGCCTTTTGGGCTCGTTCAAGCCGTTGGATCAAATCGCTTCGATTATTAAAGTTGTTGCATAAAAAGCCGATTGATTCTGTGCGGCGAATGGCAAAAACGGGCGTTCCTCTTAAAAGCGCGTCATAAAGCGTGCTGAGAACTTGCCCATCGCCACCGAGGACGACAAAATAATCGGCGTCGTCCAACGAAGATTGCCCATAGCGCTGGGTCATCTCGGCAAAAGCTTTTTGGGCGAGAGGGGAATGGCTGGCGGAGAAGAAAATTTTTTTCATGAGCGGCGTCCAAGAATCTCGAAGAAATCTCTCTGGAAAAGAAGCATATTTTTGGTCATCAGAAGTTATCTTTCGTGACGAATCAAGGGAAAAATTCACGTGTATTTCTTTGATAGTATACACGCTTAGGAACGATTTTAAGCCTCTCTTAACGACTCGTCGTTAAATCTAAAAAAGTGACTGAATGTCTTTGCAAAACCTTCAAATAGACGGCGGCTTTATGCAGATCGATGTGCGAATCATGGAACTTTTAGCTTCGAAGTTGTGCCACGATTTGGTGAGCCCCGTGAGCGCCATCAATAACGGGGTCGAGCTCATCGAAGATGTCGGGGGCTCGGTCATCGACGATGCGATGAAACTTATCCGTGATAGCGGGAACAAGGCGGCAAGGAGATTAAGGGTTTACCGTTTAGCTTATGGACGGGCCGGAAGCGATGTTCAGCTTGCCGTGCGCGACGTTCGTCAGGTGGCTGAACAGTATTTAACCGGTTCAAAAATAAAGCTTGTTTGGCCAGAAGATCTCCTCAGCAATAATTTGGAGGATTGTCAGGGGTTTTTAAAAACGCTTCTCAATCTTATTTTGCTTGCTGAAGAAACCTTGGCTTACGGAGGAACCATTTCTTTGCATGCAATTTCCGGGCTCAAAGGAGATAAGACGGGATGTCGCATCGAAATCGCGGGAAGAAATGCTGCGTTGTCTTTAAATTTGCAGGAAGCGTTGGAAGGCTCGGCGTCAGTCGACGATATATCGCCTCGTAGCGTCCAAGCTTATGTGACGGGTAGATTTGCCGAACATTTTTGCCTTAAACTTGGCCACGACCATTCGATTCCCGACACCCTCAACCTTCTTCTCTCCCTCCCCAACGATGAGCCATGTATACAGGATGTAAAGGTTTCTTAAGGGGGGTGATCTCAACACACCCTGTGGACTTTTGCCATACAGAGCTTGTCTCGCTTTAAAGGAAACGCCCAATGGATGACCTTCTTAAGGATTTCCTGACCGAAACTTCCGAAAATTTGTCGACACTTGATGTCGAGTTGGTCCGGCTCGAAAAGAACCCCGAGGACCCCGAGATTATCGGAAGCATTTTCAGGCTTGTTCATACGATCAAAGGGACTTGTGGTTTTTTGGGGCTTCCTAGGCTGGAGCGTCTGGCGCATGCCGGGGAAAACGTTCTTGGAAAATTCCGAGACCACGAGCTTGATGTCACACCCGATGCCGTCGACCTTATTTTGGCATCGATCGATCGGATCAAGCTTCTTTTAGAGTATCTTGAAGAAAACGAGAAGGAATCGCCGGATGGGGATGATCAAGATCTTATTTCGGCGTTGAACGCCATGGCGGAAAGAAAGAAAGAGGCTGCCGCGCCGGCCTCTGTCGGCGAGGGCATTCCTGCGCAAGAGCCGGATGAGTTTGGGTTTGTTCCCGTTCCCGCCGGTGATATGGCCGCTTTGCAGGCGAATATGGAAAATACAGAAGCGCCGGCGCCAAAGGAACGGACCGTGCCACAAAAAGAAGCGCTCCATACAGAGGTGCCGACGGCCGCGCCCGTCGTTCAGGAAAAGGATTCGGACCGAACAGGAAAGAGCGGAAACAAAGTTTCTTCCGGAAGTTCAGTTGCCGAACAATCCATTCGTGTCAACGTTGATCAGCTTGAGACGTTGATGACAACCGTGAGCGAATTGGTTCTAACGCGCAACCAGTTGCTTCAAATTCTTCGCGGCGAGAAGGACAGCGCCTTTACCTCGCCGTTACAGCGTTTGAACCAAGTCACGTCCGAATTGCAGGAAGGCGTGATGAAAACGCGCATGCAGCCGATTGGCAACGCGTGGGCCAAGCTACCGCGTATTGTGCGCGATCTATCCCATGAGTTGAGTAAGAAAATTGATCTCCAGATGCTTGGGGCCGAGACCGAGCTCGACCGGCAGGTTCTGGAACTGATCAAGGATCCGTTGACGCACATGGTGCGTAACTCGGCGGATCACGGAATTGAGATTCCCGAGGAACGCCTTCGCGCGGGCAAGCCGGAGACGGGCGTTATCACGCTCAACGCCTACCATGAAGGTGGGCACATCATTATTGACATCGTTGACGATGGAAGAGGTCTTCCCATCGACAAAATCCGTGAGAAAATTCTTGCACGCGGCTTGGCGACCGAGGCCGAGCTGGCCTCGATGCCCGAGCAGCAGATTCTGCAATTCATTTTTAAGCCGGGCTTTTCGACGGCCGAGCGTGTGACGTCGGTTTCGGGGCGCGGCGTCGGCATGGATGTGGTGCGTACGAACATCGAGCGCATCGGCGGCACAGTCGATTTTAAATCCGTTGTGGGCAAAGGATCCTCGTTCTCAATTAAGATTCCTTTGACGTTGGCGATTGTTTCGGCGCTGATCGTCGAGTGCGCCACGGAGCGTTTCGCCATTCCTCAGATCAGTGTGGTCGAATTGGTCAAGGCGTCGCCGACCAGTGAGCATCGCGTCGAAATGATTAACGATACGCCGGTCCTTCGTTTGCGGAATCGGTTGTTGCCCTTGGTTTCGTTACGCAAAACGCTTCGCCTCGGCGAAGATACTCTACGGGCAAACGGCAATGCTTTTGTCGTGGTGGTTCAAGTCGGCAATTCGACTCTTGGCATCATTGTTGATCGGGTTTTCGATACGGAGGAAATCGTCGTCAAGCCGGTCGCGCCGATTCTGCGGAACATCGACATGTTTTCGGGCAACACGATTTTGGGCGATGGCAGCGTGATCATGATTTTGGATCTTAACGCTCTTGTGTCCTGTGTTGGTAACGTCAGCAACCAAGCTATTCACGCTCAGGCTACGGCATCGGCGCAATCAGCGCAGACGGGAGGGACGCAGTCGCTTCTGCTCTTTAAGGCGGGCGACGGCGCGCAGAAGGCTGTACCTTTGTCCTTGATTGCACGGCTTGAAGAGATTGATTGCAAAAAGGTTGAATACTCGTCAGGAATGCCTATGGTTCAATACCGTGGCAAGTTGATGCCCTTGATTCCCGTTGTGGCCGAGGCTGAAGTTCCGAAAGAAGGGTCTCAGGCGGTTTTGGTGTTTGCCGATCAGGACAAGCACATGGGGCTTATGGTTGATGAGATTTTGGATATTGTCGAGGCCCGCTTGCAGGTTGATCTTTCGGGGCGTCGTCCCGGAACTTTGGGAACGTGCATTATCGACGAAAGGGCCACGGACGTTTTGGACGCTGCGCATTATCTCTCTCAGGCTTTCCAAAGCTGGTTTGGGGAAGAGCAAACAGCGTACGGGGTCGATCAGGCCTTACGGCGTGTTCTTCTTGTCGACGACAGTCCCTTTTTCCGCAACTTGTTGACGCCCCTTTTGACGGTTGCGGGGTATGATGTAACCTCGGTTGAGACGGCAAACGACGCCTTGAAACTTCAGGATGAAGGCCTTGTTTTCGATGCGATCGTCAGCGATATCGAAATGCCGGGTATGAATGGGTTCGATTTTGTGTCGGCGCTGCGCGGGGGTAACGGCAAGTGGAGCAAGCTGCCGATCTTTGCTATGTCTTCCCATGCGACGCCGCGCGATTTGGAACGCGGTCGTTTGGCCGGGTTCACCGACTATGTGGCCAAGTTCAATCGCGAAGGCCTTCTGAATGCGCTGCATGAAACGTTGAATCAAGGAGAGATCCATCATGAGTAGCCTTCCCGTCTCTTCAAGCGACTCGAAACAGATAACCTCTACAAACGAAGCCGAACAAGGCATGTTCGTCACCATGACGGTTGCTAACCAGATTTTTGGTATTCCCGTATTGAAAGTTCAGGATGTTTTAGGCACTCAAAGCATTGCGCATGTGCCTCTCGCTCCATCGGAGGTTTTAGGGTCTTTAAATCTTCGGGGACGCATCGTGACAGCGGTTGATGTCCGGACGCGTCTTAGTTTGCCCCCACGCGAGGGTGGCGAGCCAAGTATGAGCGTTGTCGTTGATCACGAGGGAGAGCTGTATAGCCTTGTTGTGGACAAGGTCGGCGAGGTTATGAGTTTGCCTTCCGTGGATTTCGAAAGGAATCCGGCGACCCTTGATCCTCGTTGGCAAGACGTGTCGAGCGGCATTTATCGTCTCAAAGACACGCTTTTGGTCGTTTTGGATGTAGCGCGGCTCTTACATCTTGAGCAAACAAAGGCGGCTTAATTGCTTTGTCTTTTTAGAGAGGAGGCGCCTAAGATAGAGGAGGCACGCGCTTGCTTTATTGCGCCCCCCTCGGTGGAGAGGGCAAGTTGAAAACAAAGGGGCAAAAATGAAAAGTTGTCTTATCGTCGACGATAGCCGAGTCATTCGAAAAGTTGCCCGCCAGATTTTTGAAGCCATAGGTTATTCCTGTACCGAAGCGGAAAACGGTCAGACGGCGTTGGACCTTTGCAAGACCGCTTTGCCGGACTTTGTTCTTTTAGACTGGAATATGCCTGTTATGAACGGGCTAGATTTTTTGCATGGCTTTAGAAAGCTTCCCGGGGGTGATGTTCCGAACGTGGTTTTTTGTACGACAGAAAACGATTTGGAGCATATTCAAGAGGCCTTGGGGGCGGGAGCGAATGAATATATTATGAAGCCGTTTGATGCCGACATTATTCGCGGCAAACTTGAACAACTGGGCCTTCTTGAAAGTTAATGGATAGGCATGATGTCTTTTAATCCCTCTTTTTCCGATAAAGGCGTTTCGAATGATGACCCCAAGGTCCGTGTCATTGTTGTTGATGACTCGTTGGTTATCCGTGGGTTTATAACGCGCGCTCTCAGCCATGAGGCGGGGTTCGACGTCGTCGGTACGGCCGCGAATGGAAAAGCCGCTATAGATGTTTTGGCGCGCACGCCGGCGGATGTTGTCATTCTCGATATTGAAATGCCTGTTATGGACGGTTTGACGGCTATTCCTAAGTTGAAAGAGATTGATCCTGCCGTGCAGATTATCATGGCGTCGACGCTGACACAGAAAAATGCCGAGATCAGCATGAAGGCTTTATCCTTGGGCGCGACGGATTATTTGCCAAAACCGTCGGCGCGAGAGATGGCTGTGCCCAATGCCTTTCTACACGATCTTCGAGAGAAAGTTAAAACGCTGGGTATCCGTGCCTGGAGAAACAACGTACGAAAGACACCTTTCAGGAAGACCGTGGTTGCGGATGCTGCGCCGGTTGAAAAGAAGGCGTTTTCGTTACGGGCCATGACGCCTCATTTTAAGCCGGAGATTATAGCGATTGGATCATCGACCGGGGGACCTCAAGCTCTTTTTTCAGTCATTCGAGCCATGGGAAAAGAGCTGTTGCAACCCGTCGTTATCACACAGCATATGCCCCCGTCGTTTACAACGATTTTAGCGTCTCATATTGCAAGGGAATGTGGCGTTTCCTGCGAAGAAGCAAAAGAAGGAATGCCGCTTCAGCCCGGCCATTACTATGTCGCGCCGGGCGACTTTCATCTGCTTGTGACGAAAAAGCTTTCGGGGCCTATGGTTGAACTGGCCCAAACGCCGGCCGAAAATTATTGCCGTCCTGCGGTCGACCCCATGTTGAGGTCTTTAGTCGGCGTTTACGGAAGCCGTATTCTCGTCGTTATTCTTACGGGGATGGGGCAGGACGGGATGAAGGGCAGCGAAGACGTCGTTCGTGCAGGCGGGGCTGTTCTTGCTCAAAACGAAGCGACCAGCGTTGTTTGGGGCATGCCGGGCGCTGTTGCCATGGCCGGTCTTTGTTCCGCTGTTTTGCCGGTCGGAGAGATCGGCCCTGTTGTGAAGCGTATTGCCATACAAGGGGGCGCCGGGAGCATGGGGGATGGGAGCAGGGCATGAAACCGGAAGATTTTGAATTATTCTCAACGCTTGTGAAGCAACGTTCCGGTCTTATTCTAACGCCGGAAAAGGCCTATCTTCTGGAGTCGCGCCTTTTCCCTGTTGCGCGTAAGCACAATCTTAAATCGCTTGAAGACATGGCCCAAGCCGTTCGTGCAAGACGCGAAGAGCCGCTTCTTTTGGATATTACGGAAGCCATGACGACCAACGAGTCCTTTTTCTTCCGTGATCAAAAGCCGTTTGTGCTGTTCCAGCAAAAGCTTTTGCTCTACCTTTTATCGGCAAGGAAGGAAAAGAAGCATATCCGTATCTGGTCGGCGGCGGCGTCGAGCGGTCAGGAAGCCTATTCCTTGGCGATGATTTGTCTTGAGGAAGCCGCCAAGTTTCAAGGTTGGAAAATCGAGATTGTCGGGACCGACCTTTCCAGAGAAATGGTTGCCAGAGCAAGGGCGGGCATTTATTCCCAATTTGAGGTTCAGCGTGGCTTGCCCGTGACACATCTGGTTAAGTATTTTCAACAGATCGCGGGCGATAAATGGCAGATTAAGGAAAACCTTCGTCAGATGGTCCAATTTCGTGAAGGTAATCTTCTTACGAATGTGGGTGTTGAAGGCGTTTTTGACATCGTTTTCTGTCGTAACGTATTGATTTATTTTGATGGTCCAACAAAAACGCGCATTCTCGATACGATCAGCCAGATGATGTACAAAGATTCGTTTCTGATCCTTGGCGGGGCCGAAACCGTTTTGGGTATTTCTGACAAGTTTAAAGTGGTCCCCGGGGCTCACGGCCTCTATATCGGCCAAGATTCAACGTATGAGCTATAATTTTCTCCGTATGTTTTTTCCATAACGCGCGTTCAACAACTGAACAGTTTCAAATGGAGGTTCAGGATGTCGTGGAAAATGAGTTTGTTTTGCTTTTGTTCCGCCCTTTTTCTTTCGGGGTCCGTTTATGCCCAAACGGCGGTTCGTCCTACGGATGAGCAGAGGGCGGCCATCCATGCTTGTGCGGCTGAAAAAGGGGTAACTCTACCGGAGCCTCCGGCAGGGTCTCCTCCACGCGACGGAACGGGTCCTAGGGGGCCTCAGGCTTCTTCCGGGGACGGTTCCGGGCAAACGGCTTCTACGACAGAGGCTTCAGTCGATGGACGCGGTCGTGGGGCGAAAGAGAAGGGGCCAAGAAGGCCTCGTTTGACTCAAGAGCAGCGTGCGATTGTCGATGCCTGCTTTGCTCAAGTGGGGTTGACGCCCCCGGCGCACGGCCAAGGCTTTCGCCATGGTATGAAACGACGGGCAAGCCAAGAAAATGGCCCGGAAGCGGGACAAAAGGCTCGCTAGAGCCTTTCCCGATCAGGCTGGCCGGATAGGACGGTTGGTCAATGCTCTCGCTCTTTATTTAACCAAGCCGATTCACGCAAAAGGTTGGCACGAAAGAGGCCAACCTTATTGCGGTCGGCTCTAGTCCGCGGCGCCTGTCGTGTTTAGGTAGGCCTTAATAGCGGCTTTGATTCGTTCTTTGGGATCTTCTGTGGCGTCTGGGAGAACAAACGTTTGCCCTGTCATCTTCTCGAACACGGCAATATAGGCTTTTGTCGTTTCTAGACGCACAGAATCCGGAATAGGGGGGATGGGATCCTTGTATGGATCGCACCGTTGCGTAAGCCAGTGCCGTACGACGTCTTTATCTAACGTCGCGGGTGGCTTGCCCGCTTCAAAATTTGCTTGATACGAGTCTTTGATCCAGTATCGGCTGCTGTCAGGCGTATGGACTTCGTCGCCGAGGACAAGCGTTCCGTTTGGCAGAAGGCCGAACTCGTACTTGGTATCGGCGAGAATGAGGCCTCGTTTCTCTGCGATGTCTTGGCCGCGGGCGAACAGGGCCAGAGCATACGAACAAACTTTGTCCCAAACGTCTTTGGGAACGATTCCGCGCTCGGCGACCTCTTGGGGCGAAAGCGGCGCATCGTGCGCGTTCGTGGAGGCTTTGGTTGTTGGCGTGATGATGGGTTTCTCGAGCCGTTGATTCGCGCGCAGGCCATCGGGAAAAACAGCGCCATACATTTTTCGGTGACCGGCCTTATACATTTTGAGAATTGACGTCTCCGTCGAGCCGGCCAGATATCCACGGACAATGACTTCGACCGGTAGCATCGAAAGCTTGTGGCAGACGACGACGTTGGGATCGGGATAGGCGATAACATGATTGGGACAAACGTCTTTTGTCGCGTCGAACCAATAGCGGGAAAGCTGGGTCAAAACCTGCCCTTTTAACGGTACCGTTGTAATTTGTCGGTCAAACGCGCTCAGGCGGTCGGTGGCTATGATGATTTTGCGGTTTCCCGGGGCGTCGTAGGTTTGACGAACCTTGCCTGTGTAGGGCGATGAAAGACCGGGAATGTCGATTGTATCGATCGTTTTTTTGAGGAATGAGTCAAGCATGGGATGGCCAAGGTCAAAAAGGAACAAGGCCTTTTTCTAGCATAGAGACAGAGGTGAAGAAAGCCTGTTTCCTTCGATAAGAAAAGCGGCTTAGGCGCATCCGGCAACGTCGATCATGGACGACGCCAAAGCTTCGCTGGGCCGTTTTCCGCCCCAGATCACAAGCTGGAAAGCCGGATAGAATCGTTCACATTCAGTCAGCGCAATCTCAACCAAATCCTCCAACGATTCGATCCCCGGCATACGACCGCCGCGCGTTAGAACCGTATAACGGAAAAGGGGCATATTCTGGTGCATATCCAAGTTGAAATGGCCCAGCCACATCCGGTCGTTCAACATAGCCAGAAGATCGTGAACATCGTCGCGTTTTTGCGGAGGAACTTTCATATCGAATTGACAGGAAAACTGAAGCGCGCCGATTTCTTTTTGCCACACGAAAAACATCCGATAATGACACCACCGGCCGGAAAGTTCGACAATAAGCTCGTCATCATTGGTGCGGTCGAAAAGCCATTCGTTGGCAGAAACGATTTCCTCGAGAATGTCGAGGGGGTTGGAGAGGACTTGCTGATCGATGGCGGTTTGAAACGACATGGGCGAACTCCGCTTGTGAGGTCATAAGGGGTATCAAACTTGGGAGTCATGCCGCAAGAGGCTTGAAACATTTTTTTAAAAAACGTGATCTTTCCGTGCTTTTTGAGTCACAGGGCACGGAAACGAAACGATTCTTTTTGCGTTGCAGCTAATCGATTCTAAAGACTCATTTTTCATGCGTCGGGGGCATGAAAAGGGCCTATTTTTTTCTCGCCGGCGCTTTTCTTTTTTTAACAGAAGGTAAATTTGAGGCGGGCCTCTTTACCTTTTTTCTTGAAGCTTTTTTTGCGGAGTTAAGGCCGAGAGCCGATTCAAGACGAGTGACTCGCGCGACGAGATCTTCCTGCTCATTGCGCGCGTTGGCAAGCATGGCGAAGGCGGCGTCGAATTCATCGCGGCTTACGCGATCGCTATGGTGGGTGGGGTCGTTGAAGTCGTTAGAACGGGATTCAAAGCTGGAACGCGCCTCGGCGAACCGATCCAGCGCTGTGCCTACAAGAGAAAGAAGATCATCAACAATTGTCTTATGTTGTGCTGCCATAATGAAGGCCTTTAGAGAGGGAATAATCAAGAGTTGGACTATCACAATTTTAAATTAAAGTGTAAAGAAGCTTAATCCGACGCTATCCTAATCAATCCGAAAACAGAATCGCATCGCTCCTATGACTTTCCCCGACATCGATCCTATCGCTTTCTCTTTAGGGCCCTTGGTCGTCCGCTGGTACGCGTTGGCCTATCTTGCCGGACTCATCGTCGGTTGGCATTGGTGCATGGCAATGGCGCGGCGCGATCCGAAGGCCCCGAGGCCGGAGATGTATGACGCCTTTGTTGTCTGGGCGGTCGTGGGCGTCGTGCTGGGAGGTCGTTTGGGCTATGTTCTCTTTTATAACGTGGCGCAGTATAGAAACGATCCGCTCGAAATTTTCCGAATTTGGCACGGGGGGATGTCCTTCCATGGCGGCATTCTGGGCGTTATCGCGGCCGCCTATCTTTTTACGCGGATAAAGAAGATTCCCTTTTTGGCCTTTACGGATCTTTTGGCATGCGTTGCGCCGGTGGGGTTGGGGCTTGGCCGTTTGGCCAATTTTGTCAACGGCGAGTTGTTCGGCCGCGCGACAGACCTTCCTTGGGGAGTCGTTTTCCCCCGCGGAGGTTCTGTCGCAAGACATCCAAGCCAATTGTATGAGGCTTTTTTCGAAGGCCTTGTTCTGCTTGCCGTTATGATCTTCTTATCTCGAAAACCCGCCATACGCGCGCGTCCCGGGGTTTTGTCGGGTGTGTTCCTTTTGTTGTATGGGACTTTTCGTTTTGGGGTTGAATTTTTCCGGGAACCGGATGCTCAACTGGGCTTTCTTTACTTCGGCGCGACAATGGGGCAGATGCTTTGCGTGCCCATGATTCTGGCCGGGATGTTGATTCTGGTTAAGGTGTCCAAACCTTCTTTTCCTCAAAAAACGCCTTCCAAGCCGAGCGGGAAAAAGTGCGCAAAAAGCAAGGCGAAATCTTCATGAATGCGCTTGAAACGATTATTCGCGATGTTCTTGTTGTTCAGGGGTCTTTGTCCGTGGCCGCTTATATGGAAATCGCCCTTCAGCACCCCGAGCATGGTTACTACCGTACGCGTGAGCCGTTGGGCCGCACGGGCGACTTTATAACAGCGCCCGAAATCAGCCAGATGTTCGGGGAAATGATTGGCGTTTGGTGCGCCGAGGCGTGGCATCGACTTGGCGACCCGTCCCCCTTTGCCTTGGTTGAACTTGGCCCCGGTCACGGCACGATGATGCAAGATATTCTGCGGGCTACCGCGCACGTTGGGGGCTTTCATGCCGCAAAACAGCTTTATCTGCTCGACAGTGATGTCGTCTTGCGCCGGAAGCAGAGCGAGGTTTTGAGCGACAGCAAACCCGTTCATATCGATGCCGTATCTCAGCTTCCTTCGATGCCCGTGCTTGTCGTGGCGAACGAGTTTTTCGATGCGCTGCCCGTTCGTTTGTTCGAGAAAACGTTTCAGGGGTGGGCCGAACGCATGGTGACCCTCGATCAGAAGGGGTTGGCGTTTGCGCTTCGTCCTTTGGCGGACGTCGAGATGAATTTGATTCCGGCCTCGTTGCGTGATGCGGTGCCGGGAACGTGCTTTGAATTTTCGCCTGAAGCCCAAATCCGTATGCGTGAGCTGGCGCGCGTGCTTTTGTCGCGTCGGGGGGCGGCGCTGATTATCGATTACGGATACACGGCGCGTCCCGGTTTTGCGACGGTTCAAGCCGTCTCGCATCATGCGTCGGCGGATATTTTTGAACGGCCTGGCGAGGTCGATTTGACGGCGCATGTCGATTTTACGGCTTTGGCCGATGCGGCAAGGGCCGGAGGAGCCAATGTTTCCGAGGCCGTCGGGCAGGGCGCGTTTTTGAGAAATTGCGGGATTGAAATTCGTGCTGAGGCCCTGAAAAAAAACGCGACGGACGAACAACGCACGGCTATAGACAGCGCTTTGAAAAGGCTTATTGACGACGACCAGATGGGCCGCCTTTTTAAAGTTATGGAGATTGGAAAGTGTTCCGATCTTACGACGCTTGGATAGAATCAAGGCGCCGGGGTGAAAGGTTGACGAGGACCGTAGGCAGCGGGTTGGCGGATTGCGGCGATGAGGCGATCCGGATTCAAGCCTTGCAGGTCGTTGGGGATAAAGAGACCATCCTTGCGAATAAGTTCGTCGTCGATCCAGATTTCCCCTCCTCCGAATTCAGGACGCTGAAGGTGCACAAGGTCCCAGTGAATGGCTGAGACGTTGCCGTTACTGGTTTCAGAATAGGCATTGCCAAGAGCCAGATGAATGCCGCCGCAAATTTTTTCGTCAAACAGGGTTTTCCCCGTTGTTTTCATAATAAACGGGTTAAAATTAAACGCGAACTCACCGACATAGGAGGCGCCTTCATCGGTGTTGAGAAAAGAAAGAATATTTTTCCTTTGTTCTTCGTCAGCCGCATGGACTTCGACGACGCGGCCGTCTTTGAACGTCAACTCGACAAAATCGAATTTTTTCCCCTCATAAAGAGAACTTAAAAAACGAATGGTTCCATTGACAGAGTCTTTGACGGGCGCTGTATAACACTCGCCATCCGGAATGTTGCATTGGCCGACGCACTCTTTGGCCTTGCCTCCGATAAGATCGAATTCAAGGTCGGTGCCTTGGGCGGGGCTTTTGATGTGGACATGGCCGCCTTTTTTCAGCCGGTTGGTTAGAGGCACGACCGTTGCGGCCATGGAATCGTAGTCCATCAGGCAGGCTTTAAGATAGAAGGCTTCAGCCTCGGCAAGCGTCATGCCGCATCCTTGAGCAAAAGAAGGGGTCGGTACGGTTACGACAAGCCAACGTGTGTTATTGACGCGATAGCGAAGAGCCGCGTTCATGCACAGAAGGTAAAACTTGTGAATATCGTCGGGAATTAATAACGCGCTGAAAGCGTCGTAATCTTTGATCCGGATATAGATGTCTATCGTTTTTATAAACGCGAAGTCCTCGTCGCCCATCCGGGCGATAGCGGCCCGCGTCGCATGGCGAAGTCTGTCGTTTAAAGCCGCCGCCGATTCGTCTTTGAGGAAGGCCGTTCCGCCTTTTTGGAGGACAAGCGCAGCGCAGGCGTCCGCGAGCCTTTTTGCTTCGTCGCTTTGATACGAGAGAAGGACCCGACTTCCCGCGGAAACATTGACGGCGGAGGTATACCGTTCAGCGAGGGCTTGGAAAGCTTCCTTTTCCATAAAATCGTTTCCTTTAAATAATCTAACTTTCTTTTTCTATAAGAATGGGATGGTAAGGTATTCCAGTCTTATTTTCTATAGAAATAGCTCTTTCGGCAGTGCAAAACGCGTTAACGTTGTAACATACCCTAAAAAGAGGATAAACTTTGCTCCCTTGTGTTCTGTTACAAGCTGTGATGTTCTGTCGAAACATGTTGTTTAGGAGGATCCATGTCCAAAGTCGCTTCTGTGCACAGTCGAGAAATTCTCGATAGCCGCGGAAATCCAACGATCGAAGTCGATGTTGTTTTGGAAAGTGGCGCGTTCGGACGTGCGGCCATTCCTTCAGGTGCGTCAACGGGCGCCCACGAGGCGGTCGAGATGCGAGACGAGGATCCCACTCGTTTCGGCGGCAAAGGCGTTCTTCGCGCCGTCGAGGCTGTGAATGAAGAGATTTCGGAAGCCGTCATCGGTGCCGATGCGGAGGATCAGAATTCTTTGGATGAGATGCTGATCGAACTGGACGGAACACCGAATAAGGCCCGTTTGGGCGCAAACGCCCTTTTGGGGGTGAGTTTGGCTGTTGCCCGAGCGGCGGCGCGGGAGTCCCAATTACCATTGTACCGTTATCTTGGGGGCGTTTCGGCATCCCTGTTGCCTGTTCCCATGATGAACATTGTCAACGGCGGCGCGCATGCGGACAACACCATCGATATTCAGGAGTTTATGATTGCGCCGGTCGGCGCCGAAACCTGCGCCGACGCCATCCGCATGGGAGCCGAAGTTTTCCATTCGTTGAAGAAGCTTTTGAAGGAAGTGAACCACAACACCAACGTCGGGGACGAAGGCGGCTTCGCTCCGGCCCTTGCCTCGACGCAGGAAGCGTTGACCTTGATTCTCCGCGCTTGCGAAAAAGCCGGATACAAACCGGGCGAAGACATCATGCTGGCGCTCGATGCGGCGGCCAGCGGATTCTACAAGGACGACCGGTACCAATTGGCGGGCGAGCGCAAGGTCTTCACAGCCGAGCAAATGGTTCGTTACTATGCCGATCTTGTGGCGCAATATCCGATTTTCTCGATTGAAGACGGCATGGCCGAAGACGATTTTGAGGGTTGGGAAATGATGACCGAGGAGCTCGGCGACAAGATCCAAATCGTCGGCGATGACGTCTTTGTGACCAACCCCCTGCGTATTGCCGATGGCATTGATCGTGGAATTGCCAACGCCGTTTTAATTAAAGTTAACCAGATCGGCACACTCAGCGAAACGCTTGAAGCCGTCGAGATGGCGCACAAGGCCGGGTATCGCGCCGTGATTTCCCATCGTTCGGGCGAAACCGAGGATTCTTTCATCGCGGATCTTGCCGTGGCCGTCAACTGCGGCCAGATCAAGACGGGGTCTTTGTGTCGATCGGATCGTTTGGCCAAGTACAACCAACTTCTCCGTATCGAGGAGGAGTTGGGGCGCGCTGCGCGTTTTGCCGGAACCTCGGTTCTTATGGGAGAAGACTAAACGATGATGCCTCGGCGAACATGGCAGAGGATTGTCTCGGGCGTCGGCATTTGTATCGTGGGCTATTTTCTTTACCATACGGTCGAGGGCGAACGGGGCTGGGTGGCACAGCTTCATCTTCAGAACGAGACACGGGCGGCCCAAAAGACGCTTACGCAGCTTCAAAAGGAGCGCGAGACGGTTGAACGCCGCGTCAAGCTTATGCGGCCCGACAGTCTTGATGGCGATCTTTTGGATGAAGAAGCGCGTAAGTCCCTGAATTATTCCAAAGACGGCGATATTGTGATTCTTCTGCCTTCGGACGAGGATGTGGGGGCTTCCACAGACCGGTCGTTCAGAAGGGAAGACGACAAGGACGCGCCGTAAAGCGAAGCAAGCGCTAGCCCTTCATTTTGGCGATGGTGTTTGTCGTGCTTTGTCCATCGACAAGATGGGCGAGAACAACGCGCCCGTGCCAGCTTTGAACCTCGGCGGCACCAACGACTTTGTCGAGCGTATAATCGGCGCCTTTGATCAAAACGTCCGGTCGGACGGCTTTGATCAGGTCAAGCGGCGTGTCCTCGTCGAAAATGACGATATGATCAACGTCGGCCAAGGAAGCGAGGACCGTGCTGCGCGCGGCTTCGTTTTGGATGGGGCGGGCCGCGCCTTTCAGGCGTTTGACGGACGCATCGCTGTTAAGCCCGACAACAAGCTTGTCGCACGTTGCCCGGGCTTGGCGCAAAAGCGCGATATGGCCCGGATGCAGAAGATCGAAACACCCATTTGTAAAACCGACTTTAAGCCCAAGTTTTCGCCAGCGTTCGGCAATGTCGGCGATCGAAGCCATGCCAACGACTTTGTCTTCGGTGTGGTGTGCTTCGCCGTGAATAAGAGCCCGGGCAATCTCATCTCGTGTGACAAAAGCCGTTCCGACCTTGCCCACGACGATCGAGCCGGCCGTATTGGCGACCTTGGAGGCTTCGGCGGGCGCAAAGCCGCTTGTCAACGCGAGAGACAACGTTGCGATGACCGTATCCCCGGCGCCGGAAACGTCGAAAACCTCCCGCGCTTCAGCCTTTAGGTGAAGCATTTTTTCGTTCTCGCGCACAAGACAGGCTCCGTCGGCGCCGAGCTTGACGAGAATGGCTCCTACGCCGCACGTCTTCATCAGCTCCCGCGCGGCTGTTTCGGCATCCGCGACGCTGGCAATGGGCGACCCGACGACGTCGCTTATTTCCTTGCGGTTTGGGGTCAAAAAAGTCGCTCCTTTGTATTTCAAAAAGCAGCGGCCTTTAGGGTCTACGATAACGGGTTTGTTCTTTTTTTTAGCAAGGCTGATCGTGGTTTCAATCACCGCTGGCGTCAAGACACCCTTGTTGTAATCCGACAGGATGACGGCATCGACTTCGTCAAGGATGCTCGATATTCGTTCGATAACTTCTTTTTCGACGGCAGGAGAAAGGGGATACGTGACTTCATGGTCGGCACGCAGAATTTGTTGGCTTCCTGCGACGTAACGTGTTTTTTCGGTTGTCGGGCGCTCCGGATCGACGATGAGCTCTGCCCTGACGGAGGAAATGTCACGAAATTCCTTAGCAATTTCGCTTCCGGCCTTGTCTTGGCCGACGACGCCGACGACGCTTATACGACCGCCCAAGGTCGCGACGTTACGCACGACATTCCCTGCACCGCCCAAGGTTGTCGTTTCCCGTTGCTGCCGGAGTACCGGGATAGGCGCTTCCGGTGAAATTCGTTCAACTTGGCCGTAAACATACCGGTCAAGCATAAGGTCGCCGACGCATAAAATGTGTCGATCAATAAATTGGTCAAGGCGCGAGGCGAGATTGGACATAATACCGTATACTTTCCTCAAAAAACGGGCCTTTAATAGACCTGCTTGACTTCATTTTAGCAAGGGGCTTAATAAAAAGCGATTTTATTTGTCTTTTTAAGAGGTTCGTCATGACATACGCGTTCGTTTTTCCCGGTCAGGGCAGCCAAAATGTCGGCATGGGCAAGGCGTTGGCCGAGACATTTTCCGAGGCACGCGAGGTTTTTGACGAAGTTGACGACACGCTTGGCCAGAAGCTCAGCACGCTGATGTTCGAAGGGCCGTCGGATCAACTGACCCTGACTGAAAACGCTCAACCCGCCATTATGGCGGCAAGCATGGCCGTGATCCGGGTTCTTGAAAAACAGGGAAAGGTTCAGCTTGACCGTTCGGCGCAGTTCGTGGCGGGGCATAGTCTAGGCGAATACGCGGCTCTGTGCGCGGCGGGAAGCCTGTCCTTGGGCGACACGGCGAGGCTTTTGAGAATTCGGGGCCGGGCGATGCAAAAGGCCGTGGCCGCCGGGGACGGCGGTATGGTTGCGCTGATTGCGCCGGATTTAGACCGAGCGCTTGTTCAGGCCGTTCTGGCCGAGGCGTCACAGGGGGACGTGTGCGTCCTTGCGAACGACAATTCGCCCGATCAAGTTGTCATCAGCGGGGCGGCGGCGGCTCTTGATCGCGCTGTCGAAGCCGCCAAGGCGAAGGGGATTAAACGGTGCATCAAATTAGACGTAAGCGCCCCTTTTCATAGCCCGTTGATGCAACCGGCGGCTGAGGCCATGCGCGTTGCGCTTGAAGAGACGATCCTCCGGTCACCGTCGGTTCCCGTAGTGGCGAATGTGACGGCGCAGCCTGTTGTCGATCCCGACGTGATCCGAGCGTTGTTGGTTGAGCAGGTTACAAGTTCCGTTCGCTGGCGGGAATCGGTTCTTTATATGAAGGAAAAGGGCGTCCGAAATTTTGTCGAATGCGGAGAAGGCAAGGTCTTGTGCGGATTGGCCCGGCGTATCGATCGTGACCTTTTATCGAACGCGTTGTCGTCTCCCGACGATATCGAGGCGTTTTTGAAGGGTTTTTCGGCCTAATCTCTTGTCGGTGAGCCAGGGGAGAAGAGGCAAAAAAACGCCTTAGCCTTCCTTATCTAAAACGTTAAGGAAGGCTTTTTATGTCAATAAACAAAAGCGTTAGGCGACCGGGGTCGTTTTCAGCGTGCCTTGGGCGTCGGGGCTTGTGTTCGAGGTATGGTGATACCACTTCCATGTCCCGTTTTCTTGAACGAGCCTGAACTCGAACCGGGCGGGAAGCCGGACTCTTTTCCCGTTTTCTCCGTTCATTTCGAAGATGTATTCGCCGCTGACGATAATTTTTGGGGTTCCGTCGGCGCCGTAGACGGTCTCGACATCCGGCGTGCCTTGAACGACACCGCAAGGGTTCTTGGCGGCAAAATGCGCGAAATATTTGCTGATGCCTTCCGGAGTTTTGCGAAAACCGCTTTCCACCGTGGGCCACAACGTCGCGCCTTGCGCATAGCAATCAAGGGTTGGCTTTGCGGCTTCTATCATTTTCTCCGGATCATGGCGATCGGCGGCACTTAACGCTTCGATGTTTACGAAGGAAGCGTGGAGGCTGTCGTTCCATGTTGCAAAAGCGTCTTTGAAGATTGCAACCGCGTCGCCGTTCGAAATCGTTTGTCCCATGATCCGTCCTTTCTCTTTTGTCGAGAGCATTTCTGAAACCGTGGACTATACCAACGGCGCCGTAAACTTCAACAACGTTCGGGTAACAAAGCTGGGGTGCGAAGCGGTTTTTGCGTGTCGGCTCTTCGGTGCTGTCTTGTGTTCGCCGGAAAACATGCTAACTCTAGAATCGGTCATTTTTACGATAGAGGAGGTTCTCATGAAAAAAGCCGTTCTCTCGGGTGTGGTGGCGTTAACGATACTTGTTTCCGTTCCCGTCTTTGCCAAAGACGCCACCCAAGATGTAAATTCGGTTCAAGCCCAAGCGATGGCTCGTCGCGAAAAGAGAAACGCGTGTCGGGAAGAGTTCAAAAAGAAAAATCTGGATATGAGCCAGTACAGGACGTTTATGCGCTCATGTACGGGAGTGACCTCGAAAGGCCGGGCGACCCAAAACACCAACCAGGCAATCCAAAACACCAACCAGGCGACCCAAAAGACCAAAAAGAAATGGTACGACAGGTTTCGGTAGGGAGGCCGTCGCTTGTGCCGTCGTTCGTTTATGCTGAAACGGCTGCCGAGGAGGAAACGACGGAAGCCAAAACGGCAACCGTCGAAACGACACACACGACACAGCACGAACGTTCCCAAGCGTGTGCGGCTGAATTTAAGGCAAAGAAGCTTGCCAAGGCCGAGTACAAGAAGTTCATGCATAAGTGCATGGGAAAGACCGGCCACAAGGGAGGAAAGTCTCTGAGCAAAGAAAAATAACGGAGCCGGGGCGTCCTAAGGCAAGGACGCTTTTTTGAGATCGGGAAGGCGCGTTAGCCACGCGTCTTCCCCCTCAAGGAGGCAGGAACGCGACCCGTCGTTGGCTATCGAGAAATTCAGGGTTAGTCGGTTTTTCGGAAGATTCCCCTCGGCGCGTTCCGGCCATTCGACGAGGACGATTCCGTCCGCACGCGCGTCGTCGAGGCCAAGCTCGTCGAGTTCGGATGAAGATTTCAGGCGGTAAAGGTCAAAATGTGAAACCGAAAGTTTGCCAATATCGTAAGTTTGAACGAGCGTAAACGTAGGGCTTGGAATGTCGTCTTTGACGCCCAACGTGCGTAACAGCGCACGCGCGAAGGTCGTTTTTCCTGTCCCCAAATCGCCGCTCAGAGCGATTGCATCCTTGGGTTTCAAGATGGGCGCGATCGTTGCGGCTAAGGCTTCTGTGGCCTTAAGGTCCGGCAAGGGAATCTTAACGCGCATCACGAATTGTCCGTCGAAGCGGCTCGAACGGGGATATAGCAGGTTATGCGCGTACCTTGACGTGGCGTGCTGGAGATTTCGACGCGGCCGCCGTGAAGTTCGACGAAGCTCTTGACGAGGCTAAGGCCGAGCCCGACGCCGGACTGACGCGTTTGCAGGTTCGTCCGTTCGAATTTGCCGAAGATGCGGTCCAAATCGCTTTCGGGAATGCCGATTCCGGTATCGGCGACCGTAAGCGCAATCCAGTCGCCCGAATGCCGCGCCTCCAGCGTGATCCGTCCGCCGGCTGGCGTGTACTTGACGGCGTTGCTGATGAGGTTGAATAACACCTGTTTCATGCGGTGCTGATCGACCTCAAAAGAGCCTATATCCGAAGGACAATCGACGAGGATTTCCAAGGACTGCTGACGCGCCCACTCAGAGGACATCTGTTTGGCGGCGTTCAGAAGGCTTGCGACGGGAGTCTCCTCTTGATCCAACGCCATCCGGCCCGCTTCAATCGTCGCAAGATCCAGCACGTCGTTGATCAAAAGAAGCAGCTTCTTGCTGGCGTCCATGATCGTACGTGTGTATTCCATTTGACGATCGTTCAACGTACCAAAGTATTGGTTTGTCAGAATCTCTGAAAAGCCCATGATCGTGTTCAGCGGCGTGCGAAGCTGATAGGACACGTTCGCGACAAACTCGGATTTCAGCCGATCCGCCGCAGCCAACGCCATGTTGCTGGCCCGCAGGGCGCGCTCGGCTTTGATGGAATCCGTCACGTCCAGATAGCTGTTCAACACCGCGCCGTCGGGCAAAGGAACGGTCACATAGTCCAGCATCATGCTTTCGCCCATTGTCATGCGGCCTTTGCGCGGTGTTCTGTCCAGCGCATAGAAAATGGCGTTTTTCTTGTAGCTTTCCCAGTCTTCGCCATAATGGTGAAGTTCTTTGGTCTTTTCCAGAATATCCGAGACGTGGGGACTCGAGGCGAGATAGTCTTCCGGAAGTTTCCAGATGTTGGCCACTGCCGGATTGAACAGGCCTATCTTCCCGTCGGGACCGAACACCGCGATGCCTTCGGCCAAGTTGTCCAGCGTTTCTCTTTGAACGGCGATCAGCGTGTTATAGGACGATTCAAGCGCCAGCTTGTCCGTAACGTCCTCATGAACGAAAATCAGTCCTCCCATGGGATGGGGCGACACAAGAACGCGCAACGTTGTGCCGTCGGGAAGGTACATAAGGTCTTCGTGCGGTTCGAGAAGCGAGGTGAACAGCGCTGTGCGTTCGTGTTTATAACGCTGGAAATCGACTTGTTCCGGTGCGACGCGTCGGGTCCGTTGATCCTCAAGGATTTCGCTAAAAGTTGGCTTGCTGTTCAGAAAGGCTTCGTCGGCATGCCACAGGCGGATATAGGCATGGTTGTAAAATTCAAGCCGTGTGTCGGGGCCATAGATGGCGATGGCGCTTCCCAGATGTTCCAAAACCTCGCGTTGCGAAGCGGCGTGGCGTTGAACCTCCGTTTCTTTCGCTTCCTCGGCGGAAACGTTGATGGCAAAGCCGAAAACGCCTTTGACGCCGTTGGCTTCATAGGGCGTTTCCGTAATTTCCAAAAGTTGCCGTTCGCCGCTGATAATGACGTGCCGACGTTCGGTTTGGGACGTTCCGGACTCCATGGCTTTGACGGCCAAAGCGCGACCGCTTCCGCCGCGGGCCGTCGAGGAAATCAGTTCATTTTGGTTTTTAAGGACGTCTTCCGACGAGACGTCGAGGGCGTGGGCATAAGCGGCATTGCAGCGGACAAGTTTAAGCTCGGTATCGCGCGACCACATCGGAATAGGCAAGGCTTCATAGACGGCGCGGGTTTTTTGAAGCTTGGCCTCGCAAGCCTCAAGCGCCGTGTTTTGGTCGCTTAGCGCGCGGATGGAAGCTGGGTTGTCGCTGAACCATAGAATATCCAGCAGAAGAGGCTCACGGCCGATTCGCATACGGGCGCCGTTAACGAGGATCGCCTTGTTGTCCTTTGAACTCATCACGGTCAAGGAAAAGCCTTCGCCCGTCATCTGAAGCTTGCGAAAGGCGGCGACGAAATCTTCCGGCTCCTTGATCGACGCGACAAGGCCTTCGAAGTGCGAAATTTTCTTCGCGCCGAACAAAGGCGCGACACGCGTGGCCTCGCGCAACAAGCCCTGCGTTGTGAAGATGCAGTACGCCTCGGGAACGGAGGCGAGCATGGCCTGCATCCGTTCGGCGATCAGGCGGACGTTGCGGGCCTGCGCGTTTCGGTGGCGAAGCTGGCTGCCCAGAACGATCGTCAACCATGAAAGTCCGGCGGTCAGGCTGGCAAAGACGATAAGGAGGAGAGTCGTCACATGAACGCCCAAGCCCAAGCCGAGCAGGATCACGGCGGCGAGGACAACGGCGGCAATGGCGGCATAGGGAGCGTAGTTTAATGACAATGGAGCCATAGAATTTCAACCGAAAAAGAACACGAATCTAAGGATAAAGCATCGTGGAAACTTGGAAAATAGCGATGTTGTGTCCAACTATAAACAGCTTTTATGTCTGTGCAAGACATGATCGCTCTATTCTTTGACGGCCGTGGCGAGATAGTTAACGTCCAGTTTGTGAGGATGAAGGGAAAAGCCATCCTTGAAGGGGTTATAGACCATTCCCGCAAGGTCGCTTAGGACGAGGCCTGCCTGGTGAAGGTGGGCGGCGAGTTCGGAAGGCTTGATGAATTTGTCCCAGTCGTGCATGCCGGGAGGAACCCACCCCAGAAGGTATTCAGCGGCGACGATGCCGAGAAGAAAGCTTTTCTGTGTGCGGTTGACGGTGGAGAGAATTATAACCCCGCCGGGTTTGAGAACCGAGGCCGCATGATGAAGGAGCGAATCGACATTGCCCGCGTGTTCAAGGACTTCGAGCGCCAAAACGGCATCGACGGACGGTTTTCTCTTTTCCTGTGAGAAAGCCTCGATGGTCATGTTTCGGTAATTGATGGAAAGACCTTCGCGGAGGGCATGGGTCCGGGCGGCTTCAAGCGTTTGCTCCGACGCGTCTAAGCCAATGACGCGGGCACCCCATCGCGCCAAGGGTTCGCACAGCAAGCCGCCGCCGCATCCCAAATCGAGCACGGAGAGGCCTTTGAGAGGGGCTTTTCCCCCGTCGGACCGTCCGAAATGCTTCAACAGGGTGCGGCGAATATAGGCCACGCGCACGGGATTGAGCTTGTGCAGCGGACTCCATGCGCCGTCGGGGTCCCACCAGTTCTGGGGGCGTTCCGAAAAACGGACGATTTCTTCCGTATCGAGGCTCGAATGAAATGTCATGACGCAGTTGCCGCTTGTGCCGAAGCAAAGAATGAATCATACTTAAAAGGCTTGGGTTTTGACACCAAATTTTAGACGGCAGGTCGTTTTATGTCTTTAATCGTCATGAAATTCGGCGGCACGTCTGTCGGCGACGTCGAACGCATCAAAAAAGCGGCAGAAAAAGTTGTTTCCGAAATTCAGCAAGGCCACAAAGTCGCCGTGGTCGTGTCGGCCATGGCGGGCGTGACGGACCGACTCGAAGGGTATTGCAGCACCATGGCGTCCCAGACCGATTACAGCGAACATGATGCCGTCGTTTCGGCAGGCGAGCAGGTTACGGCCGGGCTTATGGCGTTGGCGTTGCAGAGGCACGGCTACAAGGCGCGGTCGTGGCAGGGATGGCAGCTTGGCTTGCACACGGATGCCTTTTACGGCAAGGCGCGGATCAAGGACATTCAGGCCTCGGCTTTGCGCCAGCGCCTCGAATGGGGTGAGGTCGCCGTGGTCGCCGGCTTTCAGGGCGTCAACGAGGAAGACCGCATCACGACGCTGGGTCGCGGCGGATCGGATACGTCGGCCGTGGCTCTTGCGGTCGCGTTGAAAGCGGATCGCTGCGACATCTATACGGATGTCGATGGCGTCTTTACGACGGATCCGCGCATCGTGCCTCAGGCGACGAAAATGTCACGCGTGTCTTATGAAGAGATGTTGGAATTGGCCTCGTTGGGGGCCAAGGTGTTGCAGGAACGTTCGGTCGAAATGGCCATGCGGTTTCGGATGCCGGTTCAGGTGCTCTCGACTTTCGAAGACGCCGTCGGCAGCGCGTTGCCAGGAACTCTTGTTACGGAAGGAACTCTGGACATGGAAGATAAAGTCGTTACGGGAATTGCATACTCACGCAACGAAGCCCAGATCACCTTGGTACGGATCGCCGACAAGCCCGGCGTTGCGGCCAAGATCTTCGCTCCTTTGGCGCGGGCCGAAATTAACGTCGACATGATCGTCCAAACGGCGTCGCGCGATGACGGCTCGACGGATTTGTCTTTTACGATTGCAAGGGAGGATCACGACCGGGCCTTTTCTGTATTGGAGAAGGAAAAGGGCTCGATTGGCTATACAAAGCTTCTTTCCCTGAAGAACGTGGCGAAAATCTCGCTTGTCGGCATAGGCATGCGAAGCCACGCTGGCGTTGCGGCCAAGATGTTCGAAACGTTGGCGGCCAAGGGAATCAACATCCTTGTCATCGAGACGTCCGAAATCAACACGTCGGTTCTTATTGCCGAGGAGTACACCGAGCTGGCGCTGCGGGCGTTGCATGCGGCTTACGGGCTTGGCGAGGAGGATGCGGGGTAAAAAGGGGACAAAGGGCCCCTTGAAAATTGCCCTAAAAAGGTCACATTGCTGGATAGGCTGTTTTTTGCTACTTAAATGATGTGTGAGGAGGGTAAGGCATGGCTATTTCCGCTCGTTCTTTCAGCCAGATGATCGTGGGTATGGTGGTTCTTGCGCTTATGGCGTCTCAGCCGGCTTTTGCGCGCAGCGGTCCCCCGGGATTTGCCGATTTGGCGGAGAAGCTTTTGCCCGCTGTCGTGAACATTTCGACGACCCAGACGATTTCGGCGCGCGATGGCGGTTTTCCGGATTTTCAATTGCCTCCCGGATCGCCTTTTGAAGATTTTTTCAAGGATTTTCTGCAACAGCAGCCTGGACGGAGCGGGTCGCATAAGCATAAGGCGACGGCTTTGGGGTCCGGGTTCATTATTGATCCGACCGGGTACATCGTGACGAACTGTCATGTCATCGACGGCGCGGACGAAATTACGGTTATCCTTCAGGATGACACGAACCTTTCGGCGACGGTGGTCGGCATGGATAAGAAGACCGATCTGGCGCTTCTTAAAGTATCGACCAAGAAGCCTTTGATGGCGGTTTCCTTCGGCGACAGCGATAAGATTCGCGTGGGCGATTGGGTTTTGGCCATCGGCAATCCCTATGGATTTGGAGGTTCGGTGACGGCGGGCATTATTTCCGCGCGCGCCCGAAACATCAATTCAGGTCCGTACGACGAGTACCTTCAAACGGATGCGCCGATCAACCGCGGCAATTCGGGAGGCCCCATGTTCAATATGGATGGGGAGGTCGTGGGAATTAACACGGCCATTATCTCGCCGTCCGGAGGATCGGTAGGGTTAGCTTTTGCCATTCCGTCGTCGCTGGCCAGGAATATCGTCGAGCAATTGAAGGAAAGCGGCCATATTCGCCGCGGATGGCTTGGGGTTCGCATCCAAATGGTGACGCAGGATATCGCCGATGGGCTTGATCTTGGAAAAGCGCGGGGCGCGTTGGTGTCGAGCGTTATGGACGACGGTCCTGCCGCCAAGGCCGGGATTAAGGCGGGTGACGTGATCGTGAGCTTTGACGGGAAAGACGTGACGGAAATGCACAAGCTTCCCTTGATTGTGGCAGAGACGGAAGTCGATAAAGCTGTTGATGTCGTTGTTTTCCGCAAGGGCAAAACGAAAACGCTTACGGTCAAAGTCGGCGAGATGCCGTCGAAAGAGGATGTCGCGGATAGGGAGGAAGGCGACGGCGGCGTGGCCGGTGTGTCGAAGGCCGACAAAATCAAGGAGATGGGCGCTTCGGTTTCTCCCTTGACGGACAGTCTGCGCGAACGCTTCGAGATCGGCAAAGACACCAAGGGGGTTGTGATCGTATCGGTCGACGCCGATGGCCTCGCGGCGGAGGAAGGCTTGCGTCCTGGCGACGTGATCTGCGAAGCGGCGCAACAAGAAGTTCGGAACGTGAACGATTTGGTTTCTTTGGTCAAGAAGGCCAAGAAGGAGAAAAAGCCGTTACTGCTTCTTGTCAGCCACCAAGACGATCTTCGCTTCGTGGCCCTGTCGTTCAAGGAGAAGAACTAAGCCAGGACAAGATCGTTCACACGTGCGCACAGGGGCAGTGAGCCTCCTTTTGAGGAAGACGACGGCGTTTCCGGCTCCGCGAGAGGGACCGGAGAAGTTTCCTTGTCGTCGGCCCCTTCTTCGTCCGTAAAATCGAAACTCCAAAGAGGATCGGTCTGTTGCGGTTGGGTTCCAAAAGAGATTTTTGTCCGCCCAAGTTTCTGTATCGCCTTGAAGGCTAACGAGACCGGCGTATTTTCTAAAATGACCGGGTCGATTCCGAAAGCGACGGCGGACTGAAGGACATTGATATAGTCCTGTTTAGAGTCGAGGTATTGGGAAAAATCGTTAAGAGCCAGAGCGGCTTTTCGAATTCGCATAAGATATTTTTTTTGCGCTTCATCAGGGCTGCTGGCGATCGCGCGTCTTATGATCTTCTCCGGATCTTTTCCGTAAAGGGTGCCGAAGACCATAGAGGTGATGGTTTCTCCCAGCGCTTTCTTTTGTTCGGAAGATGGCGTGGCAAGCGAGAGGCAGCCGAAGTCATATAAATTGAAATCAACAGTTCCATCGGGATGAACATCCACATTCATTTGTCTGCCATGCCGATCGCAATCGAAAGCTTTTCCCGAAAGGATGTTTGAAAGTTCCAAGGCAAGGTAGCCTTTGGCCAACGTTTTCTTGAGATCTTTTTCTTCAGCCGTTGTTTCAGGTAAATCCGCAAAAGGCGTCCCTGGAGCGAAGGACAACAAACGGACGCCCGGAACGCTGACGGGCGAATCGACGGGATTGATGTTGATCGTCGTCGTTTTGTTTCCTTCGCGTACCTTGATTTGACGCTGACCATAGAGTTCTTTAGCAAAGCTTATCTGCGCATCGCCGACAGCGCGGTCCGTTTCTTCTTTGGATATTTGCCACGCTTCATCGACCATTTCGAGCATCGTGGGGATATATTTTTTGAAGGCCGGGGCATCCCATTGCTTGATGGTTTTTTGCAACTGCTTAAACCCATGATCGGCCAAGGTTTGGGCGTTTTCGCGTTCGATCGACGCGACGATGTCGACAGGCGTCCCATCTTTTTGCCTAAGCAACAGCTTTATGGCGGTATTGAATGAAGCCGATCCCAAAATGGGACCAAAAAAGGCGATGCGCTTCTTTACAGAATTCGGCAGTAACGTATTGAGCCTTCGTATAATTTCCCAGCGAGGCGCTGTCTTGGCCGAAGACTTTAAGCCCTGTGTCGCTTTTTTCCAGTCGGGAGGGCATTGGGGATGGGAATTGATGGCTTGCCCCAGTTTGACGTAGGCAGGCCCCATCGCCGCCATGACTTTTGCCGCTTGTTCGGGAAGAGAAGAAGGATGGGTCGGATCGACATCGGACGATACGGCAAGCGGACCGGCCAGCAAGAGCGCGCGCTCGTCTTCGTCGGCCGAAGCGAGATAGGAAGAGAAAAACGAGCGTATTTCTTTTGAATTTTTTTGATGGACGGGGAAAGCCCTGTCCATGACGAAATTCAAGGACTTTTCATACTGAGCTTTAAACTTTTCTTCGGATAGCCGCATATCGCCGGGAATGAGAAGCGCGCTCAGGGCCAAGGTGCGGTGTTCAACAGGAAGGTTTGTAAAATGATTATGAAGATCGTGCAGGGCGTCTTCGATCATCGCCTCGTGTTTTGCGGTCAGCGTATCCGTTTTTTCGAGCTTAAGCCCAGTGATGGCGTTAATGAGAGTAAAATCAGAAAGATTATCAAAAATCTTCTTTGCCTCTTCTCGGAGCTCTTTAATGAAAGGCGAATCAGGAAGATCATCAAAAAAGACACGTCTCCTCTTCGCATCCCCTGTGACCGCGTTTTTCATGGTGGCGAGAGATTCTTTCGACGAAGGGGAGGAAAGAAAATCCAGGAAAGAAAGTCGGAGATTTTCATCTTTTTCTAAACACAAAAGAACACCTTCTGCAGCGGCGATGGGAAGGTGTGTTCGAAGAAGGAAGTCTCTAGAAAACGCGTTTTTTAAATCATGGTGAATTTTTTCGGAGAGGCTGCTTTGAATGAGCAGACCATCGGCCAATTTCTCAAGGAGAAGTTGTTTGTCCCGACCCGAAGCATGGGCAATAATTTCGTCTACTTTTCCACCGACCTTTTCATAATAAGCATTCGACCCGTCATCCATGCCATAGGCTTTGATGATTTCAGCTTGCCATATATCGGCCAGCGCGTCGCGTAAAGAAAGGTTCGCAATTATATAATCGTCGCGCGTATCGGAATCCGCCGTCACAGGTGCGACCAAAAGCATTCGCTCGCAGGCATTGAGTTTTTGGGTAGGGTCGGCTTTTTCAATTTTGTCGACAAGCCCCTTTCCCAACAAGGTGCGTTGTTCAAAGGAACCGAATAACCGATTTCTTTCTAAAAACCGATAAAGGGACAGTGTGTCGTCGAGCGATAGCGTATCGATCCCCGATTTTACGTTGCGGAGTTTGTCCGATACCGCATCGAACACCTCTTTCGTGAGCAACCCCTGATCGCAGAAGGTTTGCGGCGGACGGTCCGGCGAGAGCATCGAAAGCCTTAACAAATCAGGATCGTCGAACGACAGGGCGTCTTTTTCTTGGAAAATCCGGGCAATTTCTCGTGCTTCGATTTCAGGGACGATGAAACAGTAATCATCGTTTGTGAATTTGGAACAGAATGTCAGGCAGTCATCGACAGAACGCGGCTTTGTGGTGTCAAAAAGCTGTCGGGCCGATTCCAAGCTTATCGTTTTTGCGTTGAGGATGACATCTTGCCCCCAATAGATCCTCTGTTTTGGATCCACGTCGAGTTCTTTTGATAAGAGGAGTTGAAAATAGGGGTGTTTTTCCGGTAGGTTTTCCTTTCCTCCATGGACTTCATCAATCCATTTGCGACACTCAGAATAAAAACCCGAAAGCTCAGAAACTAACGCCTTTCGGGCATCCTCTGTCGCTGTTGCGGCGAATTTTTCTATAACGAAAGCGGCAAATTTTTCGGCGGCCGGATGGTTCCCTTCCCAAAGGACCTGTAAAGGGTCTGCCGCGTTTGTTCCTTTTTCCGAAGGGACGGAACTGTCTTTCGGAAAGAGTACATCGAAATTTTTATGATAATATTCTTTTATTGTTTTTGGGGGGGGCTTTGCAGCATACGACGCAATAATTTGTTTTTTTAGCCATTGAGTGGCCTTTTTTCTAAAGTCGGCGAGGTGGTTGACGTCGGCGAGGGTATCGTTGAAAGATTCGAAGCCTTCATAATAGTTAATGTTCCGCACATTGTTGATGTTTAGGCTCTCCTTGTGAAGGGGCTTGAAAAGCAAAGGCGCGACGCGATAAGGCCCGAGAAGCTCCCAAAAAGTTTCGTCGGAGAGTGCGCCAGCCTGCCAGAGAACTTTGGCGACAGAGTCGTTTTCCTTTGCCAAGGGATAAAATTTTTTTAACGTTGAGGGCTCGTCGATGCTTGGAAGCGCTATTTCCTTAACAATGGAGAGATGTTTTTTAATGGAATAATATTCTTGAAACGTATAAGGGTTCCTACGAGAGACTTGTTGATAATAAGCCTGTATAGCCTCTATTCGTTCCAAAACGTCTTCGGCATGCTTGTAAACGGCTTCTTTATTTTGAGGGTCAAGGGCAAGGAAAGCCGACAAGGATTCATCGAGATGTCCGAATGGCCCAAGGGGTTTATATTTTTCATCTCCTGTTTTTCCGAAAGCTTCGGCCACGGCGCCGTAAAGTTTCATAAAATGGTCGTCTCGATTGTTCGGGGCTATCGTTGTGGCCAGCGAGACAAAATCATCGACTGCCGTTTTGTAGGCATCCGAGCCATCGGGGACGATTTTTTTGACCTCATCAAGGATTTCGTTTTCCCGAACTTGGAACACGGCAGCCGGTTTGGCCAAAGAAGCTTCAAGGCCTTTTTGAACATAGTGTAATTGCTCGGCCGGCGAGGCCTTTGCAAAAGCGAGTATGCCATCAGCGGCCTTGTAATTCTGAAGCCACTCACCAAGAAAAGAGGTGTGTTTGGCGCTGATCGGCTGAAGAACGATCGGATGGATCGGATGGTCTTCAACCGGGGGAAGCGTGCCTTTGCGAAGAAGCTTTTCATCGCTTAATCGCGATTGCATCGCACCGATGCGATCTCCATCGGCCGGATGCGGATCAAAAACGGCTTGAAGAAGAGAGCCCAGAACGTTTTCTTTCCCGTTTTTATTTATTTCCTTTTCCAATTGCCGAAAGAAATTAATTCCCGCGTTTGGATCCCGATTGGTTTTAAGAAGGGCTTCCAAGCCCAGACGGTCGGCGAGGAATTCTTCGCCTTTTGTCGTGGCGATCGGTCCTCCTATGTATTGGCGGATCTCGTCATGGCCGAGTTCATGCATAAGAACCCAGCATAACGCATCTTCGTTCAAGGTCGGATCGTTGGCGATAAACGTCAGAATGCCTTTGTTGACGGCGATGACGGGTGGCTTTTGGTTTACAAAAATGCCGGCGTTAATTGTAGACTTATCGGCAACATGAATCTCTATAGGCCGCGCATTCCATCGAGCTTCGCGCGTCTTTTCGTCGAATTCGGATTCCGGGTAAAGAAGCCCTTTAGCCGTTTCGGTAAGATAGGCTTCTATCTTTTCGACGGTTTCATCGTGGCCGGTATTGTAAAGCCTCGCCAGCTCAATAATGTTTTTTGTCGCCATGATCCGTTGCCTCAAGAATTAAGTTTTCGAAAATTTCTTACAAACTAAAAATGAAATGGACCGGCCGAATTCTACCATAGGGTTCGGAGGGAGAATTACTTTCATACTAATGTGTTGGTAACTCTTTCAAAACGGGCGCTCTTTTTGACAGATGATTTATTTTCAATGGCTCTATTAACGTTGTTTTTTCCCTTATAAGCCGAAGGACAAAAAAGCGCGTTGCCTCGGTTGAGGCAACGCGCTTTGTGATAGGGAGCCGTTTGTTTAAAGCTTAAACTTTTTCAACCTGCGCGTATTCCAGCTCGACAGGCGTGGCGCGACCGAAAATCGACACGGCGACTTTAAGCCGCGCTTTGGATTCGTCGACTTCCTCGACCACACCGATAAAGCTGGCAAACGGACCGTCGTTGACGCGAACCTGTTCGCCGACTTCGAAGGTAATGGACGGCTTGGGATGTTCGACGCCTTCGATAACCTGATTCAAGATACGTTGCGCTTCGGCTTCGCTGATGGGGGCGGGGCGGCCGCTGCCTCCTAAAAAGCCCGTGACCTTCGGTGTGTTCTTGACAAGATGCCAACTTTCATCAGTCAGATCCATCTTGATCAGGACATAGCCCGGAAAAAACTTGCGTTCGGCGTTGACTTTGACTCCGCGGCGAACTTCGACGACCTCTTCGGTCGGGACAAGGATTTCCGAGAAGTAATCCTCAAGCCCCTTCTTTAGGGCCGTTTCACGGACGCTCTGCGCGACTTTCTTTTCAAAGCCCGAATGAACGTGAATGACATACCAGCGATGCGCCATGATTTCCTCTTTTCGAATAATTACGCGTGCATACCCAAGATGTTCGACACCACAAAACCCAAGGCCGAATCGACGACGAGAAAGAAAAGGCCCATGACGACGGCGAACGCGACGATCAACATCGTCGTAACCGAAATCTCTTTGCGTACAGGCCACGTTATTTTCGAGATTTCCCGGCGTGTTTCGCGGAAGAATTCACGCACGCTCGTCTTTTTCTTGTCCGGAACTTGATTTTGAGTGTTCGCCATGTTGCACCTTTTTTGAAGAATCGAGGGCGGCCGTGGCAGGAGTGGAGGGGCTCGAACCCCCAGCCCCCGGTTTTGGAGACCGGTGCTCTACCAATTGAGCTACACTCCTAACAAGCGAATACCGGAAAACCAACAGTCCGGGGCTCACGCCGTTTGATTCTTCGTTTCTTTGCTCCTTTGCCGTTTAAAGCATCCCCCCTCGGGAGCTTTCGCTCCGGATCGGGAAACTAACCATGTGGGGGATAAGGGCTTTTAGCCGAATGTTGGCTTCTTGGCTAGTAAAAAATAAGGCCCTCTTTCCAGCTCATGACCATAAGAGGGTAGGTTCCCTCGGGAAGAGGCTTTTTTGCTTGCAAACGAGGTGTATAGTTAACGGTATCGTTTCTTGGAAGGGAGGCGTTGCCATGCATCGGATTTATCCATATTTCCTTGCTTTGATAGCCGGCTTTTTCCTTTGTTTTGCGCCGGTATCGAGCGTATCGGCCCAGAATGGTGTGCCCCTTGTCGGCATTGCCGAGGCCCAACAGTTGAAGGATTCGGGAAAGAACGTTCTTTTTCTCGATGTGCGGACGCAGGCGGAATACAACGCCGGTCATATTGATGGTGCGCTTTTAATACCGCTTGACCAGTTGCCGAGCCGGTACGCCGAGGTTCCCAAGGATCAGGACGTGATTGTTTATTGCCGTTCGGGGCGTCGGAGCGCCGAGGCCGTGGCGTTGTTGCAAGACAAAGGCTACACGCGCGTCAAAGGATTGGATGGCGGATTCCTTGCGTGGGAGCAATCAACGCCTAAGCCATAATATCTTAGCGCTGGTTACCCTGCTGGGCATTCCCTGATGCTTGAGAAGCGTGCATTCCCGCGAGAAGCCAGCTTGCCGGCGGAAGGTTGGCATAGGCGGCAATGGCCAGAAGAAGGCATAATAAAAGAGCCAAAATCGGTTCGGGTTTCAAGCCCGCGGCGGTTTGCGTTTCCGGTTTGAGAGGGCGTTTTCGCCGCAAATAGCTGAGCAGTATTTTTACGTTAAACACAAGGTGAAAGAGCGTAACGAACAGAAACAAGAAGCCGAAAACGATGTGAAGAGCAACCCAACTGTGTTTGTCCAATCCAAGGAAGCTCCATGGGCCACGGCCATGCGGCGCGATATATAAGGCCACGCTACTGAAGAGGAGGACGATAAACACCAGAAAAAGGAGTGTCGAGACAAGGGCCCGTCCGTTAAAACGAGGATTGGACATGGTGTTCTCCAGCAAATAAGGCCAACGATTATGAAAAGATAAGGCAAACCAGTTGATCGGTAAAGACGATGTAATAAGCATGAGTTATTGGGAAAATTATGCTAACGAAAGGTAGTTAAAATACTTTCTTCTCCCTTTTTGAGGTTTTTTCTTATGAAAGTTTTTTATCTTCTTTGTTTTGCCGTTAATCTGGCTTTAGGAAATAGACAGTAGAAAAAGTTTAAAGCGAAAGCTTTGGACAAAAGGAAAAGAAAAGGAATCGTGTCGTGTTAGTGGAGATTTCGCCGACGACCTATTTGATCCTGTGTGGTTTAGTGCGTGACGCGTTGCAGTGTCCGAACGACGCGACGGCGCTTTTACGTCGGGCCGAAAAGGAACTGGGCGGCGTTACGGCAGGGGACATGATTCCTTCCGAGCTTCTCGAACAGCCAGAGCACATGGAAGCTTTACGCCGCGCCGGTATGGCTCGGCGCTAACCAGCCGTTTTTCCCCTCAAGGATAAGAGACGTTGGCTGACAGGTTCAAGCCATAGTACCTTTTTGAGCCAAGGCTTCTTCGTGTGCGAAAGACGACAAGAAAAGATCGGTAGGGAGAACGCGGGGTTGATGCTAACATGGCCCTAAGCGCGCAAGGGAGGGGCTTGTGGACGATATCGATTCTTTTTCGGCAGAGCAGGTCGCTCTTTTATCGACCCGGCAAGACGACGGGGAAGCGCCTTTTCCTGATCTTTCATCCGAGACGCCCTCCTCTGATTCCTGTGGCGATTGTCTTCCTTTGACTTCGGATCAGCTTAGCACAATGGAACCGTCCTTGAATCCGGCTCATTCGGGCGCGGCACTCGGGGCTGTCAAAATCCCTGTCTTGATCCGGAATTTGCCGCCGCAACAAATAGGACTGTTGACGACAGGGCAGGTGCATACGCTTTCGGCCACGCAGTTAGCGTCTATGACGGCTGAACAGGCGCGGGCGCTGACGGTCGAACAACTTGAATCCTGCGCATGGGATGAAGAACAAATTTACGCATGGGCTAAGGCCTTGGATTCGGACGAGGCCTGACTTTTTGCCGATTAGGCTGTCAAGGCCATCGAGATCGGCTTCTGATAAAGCGCAAGGTCCAGATAATCTTCGACGCATGTGGAGACGTCGGCAAGGTTTTCCGTGAAAAAGTGCGATGCGCCGGGAATGATTCGATAATCAATTGAAACGCCGCGTTGACTGGACAGTTTGCTGACAAGTTTGGCGACAAAAGGCTCGGGAACGATTTCGTCGGTGCTTCCATGGATAATCTGCCCCGAGGCCGGGCAGGGCGCCAGAAAGTTGAAGTCCAACATGTTGGCTGGTGGGGCGACCGAAATGAATGATTCAACTTCTGGTCGACGCATCAAAAGTTGCATGCCGATCCACGCCCCAAAAGAAAAACCAGAAACCCAAGCGCCACGGGCATTGGGGTTGATGCTTTGAAGCCAGTCAAGCGCGCTGGCGGCGTCGCTCAATTCGCCTTCACCGCGATCATACGTTCCTTGGCTTCGACCAACCCCTCGAAAATTGAACCGCAATGTTGCAAAGTCTCTTTCGGCAAAGGCTTTGTACAGGCAGTACACGACTTTGTTGTTCATGGTTCCGCCATGCTGCGGATGTGGGTGCAAAATCAAAGCAATAGGTGCTGTCGGCGATTTTCCTGGGCTGTAACGGCCTTCAAGACGACCGGCAGGTCCGGCAAAAAGAACTTCGGGCATGTGGGTTCACCTAAGTTGCTGCAAGAGGACAAAAAATCTGCTATAATTCCGCCTCTTTCATTGATCCGCTGAGGAGGAAACCCCATACTAGCACAAGTCTAAAGGTTAATTTCAAGAGAGAATGCGACATTTTGAATGATTGTTTTTTTTGGCGTATTTCTTTAACAATCTTGCTGAACAACATGTCATTGAAAAGATCTTTGGGGACGTAAGAGATCGATAAAAAAACGCCATCCGGAACAAGAGCAGAAAAAGGCTCGACGTTTTGTTTTGGCAAAAAGAGCCGATTTGCAGGTTTAAACGGGCCTTGGCGGCCTTTCAGAGGGGATGCGGAATTTTATGTCCAATGTTGTTGGAATAAACGAGTTTGTTGGTACAGCAAACGGAGAAACACATTGTTGGCTGTGCCAGAAGCCTCTATCGATTCGTGCGTTGTTTTGCCATTTTTGTGGAACCGTTCAACCTGTGCGCGAGATTGATCACTTCACGCGATTGGGGTTGGATCGCTCTTTGGATGTGGATGGTGAGCTTCTTGAACGCCAATACAAAGCCCTAAACAAGTCATTAGACCCCGAACGCTTTCTTATTCGTGGAATCGGCGAGCGCGGCCATGCGTCTAAACAACGCGATGCCTTGAACGAAGCCTATGAAACGCTTCGCAAACCGCTCAAAAGAGGACGTTATTGGCTCAGGCTTCAGGGGAAGGAGCTGGACGGCGATCAGGAGCCAAGTTCTCTTATGGCCGATCTTCGTCAGGAATTGCTGGCCGCTTGCGATCCCTGCCAATGCGACCGCGCGGCTCAGAAGGCCGGCCAGTTGTTGGAGCAGGGGGTCGTTCTTCTCATGAAAGCGTTGCGCGAGGAGAATTGGGCCGAAGCCAACGCCATTTTAGTTCGTCTCGACGGAATCGACGGATTCTGCGACGAAGTTCGCGTGCGCCGCAAAGAGCTTTGCGGGATTCAACACTAATCGCCCCAGTCAAAGGGACTTTACAAACAGCCCCGTTTTGGTACTGTATAGCTCCTTCCTTCAGGAGCGTTATCATGACGGTGGCTTTCTGTAAATCCGTTGCGCGGCATATTTGCGGTCTTTCCCGGAAGGGAACGACGGTAAGAAGCGACGGCGACGAAGGTCCCGATGATGGCACCAACCATATACATCCGGAGACTGTTTTTCATTCCGATCTTCGTGCCGAACGATACAGTGGCCCCAGTATCTGATTTTTTTCCAGCCATTCTCCAAAGTCTTTTTTTGCGCGTTGCGTGTAAAGGAGTTTGCGCGCGCGGCCTCCCGTTTTTTTAGGGCGGGGGCCTTCCTGAGGCGTGTCGGGCGGCGGAAATAGCCCAAAGCACACATTCATAGGTTGAAACGTCTCGCTGTCGGCGCCGCCGGTCAAATGCGCATGCAAGGCGCCCATGGCCGTGGTTCGGGGTGGCGACGGGCATAACGAACCTTTTTGCTCGGCGGCGGCAAAAAGACCCGTCAGAAGCCCCATCGCCGCGGATTCGACATACCCTTCAACACCAGTCATTTGACCGGCAAAGCGAAGATGCGGTTTCGTTTTTAAACGAAGCTGTTCGTCCAAAAGACGGGGACTGTTTAGAAACGTGTTCCGATGCAGGCCCCCCAAACGGGCGAACGTGGCGTTTTCCAATCCGGGGATCATCCGGAAGACGCGGGTTTGGTCGGCATGTTTCATTTTGGTTTGAAAACCGACAAGGTTGTACAACGTGCCGAGAGTATTATCTTGGCGAAGCTGGACTACGGCATAGGGCCTCTCCGGCGTATGGGGATTGGTCAGACCCACGGGTTTCATCGGACCGTAACGCAAGGTGCCGATCCCCCGTTCGGCCATGACTTCGATGGGAAGGCATCCGTTGAAGTAGGGCGTGTTTGTTTCCCAGTCTTTGAAGGCTATTTTCGGGGCCTCCAACAACGCGCGGACAAAAGATTCGTACTGCTCTTTATTCATGGGGCAGTTGATGTAGTCCGATCCCGTGCCGTGCGGTCCGGGCTTGTCATAGCGGGATTGCATCCATGCCCGATCCATATTGATGCTGTCTTTATAGACAATGGGGGCGATGGCATCGAAAAAGGACAGCGACTCTTCGCCTGTTTCTTGTTGGATCGCCTCGGCCAACGGCTCGGACGTCAAAGGACCGGAAGCGACGATCGCCGACGGCATAAGATCCGCTTTGGGAAGGGCGCGGATTTCCTCCCTTACAACGGTAATCAGGGGGTGATGATGAATCCGTTCGGTGATAAATTCCGAAAAGCCTTCGCGGTCGACGGCCAAAGCCCCTCCGGCCGGAACGCTGTGCGTGTCAGCGGCTTCCATGATTAACGATCCGCAACGCCGCATTTCATCGTGCAAGAGTCCGACGGCGTTATAGTCGCTGTCGTCGGCGCGTAAAGAATTCGAGCAGACAAGCTCGGCCAGCGCATCCGATTTATGCGCTTCGGTTTTCTTTTCGGGTCGCATCTCGTGCACAACGACCGGGACGTCGGCTTGGGCGATTTGCCATGCCGCTTCGCTTCCGGCAAGGCCTGCGCCGATCACATGAACCGCATTCATAGAGGGTCACTCCTTCGTTTCGACAGGCGAACAGAGACAAAAACGATTGTGGCCACGATAAGAAGAAAAGCAAAAAGAAGTTCCCATGAAAACCCAAGCCACAGGCACGCAAGTGCGCCAAGAAGGCTGGCCGAAAGCTCGATCAAAAAATAGCTTCGGTCAATCGGCGCACGGCAATGGCGGCAACGGCCTTTTAAAAAGAGCCATGATAAAAGGGGAACGAGATCCGCAACGCCCAGAGCCGTCCCGCAAGACGGACAGCGCGAGCGGGGAAAGACGATGGATTGCCGACGCGGAAGCCGGTAGGCGAGCATGGTGGCGAAGCTTCCGAGAATTGAACCGAGGATAAATCCTGCACCCAAACGTGCCCACGTTGAATCGAAGAAAACAAACGGATCGGTCATGGTAAAACGCGCCGTTCCAGTGTGCAGACGCCGAATTTGACCATCCATCCAAGACACCGCCACAGAAGGTCGTGACTGTCGAGGGGAAAAGGCGCCAGAATATCCTGAATCCGGGCCGCGCCCGCGCGGCGGATAACGGCGATCAGCTCGAGCAACTGTTCCTGGGATAGAAGAAGCTGAGGCACGAAGAGATTCATGTCGTGGCGCAGAAGCAGATCCACATCCTCGGGACTGGCGGCAATGTGCACGACATCCGTCGGGGCCATATGGGCAGAGGGAAAGCTTTTAAACATGTGCCATGGATTGGGATAGCTTAAATGCGCGGCCGGCCATGACTCGGGCAGAGGCGCTGGACCGACGGTCGCGGCGCGTTGCTCGGCAAGGTGTTGCCACAGCGCGTTATAGGCGCCGATAACATGTTCCCAGTCAAAGACGCTTCTGGCTCGGGCCTCTCCGTTGCGTCCGAATGTGGCGCGCAACGCCGCATCGTCAATGAGCGTTGCGTAAGCCTTGGCGCAAGCGTCGATATCGACGGCGGTACTTTGCAGCGCGCCCGACAGCGCCACGCCGTAGTTGTTTTCGTTGTAATACATCCGGGCAATGGCCATGCCCGCTTCGGGTGGGGGCGCGATGGTCGGGATAAGGAAGCCGTCCACGCCGTCACGCACGCCTTCGCGATAGCCGTCCCAGTCGGTGACGACGGCAGGCAAGCCGCAGGCCATGGCTTCGATGGGGGTCAGGCCGAAGCTCTCTTGGACGTTGTCGGACAGCGAGGTGAAAATATCCGCTGCGGCCCATAATCCGTCGGGAAAGCGGGGATCGTCGTTTGTGACGAAATCGACGCGCGCGGTTTTGCACACGTCGGCGGCCAGAGCGCGGAAACGCGGCTCCATGTCCTTGGGCAGAAAATAGCCGAACAAAACCAAACGCACAGGGTGCCGGCTTCGCCTTGCGGCGCGTTCAGCGGCCATAAACATGGGAAAGGGGTGCGCTTTGGTGGCGAAGCTTAAACGGCCCACAAAAAGAAGAACGATTTCATCGTCGCGTACGCCAAGAGCGCATCGTTGCGCCGCGCGCTTTTCCGGCGTTACGCGGGCGGCAAGCTTTTCGGTATCAATGCCCAGCGGAATAACGGGCGTTTGCATAGGGCAAGAAAACGATCCGCCGAAACGGTGGTTGATATAGTCGCTGTAAACGTTCCACAACGATCGGACGGCGTCGCGGATGGCGTGCGAGGGGCAAATCAACGCATCGGTGTTTTCGCTTGGAGCGAGGCACAGATCGCCGACCGCCCGGACGATGCGTTCGCCGCTCATGGTATGAACGAGCCCGCATGTCGCATATCCCCGTCCGCGCATCTGTTGACGTTGCCAGATAAGATCGCCAACCAAAGGGTCGGGCCGGAACATGCAGGCCAAGCTTTGTAGATTTTTGTCCGGGTGACGAGGGTCGAGGCCGATGCAGCGCGTTTCGGCGTCGAGCCCTTCGTCTTGAGCGATGCGTTTGAAGTGCTCAAAGCTCGGCATGTCCGTTGGACGGCATAGGAATGTTTCGGCTTTCGTATGCCGGAAATAGGCGGAAAGAAAACGCGTTACGGCGACATCAAAGCCGAAGACTTCGGTTTCGTTTGTCGACGAGGCCGGGCGACTGTAATGGATGCAAACGGACATAGGCGCAACAATCCCATAGAAAACGGAATTTTATGGCATGACACACAATAAGGCACAATAACATCTTGCGTGAGCGGCCTGTTTTGTCGATCCTACGAAACGGACGCGATTCGCAGGAGGTTTTTTTATGGCTTTTTCAGGAACCGAGTCTTTTTTTGATTCCCAATTGACCCGAGCGTTGTGTGCGAACGCCTACGCGACGGTCAATATCGTTTTTGCGCTTTTTTTGGGGGTGTTCGTCGGTTATGAACGGGCCTTTCGTGGGCGTGCGGCTGGAATGCGTACTTATGGGCTCGTCTGTATGTCCTCTTGTGCGCTGGTTGTGCTGGGCGCGCATCCGGAAGCGTGGTTCGGCGGTCAAAGCGCCGAAAATCTGAAATATGTCGATCCCAGCCGCATCATCCAAGGTATTTCGACGGGTATTGGTTTTTTAGGCGCCGGCGTCATTATGCGCGACGGCTTCAACATCAGCGGCTTGACGACGGCCGCGTCGATTTGGACGGTGGCAACCATCGGCGTGTTGGTCGGGATCGGTTTTTACGGACCGGCGACGGTGCTGGCAGTGATCGCCGTGGCCTTCATGATGTGGGGCGCGAAGATCGAGAGCATGCTTCCCGGTCGGCACGCCGTTGCCATAACGTTGACATTCGGCAAGGCGGCCAAGGTGACGGAAGAGGATGTCGCACGGCTTATGCGAGAGAAGGGGTACAAGGTGGCCGACAGCTCTTTTACGATCGATCAGTGCGACGGCAGGACCTCGTGGCGTTTTGTGGCGGTGTCGCGCGGGCGGCACCGTGCGGCGACCATGGTCAAACTTGGGGACCATTTGCGTCGCACCGAAGGCATTGACGCGTTTACTCTTGCGTTGGCGCGCAACTAGGACGTTTCATCCTCGCTTTGGGCGGACGAGGGAAAGATCGCCCGCGTCAAGGTGGGGATAGCGCAGGCTTTTTTTGATCAACGCGCCGTCGGTCGTTTCAATCAAGCTTTTGTTGTTATGGCTTGCGCGTTGATTGTCGACCCCGCACAGATGAAGGATGCCGAGCGGCGTATGCGGCGAAAAAGGCTCGACGAAAAGATTCCTGTTGCTGTCCCAAAGAGGCAGCGCATCGCCGAAAGACCAGAAGGTGTGAACGGGAAGAAGGTCGGCTTTGAATCCGTCTAAATAGATCAGTTTTCCAAGAGAGAGTTGCTCGGCGGTAAAAAGTTTTCCCTTCTTGGCGGCTTGAGCCACAAGCTTTTGCCATGCGTTCCAAAGAGGCGATTCAGCCGCCATGGCAAAACATCCTGCCGAGATGCTGTAGTGGGTGCAGAGCTTTTTGGCCGTGGCAAAATCGAACGCTTTTTTTCCGTTCGAGAAATAAAAGTTGGCAATCTTATAGGGCCAACGGCCGATCCATTTGACTCGGAATTGCTTGGGATAGGAACGATCCGCGCCGTTCGTCGCGACAATCCTGTCTTTCTTGGACGCCGCGGCTTGCAAAAACATGGAGACGCCCGACCAGTTTTGAATCCATGTATCGGCGTCCATCCACATGTAAAGATCGTAGTGTGGAAAAAGTTCGCGAATAAAGGGCCGGCATACGCACGATTTAAGGCGGTCTTTCCCCTTTGTTTTCTTGGGGGAAAGGCCTTCGGGCCAAGGAGGCGAAACAATGGCCGAAACAAGAGGGGCCAATTCGGTCCGTTGCTCGGCGGTAAGCCCTGCGTCGAGGATCGCGATATCCATCGAGGCGGCCTCGTCGAAACGGCGGACGGATTGGATCCATTCGCGCAGGAGGGGAAAATAGGTTTGGTCCGCGCCGGACACAAGGGCAACAGAGGGCATGGTTTCTCCCCTAAAGGTTCTGTTTTAACCACAGCCCCAAACGGTTGAGTGTCGTATCCCCCGTATTGAGCGAGCGGGAACTGAATGAGGTGACGCTGCTCGAGGCAAGCTCGGGCTGCATGGCAATGGTTAGAAGGCCTGCCGTTGTCGCAAAAGCCGGGCCGGAGGTGGATTCCGCAAGGCCGGTGAACGAATTATTCGTCCGGGCGCTTAGCGTCGATGGCCTTGCCACGCGCAAAGGCCGTCCCAGCCGGACTTGGCGGTCAAGGATGCTTTGCGCCATTTCCCGCACGCCGGGAAGTTGGCTGCTTCCGCCTGTCAGCACGACGCGCCTTCCGGCCAACTCGTTGAATCCGCTTTGTTCCATGGCCGTGCGGACAAGCTCGAAAATTTCTTCGAGACGAGGCTGAATGATCCGCATCAAATGCGATTTTGGAACCTGATTGACGTTGTCCGGATCGTTTTCTTCACCGAGAAGAGGAACATCGATAAGCTCGCGTTCGTCTTGAGGACTTTCGTAGGCGTTGCCATAAAGCGTTTTAAGCCGTTCCGCCTGCACCAGCGACGTCGTCAACCCGCGCGCGATGTCGTTGGTCACGTGCGCGCCGCCCAAGGGAATGCCCCCGGTAAAGACGACGCTACCGTCGAAGAAAACGGCGAAGCTCGTCGTTCCCGCGCCCATATCGATAATCAGACTGCCCAGATCGACTTCGTCCTCGACCAGACAGGCTAGGCCGCTGGCGTAAGGAGCCGCGACAAGCCGGTCGATGTCGAGGTGACATTTTGCCACGGCCGTTGCCAGAGTGCGCACGGGACCGAACCCTGCCGCGATCAAATGCATGTGCGCGTGCAGGATCGAGCCCGTCATGCCCAGAGGATCACGAATACCTTTTTGTTCGTCGAGCGAGTAGTTAACAGGAATGGTCTGAAGAAGCTCCATCGGCTGAGCCATCGTATCCTCGGCGGCCAGCGTCTGTCCCTGAGCTTGGAGGCGCGCGATATCCGCTTCGGTGACCTCGCGTCCGTTCAGGGGAAGCTCGATATCGATGGCTTGGGAGCTTAGCTGCGCGCCCGATATGTTGACGGTCACGCGATGCAACGTTTCGCCAGCCATTTGCTCGGCCGCTGTGACGGCTTGGCTTATGGAAAATTGCAACGCCTCCATGTTCGAGACGCCGCCTTGCCGCATACCTTCCGAAAGCTGATGGCCAATGCCGACAACTTTGGGCGTCGCGCCGTTTTCCGACCGCGCGACGAAACAGGCAATTTTGCTTGATCCGATGTCGAGAGCGGCAAAAATCTCGCCATGCGAGGGACTCGGTTCGTTGAAAAGCCAGTCTTTCAGAAACTTCATGACGATGACGCTCCGTTTTTGGAGGACGTCGGGACGAGAATAAGACGATCCGGTATGCGCAGATCAATCACGGCAATGGGCCGGTTAAGAATTTGTTCTTCCGCAATAAGAACAGAAAGACGGCGAAGCGATGGCTTCATATCTTCTTCGGGAAGGCGAACGATGATGTCTTGTGTTAGGTGAAGGTCCCACCGCCTGTCACTAACGCGGACGGCCGAGGTGAATTTTCTCAAAATATCCGGATAGGCCGCCAAGGCGTTCAAAAGCGCCGTCGCTTCATGGTCGGCTCCCTTGCCGACGACCAAAGGCAAAGACAGAAAATTTTCGGGGTTGGCGGCACGAAGGATCGAGCCTTGTTCATCGAGAACGCTGAAATGTCCGTCGTTTTGCCAGCGGGCGGTCGGCACGTGTTCCGTCAACGTGACGATAAGCGTCGAGGGCAATTGCCGTTCGACGACGACGGTGCTTACCCACGGCAGCGCGCCGAGTTTCTCGGCGGCTTCGTTAATATCGACGGACAGAATGGGCGTGCCCTGTTTGGCGCCAAGGGCGTCGGTGATGACGGCCGGATCAAGATGCTTTTGCCCCTCGATCACCGTGTTCTTGACGGCGAAATCGGCGTCTTTCGTCAGAGAGATCAAGGAGTCTTGAAGGTTATGCGCCTGACGTTGCGGCCAGCCGGAATACCAACAGGCAATGGTGGCTAAGACCAAGAGGAGAAGTGCGCTCATCAAGATGCCGAGGCGCGTCAGGAATCCAATACCGTCTTCCGAGCCACGTCTGCGGGTCGATATATTGTTTTGCGAGATACTGCCTCGCAGAGGGCGTTTTTTCCGGCTCATAGAATCACATCAAAAAGATTAAGGTGCCTTGATAGCATAAAAGAAGCTTCATTTGAATGCCGCGGCGCACAAAAAGATACAGAAAAGCGGGCTGTTAGCCGATATCAAGACCGATATCCAGAGTTGGGGCGCTGTGGGTTATCCAGCCGACCGAGATGAGATCAACGCCTGTGGCGGCGATAGATTTTACGTTTTGAAGCGTGATTCCGCCCGACGCTTCGACCAGAAAGAGTCCGCCGACCTTGCCGACGGCCTGTTCGAGGAGGGGGGCGGGCATATTGTCCAGCAGAACGGCATCGACGGGCAGGGTCTCCTGCAACGCGAGAATTTGGTCAAGCTGGGCGAGCGTATCGACCTCGATTTCGATTTTTACAAGATGGCCGGCGTTCTTATGGACGCGCTCGAGCGCCGGCAGAATGCCTCCGGCCACGGCAATATGGTTGTCTTTGATCAACACGGCATCGTCGAGGCCGAAACGGTGGTTCAGACCGCCTCCGGCGCGAACGGCATACTTTTCAGCCAGACGAAGGCCGGGGGTTGTTTTGCGCGTGTCGCAAATATGAGCTTTGAAGTCCGACACGGCGTTGACGAGCTTGTTGGTTTCCGAGGCGATACCGCTTAAATGCGAAAGAAGGTTCAACGCCGTTCGTTCGGAGGACAGAAGGCTTCGCGCCGGTCCTTCGACGCGGACAAGGCAATCGCCCGGATGTACGGCCTCGCCGTCTTGCTTAAGCGCGCTAAAGGAAACCGACGGGTCGAAAAGGGTAAAGGCTAAACGCGCCAGATCCATGCCCGCCACGATGCCCTGTTGCCGCGCGTTCATGGCGGCGCGAAGGACGGCGTCGGACGGAACGATAAAATCGGTTGTAAGATCGCCGGCGCGGCCAAGGTCTTCGCGCAGGGCGGTTTCTACGATGGGTCGAAGCAGGATATCAGGAAGAGGGGTCATAGAAGAGCCTCCAGATCGGACAAGGCAAAATGGGAAGGACAACCCTTCGGCGCCGTTTTGGGAAAATCGCTCCGGAAATGAGCGCCCCGGCTTTCCCGGCGGGCCTGAGCGCATGCGGCGATCATGAGGCCCACCAGAGCCTTGTCGGATTGTTGCGCCAGAGGCGACAGAAAGTCCATGGCTTGTTGCAGGCCGTCATGATCCCGGACAACGCCGACATACCGGCTCATGGCTTTTCGGATAAGGCTGTCTTGGGCGGTATCGTCGGGCTTGAAAGGCTCGTCCCAGGATGGGGGTGGCGCGGAAATCACGTCGTGTCCTAAAATATCGTTGGCGACTTTTTGCCCGAAGCTGGCCGCTTCGAGCAGCGAATTGCTGGCAAGACGGTTGGCGCCGTGAAGACCCGTACAGGCGACTTCGCCGCAAGCCCAAAGGCCCTCGACGCTCGTACGTCCGTGTTCGTCCGTCATGACTCCGCCCATGTGATAGTGCGCCGCCGGACGGACAGGGATGGGGCTTGTGACCGGATCGATGCCCGCTGCGCGGCAGGAGGCATCGATCGTCGGAAAATGGGAGGCAAAGGACGCGCCCAAAACCTCGCGCGCATCGAGATAAACGCGATGGCCTTCCTGAATATGGTTCCATATGGCCCGGGCCACGATATCGCGGCGTTGAAGACTGTCGGTAAAAGGTTGCCCCGTTTCATCGACAAGAGGCACACCTTCGCCGCGTAAGGCTTCGCTGGCCAGAGGCATGGGATCAAGCCCCACGTCAATGGCGGTGGGATGGAATTGAAGAAACTCCAGATTTTCCAGCGTCGCTCCGGCGCGCAGGGCCAAGGCCAAGCCGCTTCCCCAGTTTTCATGAGGAACCGTGGTCTCTTGCCAAAGCGCGGCGGCGCCGCCCGTCGCCAGAACGAGAGCCGACGTTTGCCGCCAGATGGTTTCGCTCGATTTTCTAAGGAAAACGCCTTGAACACGGCCCTCGTCGGCAACGATGCGTATTGCGCGCGCCTGTTCCCAAACGTCGATCGACGGCGTGGCCCGTACGGCGCGGATCAGCGCTTGGGTCACGATATGCCCGGTCGTATCTTTGGCCCGCACGATGCGGCGTCGACTGTGAGCGGCCTCGCGGCCAAGGCTCAGGCTTCCGTGCGCGTCATGGTCGAAGACGACGCCCAAACGTTCGAGATAATCGACAATATGGGGCGCGTCGCTGACGGTTTGATCGACGATGGATTCATCGCTCAAGCCGTCCCCGGCAAGAAGCGTGTCGCGCGCATGGGCAGCGCAGGTGTCGTCCTCGCCGACGGCGGCGGCAAGGCCGCCCTGAGCCAGATCGCTACTGCATCCGTCGCCGAGCGCGCACGGGGACACGAGCGTTACAGGCCTTGGAGCAAGAGCCAACGCCGTCGAGAGGCCCGCGAGGCCTGCGCCGAGAATAACCGGTTTCATCAGGACACCGCGATCATGCGTTCGACTGCCCGTCGAGCCGGTTCGGCAAGGGCTTCAGGAACATCGACTTTTGTTTCCATCGTCTCAAGCGACTTCCTGATGCCGGCCAGCGTGATCCGTTTCATGTGCGGGCAAAGTTCGCACGGGCGGATGAACGTCGTTTGAGGCGCTTGGATAGAGACGTTGTCGCTCATCGACCCTTCGGTCAGCAGAACGGCCTTTTCCGGTTTTTTCTCGTTGATCCAGCGCATCATGTCGGCCGTCGAGCCGGTATAATCCGCCCCCTCGACGACGCTTGGAGGACATTCCGGATGCGCCAGAATCGTTACGCCGGGCGTCTGTTCGCGGAAAAGGCGAATGTCGTCGGGCGTGAAGCGTTCATGGACTTCGCAATGGCCTTTCCATGTCACAATCTCGACCTTCGTTTGCCGCGCTGTGTTTTGAGCCAGATATTCGTCGGGGATCATGATGACTCGCGGCACGTTCAACGACTCCACGATTTTTTTGGCGTTACCGGACGTGCAGCATAGATCCGAGACGGCTTTGACGGCGGCGGAGGTGTTGACATACGTCACGACGGGCACGCCCGGATATTGGGCGCGCAAGGCGTGCACATCTTCAGGCGTTATGGAATCGGCCAGCGAACATCCAGCCAAAGGGTCGGGGATAAGAACGGTGCGCGAGGGATTCAGAAGCTTCACCGTCTCGGCCATGAAATGAACGCCGGCCATGACGACGACATCGGCTTGGATCGCGGTCGCCTTGCGCGCAAGGGCCAGCGAGTCCCCCCGAACGTCGGCGACGCCGTGAAAGATTTCGGGACGCATATAGTTGTGAGCCAAGATGACGGCGTTACGCTCTTTTTTAAGACGCACGATAGCGTCAATGTCCTCAACCATGGTCGCCCACTCGTTTTCGGAAATAACGGGCTTGAGGTGTTCATAAAGCGCGGCGTTTCTGCGTAACGCATCGTCAAGAGTGGAAGAAACCATCAATTCCGTAAGCTCTCCAGAAGCCACCGAAAATTATGCTCAAAAGGAGCATTATTCGGCGCCGAAAAAAAGGAGCCATGCCCCCATAAAACCAACAGGACGCACTATAAAACATGGACTTGCTAAAATCCATAGCGATTGTGGTAAACAGAAGAAGAAGTAAAGAATCAGAAGACGTTAACCCTCGGCAGCGGTATTTCCCATGAAGCGATCGATCCGCATAGCGCACCACAACACCAGCGTTTCGTTGGAGCCGGAGTTTTGGGACGCGTTAAAAGATCTTGCGGCGGAGGATCATGTTTCGTTGAAGGACTTGGTGACAGAAATTGATGCGCAACGTACATGCAATTTGTCGCGGGCGTTGCGCCTTTATGTTCTCAAGCGTTTGAGGAAACAGATATGACGTGTGCCATAGGCCTTGATATCGGCGGAACGAAAATTGCGGGGGCATTGTATGACGACGCCGGGAGCGAGTTGACTCGCGAGTGGCGACCGACGCCGTCGAGCTACGAAGCTTTTTTGGATGTCTGCGCCTCCGTGGTTCACGCCTTGGAAGACAAGGGCTCTGGGGCTACGCTTGGCGTATGCGCGCCGTACGTTGACGAGACCACATGCTCGAACATTCCGTATCTGGCGGGCAAGAATCTTTCCAAGGATTTTGCGGCGCTTTTTAAGCGGTCCGTTCCTCTTACGAACGATGCCAACTGCGCCGCGCTGGCCGAGGCCCTTGAAGGGGCGGGCAGGGGATTCCGTTCCGTCTTCGGCCTCATTCTTGGAACGGGCGTCGGCGGAGGGTTCGTTCTCGACGGGAGATTGTGGACGGGCCTCCATGGTTTGGCGGCCGAGGTCGGTCATTTGCCTTTGCCTTATTGCGACGACGCGGACGGCCCGATGGTTTATTGTTCGGGATGCGGCCAAACGGGCTGCATCGAACAGCATATTTCGGGAGGTTCTTTGGCCCGCCTTTACGCGTTTCTGACGAAAAAGGAAGCGGACGCAAAAACGATCGCGACGCTGGCGCGCCAAGGCGATCCCGATGCATTGAGGGTATTGGACCGATATTATACGATCGTCGCCAAGGCGATGACCCTTGTTCTGCACACCTTTGATCCTGATGTGATTACGGTCAGCGGTGGGTTGAACGCCTTGCCGGGGCTTTATGAGGCGGTTCCTGAACGGTGGGGGCTTTACTCTATCTGCAAAAAACCAAAGACCCGTTTCGTTCCGTCCTCTTTCGGCGCTTTGGCCGGTATGCGGGGCGCGGCGCTGATGGGGCAGCGGGCGCAGAGGTTTGGTTAATAATCTTTTTTGCTTTTCAAGATGTTATGAGGGGCCTTATCATCCCGTTATCTTTTAGATTCGTTGTTTTTTTGGCGGGAGATTTCAGTGCTGGAACTTTACAGAGCTTATAAATTTATGAGAGAGAGACGGAAGAAAAGTGGGCAAAGCTTATTTTCTCAGACGGTTCAGGATGCGGGGGAGTCTCTTCGTCAGTTAGGGCCTGTAGAGAAACGGGTTGTCCTTGAGCATCTTTACGCCAACAATAAAAAAGATTTTTCAAGACCGCTTGAAGTCGGCAAGAAAAGGGCCTTTCCTTTGCAAATGGTCTACAGGACCGTTTTTGCCGATTCTCAAATTTTCAATCTTTTCATATGTGCGTCTTTGCAGGTTTTGGAAGACGACAGGCATCTTGTCCGGGACAAGACAACGCCTTACACTTTTGTGGCGTCTTGTGACGAAGCCCTTGTGATCAAGAAAGACTTTCAAGCCTTGGCCAAGGAAATCTCTGGTTTCAATTCAAAGGAAACGCAAGGCAAGGCCGCCCCGTGGATTCGGGACTGTGTCGAGATGTTCGGGGAAAAACCTCTTTTGGACTGGATCGATCTCCACACGAAAACGCTTGATTCCTTTATAGAAGAAGATTCTAGAGAGGAAAACGGAGGCTATGAAGATAGTTCGTTCGACGCCTATCGCTATACCGGCACATTGGAAGAGGCGCAAAAAAAGCTGGATGCCCTTGTCGGTCTCGATGACATCAAAGAGCATGTTGAAGAATGCGTCGGAAATCAGCTTTATTCTATGTTCTTGCGGAAAAGCTATGCGCTGAAAAAAGACGGGACCGATGCGACAGAATTTCCCGAGGGCGATTTCAAAAATATGGTTTTCTTCGGTTCCCCCGGTGTCGGCAAAACGACTGTGGCGAAGTGTCTTGGGGAGTTGTTTGCGGCCCACGGCCTTTTGGAGGACGACAAAATTATCTTTTGCAGCGCATCGGAACTGATTGGCGCTTACGTTGGCCATACCGAAGATCGTCTGAACGGACTGTTTGCCGAGGCCGAGGGCGGCGTCATTATCATTGATGAAGCTGACTCGTGGGCCCAAAGCAGTCAAGGCGGTACGTCCTATCAACAAAGTGCGATTGATACGTTGAATAATCTTATAACTGAGAACAAAAACACGGTGGTCATTCTTACAGGCTATCCTTCCAGAATGGAGTTTCTCCTTGAGATGAACCCAGGTCTTGCCGGGCGTTTTCCAGGGCGGTTTTATTTCCCGGATTATAAGGAGGACGAGCTCCGGGAGATTTTGACCCGTGCCGCTTCCGCGCGGGGATTGACGATCGATCCCGAGGCTTATGACGTGGCGCTTGATCGGCTTCTTGAAGCCAAAGAGGCTATGGGGGAGGCCTTTGGGAATGCCAGAACGGCTCTGTCCGTTCTGGATGCTATGATGAGCGCTCACGCCCTTAATATTGGCAAAGAAAGCTTGACCTTTCTTATAAGAAGCGATGATTCCGAGGTTCTTCGCGATAAGGATCTGGCCACGCTTCATGTCGAAGACGTTCCTTTTTTTGACCGTGAAACGAAAACGTTCAAGCGCGTTCGAACGGCGCGTCATCCGGCGGCAACGTCACGATTCAATACTTCTTTGAGCTATTTCTGTTAGCGACGGGCGGCGCATTCGAGCGGTATAAGGGGGATTGATTATGGCTTCCATGTTTGAAGAAGAGAAAGATGAAAAATCATTAGATCAAACTTCAGAAGCCCTGTTGGAGATGTTTGATCCGATTTTTATTATTTTCGAGTTTGGTTCAGGAACGATGGAATATACGGAAGAAGGCAAGAGAAACTATTCTGATAAAGCTCTTGCTTTGTTGCATAGAAAAATTCCCTTGATTTTTTATGAAAAATATCTCGGAACCTTGACAAAAGGTTTTTTCCAAGAGGATGGGCCCGACAGAAGAAAGGCCTATCCTTTGCGGATCATTTACAGCGCTGATATTTATCAACAGCGCTTCTTCGATCTTCTCTTTTGCGGATCGTTCATCGCCTTGAAGAAGGTCCTGAATATGGATCTTATCAAGGCGGAAAAAATTCCTTATGCCTTTTTATGCGAAAAGGAATTTCTGCCGCAACTTCAGAAACAATTCGAGACCTTGCGAAAAGAAATCGTGTCGACAAAGAGACGGGATGAGAACGCGCCGTGGCTTTTTGACTGCGCAGAGCTGTATGGGAAAGAACCCTTTCTGAAATGGATCGACCGTCATATTGAAAAAACGAAGGCCTTGTTCGCCAAGGAGTTGGCGCACAAAGAAAGGCCTTTTGACGCGCCCGCACCGATTAACTTCGGTTTTTCTTTTGTTGACGAGGACGAGGAGTTGGGGGGGGTAACGCGTCCGACGTCTTCTCTGTCAGACAAGAATAGAGGGTTTTTGCCCGGATACGGTTGAGACCCTTGTTCCAATCCTCTAAAGCGTCCAATCCTCTAAAGCGGCAGCATATTTTCCAACTCGACCTTTTGTGGATCGAAGGGCAGGGAGGCGTTTGGGTTGAAGGTGACGTTCACGCGGTCTTCCGGCGGGTCGGTGTGAATGTCGATACACATCGTCCAGTGATTGGAGGCAAGGATAGCATCCGAAAGCGTCGGCCCGGCTTCGACAAGAACGTCTTGGATTTTTAAGTCGGCAAGCGTGGCAAAGCAATCATCCAGATCTTGAAAAATGAGGGATTTGAGCCGTCGTTTACAGGATTCTTCTTTATAAAAGTCGGGAACGCGGCCGCGTCGATCCAAAATCGCCAAAAAACGTCGCTTGTCAGGGTGATCGGAAACATAACGGACCGTGAACAGGGGCGTGTCGCTAAGAATCGTGCCGCTTCCCGTAACGATGGCGTCGGCTTTTTTTCTGACACGATGGGCGAGAATCAGGGATTTCTCGTTCGTGAAGGTTTTTTGTCCCTTGGGCGGAATCATGGAACCGTGTTTGTTGAAGGCACGTTTCACGGTGACGAACGGTTTCCCGGTTTGGGTGTAAAAGGCAAAGCTGTGGATAAGTTGACGATAGGGTTCAGGATCGGGGCTGTGGATAACCTCGATGCCGGCTTGACTCAAACGGGCGCATCCGCCCCCGGAGACATGCGGATTCGGATCGTCCGTTCCGACGACGACGCGTTTGATGCCCGCCGCAATCAGCGCTTCGGAACAGGGCGGCGTTCGCCCCGTGTGATTGCACGGCTCCAGCGTGACGGCCACGGTATGAACGCGGTTCAGCAAGCCCTGCTCGCGGCAAAATATTAACAGAGCGGCTTCGGCGTGAGGTTCTCCGGCTTGTTGATGAGCGGCGGCGGCGAGCAGCATTCCCTGCTCGTCGAGCGCGACCGCGCCGACGGGGGGATTCGGCGCTGTCGCGCCAAGCCATAACCTTGCCTCCCGTGCGGCGCGTTGCAATGCAGCAGAAAAAGGGAACGTCGTTTCGGTCATGGATTATATTCAAGGAGAACTCTTCTAAGGAGTATAGACATTCTTTCCGCAAGAGGTTAAACCCTTTTTCGCAGGACAGGAACTCGGGAGTCGATGCTTCTTCTTTTCTCTTGACCGTTGAGGCGATATCCGCCAAAAAAGCCGCCATGCCAAGTCTTAAAGATCTCAAAAACCGTATCTCCAGCGTTAAGTCGACACGCAAGATTACTTCGGCCATGAAAATGGTGGCCGGGAGCAAGCTGCGACGCGCTCAGGAGAATGCGGAATCCGCGCGTCCCTATGCCGAGCGTATGGCGCGTGTTCTTTCGTCTTTAGCCATGAGCCTGCCTAAGGATTTGGGTTCTGTGCCTAAACTTCTTGCCGGGACAGGTAAGCAAGATAATGTGTTGCTGATCGTCGTAACCTCGGATCGCGGTTTGTGCGGGGCTTTCAACAGCTCGGTGGTGCGCGAATCGCGGCGCGTGATTCGCCAACTTGAAATGGACGGTCGCCATGTTCAAATCCTGTGCATCGGACGCAAAGGCCGCGACCTTTTGCGGCAGGAGCACGGGAAGAAGATTATTCACACGGTCGAAGATATGGGCCGTAAGCGGTTGTCGTTCGAGGATGCCAATATAATCAACGCCAAAGTCATGGCATTATTCGATGCAGGGGCGATTGATGTGTGTCAGGTCGTGTACAATCGGTTCAACTCGGTGATCTCGCAGGTTGTCACGGTCAAGCAGCTTATCCCCTTTGCGATCGAGACGGATTCGGGCGACGGTCGGTTAGAGCCGGTCGTCGGGGTCGAGTTTGAACCCAACGAAAAAGTGATTTTAGAGTCGCTGTTGCCTCGGGCCTTAGCCGTATCGATGTACGGCGTATTGCTTGAAAGTGCGGCGGGCGAACAGGGCGCGCGCATGACGGCGATGGACAATGCCACGAGGAATGCGGGCGACATGATTGATAAACTGACGCTTAACTACAACCGTAGCCGTCAGGCGTACATCACGAACGAGCTGATTGAGATCATTTCCGGCGCTGAAGCCATATAAAAGAGGGAAAGAGAATGTCATCCAACGTAAAAGGCTACATTACGCAAATCACCGGTGCTGTTGTGGACGTCAAGTTCGAAGGACAATTGCCGGCCATTTTGAATGCGTTGACGACGGAAAACGACGGCAAGAAGCTTGTCTTGGAAGTCGCACAGCATTTGGGCGAAAACACCGTTCGCACGGTGGCCATGGATACGACGGACGGGTTGGTCCGCGGGGCGCCGGTCGAGGACACGGGCAGCCCGATCATGATGCCCGTCGGGCCGGAGACTTTGGGACGTATTTTGAACGTGGTGGGCGAGCCTGTGGACGAGCGCGGTCCTGTCGAAACGAAGAAGCGTTTTCCTATTCACCGCGAGGCCCCTGCGTTTATTGATCAATCGACGGACACGCAGATTTTGGTGACGGGTATTAAGGTCGTTGATCTTTTGGCGCCCTACTCGCGCGGCGGTAAAACGGGCCTGTTCGGCGGCGCCGGCGTGGGCAAGACGGTTCTGATTATGGAGCTGATCAACAACATCGCCAAGGCGCATGGCGGTTATTCGGTGTTTGCCGGTGTGGGCGAGCGTACCCGCGAAGGCAACGATTTGTATCATGAAATGATCGAATCCGGTGTCATCAAGGCCGAAGGACCCGGATCAAAGGCCGCCTTGGTCTATGGCCAGATGAACGAACCTCCGGGCGCACGTTCTCGCGTGGCTTTGTCGGGCTTGACGGTGGCGGAATACTTCCGCGACGAAGAAGGCCAAGACGTGCTGTTCTTCGTGGACAACATTTTCCGCTTCACGCAGGCCGGTTCGGAAGTGTCCGCGCTTTTGGGTCGTATTCCTTCGGCCGTGGGTTATCAGCCGACGCTGGCGACCGACATGGGCACCTTGCAAGAACGTATTACGACGACCAACAAGGGTTCGATCACTTCGGTGCAGGCTATTTACGTTCCTGCCGACGATTTGACCGATCCGGCTCCGGCGACGTCGTTTGCTCACTTGGATGCCACCACGGTTCTGTCGCGTCAGATCGCCGAATTGGGCATTTACCCGGCCGTCGATCCTTTGGACTCGACCAGCCGTATTCTTGATCCGCGCGTTGTGGGCCAAGATCACTACGATGTGGCGCGTCAGGTTCAGAAGGTTCTGCAAACCTATAAATCGTTGCAAGACATCATCGCCATCTTGGGTATGGACGAGCTCTCGGAAGCCGACAAACTTACGGTGTCTCGTGCTCGTAAGATCCAACGCTTCCTGTCCCAGCCCTTCCATGTTGCCGAAGTCTTTACCGGAAGCCCGGGTGTGTTCGTGAAGCTCGAGGATACGATCCGTGGCTTCAAGGGCATCGTGGACGGCGAATACGATCATCTTCCCGAAGCATCCTTCTACATGGTCGGCACGATCGAAGAAGCGGTGGCCAAGGGTCAGAAACTTATGAAAGAAGCGGCGTAATGGCGGAAACGTTCAATTTTGAGCTCGTATCGCCCGAGGCTTTGCAGGTCAGCAAGCCTGTGAAGATGGTGTCGGTGCCCGGCAGCATGGGCGAGTACAGTGTCATGGCGGGGCATGCGCCGATCATTACCGAGCTGAAACCGGGTGTCATCCGCATTTATGCCGACAACGAAGTGGATGTGACCGAATCTTTGTTTGTGGCGGGTGGTTTTGCCGAGGTAACGCAGACGCGGTTTACCGTTTTGGCGGGAGAGGCCATACCCGTCTCTAAACTTGATCGCGCGGCGTTGAAGGCCGAGTCGAAAGATCTTTATGCGAAGATCGATACGGCCATTTCGGACTCTGATCGCGAACTTCTTCAGAAACAATGGGCCGTTCTTGAAGCCAAGCTTCAAGCGGCGGCCTGAGCCCGTCTCTTTTCTCAACGTAAAGTTTGTGGAATAGTGGCTGGTTCCATGAGGATATTCGTTGGAGGCGTGGATGCTAGGAAGCCAAAACGTCGCGTTAACGGCTCGCGTTTGTGCCCTTTGTTTTGCTCTTTTTTTTGCTTCGTTTCTAAAGGGATCGGAAGCTGTTGCGTCCGACAGCATCGGGCGGTCTGTCGATTGGCTTAACGCGTGGGGTTCGTTCGATTTCAATGGAGAAGACGATCCCCTGATCTCTGCCAAAAAATTTCCCCCTAAGCGCGATCTTAAAAAGGCTTTGGAATCGGACGGTTCAATCCTGAATCCTGATGCCCTTGCTCTTATAAAGGTTTATGCGCTCGATTTTGACGGAGACAAAATCGAGGATCTGATTGTCGATGCGTCGGCATATTTCCAACGCTACTCGAAAAAAGGGGCGACTTTTTGCCGAGACGACGAAGGCTGCCTTTTGTTCGTTTACAAAGGCGGAGAGCAAATCGGGCCGACGCCCGACATTCGAAACGAGGCCCTTCGCTATCGCGCCCCAGCTCTTGAATGGAAAATCGTGGATTACGGTTCCTCTTCAAGAGCCGTTTCGCCGCCGATTTATCGCGAGTTGAATGACAATCCGGTTTTAGCGGTGATGCGGAACAGTTCGGCTTGTGTTTTGGAGGAACTCCACTTTAACGGAAATCAATGCGTTAAATACTATCAATATAAGCCGTCGCCGGAAGGAGGGACTTTCGTCGATCTTTATGTGGCGGAAGAGTCGCACCCCGAAGATGACGGATCGAGATTTACGTACACCTCTTTTGTGGATCAGGGCTATCGAGGCCGTGGGGTTATGACGAAGAAGGGGCAAGGATATGACCTTCCGGACGGACAGGCGATGGATATACAAATCGATCGGTTCATTCATACACAGACGGACGGATCGAAAACGGAACGCCGCGGTGCATCCTTTCATATCGACAATCATTCGGGAGCGCCTTTTTTCCTCCCGACGGGTTCGGATGTTATTTTGAGCATGTTTTTGAATTTTCCCCCAAAGGGGATTTCCGTATCGCCGGGAAAGAGGCGCTATACGCATTGGTCGAATGCGGGGGCGGCGTTGTGTCCTCAGTGGCCGCTGTGCAGCGAAGCGGGTCCTCAGGGGCTTTGCGGTCCTGTGACGAGGATTGCACGGGAAAGGTTCTGTCAAGATTCCTCGTCGGCGTATCGAGCGTGCGGCGAATGCGCGAACGCTTCAATGGAGTTTATGCCGAAAGGAGTCGACCCCAACCTTTATAACGATGTGGACGATCCGGGCTGTTTTCAAATCGTCGAATGTCCGGCACTTCTTCTTGGTTATAAGAACCTGCCGGAGCCGACGATTTCTTCTCAAGGAGAACGCCCATGAAAAGGTCTTTTCTGTGCAGGATCTGCATGGGCGTTGTTTTGGGAATGGGGGCCTGGGGTAGCGGCGTGGCTGTGGCGGAGGACTTGGTTCGATTGTCGCCCGAACTTCGTTTGACCTATGCACAGACGGATCGGATGGAAGCCTCACAAAACGTTACCATTAAGTTGGTGAAAATGGACGCGTTGCCCCGCTTCATTTTGGAAGATATCCGCGACAAAATTTTACAATGCGGCGACCGTTCCGATCCGCTTGCCGATGTGCAGGCTTATTCTTGGCTTTCAAGTAGGGCCTTAGAGCGCAAATTACCCCCTAATTATTTGATCGACCTTGGTGAAGTCGGGGTCGGCAAGGAAACCTGCCCGGAGCCCATTTGTACGGACGAAGGGTGTTTGCTGCTTGGCTATACGCCCGTTGATACCAACACGTGGCGGCAGGATTTTTCGTTGAGGGCCACGCGATTTGGCTTCACCCAGAAGTCTCTTAAGGATTCGACCGTTCAACAGACCGAGATACAAACGTTGTCCAATAGGCCGATGTGTCGATCCCTAGGCGGCCAGAACACAAATGAAGGATGTTTTCGACGGTTTTTGTGGAGAAATTACGGCCTTATCATCATTTCCCCGCTCTAAAAACGCATTTGGCGAGAAGGGAACGCATCTCTATGGTTAATACGATCTTAAGCAATTAACCTTAATTTTTGATTTCAGAGAGGCGCCCCCATGATTCTTCCGATCACGAGGTCCTCGTCTTTTTTGTGAACGGGAGTATGCGATGTCTGAGCCGAGTGTGTGTCAAAAAAACCTTTCCCCTTCAAAAAAAGAGGTGACGACAACGGGAAGCCCTTATGCCATGGATCCTGTTGCCTTGGGGCAAAAAGCCGTTGAGTACTGGATTGATTTTGTTCAGAGAAGCATTCTGTTTGCTGATGTGATGCGCCAAAGAGGCAACATTCATTTCGAACACCAGAATGCCGAAACGCCGACGGTTCTTCACTTTAAGTACGAAATGTTGCTGGACGGTCGGAAGTTTGTTCATCCTGTAAATTACCATCTGGTGCGCATTCTGGCCTTGGACGGAACGCAACCGGATCCCAAAAAACGTCCCTTTATCGTGTTCGATCCCCGCGCGGGACACGGACCGGGGATCGGAGGGATGAAGCCGGACAGCGAGATCGGCAATGCCATCCAAGAAGGACATCCTTGTTATTTCGTTGGATTTTTGCCCGATCCCATGCCCGGCCAGACCGTTGAGCATGTCTGCGAGGCCGAAGCGATTTTCATCGCGCGGGTGATTGAGCTTCATCCGGATGCCGAGAAGCCTTGTTTGATCGGAAATTGTCAGGCCGGATGGCAGATTGCCATGACCGGGGCGATTTATCCGGAACTTGTCGGCGTCATGATTCTGGCTGGTGCGCCGTTGTCGTATTGGGGCGGCGTTCGAGGCAAGTATCCCTTGCGTTATTCCGGGGGTCTCGTCGGCGGGGCTTGGCTGACGGCGTTCATGAGCGATATCGGAAACGGAAAATTTGACGGCGCGGCGTTGGTCACGAATTTCGAGAACATGAATCCGGCGAACACCTTTTGGCAAAAGTCGCATAATCTCTATGCCAAGGTCGATACGGAGGCACCCCGATTCCTCGACTTCGAACGGTGGTGGGGAAGCCCGGTCAATCTCAATCGCGAGGAAATCAATTTTATCGTCAACGCGCTGTTCATCGGCAATCGGCTTAGCGCAGCAAGGCTTCGGACGTCCGAAGGGTTGCGCATCGATATCCGGAACATCAAAGCGCCGATTTTGGTGTTTTGTTCGCAGGGCGACGATATTACGCCGCCTCAGCAGGCTTTGGATTGGATCACCGATATCTATCGCACGGACGACGAAATTATTGCGGCCGGGCAGACGATTGTTTATTGCATGCACCAAAAGATCGGACATCTTGGAATTTTTGTGTCCGGCTCCGTGGCGACGAAAGAGCACAGCAAGTTTATTCAAAACATCGATCTCATTGAAACATTACCTCCCGGATTGTACGAGGCCGTTTTTGTCGAGAAAACGGAGGAGACGCAGCACGCCGAGTTGGCGGGGGGCAAGTATATTTTGAAATTCGAAAATCGGACTTTGGACGATATTCGAAAGATTGGCCATAATAACGTCGAGGACGACCGGTGTTTTCTGACGGCAAAGCGCGTTTCCGAAAACATGTTAGCCCTTTACGATAGCTATGTTTCGCCGTGGGTCCGTGCGGCTGTGACGGAGCAAAGCGCCGAGCTCTTGCGTCAGATGCATCCGATCCGTGTGCGTTTCGGCATGTTCTCGGATCAAAATCCCTTTATGGCCGGTGTTCAGAAGTTTGCTGAAATCGTGAGAGCGAACAGGCGGCCGGTCGAGCCGGACAACGGTTTTTGGCGATTGCAGGAGGTGATCTCGAGCAACATCGTTTCGGCTTGGGATTCATATAAAATGGTGAAAGAGACTTTTACGGAGTATGCTTTCTTTGAGCTCTACGGGGCTCGTTTCTTGCAGTCGGCGCTTGGGTTACGTCGTTCCGACGTTTACTCGCGTTCAGCCGGGCGTGACGTCGATCGTGAACGCGGCATTCGCCGTCGCATGCAGAAATTGATGAATCTGGCCGATAAAGGCGGCTTGCCGGAAGCCTTGGCGCGAGCGATTCTGTACGTTGTGCGCGGTGGTGGCGGCTTTGATGAGCGTGAATTCAAAATGCTTGAGCAGCTTTGTTCGGCCAGCACGGTCTTGCCGAAAATGTCGCGGTTTGAGTTCAAGAGGCTTTTGCGTCTGCAGCACGAGATTCTTATCTTGGACGAAACAAACGCGATGGAATCCCTTTCGAAGCTTCTCGACAGTGTGACAGACGCCGCGGTTCAAGAGTCGTTGTCGGCCATTCACACGGTTATCAATGCGCATGGTAGATTTACAGAGGAAGAAAAGCGTCGTCTGCGTAAGCTTGAGACGTATTTTGTTCCATCGCACACGTCGCCGCGTCGCCGTGCCTCGGATGTCGAAGTTTTCGGACAGCACCTCGAATAGGGGCGGACCTTTTTTAGGCTTTAGGGCTGGTTAGATGATGGGGGTTCCAACATCGCTGACCAGCCATCGGCTGCGCAGATCGGTGTGGTGTGTGGTAAACCATTGAAGGGCGAGAAGGGTTTGTGCGTCGTGGATTTCGTCGGCGTAAAGAAGGCTTATAGCGTGTGCGGCATCCAGTACATGGACTTGGATGTCTCCATTTTCGTTGTTTGCTTGGGCTAAGGCTTCTGCAGAGGGCGCTGTTATGCGTCCGACAAAGAGGTGGACGTATTCGGAGGTTCCTCCCGGACAGGGAAAATAGTTGGCGATAGGCAAAAGCACCTGAACGCGGCAGCCCGTTTCTTTTAAGGCCTGCCGATGGGCAGCCTGTTCGAGCGTTTCATTTGACGCCGCGATGCCTTGAACGATTTCTTTAAGCCAAGGATGCGCGCCGGCGGCGGCAGGCGCGATACGGAACTGCTCGACCAGAACGACCTTGTCGTGCTGGGGGTCGAAGAGAAGGACGCCGACCGTGTTGGCGCTTCGGTAGAAAAGCTCCCGCGTGTAAACAGGGCTCAACGTGCCGTCAAAGCGCTCGTGTTGGATGTGGAAGCGATCAACACGGAAGAAGCCTTGAAAGAGAATTTCTCGAAGAAGAAGACTGAATTTTTTAAGCGACATGAAACGGCCACGAAAAAACGAAACGACACCGAATTTCTTTTGAGGGCAACGGGGGCCGGGTGAACCAAAATCTTGATTTTCGACGAACCGCAATCAGGGAAAAAGGCGTCGTTGAAAAATTTATCCGAGTTTGTGGCTTCTGAAGCAACAAATAACAAACATACCATGCTTTGTTCTTAAAATCGAAGAAAAGATATTTCTTCTTTTTCAAAGAAATGCCCCATTTTCTTAAAGTGAAAAAAGAATAAAAACAACGTATAAAAAAGGTGCTTTTCAGTTGCGATTCGCCTTTGGAATCGGCATAGTGTCCCCCCGTTTGGGCTGCGGTTTCCTAACAAGTTGAGGACCATGACGAATCCTTTTTCACAGGGGTGTGCCTCGGTGTGCGCAAAGGCGATCGATCGGCACGAAGAACGTTCTTCGGAATCGGTAAAGCCGGATGGAGCAACAGGCGTTCTCGTTCTTTCCGATGGCTCGGTTTTTTGGGGATACGGAATCGGTGCCGAAGGCATGGCCGTCGGTGAGCTTTGTTTCAATACGTCGATGACCGGCTATCAGGAAATTACCACGGATCCCAGCTATGCCGGGCAAATTATCACCTTTACCTTCCCTCATATCGGCAATGTCGGCATTAATATGCAGGACATTGAGACGCAGAAGCCTTCCGTGCGAGGGATTGTGTTGCGCGAAGCGATTACCATGCCTTCGAACTGGCGTGCGGCCGGTCATCTGGAGGATTGGCTGGAACGGACCAATCTTGTCGGTTTAAGCGGCGTGGACACGCGGGCGTTGACCATACGGATCAGGGACAATGGCGCGCCGAATGCCGTCGTCGCTCATAACAGACAAGGACTTTTCGATTTGGAGGCCCTGAAGGATCGGGCGCGGGCTTGGCCGGGGTTGGAGGGCATGGATCTCGCGGCTGAGGTGACATGCTCGGAACCTTATGAATGGCACGAAGGCGCTTGGAAGTGGTATCCCCAAGGCCACGCGACGTACGGGCGCATAGGACAGGCCAAGCGTCATGTCGTGGCCATTGATTATGGGGCCAAGAGGAACATTTTGCGCTGCCTTGTCGAAGCGGAATGCCGCGTCACGGTTGTTCCTGCGCAGACCTCTTTTGACGATATTATGGCCTTGAATCCGGACGGCATCTTTTTGTCGAATGGTCCCGGCGATCCTGCAGCGACGGGCGTTTATGCCGTTCCGGTGATCAAGAAATTTTTGGCTGAGGGTATGCCGTTGTTTGGAATTTGCCTTGGACACCAGATGTTGGCGTTGGCGTTGGGGGCTCAAACGGCCAAAATGCCGCGGGGTCATCGAGGGGCCAATCATCCGGTTAAGGATTTGGAGACAGGACGCGTTGAAATTACGAGCCAAAATCACGGCTTTCAAGTTTTGCCTGAAACGTTGCCGGACACCGCTGAGGTGACGCATCAGAGCCTTTTTGATGGAACGAACGAAGGCCTTCGGTTGAAAAACGGCCTTGCCTTTTCGGTTCAATACCATCCCGAGGCGTCTCCGGGTCCGCATGACAGCCATTATTTGTTCAAGAGGTTTATGGACATGATTGACGCGCATAAGAGCGCGCGGAGGTGTGCCTGATGCCCAAGCGTACCGATATAAAAAGCGTTTGTGTGATCGGCGCCGGGCCTATCGTGATTGGTCAGGCGTGCGAGTTCGATTATTCCGGCGTGCAGGCCTGCAAGGCGCTGCGGGAGGAAGGATACAGAGTCGTTCTTGTGAATTCGAATCCCGCGACGATCATGACGGATCCGGATGTTGCAAACGCGACGTACATCGAGCCGATTACGCCGGGCATGGTCGCCAAGGTTCTGGAGCGGGAAAAGCCTGATGCTCTGTTGCCAACGATGGGCGGACAGACGGCGTTAAATACGGCGATGGAACTTGCGCGGAACGGAACGTTGGAGCGTTTGGGGATCGAGCTTATCGGTGCGAACCAAGCCGCCATCGAAAAAGCCGAAGACCGCATGCTCTTTCGCGACGCCATGCAGCGCATCGGCCTGTCTTGTCCGAAAAGCGCTGTTGTGCGGACCATGGAGCAAGCGCAGCACGTTTTGGACGTCGTCGGTCTTCCGGCGATCATCCGGCCAAGTTTTACGTTGGGCGGCACGGGGGGCGGCGTTGCCTACAATAGGGACGAATACGCGGACATCGTGGCCAGCGGCCTTGCGGCCAGCCCCGTGACTGAAGTTTTGGTCGAGGAGTCCGTCCTGGGTTGGAAAGAATACGAAATGGAGGTCGTTCGCGACAAAAACGACAACGGCATTATCGTTTGTTCGATTGAAAACGTCGACCCCATGGGCATTCATACGGGCGACAGCATCACGGTCGCGCCGGCACTGACGTTGACGGACAAGGAATATCAGCTGATGCGCAACGCCTCGATCGCTGTGTTGCGCGAGATCGGCGTGGATACGGGCGGCTCGAACGTTCAGTTTGCGGTTAATCCCGAAGATGGCCGTATGGTGGTTATTGAAATGAACCCGCGCGTCAGCCGTTCGTCGGCCTTGGCCAGCAAGGCAACGGGCTTTCCGATCGCCAAGGTCGCGGCGCGTCTTGCGGTGGGCTACACGTTGGACGAACTGAAAAATGATATTACGGGTACGACCCCGGCGTCGTTCGAGCCGACGATCGACTATGTCGTGACCAAGGTTCCCCGTTTCGCCTTCGAGAAATTTCCAAGCACAGAAGCCTTGTTGACGACGGCGATGAAGTCGGTCGGCGAGGTTATGGCGATTGGTCGCAACTGGGAGGAGTCAATCCAAAAGGCCTTGCGTGGCCTTGAAATCGGCCTGACCGGTTTCAATGAGATGCGTCAATTTGCGCACGCGGACGTAAAAGACATTCATGCCGCGTTGGCCAAGCCCACGCCGGACAGAATTTTGGTGATAGCTGAAGGCTTGCGGCGCGGCATGACGGTCGAGGAGGTTTCGGCGATCAGCAAGATTGATCCGTGGTTTATCGAACGGATGGCGAAACTTATCGGCGTCGAAGGAACGGTGCGGACCGAAGGGCTTCCCAAGGATATCCAGGGTTGGCAAAAGTTGAAACGGCTCGGGTTCAGCGATGCGCGTTTAGCCCAGTTGGCCGGAGTCAAAGAGGCGGACGTGGCCGCGGCGCGCCGCGCGCTGGGCGTGGCGCCGGTGTACAAGCGCATCGATACCTGCGCGGCCGAATTCGCTTCGAAGACGCCGTATCTTTATTCGACGTACGAAAGCCATATGGGGGCTCAGGCTCAATGCGACGCCCTGCCAAGCGACCGGAACAAGGTTATCATTCTAGGCGGCGGCCCGAACCGGATCGGACAGGGCATTGAATTCGATTACTGCTGTGTCCATGCGGTCATGGCGCTTCGTGCCGGGCTTGGGCCCGCCAAGACGACATTCGAGACGATCATGATTAATTGCAACCCGGAAACCGTTTCGACGGACTACGACACGTCGGACCGTTTGTATTTCGAACCGTTGACGGCCGAGGATGTCGTCGAAATCGTTCGCAAGGAACAATCGAACGGAAAGGTTTTGGGCGTGATCGTCCAGCTTGGCGGACAGACGCCGTTGAAGCTTGCGCGGGCTCTTGAAGCGGCCGGGATCCCCATTCTTGGAACGACGCCGGACTCCATCGACTTGGCCGAGGATCGCGAGCGTTTCCAGGTGTTGTTGAAGAAGCTCGATCTGAAGCAACCGGCAAACGGCCTAGCGCGGTCGATTGAGGAAGCAGAACAAGTTGCCGAACGGGTCGGGTACCCGATCGTCGTCCGGCCATCTTATGTGTTGGGCGGGCGCGCGATGGAGATTACGCACGATGTGGATGCGTTGCGCCGTTATGTGCAAAAGGCGATTTATATCTCGAGCGGCAGCCCGATTTTGATCGATCATTATTTGGAAGGCGCGATCGAAGTCGATGTGGATGTTCTCGCCGATGGGGAAGACGTCGTCGTTGCGGGCATCATGGAGCATATTGAGGAAGCGGGCGTTCATTCGGGCGACAGCTCCTGCGCTTTGCCGCCTTATACGTTGCCGCCAGACATTGTAAAAGAGCTGTCCCGTCAAAGCGAGCTTTTGGCACGCTCGATCGGCATCGTCGGCCTGATGAACGTGCAATTTGCGGTCAAGAAAGGCGAAGTATTTATCCTTGAAGTCAACGCGCGGGCTAGCCGTACGGTGCCCTTTGTGGCTAAGGCCACGGGCATGCCCGTGGCCAAGATCGCCGCGCGCGTCATGGCCGGGGACAAATTGCGCAACTTGTGGGTCGAGCGTAAAGAAAAGATGCCGCACATGTCCGTGAAAACGCCAGTGTTTCCCTTTGCGCGTTTTCCTGGCGTGGACGTTGTGTTGGGCCCGGAAATGAAATCGACCGGCGAGGTGATGGGGATCGATGCAAATTTCGCCCGCGCTTATGCCAAGGCTCAAATGGGCGCGGGGATCAAGCTTCCTTTGACGGGCACGTGTTTCATCTCGGTCAAGGACGGAGACAAGGCTGCGGCTGTTTTGCTGGCGTGGCAGCTCATCAACATCGGGTTCAAGATTATCGCCACAACAGGCACGGCGGCGGCGTTGAAGACGGCGGGCGTTCCGGTGCAGCGCGTTAATAAAGTTTATGAAGGAAAGCCGCATGTCATTGATGCCATTATCAACGGCGACATTCAGATGATGATTAATACGACGGCGTCGGGGGCGCAGATGCTGTCCGACAGCTTCAGCCTGCGCCGGACGGCCTTGATGCGCGGGATTCCGAACTATACGACCATGCCCGGCGCCAGAGCGGCGATCGAAGCGATTGCCGCTTTGCAAACAGGCAGTCTTGAAGTCTTGCCGATTCAGGCTTACTCTGACCCCCTCTAGCGCGGTGGTCCACGGCGTCCTTTGGGGCGACGGGGTTGTATTGTGCTGTTTGTCGAGTCTTTCTTGAGAGGATTGCCATGACCGATAAAGTGCCAATGACTAAGGCGGGCTATGCTCGGCTTGAAGAAGAGTTAAAGCAATTAAAGAATGTCGAACGGCATGCGATTGTCAAAGCGATTGCCGAAGCGCGCGAGCACGGCGATTTGTCGGAAAATGCCGAATATCACGCCGCCCGCGAGAGGCAAAGTTTTGTCGAAGGACGCATCCAAGAGTTGGAAGGAAAAATTGGGCGGGCCGAGGTCATCGATGTCGCGTCGATGTCCGGGGACACGATCAAGTTCGGGGCGACGGTGACGTTGATCGACAACGACACGGAAGAAGAGACGACGTATCAGATCGTGGGCGAGGACGAAGCCGACGTTAAACTGGGTCTGCTGTCGATTTCATCGCCTTTGGCTCGGTCCCTGATTAACAAGACGGTTGGCAATACGGTTGAAGTTGCGACCCCCAAGGGCGGAAAGAGCTATGAAGTGACGAAGGTTTACTTCAAATAACCCCTCTTATACCGAGAACGTTTCTAAAACGAGGCTCTTTGGGGTTTGGTAAAGCCTTTTTCTTGCATTGCGGCATGCTTTTTGTCTTTAATACCCGGACAATGAACGCCTAAAGGTGTGAGAAAAAATGCCGCTTGAAAAAAACTATAACCCCAGCGAAACCGAAGCAACACTTTATGACCGTTGGGAAAAGACGGGTGCCTTTGCCTGCAACGTCAATTCCGATGCCACGCCCTATACGATCATGATCCCGCCGCCCAACGTGACGGGCAGCTTGCACATGGGGCATGCGCTGACGTTTACCTTGCAGGACATTCTGATCCGCTATCATCGCATGACGGGGCGTGACACGCTGTGGCAGCCGGGAACGGATCACGCGGGTATCGCGACGCAGATGGTAGTCGAGCGTCAGTTGGCCGAGCAAGGCATCGACCGCCGCGACATGGGCCGCGACGCGTTTATCGAAAAAGTTTGGGAGTGGAAGGCTCAATCGGGCGGGCGGATTACGCAGCAGCTTCGGCGTTTGGGCGCGTCGTGCGACTGGTCACGCGAGCGGTTTACGATGGATGAGGGGTTGAATCGCGCCGTGGCGCATGAATTTGTGACGCTTTACCGGGAAGGGCTGATTTACAAGGACAACCGCCTTGTGAATTGGGACCCAAAGATGCAAACGGCCGTGTCGGATCTGGAGGTCGAGCAGAAGGAAACCAAAGGAAACCTGTGGCACTTCAAATATCCGATTGAGAACAGCGATGAATTTATTATCGTGGCGACGACGCGGCCTGAAACAATGCTGGGTGATACGGCTGTGGCGGTGCATCCGGAAAACGAAAAGCTCAAACATCTGATCGGCAAAAACGTGGTTCTGCCGCTTGTCGGACGCACCATTCCGATTGTGGGCGATGAGTATGCGGACCCCGAAAAAGGAACAGGTGCCGTGAAAATTACGCCTGCGCACGATTTCAACGATTTTGAGGTCGGAAAAAGGCATAACCTGCCCATGATCAATATCTTCAACCAATACGCGAAGTTAAACGACGAAGTCCCTGAAAAGTATAGAGGGCTTGATCGTTTCGAGGCGCGTAAAAGGATTGTCGACGATATGGAAGCCCAAGGCCTTCTGGATAAAATCGAACCGCATGTCCACGTGGTGCCGCACGGCGACCGTTCGGGCGTGCCGATCGAGCCATGGCTGTCCGAACAATGGTATTGCGATGCCAAGAAGCTGGCTGAGCCGGCGATCAAGGCGGTCGAGGAAGGCCGGACAAAATTTGTGCCGGAACAGTGGACGAACACCTACTATGCGTGGATGCGTAACATTCAGCCGTGGTGCATCAGCCGTCAGTTGTGGTGGGGCCATCAAATTCCGGCATGGTACGGCGAGGACGGACACGTTTTTGTGGAAGAGACCGAAGAAGCCGCCCATGCCGCCGCCGAAAAGCACTATGGTAAGAAGGTGACGCTGACACGGGATCCGGATACGTTCGACACGTGGTTTTCGTCGGGACTGTGGCCGTTTTCGACGCTCGGTTGGCCTGACAAGACGCCGGAGCTTGACCGTTATTATCCCACGGACGTGCTGGTCACGGGCTTTGATATTATCTTCTTCTGGGTGGCCCGCATGATGATGCTGGGCATCCATTTCATGGGCGATGTGCCGTTTAAGACGGTTTACATCCACGCTTTGGTGCGCGACGCCAAGGGGCAGAAGATGTCCAAGACCAAGGGCAACGTGATCGATCCTTTGGACGTGATCGATGAATTCGGATGTGACGCGTTGCGCTTTACCTTGGCGAACATGTCCACGCCCGGCCGCGATATCCGTTTGGCGACGGGCCGCATCGAAGGCAACCGCAACTTTGCGACTAAGCTGTGGAATGCCGCGCGGTTTTGTGAAATGAACGGCTGCGCATGGGACGATGCGTTCGATCCCGCTTCCGTCAAGCAAACGGTCAATAAGTGGATTGTTGGCGAGGTCAAGGGCGCGATTGAAAAGATTGCGGAAACGCTGGATGCTTATCGGTTCGATCTGTCATCATCGGCGGCGTATGACTTTATCTGGAATACGTTCTGCGACTGGTACCTTGAATTCACCAAGCCGATTTTGATGGGCGATGACGAGGCGGCCAAGGCAGAAGTGCGTGCCACCACGGCGTGGGCTTTGGGACAGATGCTGCATGCGCTTCATCCCTTCATGCCCTATATTACGGAAGAGTTATGGTCGGTTTTCGCGCCGAACAAGGGCATGCTGTTGCAAGCGGCGTGGCCCGATGTGTCCGCGTTGCGTGTGGACGAGGCCGCTCGGCAAGAAATGGGCTGGGTGATGCAGGCTGTCGGCACCATTCGTGCGACGCGTTCGATTATGAACATTGCGCCGAACGTCAAGATTCCGTTGGTCCACACGAAAACGACCGATCAAGCCAAAGCGTGGTTCACGCGTCACGAGGCGTTGATCGTGCGTATGGCTCAGCTTGATACGATTACGGCTGACGTCGCGCCGATTGCACCGATGACGTTGCCGGATATTCCCGAGACGATGGCGTTTTTGGAGATGGAAAAGGTCGCCATTGATCGCGTTCAGGAACGTGAACGGCTCAAGAAAGAAGCCGGCAAAGTCGAGGCCGAGATCAAAAAGATCGACGCTAAACTTGGCAATGCGTCGTTTGTGGACCGCGCTCCCCCCGAAGTGGTCGACGAGCAGCGTGAACGGAGGGCCGAGGCCGAGGTTTTGTTGGCCAAGCTCGAAGCCGCGCAGAAGAGTTTGGCGGCATGATCCGGAGCCTTCGTCTCCGATCTCGGCGGAAGGCGCCTCTGCGGCGCCGGATTCAGGCGTTTTTCGGCGATGTTCTCAAGGTCTTTCAGGTTCCCTTCGCGGGACTTCCCGTGGTCGTGTGGGCGTTTGTCGTTATCAGCGCGATTGTTTTGCCTTACAACGCCGTATGGCTTGGCGAACTTCCCGACCCGGACGATTACACCTATTTGACGCAAACGCTCGATTGGCTGCAAGGGCAAAGCTGGTACGATAACGTTCAGCACCGGATGAGTCCTCCCGAGGGCGTTCCCATTCATTACACGCGTCTGGCCGAGTTGCCGATCGCGGCCGTTATCGGGATGTTCCGGCTGTTGGGTTATTCGTGGCGCGGCGCGGCGCTGCTGGGATCGTATCTTCTTCCCGTTCTTTATCTGGGCGTCTTTTTTTATGTTTCGCGCAAAGTTGCCGAACGTTTTGTTTCGCCGTCGTGGGCGCGCTTGACGGCTTTTGTGGCCTTGTTCTGTCCGGCGCTTCTTTGGAAGTTTTCGCCGGGACAGGTCGATCATCACGGCCTTGAGGCCCTTTTGCTGATGGGGGCGTTGGGACTGGTCGCGCAAACCTTTTCCCATCCCGAAAAACGCCGTTGGCCTTTGTTCGCCGGGGGCGTTTTGGCGCTGAGCGTTGCGATCGGGCTTGAAACGTTGCCGTGGATGTGTCTGATCGTTGCCGTGGTCGGCTTTTGGGCAGTATGGACGGGAACAAAGGCGGCGCGTTCGGCCATTCTTTTCGGTGCGGGCCTTTTTGGTTTCGGTGCGGCTTTTTTATTTTTGGTCCGCGCGCCAAGCGTCGTCCTTCAGGAGGACATTCTTTCCTATTCGAGCGTGTATGTGCTTCTTATGGCAGGGGCATGGCTTTCTTTGATCGTCGCGGCGGGCGCGTCTTTTCTTTCGTTCCGCTTCGGCGTGAAAGAGAGCCCCAAATTCTTTTGGAAACGCTCTTCGCCTTTTCTCGGAACCCTAGCTTTTCGCCTTTTGCTGACGGGCGGCGCGGCGGCTGTTTTGGGCGCTTTGTATTTGCATCATGTCCCGGCTCTTCTCGAAGGCCCCTATGGCGCGATGAACAAGACGTTAGCGAGTCTTTTCTTTGCCAATCTCGAAGAAGCCATCGCCATGGTCGATCGCTATTCCTTCTTTAAGGTTGCGATCAGGGCTTTTCTGCCCGTCCTCGCGCTGATCGTTTCGGTCAAGTTGGCCTGTCGAACACGCGACGATAAACGCTGGGCTTGGATTATGCTGGCCGTTCTGCTTGCGGCTTCCGTGAACTTGGCGTTGTTCTATCAGGTCCGCATGGTGATTTATGCGCAGTTGTTTTCGATCATTCCTCTTGTGGCCTTGGCTGAGAACGGTTGGGCCTGGATTGGAACGCGTTTTGAAGGACGACGGCGCTTTTGGGCCGAGATCGGCCTTATCGTTTTAATAGGGCCTTTAACGGGCGTGTTTCTTCCTTCGCTTTTTGACGGCCGCGCCGTTAATCCCGGCTTGATTTTGTTTCCGGCACAGCAAGTCAATCATGCCTGCACAATACAGGGCATTAAGCCTATTTTAAACGGGACTCCCTATGACAAAAGGCCCTTGCGGATCATGAATCTGATAGGGGAAGGCCCGGCGCTTCTTTTTTACACGCCGCACGAGGTTATGTCGGCGCCCTATCACACAAACGTACGCGGAAATCTTGATACCCTTGAATTTTTTTCGACCACGGATCCGAACAAGGCTGAGCAAATCGCTCGAAAGAACAAAATAGACCTCGTCGTTGTTTGTCACAATGTGCCCGATCTGTATTTAAACGGAAGCGATCCGCATTATGTTGCGCTCCCGTCCGGTGGGGCTCAAATGCTTCCGAACGAAAGCTTTGTCGGGCAACTTGCTCAGGATAGGGTTCCGGCGTGGCTTAGGAAAATTCCTTTCTCGCAAGGCTTGAACTATTCGATTTACGAGGTGCAATGACACAGGATTCCTACGCCGACGTTATTGTCTCTTATCAAGGCGGTGTGCGTCTGACGGTTCGCGCCAAACCGGGATCGACGCGCATGCGGACGTTGAAGATCGTCGATATCGGCGACGGCAAGCGTGCTTTGGAAGTTTCCGTCGCGGCTCAAGCACAAGAGGGCAAGGCCAATCGCGCGATTATCGAACGGCTTGCCGACGAGCTCGGCGTCGGCAAAAAAGACATAACCATCAGAAGCGGCGACACAGGCCGCATCAAGATCGTTGAGGTAAAAGGCTCGGATCTTGCCGCCACGCTGCTTAAGAAGCTCGGTTAGCGTTCCAACGGTTTGTACTTGATCCGGTGCGGTTGATCGGCCTCGGTTCCAAGACGGCGATGGCGGTCGGCCTCATAATCCTGATAATTGCCCTCGAACCAGACGACTTGGCTGTCGCCCTCAAAGGCCAAGATGTGCGTGGCCACGCGATCCATAAACCAACGATCGTGGGTGATCACCACGACGCAGCCGGGGAAAGCCACAATCGCATCTTCCAATGCACGCAACGTATCGACGTCCAGATCGTTCGATGGTTCGTCAAGCAAAAGGACATTGGCGCCGGATTTCAGCATTTTTGCCATATGCACGCGGTTGCGCTCGCCGCCCGAAAGAACGCCGACTTTTTTCTGCTGATCGACGCCCTTGAATCCGAACGCGGCGACATAGGCGCGGCTCGGCATGGTCTTTTTGCCAAGGTCGATGACGTCCAAGCCGTCCGAGATTTCCTCCCATACGGTTTTGTCGTCGCGAAGGCTGTCGCGACTTTGATCGACATAGCCAAGGGTGACGGTCTCGCCGACTTTGATTGTGCCGGAATCGGGTTTGTCCTGACCGGTGATCATGTGGAACAGGGTCGATTTTCCTGCGCCGTTTGGACCCAAAACGCCCACGATTCCGCCCGGCGGAAGACGGAAGGACAGATCGTCGATCAGAAGCCTGTCGCCAAAGGCCTTGCGGATATGTTCCGCATCGATGACGTTTTGGCCCAGACGGGGCGGAGCCGGAATGATAATCTGCGCCGTGTCCAGTGAGGCGGCGCCGCTTTGAGCCAGAAGATTTTCATAAGCGGTAATGCGGGCTTTGCTTTTGGCCTGCCTGGCCTTGGGCGATTGGCGAACCCATTCGAGCTCTCGAGCCAGCGTTTTCTGGCGGCCGGTTTCCTCGCGCGATTCCTGTTCAAGGCGCTTTTGTTTCTGCTCCAGCCACGCGGTATAGTTGCCTTCGTAGGGAATGCCCTTTGACCGGTCAAGTTCGAGAATCCATCCCGTTACGTTGTCGAGGAAATAACGGTCGTGGGTGACCATCACGACGGCGCCGGGATAATTCGCCAAAAAAGTTTGAAGCCACGCGATGGATTCTGCGTCCAAATGGTTTGTGGGCTCATCGAGCAAAAGAAGATCGGGCTTTTGAAGCAGCAAGCGACACAAGGCCACGCGGCGTTTCTCGCCGCCCGAAAGGTTCGTGACGTCGGCGTCGGCCGGGGGACAGCGCAACGCATCCAGAGCGATTTCGATGGAGCGGTTCAATTCCCACAAATTTCCGGCCTCGATTTTTTCCTGAAGCTCAGCCTGCTCGTCGAGAAGTTTCTGCATCTCATCCGGGTCTTCGACTTCGCCCAGTTTGTTGCTGACCTCGTCAAAGCGGTCCAGAAGAGTTTTCTTTTCGCCCAGCCCGGCCATGACGTTTTCAATGACGGTCAGTTTGGGGTCAAGTTGGGGCTCCTGAGGCAAATAGCCGACGCTTGCGCCGTCGGCAACCCACGCTTCGCCGGAAAAGTCGGTGTCGAGCCCGGCCATGATTTTGAGCAGCGTGGATTTACCCGCGCCATTAGGTCCCAGCACGCCAATCTTGGCGTCAGGATAAAACGACAACCAGACATCATCTAAAACCTTTTTGCCACCGGGCCAAGCCTTGGAAAGACCTTTCATGAC
>JAQVBU010000032.1 GCA_028690155.1 Alphaproteobacteria bacterium | reverse complement strand
TGCCAAAATCAACCAGCGCGCCGCCCGCTTTGACGGCGAAACCCGCCGCCGCCTGCCCGATGCCCTGCAATACCCCGGTCATGATATTGCTTGATTTCTTTGTGGATTCCGCCGCGCCGTTCCCTGCCGCGTCCGCTGTGCCCTTTATAGCGTTCTGGACGGCTTTCCCGCCGTTCTTTACCTTGCTTTCGGCTTCGGCGTTCGCCTTGTCTATGCCGGACGTATCGCCCTCATAGCTGAATACAACCTTCCCGTCCTCACCCGGCATATTCCATCACCCCTTTCAAGGTCAGCTTTTCGCCCACGCTTCCAATTCCCCGAACAAGTCCGCAAGTTTATTTTGCATGGATTCGACGGGCTTTTCCGGGCGGAGCCTGTAAAACGCTTTCGCTTCAATCAAGGCCCGGCGTTCTTTCGCGTTATACTTATCCGGCTTCGGGATTTCCCGCGTCCGAATATCAACTATTTCGGACAACCGCGTCCCGGTGGGCAACCCTGCCAGCATCGCGGAGAATACGCGCCAGTCAAGCCGCCCCTGCTCTTTGAATAGGTCAACGCCGTAAACCTGCCGGAACGCCGCATACAAAAATCGCGCGTCCTGTTTCAAATCGAACGCGCGGGGGCCGCGTCGTGCACTGTGCGGCCCTGTGTCGATATAATCTTTGAATAGAGTAGTTATAGCGGCCCCCTGCTGTTCGGCGCTCCTGCGGGCCAGCCAGCGGCGGAAACGGGGCTTCGGAACCAGTAGCCGAAACGTGACCGCCATTTTTTCGCTTTCGTCAAGCCCGTCGTCCGCCCACGCGTCGCAAACGGTCAAAACCCGGTCAAACGACAAGCGGAGCGGAACGCGCCGTCCGTCGACTTCCAGATAGTTTTTCAGCGGTTCATTTACGGAAAACATTCCCTAAAAGCCCCCCTGCGGGCTTTACGGCTTTTTCGTAGGCGTCCATTTTGTCGTGACGGGCCGCTTTCAACGCCGGGACGAATTCGTCGCGAATGAAGGGAACCAGCGAAAGAAGAAGGTCTGTATAATCGCCCTCAAAGTAGGAAATAATTTCGTGCGCGTTTTTCACGCCGAAAAGCAATTCCACCAGGGAAACCATCGTCGTTCCGTACACAATTTCCGCGTCAGTCAAAATCTTCGGGTCAGAAACCGTCCCGTTCGCAAGCGCCCCCTGTGCGCGCTTCAAATCCGCTTCGGCGTTTACCAGATTCGCATAGCGTTTGTTGAAATCGCCGCCGCTCTTGCCAATATCCATCACAACCGGGTATTCCTTCCCGCCGCACGTCACGGACAAGTCAATCAGTTTGTGCCTTTTTAATTCGTATGACATAACATAAATCCCCCTTTATTGTTATGTATGCGGCGGGCCGGGGGCCGGAGGATTGAGCCCCACGATTCCCGCCGCCTATATTATTCTGTCGTTTTACACGCCAGCGGATACAATCACTTTTCCGGCCTTTTGGGCCATCTGCCCGGCGCTTGTCACTTCTGCGATAACAAGTTCGTCGCCGGAAGTCGCCGGAATCTGCGCCGCGCCATTCCACGCCGTCCAGCCCTCGGTTAAAACTTCATTCAGTTCGGGCATGGCAACCGTTACGGCGGTTTTATAAACATACTCATTGCCAGCCGTAAGGCCCGGGGTCACGGTTACGACGGTCGCGCCAGTCCCGCCGGGGGCGGACGTGAGAAGCAAGAACCCGAGCGCGTTTGTGATGGTCGGCTTGCCGTTAAACTTCACGTCAAAAGAAATCGCCGTGCCGTCGGTGCTGTCGCCGCCCGAACTTTCGATGTTCGCCAGTGTGCAAGGCCCCGTAATCGCATAGCCGCCCGGCGACGTAAACTTGAAACGCGTTTTGCGGGAATCCCCGAAATTGTAGCGGAGCGCCGGATTATAGATGAAATCCTGCGCCGCGTCGCCGCGAACGCGCCGTCCGGTCAGGGTGATAACAAGCTGTCCGCCCGTTACTTCGGAACTGCCCCAGCCCTTCCCGGAAAGAAATTGGAAATCGTTGACAACTTCATTCATGCCTTTGTCGAAATTTTCAATCCCGTTTGCGACTTCCGCCCATGTAGGGCTTTCGGCCTGCGGGGTCGTGTCAACGAAAAACCCATAGCCATAATTTATATCCATTTTTCGTTACCTTCCTTTCATCGTCGTAAAGACTTCATAAACCGCCGTGAAAATATAGGCCCCTTGTTCTTCCCGGTCAACATACGACAACGGGGTTGAAACACGGATACTATCTATCCCCGGCGGGTAGACGGTTCCCCGCGCGGTCAGCCGCGTCAAAATTCGTTCGCCCGCGTTTATCGCGGTCTTTTGGTCGATATGCTTCACGTTCACGGTAAGCAAGTAGCCGTCATGCCGCGTTCGGTCGTGATACTCGCCCGGCGTTCCCGGAAGAAAATACATTCCGATACTGTTTCCGGGCGGAGCGGCCCCGACTTCGGGGGCGGCGTAAAGCCCCAGCGCCTTAATCATATCGAGTATGCCTTGCATCGCGTCAACCAGCATCAGCCGCCGCCCCCTTTCGCCAGTGCGTTCATCATGCGGATATACTTCGGTAAATTCGCCTGCGCTCCCCGGTGCGCCCACATAAGCACGGCGCGCGGGTTTTTGTTCTTTCGCGGAACCCCGGTGTAATACATGCGCCGCGCATATTTCGTTTGCCAGACTAACTTCCCGTGTTCCAAATCGGAATTGTTCAAACTTGATTCTACAAGTTCGCCAGACTGCCGTCGTGCAAGCGCGTTCGCGTCTTTCAATGCTTCCTGCGCTACAATGGGAATTGCGTTCTTGTTCGCCCCGTTTACGCGGGCTTTGACGGCCCGCTTGTCAAACGTAATTTTGAAACTCGCCCTTGCCATATCATAGCAACCCCATTTCCCAGTGATGGAGCCGCCGCGCGTCGTAGAACGGGGCCGCGTCAACGACGGTGTACTTCCGCCCGTTGAACGTGACTTCCGTCCGCAAGGCCGCCGTCCAGTCAATGTTTTTCGGCGTGCTGTTCACGCCGTCATAAATCAGCACGGCGGAAAGCGTCACCTTTTCGTTGTCCGGGGTCTGCACCAGCTTTGACGACGGTTCAACCCGGACGTGTTCGACGGTTACGGGGGTCGCCGTCTGCCCGCCCCAACCGTCGCCCTGCGGGTTACTCGCCCAGACGACGGAATGAATCAATAATCGGCGCGGAATCTGTTTCATGCCGTCGCCCCCTCTTTACGGAAATAGAAGCATGGGTTTTTGAAGCCCCCGGAAAAGAAGCCCCGTCGGGCGGAGATACACCCGAACCAGCGGGGACAACTCAATCCCGTTTACGGTGTCGCCGCCCTCGCCGTTCCCGGCGGCCCCGGAACCCTGCTTTTTAGAATAACTGTATTTGCCCAGACTTTCCGACGTTATGCCGCCGCCCGTGACATCTTCGACAACGGAATCCGCTGAACCCGCATACGCGATGGTTTGAACCTGCGCGCACGTCGCCTTTTTTATCCTGTCCTGCACAAACGGCGGGAAGCTGTCAAGGCCCCCCGCCGCTGTGATTCGGTTCATCGTGAAACCGTCTATCAAATCAGATGCCAGTTCGGAAAGCCGGGGAAAATCTTCTGCGGAAACCGTTACGTCGCTATACGCGTCGTAGTCCGCTTTCGTTACATAAGACATTCACCCGCGCCCCCTCTCCTTTAGACGACGTTCTTCACATAAACCGCGCCAGCCTTAGAAACCGCGTGTTTGAAAATCCAGCGGCCCTGCACGGCGGACGCGCCGATGTGCTTCCCGTCGCCGTCCAAAGACTGAATGTGAGGAAGAACAATCCATTCGCGAATACGGTGGCACCAGTCCGCGTGCCCGGCGATAAACTCCGTTGTAGACGGAATCAAGGAAGATTCTTTCACGGCAAATCCCGCAATCGCGCCAGTGTAACCGTTTTGAACAAGCTGTTGCGACAAATCGCCCTGCCGGATAAAGTTGTTCGTGTCTTTCAGAAGAAGCCCGTAAATCGTCGGAGAAACCAGAAGAAACCGCCCCGCCGACGGTACGTTTGCTTCGGAAAGCGCCGTCCGCGCGTCCACAATCGCGTCATAGACGGTATCCGCCGTAAGCGCCGTTGTGTTGGTCGCCGCCGTGCCGCCCGCGATAAGGGTAGCGATAGCGTCGGAATCCAGAAGCCGCGCGCCGGAATAGCCTGCGCTGTCAAGGCGGTCGGCAACAAGGTTATCCGGGACGGCCTGCGCTTCATAACCGTCAATCAGTTCGTTGACTACCTTGTCGTTAAAATTCGTCACGGTCAGATAGGTCGTCGAACCGACGGTAAGGTCAGCGCCCGTTGTGCGGTCGTAATCCGCCGTCGCAACTTCCGCGTCGCGAACGGGAATCTTCACCGCGCCCGCTTTCGGGTTGCCCTCATAGCGGGTATTGAACACGGGAACCGCCCCGGTATCAACCGTTACCAGCGCCGCCCGAAGCCGTTTATCAACCAGCGCCGCATAGCGTTCCTGCAAAGTGTGAGCCATTTATTACACCCCTTTTAATTCTGCGGGTCTTATTTCCCGCGCTTTCCCGCTTTCTTTTTGGCCTTTCGTGCTACACTGTGCGCGATAGCCGCCGCCTGTGCGGGTTTCTTCCCGGCGGCAATTTCCTTTCCGATGTTCTCCCCGATGGTCTTTTTGCTATACCCTTTTTTCAGCGGCATTTTCAATCGCCGTCCTTTGGGGCCAAATCCGGGAAGCGCTTGTAAAACTCGTTTTCAACGCCCGTCAGCTTTTCAGCCGCGCCGCCCTGCGGAATCCCGGTAGATGCCGTCCCGGCCCCCGTGTCGTCGTCCG
>JAQVBU010000031.1 GCA_028690155.1 Alphaproteobacteria bacterium | reverse complement strand
GTACTGTACCGGCACATGTACCGGATACTTGCCCTCGGCAAACAAACGGTACAACCGGCACACCCCCCTATATATATAGGGGTGTGTACCGGTACCGTGTGCCGTGGCGTATTGGATTCAACCCTAGTGCTTCCAAGGCTTTGACTCTTTGTAAACTATGCGATGGAAATGTTTGCCGGAACATCGGGGTATGTTCCGCTGTTTCGGTGTCTTTGTATGGATTGTTTTAGACAACAGGAGGTGTTTAATATGAGACGTAATTTCGTGCATTCGCTGAATGAGTGTATGGCGAACGAAGCCATGAGAGATGGCTTGTTCTCTCTGGCTGCGGCGTACAGGAAGAAAAAAGAAGACGAAGATGAGGACGGGGATGGGGAATGAAACTACCGGCGACGCCTTCCGAGAGTGGGTGCGCTCTCTGCCGGATGAACGACATGCCTACCGCGAGCGCGGCGAGATCGCCGGAATCATGCTGCGGAACAGGATTGTCCGCGGCTCCTTCCGTGCCGGGGCTCTCCTCCAGGCCGTTCTTGCGGGAGTGGGCGCGAGGAAAAAGGAAATCGTTCGAGGAGGAGTTGGATGAGGCTATGACTATGAAAAGGGAGGAATAAAAATGCCTATCACAAAAACCACAACATACAAAAATGGAAACACAACAACACAAAAAGAATTTTATTTAAGTTATTCAATCCGAAGTGAAGAAAAAAGTGAAGACGTTTATGAAGAAGGTGTTTTGATAGCTTCTTTTTTTGGCCCGCTTGCAGAGAAGAGAGCCATATTGTTTTTGAATGCGGAGATGATGGATTGACATGAGCGGCGGATGGAGCGGACGCCTAAAAAGGGGGTGTGAGCGATGAGGCTGATACACGGCGACTGCCTTGATGTGATGCACACGCTGGAGGCCGGGAGCGTGGAAGCGGTGGTGACGGACCCTCCGTACTTCAAGGTTAAGGATGAAGAATGGGACCGGCAATGGGAGAGCGAAGCGTCTTTTCTCGAATGGACCGGCGAGCTTTGCGCCGAATGGTATCGATTGCTCAAGCCGAACGGGAGCCTGTTTGTCTTCGCTTCGCCTCGAATGTCCGCGAGGGTGGAACTCAAGATAGCGGAGAGATTTAACGTGCTGAACAGGATCACGTGGAGGAAGCATGATGGAACAGACAACAAAGGGGGGCTTTGGAGTCGCGCGAACAAAGACATTTTTAGAAACTTCTTCCCCGCGTCGGAGTCAATTATATTTGCCGAGAACTACGGCGCTGACAATATGGCGAAGGGTGAGGCCGGGTACGTTGCCAAATGCGACGAGCTGCGAGGCTTCGTATTCGAGCCGCTGCGGGCGTATCTGGCCGGAGAGTGGGAGCGAGCCGGGTTGAAGCAGGAAGACGCGAACAAGGCGTGCGGGACTGTAAGCATGGCCGGTAGACATTTCTTTTCGCGCTCTCAATGGTGTTTACCTACCGAACAACATTACGAAGCCCTTAGAAAATACGCGAATGCCCAGGGTGGCGAATTCCTCCGGCGCGAGTACGAAGAACTCCGGCGACCGTTCAACGTTACCCCGGAGGTACCGTACACGGACATTTGGGATTTTAAGACGGTTGCCGCCTACCCCGGCAAACACCCCTGCGAGAAGCCCGTCGCGCTTATGCAACATATAGTCACCACCAGCACACTGCCCGGAGGGGTTATTCTCGATTGCTTCATGGGTTCCGGTTCTACCGGTGTGGCATGTGCTCGAAGTGGACGTGAGTTCATAGGGATAGAAAAAGACAAAGAGTGGTTCCTCAAGGCGCAGGAAAGACTGAAGCGCGAAAGCGGGCAAGGACTTTTATTCGATGCGGAAGTTTCGGCATGAACCCGTCCCCGGCGGCGTGCAGGTCGGGCTGTTCGGAGAGGAGTGAAATGCATGGATATCGTCTCGACTCAACTAAGAATACCGGCCTCGCTTCTCAAACAGGTGAGACACGAGGCCGTTGAAATGGGCGTTTCCGGGAACGCCGCTATTCTCCTCCTTCTCCATGAAGCGTTGGAATCTCGCCGTATAGGAACGAGGTGTGAGGGATGAGCAACCCAACAAAAGAACCGCGCATAGTAGTCAATATCCGCCTTTTGGAATCGGAGGTTGAAATGCTGGATCGGCTCGCCGAGAAAGATGGACGGAGCCGATCCAGCTATATGAGAAGGCTCATTCTTTCCGCTCTGGATGCCCCGATAAATAAGACTCAACCGCCCCGCCAAGAAGCCAAGCAATAGTATTGCTGATAGTTCTGCTTTCAGCAGACGCAATCCTTAGTATCTTCTCATCAAGTTCTTCCGGCACTCTGACGTTCCGCACAACAGTAGCCATACCTACCACCTCCGCATACAGGATACCACAAAGCGTGTGGCGAATGGTGGTGACTTGTGGTTGCATTCCATTTATAGGTGTGGTAATATGTGGTGAGTGTTACCACAATCGAAAGGTGGGGAAATAAATGAATCAGATTCAGGCGTTCAATTTCAACAGCAATGAGATTCGAGTAGTGCGCGGAGAAGGCGGCGAGCCTTGGTTTGTGGCTAAGGATGTGGCTGATGTCCTGTCTCTTGGGAATTCAAATAGCAGCGTTGCTCTTTTGGATGATGACGAAAAGGGTATCCATACTGTGGAGACCCTTGGAGGAAATCAAGAGATGACGGTCGTTAATGAATCAGGCCTTTACTCCCTGATCCTCCGCTCCCGCAAGCCGGAAGCGAAGAAGTTCAAGAAGTGGGTCACCTCCGAAGTCCTCCCCTCCATCCGCAAGCACGGCGCGTACATGACGCCTGCGACGATTGATGAGATCGCCGACAACCCCGATCTCTTAATCCAACTGGCAACGAAGCTGAAACACGAGAGAGAACACAATGCTCTTTTGATTCAGCAGCGCGACGAAGCCATCCGCACCAAGGCATGGATAGGTACCCGCCGCGAAGCTACGGCGATGGCGACGGCCTCCATAGAGAAGCGACGCGCCGAAGTCCTTGCCATAGAGAAGGAAGTCCTCGCCGTTGAGAGGGAAGCCCTCGCGGAACAGCTCGGCGACAGCACGAACTGGAAGTCGGTAAAAAGCCTTCACTGGCTTCTGAACTTCTTCGCCGACAGCAAAGGGATGTGGAGCGCCGTCGGCAAGAAGTTGAAAACAATATCCGATGAGATGGGATACGACGTCCGACAGATAGAGCACAGCGACTACGGGTATGTCAACGCCTATCACCTGGATGTGATAGATCGTTTCAGGGCGCGAGTTATCGCCGATCCCAACATGCTCGGAAAGTATCGCCGCATGGAGGAATCAGCATGAGCGGCGGACGCTTCCAGTACCAGCAGTACATCCTCATGGACATAGCCGAAGAGATTCAGCACGTCATCGACACGAACGACGACGTGTCAATCAACGAGTGGGGCGACAGGCGCGGGCGCGGCTACTCGCCCGAGGTTATCGCGAAGCTGCAAGAGGGCGTCAGGGCGCTGAGAATAGCACACGTCTACGCGCAGCGGGCGGATTGGTTGCTCAGTGACGATGACGGAGAAGAGAGTTTCCTTGAGCGCTTGGAGAAGGAGTTGGAAAGATATGGGCAAGCATAGATGTGCGAAGTGTGGCGCGGAGGTTGAGGAGTTCGAGCCGCAGCTTGGGCCGACGCCCATCTGTCCGAAGTGTTGGGAGCTTCTCATGTGGGAAACGTATGGAAAGGCGGGGGGGAGCGAATGAATCTCAAAGACGGCGAGCATGATGAGTTAATAAAACAATTCGAGAAAGACTATCCTCACGCACCGACAAGGAAAGAACCTAAAGAGCTTTGGACCAAGGGGGATGTTTACTGCCACGGCGAAACGAACACGCTGTTCCTCGCGTATCGGCTGGGGTATTCCCTTGGGCGCGTGATCGAGAGAGATGGGGGATGGTGACATGAAACTCTTGATTGATATCTCGGTCGGCGATGGCGAGCACTGCGGCGCTTGCCCGTTGAACGAGATCGCGGACATATGTCCGCTGTTCGACGAGGTGATTTATGATCCGAAGTGGGGCTATAAAGCTAGGCGTTGCGCGTCGTGTCTGGCTGCGGAGGCCGAATACAAGAACCGCTTCGGTTGGAAGTGGACTGGAATGCCAGAGATGACGGGATTGTCTGAAAAAGAGCTTGACGAAATGGTGGAGAATCGCGCCAAGGAGATAGTGAGGCTCGCGTTTGAGATGAGCAGGGAGGGGACGGTATGACTAAACTCACACCGACAATGATTGAAGTGCTGACGCCGCAGGTTGTCCTTGTCGAAAACACAATCCATTGCAGCACGGAATGTCAGTTCATGCGGATAATTCAGGACGAGCACACGCTCGAATACTGGAGGGTGTGCGTCCTGGGAAGCCCGATAATCTCGTTGAAGCGTGTTGACAACCTCCCCCTCTACGAGCGCACGGACGCCTGCAAGGAAGCGGAGATCAGCAAGAAAAAAATCGACGAGTATAACGGCGTCGCTGAGATGGCTTGGAATAACGGAGACAACTTCAGATGAGCCGCCTCAACCCACGAGGAGGAACCATCAAAGTTTTTCGCCGCATCAAGCGCCAAATCAGGAAGTTGTTGCGGAAGAAGGCGGACGCAAAGAGGCGGATGGAGCGAGAGAAGCTGCGCCGCCGCTTCTTTGCCTGGCTGGATGGAAAGGAAATCGAAGAATGATCCACACACCGCTCGGGAAGATTGACCAACTACCCTCCGGGAAATGGCTTGGCTACCTCGAAATCGGTCCGCGCTCCGACGCCGAAGGGCCGATTTGGCCTATCGCGCAGATCGAAGGCCGCACACGGGAGCAGCTCATGCAGCGGATGTTGGCGGAGGCTCGGTTTCAAATGAACCTGCTCGGCGAAATGATTCACTGGGCTGAAAATCAGGAATGGGCGAGGAGGAAA
>JAQVBU010000021.1 GCA_028690155.1 Alphaproteobacteria bacterium | reverse complement strand
TTCCGGAGATCTCCAGCGAATGTGCATTCATGAACTACAAACACCTTCCATCCATCCTTTTTTAAACCTTCTATCGCAGACGCGTCTCGTTTGCGTGTTCGCCCGATTTTTTCTCGCCAAAAATCTGCGTTTGACGATGGCATTCGCCCAAGGTGACAGGAATGTCCGTGCCAAAAGCATCCGTTTATGAAAACGATGACCTTGTATCTTGGAAAGACTATATCGGGACGTCCCTTTAGATCCCTTCTGTGCAGGGAATATCTAAATCCATTTGAATGGAAGGATGATCTGGCCGTCAGCTCAGGCTGTGTGTTTTTCCCTTTAATTCTTGTCATAAGTCGACTGCGCTGTTCTTTCGTGAATATGTCCATGAACGAACCTTCCGTTTCATTTTGTTCTTTCCAGAGAACCTTGTCTTTTTGGCTAAACAAGGCCTTATATTTGTTGATAGTTTCCCTATTTTACCCTATTTTCTCACAAGGAAATCCAAACGCGAATAGAGGATCCCTTGGAAACAGACATCATGACGATCAAGGAAGTTTCAGAATACCTGAAACTTGCCGAAAAAACCGCATACCGCTTGGCCGCGGAAGGCAGCCTTCCAGGATTCAAGATAGGGGGCAGTTGGCGTTTTCAAAAGGCAGAAATCGACGCATGGATAAATCAACAAAAAAAGCGTCAAAGAAATGTCAAAAAATAACAGAGCGTATCCTATTATTGATCTTTTTGCTGGGCCTGGAGGGCTTGGAGAGGGCTTTGCGTCTCTCTACTCGAACAAGGGGGAGCCGGTGTTTAGGTCGGTGATCTCGATTGAAAAAGAGGAGTTTGCTCACAATACTCTGAGGCTACGACATTTCTTCCGGTCCTTTCCCAAGGGCAAGGTTCCAAAGGAATATTATGATTACATATCCGGTGAATTGTCTCTCGAAGCGCTGTCGACAAAATATCCGGCTCAATGGGAGAAGGCCATTTCGTCGGCTGTTCATATAGAGCTGGGCGAACAAAACCACGACAAGATTCAGCATCTGATAAGCAAACATATTGGTCGAACAAAAAAATGGGTGCTCGTCGGAGGGCCCCCCTGCCAAGCCTACTCCTTGGTTGGTCGTTCACGAAGAATGCATGATCCGTTGTTTGAGACCGACGAAAAACATTTCTTATACAAAGAGTACCTCCGCATCATCATCGATCACAAACCGCCAGTCTTTGTCATGGAAAATGTCAAAGGACTGCTATCTGCGAAAATTCATGGGGAGCTGGTGGTCACAAAAATTCTTAGGGATTTGGCAAATCCTGTTAAAGCAATTGGAAATGGCAGCAACGGGTTGAAGTACAGGCTGTATTCATTAAGCCATGACGGGAATTTGACAGCAGACGCCAATCCCAAGCTTTTTGTGATCAAAGCTGAAGATCACGGCATCCCACAGGCAAGACACAGAATGTTTGTCGTAGGCATTCGGTCTGATATCGACTTGAAGCCGCGTCAATTACGCAAGAGAAACCCTCCATGCGTGAAAGATGTAATCGGCGATTTGCCGCGAATCCGCAGCGGCATTTCAAAGCAAGAAGACTCCGTTTCATTGTGGAGAAAAATTATTGGAACCATGGCGACTTCCAAAAGGAAACGGGGCGAAGATCGAGAAAAAGATTTGGAGAAAGTGATTTTATCGACAATAGCAAGGATCGTGAAGGCCCCCACTTCCACTTGGTCAAAAGAAGTCACAATCCCCACGACCATGAAAGAGTGGTTCTCGGACAAAAAACTAAAGGCCCTGACCGGTCACGAAGCGCGTGCGCACATGGAATCCGATATTTTGCGATACATGTTTGCAAGCTGTTACGCCAAGGCGGCAAAGGCATCTCCAAAGCTCTCAGATTTTCCAACCTCGCTGCTGCCAAATCACCGGAATGTGGCGGCAGGTTGCGAAGGAAGCATGTTTTCCGACCGTTTCAGGGTCCAGCTTGCCGATCGCGTTTCGACAACCATCACTTCGCATATATCAAAGGATGGCCATTATTTTATCCACTACGATCCAATGCAATGCAGGAGTCTGACAGTGCGAGAAGCGGCAAGGCTTCAAACCTTTCCGGATAACTATCATTTCGAAGGACCTCGGACATCGCAGTACCATCAGGTTGGGAATGCTGTTCCGCCATATTTGGCGAGACAAATATCCGAGGTTATCGCGGAAATACTCGACAGCATCCCGGATGACTAAAATATAAACTTCAGAGAAGGAGCAGAAAACGAAGCAAATGTCGACGAAGACCGCAGCAAAGCTGAATCCATTGCTTAGATTGGCCGCTATACGTGGGATAGTGCCGACGGTGGAGCTGTTTGTTCGTCGAGGAGAAAATCTGGATGCAGCAGACGACAGGGGCTTTACGCCTCTTATGCTCGCAGCAATGGGGGGCAACACTTCTGTTTGTAAAATTTTACTGGATGGCGGGGCCGACGCCTCGACAAGAAACGGGGACGGAAAAGACGTTTTTGATCTTGCGAGAGAATTCCACAGGAATGATTTGCTCGAGGTTCTCGAAACCTGTGGGCATAACAACCTAACAATCGAGCCTATACCATCCAATGTCCCGGCAACGGAAGCGGGGGCCGCGGTCGTTCTGTCCGGAGACTGGGAACAAGAAAACGAACCAGCAAGGCCAGAACAAGACGACTCTTGCCTGATCCAAGCAAACGAAGAACAACTTCACCAAACTTTTCTTGTTGTCCGAAACAACGACCAAGATTGGTCAGATGTGGACATTGACTTTTCCTCTATTGAAAAGACAACAGATCCAAGAAACGAGCTTGAAAAAATTGACCCCGATGTTTGGCAAAAACTGAAAAAGACGCAGACGGACAGCTTGCATGACGGCCTCTATAATGACAGCATTATCCAGCTGTTTGTTGAAAGGCAGGCGCTCCCCGAAAATGTTCAAAACATTTTAAAGCTCATGGAGACCTCATTGTCATGGGTTGGCATTTGTCCTGACGACTATGCGCGGGCTTTTCCTTTCGAGTGGGAAACCCTTCCAACACAAATGGCGGTCGATCCAGGACTCGCGAGAGATATATTTCATATTCTGAAAAGCGATTTTTCAGGGGCCTTTGACAGCTTTTATCTGTATGAGCAAGAAATATCCAAAGCACAAATATTGCCTGCCGGAGAGCAGCAACTGTTGCTCTATCAAATCTCCCAACTCCAAAAAGAGGTCTTGTCGCTTATTTCTAGGTCAAGTTCCGCAATGAATGAATTGATAAGAATGCTGGACAGTGCTCCTTTGGATTCGAGCGGCCTCGGCAAGTGGATTGATCTGCCAATGCCTGCGGAGGAACAATCTTCTCTTGAAGATTCGTGTTCATCTGCAGATCAAGAAGAGGCAGACGCTGCTGACTTGCGGACCTCCAACGAAGAGTTAAGCAGACCTCATGCCCTTATTGCCTCAATAAGATCTATACATGAACAGATGAACCAATCTGGAGGGCAAGGAAAGGATCCCAGATTACAACGTGCTATGCGGAGAGAACTGGAAAGGATTTGCTTAACATCCGATTTTGTACAACTTCTTTCAGGAGTTTGCCCTGAAAACGAGCAAGATCAAATTATTCTGCAAAAACTGAAACTGAAGCTGCATCTGCAGAATAATGCCAAAAGCAAATTTGTGTCCTCACACCTTAGATTGGTTGTTTGGGTGGCCCGGCGCTATTTAAGAAAAGGGTTAGACATCGAAGACCTAGTCCAAGAGGGGAACATTGGTCTCCTGCGCGCAGTCGAGAAGTTCAACCCCACTCTTGGAAACAAGTTTTCCACTTATGCGGTTTGGTGGATAAGACAGGCTGTTGCACGGTCAATCGCGGATTCATCGCGAACAATTAGAATTCCCGTACATCTGTTTGAAAAACTGCAACGCGTTAAACGCGGCATGGATGGAACACATGGGCCCCGGAAGGTTACAGAAGAAGATTTTGCTTCCGACGCAGGGGTGTCGGTGAACACCTTGAGGCTGCTTCTTGACATTGCAAAAGACCCCGTCCCGCTGGAATCTGACGATGATGACCTCTCCCCCGAGATATATGAGGCCATTGTTATTAATGCCGAAACAGAACAAACAATAAACGACTGTCGTCGGCACCTCGCACATCTGCTCAATGAACTTACCGCAAGAGAAAGAACCATTATTACTCTACGGTTCGGCTTGGGAGAGGAAGATGAACTTACGCTCGAAGAAGTGGGGGCTAGGTTTGGCATAACGCGGGAAAGAGTTAGACAGATAGAAGCAAAGGCCTTGAGAAGGCTTGGCAGAAAGCCTCGCATAAAGGCGTTGCATGGTTATTTGCAAGATTTTGGGAGATCGAGATGATCGAACAGAAAACAAGAAGTGTGCCTCCGAGGCCAAGTGCCATGGTCGAATCCCTTCGCGGGCTTGGATACTCCACAGCAACGGCCTTGGCAGATATTATCGACAACAGCATAGCTGCCGGCGCGAACAATGTGTCTCTCGGATTCGTGTGGGACAACAAGGCAAGCAGCATCTTCGTTCTCGACAATGGAAGGGGGATGACAGAACAGGAGCTTGTGTCAGCCATGCGTTTGGGCGGTATAAGCCCTAAAGAAAGCAGACACCCTTCGGATTTGGGGCGTTTCGGCCTAGGTTTGAAAACAGCGTCCTTTTCACAAGGTCGCTGTTTAACGGTTGCCAGCAAAACAAACGCGGGACTTTTTTGCTTTCGTTGGGATTTGGACGCCTTGGCCGACGATGAGTGGTCTTTGTACGAAGGGGCAACTCTTTCCGGTGAAGGGTTTCTGCAGAGACTAAATGCACTGCCGTGCGGGACATTGGTTCTTTGGGAGAAACTTGATCGCATTGTCATGGCGGAATCCAGTGAACAGGATTTCCTTGATCTCATGGACGTTGTGGAAAGACACTTGGCCATGGTCTTCCATCGTTATCTTGGCGCATCTTTGACAATAAGAATCAATGAGAAACCAATCAAACCTTGGGATCCATTTCTTTCCGAGCATCCCGCCACTTGGTCGTCTCCGGCAGAAAGAATAAACACGCCATCTGGCACCATTGAGGTTCAGTGTCATGTATTGCCACACAAAGACAGATTGGACGAGAAAACCTATCAAACCGCAGCAGGCCCCGATGGTTGGACAGCTCAGCAGGGTTTTTATGTTTACAGGAACGCCCGGCTGCTTGTTGCGGGAAGCTGGTTGGGACTGGGGCAAGGAAAAATGTGGGCAAAAGAAGAAGCTCAGAAACTGGCACGCATCCGCCTTGATATCCCTAATTCAGCTGATGATGACTGGAAAATTGATATAAGGAAATCAGTTGCACGTCCTCCGCCGGTGGTGAAATCGCGTTTGCTCAGGCTCGCTGAGGACACTAGGAACAGAGCGCGCCGCGTTTTTGCCCATAGGGGACAAATTGTTCGGATTGGTCAAGCCCAAGAGCTTCTGCAGGCATGGAAAGTTGAAAGATCAACCAGCGGCCTGCGTTACAAAATTGACGAAGAGCATCCTGCCATTAAACTGGTTTTGGAGGACGCGGGACATCTTGGAAATTCTGTCCGGGCCATGCTGCGGGTTATCGAAGAGACGATCCCTGTTCAGCGCATATGGCTGGATACAGCGGAAGCACATGAGACGCCGCGTACTGGTTTTGGTGGCAAACCGCCAGCTGAAATACAAAATGTCCTGCGTGTTTTGTTCAAGGATTTGGTTGGGAAGAAAGGCATGTCAGCTTCACTCGCCAAGGAATATCTCAGGCAAACCGAGCCCTTCCAGTTGTGGACGGATCTGATTGATGAACTGACTGAAGAAACATTGAATGAGGTGGCTTCATGAAAAATGAACAAGAACAAAAAAACTACTATAATGTAATAAGAATCGCACAAACCCTACTTGACCAAGAACCAAGGGACAGCGTTACCGCATCATTAATCGCAGAAAAGGTTGACGTTGCACTTGCACTTGACCCGAGATGGGGAGACGGGCTGAACAAAGGACAGGTTGTTGATGAACTGATTAGAAGGTTTAGCTTATGGGTAGGTGGCAGCGCCATACTTAAATCCGAGGACGGCCACAAGGATTGGCTCAGTTCCGCAAGAAAACGCGACTGGAGATATTGGCAACGATATCGCCAATGGATGGAGCAGAAACTTTCCTCAAGGGCGGTTGATTCCTTGGATGAAAACACAGACGAGATACTCTCTCTGTTGGAAGATCCACTTCGGGAAGGCTCTTGGGACAGAAGGGGCTTGGTGGTTGGTCACGTACAATCAGGCAAAACGGGTAATTATACAGGGCTGATATGTAAGGCTGCCGACGCACAGTATAAAATCATCATTGTTTTGGCAGGATTGCATAACAACTTGCGTGCACAAACCCAATCTCGGCTTGATGAGGGATTTCTTGGTTTTGAGACAAGCCCTCTCCCAGATGGAGCGAGGATACTTGGAGTCGGTGAAATCGACAGGGATCCCGCAATAAGGCCAAACTACGCCACAAACCGCCTGAACAATGGCGATTTTAGCACGTGCGTAGCCAGAAACCTAGGCATATCCCCAGAGCAAAGACCTTGGCTGTTTGTTGTGAAGAAAAACAAAACTGTTCTGGAACGTCTGTTGCGCTGGATTAAAAATCATGTGGCAGATGCGGAAGATCCGGAAACCAGAGCAAGAATTGTAACCAAGCTTCCGCTCTTGCTAATAGATGATGAAGCAGATCATGCGTCAGTGGACACCGGAGAACAGGTCTACGACAGTGATGGCAATCCTGACGAGGAACACCTTCCGACAACCATTAACCGCCTAATAAGACGTATTCTCTCATCTTTCTCAAGAAAAGCATACGTTGGATATACGGCAACACCATTTGCAAATATTTTTATTCACGAACAGGGCAGGACAAGGGAAGAAGGTCCGGACTTGTTTCCCTCTTCCTTCATTATAAATCTTGGAGCCCCTTCTACATACATTGGGCCGGCCAAAATATTCGGACTGGATGTTGATGAAGCTGATGCAGAAGGCCTTCCACTTGTTCGCGCCGTGGAGGATTACGCATCCACCGACGGCCTTCAAGGATGGATGCCCCAAAATCACAAAAATACCCATCAACCTTTTTTTGATGGGGCTGCCGATCTTCCCGACTCTCTGAAGGAAGCCATTGACGCTTTTGTTCTGGCGTGCGCTGTACGCAATTTGAGGGGGCAAGGCCAGAAACACTCTTCAATGCTGATCCATGTGACAAGATACAACAATGTTCAAAAACTTGTCGTCGATCAGGTTGATCAGCATGTGCGCCACATGAGACAGCGCCTGCAACGTCATATCGATGATTTTGCAATCGCGGAAAGACTGAGGGGGCTTTATGTAAACGATTTTGTTCCCTCTAACGCACTCGTAAAGGAGCGTGACAGCACACAAGCAACCAACAGCCTGCCATCATGGGATGATATCAAGCTTGTCCTACCGGATATTGTTGCAGATATCCAAATCAAGACGATAAACGGTACTGCAAAAGATGTCTTGGATTACGAAGAGCATAAAAACACAGGACTTAAAGTCATTGCCATAGGAGGCGATAAACTCGCACGCGGGCTGACCTTGGAGGGGCTTTGCACAAGCTATTTTCTCCGCGCTTCCAAAATGTACGACACGTTAATGCAAATGGGGCGGTGGTTCGGATATCGGCCCGGCTATCTTGATGTGTGCCGCCTTTACACAACGCACGAATTAATTGAATGGTTCTCCCATATAACCAGCGCGGCGGAAGAGCTTCGGGAGGAATTTGACCTGATGGTTGCTTCAGGCTCAACACCAAGGCAATACGGCCTCAAGGTTCAGTCTCACCCTGTTCTTATGATCACATCAAGACTTAAAATGAGATCAACGAAAAACCTAATGCTATCTTTCAGCGGCCTGCTTCTCGAGACCATAGCCCTTCATCGCAATTCAACAACCCTGAATAAGAACTATCTGGCAGCTTGTCGGTTCTTGCGTGGGCTTGGCACTCCAGAAATCAATCCGAAACGGTTTCGAGGGGAAAAGATACAACAATGGACCGGCTGTCTGTGGAAACAGGTGCCATGGGCGGATGTTGTTGATTTCTTGACAGAGTACGAAACGCATTCGGAAGCCTACAAGGTGCGAGGCGCTTTAATCTCCGAATTTATTCGTTCAATGGCAACGGTCGGAGAACTGACGGAATGGACGGTCGTATTGGTTGGAGCCAAAGGTGGAGAAGACTCCGGACTTATCCCCGACGTGGAAGTTGGAATGCTCGAAAGACAAAGTAAAACCCAAACGGAAAACCGATATTCGATAGGCCGATTAATGTCTCCGCGTGATGAAAGCATTGACTTGGACGATGCCGCTTGGAATGCAGCCTTGGATTTCACCAAGAAAAAACGGAAGTCTGATCCAGCTAGAATGCAAAACGATGAAGAGCCCCAAGAACCAAATGGACCTGCCATTCGTTGGATCAAGGGATTTGGAGCCGAAGGTGTTTCCCCGCGGCCTGAAAGCGGTTTATTGCTTATTTATGCGTTGGATCCGGCAAAAACAGACTCTGCATTTGAACAAAACACGCCGCCGATCATCGCGTTTGGCGCAAGCTTCCCCCAAAGCCATAAGGGGGTAAAGGTCGAATATCGTGTAAACAGTGTTGAGTGGATGCAATGGGAGAAGCAATATGGTTCATCAGAATGAACAATGCGACCTGCTCTCTGCGTGGAGAGCTTTGGATTCCCAGAAGGAAACAGAAGGATGGCGCACTATCGCTGTCTTCGGTTCAGAATTTGTAAAGGTGCTTGCCGGTCGCCACTTCCCTGGGAATGGAGAAACAATCCTTGTGGGTTTCCCAAGCATCCATGTTCTTTCTGAGATTGGCTTGCCAGAGGCACATGGCTTTAAAACAGAAAAGATTACAACGGATATTGATGACCGTTTTGTATCTTGGGTCGGGTTAACGAGGCAGGAAGAAGGCGACTTGGATCTGTTTGCAATTATGGCGTTTGATATAATTCACCTCCTCAAGGAATCGCGCCAATCATCGGAAAAGGATTTGTTCAGGGTCTTCATAAGCAGAATACTTGCTTGGCAAAATTTTATGAAAAGGGGAAAGCACAGAATTCTGAGCGAAGAAGAGGAAACAGGGCTGTATGGTGAACTAACAGTTCTAGAAACCCTCCTTTCTGATGAAATGTTTTTCGGAACATCCGTTGAAAAATGGGATGGCCCGCTAGAGGGGATACACGATTTTAATTTTGGAGATTGGGCCATCGAAGTAAAATCAACTCTAGCGAATGGAAACGGGTTTCCTGCCCATATAGGCGGGATGGACCAGCTTGACACACAAAGTCTACGCAGTCTGTTTCTTCTGGGCTTAAGACTGCGTCTTGCGTCTTCCGGAATGAACCTGCCCGACAAAGCAAAGCTGATCCGGAAAAAGATATGTTCCTTGGGAATGCTTCCGGATGCTTATGACTCAAGACTCATCTCAGCAGGACTTGCCGAAAATGACTATGAAAAATACACAAGAAAGTTCGAACTCGTTGACACGCGTTACTACAATGTAGTCGACGATTTTCCGCGTCTTGTGAGAAGAAACGTGCGAAGCGAGATACGGTCTCTGCGGTATCAACTGGATCTTGATATGGTGCCGCACACAGGTAACTCGATCGAGCAACTTTTGGAGTCGATCAAAGGAATGAAAAATGAATCTTGATGAGTTTCTGATTACAACACATGGACAGGTCAGGTCTGAAACGCTCGACCCCACCAACCCTCATGCGTATGAGGAGTCCATTTTTTCCGAAATCGTCATGCAACACATGTCAGATATCGGGATGACTTTTGAGCCAAGAGTCTGCCACTACGCTGCAAAAGTTGGCAATGCAACCCTGCGTCTCAGCGGTTATGCGGTCTCTGATGACGGAGACCAGCTGGACTTGTTTGTTAGTCTTTATTCGGGCTCTGATGTTGTCTCCCCCGTGCCAGATTCGGAAACAAAAATGGCAGCGGAGCAATGTTTGAGGTTTTTGACAAAATGTGCCGAAGGCCGGCTGGCCTCCACCATGGACGAAACAAACGATGCCTATGTTTTAGCTTTGACAATCCAAGAGACCTTCCCACAGATAGATGAAATCAGGGTGTTTGTTCTAACCGACCGGGTGGCAAAGGCCAAAAATTTCAAGCCTAGGGAAATATCCGGCAAGACAATCAAACTTGAAATTATGGATATTGAGCGTCTTCACAGACATTGGTCTGAAGGCAAGCCAAGAGACGAGCTGGTGGTTAATTTTGAGGAAATTGCGAAATCCCCTTTGCCTTGTATTTATGTGCCTGGCGACGCTACGGATTACGATTATGCCCTGACAGCGGTTCCAGGAGATGTTCTACGCTTGATATATGAAAAGTACGGGGCACGCCTTCTTGAGGCAAATGTCAGATCTTTTCTCAGTTCCACCGGCAAAGTGAACAAGGGCATTCGAGACACCTTGCGCGCTGATCCCGAGAAATTCATGGCATATAACAATGGCATCGTCCTTGTCGCGGATGAGGCCCATCTCGCGCGTGGCGCAGATGGAACCCTCGGGATTTCTTGGCTGAAGGGCATGCAAGTCGTTAATGGAGGGCAAACAACAGCATCCTTGTATTTCACCAAAAAGAAGTATCCCGAAGTTGATCTGGGACGTGTCAGGGTTCCCACAAAGATCATTGTTCTGCAGGTCCCAGACGCCATAGCGGAAGAAGCGCTAATATCTGATATATCGCGTTATGCAAACAGCCAAAATGCTGTAAAGCAATCCGATTTGTCCGCAAACAAGCCCTTTCATGTTGAGCTTGAAAAGTTGGCGTTGTCTGTTTATTGCCCCGATGGTGTCAGCCGCTGGTTCTATGAACGTGCTGCAGGAAGCTATAATACGATGCTTGCAAGGGAAGGAAACACCCCCGCCAAACTTAGACAAATCAAGACCACCATCCCAACCTCTCGCAAAATCACTAAAACAGACTTGGCAAAATACATCTGCGCATATGATGAAAAACCAGATCAGGTAAGTTTGGGGGCGCAGAAGAATTTTGTAAAGTTTATGGAGGCAATGAAGCCTGAGTCGGATGAAACTGCTCGTTTGCCTACAGTCGCCGATTACAAAAAAGTGATTGCAAAGGCAATAATATACAAGACGGCACAAAAAATTGTTAGGCCATCTTTTCCAGCTTTTCAGGCCAACATAACGACTTACGTTGTTGCCCTGTTGGGCAACAAGCTTGGAAACAAACTTGACCTTGAGACAATCTGGGCAAAACAAGAAGTTTCATCAACCCTTCAACAAATGATCTTGGCTTGGGCCCACAAGGTCAATGAGGTTCTCCACTCCTCAGCCGAAGGAAGAATGATTTCCGAATGGGCAAAAAAGCCAGAGTGCTGGGAAAAAGTGCGTCTGGGGAGATATCCCGACGCAGGAGGGGAAATACCTGAAATCAAGGTTTGTTGAATATTATGTGCAAGAGCATTATCTACAGTTTTTGACAAGCGCGCGCAGAGTCCCATAGTCCTGCACCACATCGGGAAAAGTTGCACCTTCCGGTGCCGCTTCTATTTCGTCCGCCAGCTTCTTCTGAAACTCGCGGCTATATTTCTTGATCGGCGGGCAAACGCAGGCGGGGTTAGAACTTGCCGTCCCGCAAGCGCTTAACAAGGTCAGTGCGAGTGCGAGGAGCGTCCATCGCGGCACGAAGTTGGTCATCTTTGATCTCCGTGATTTTCTTGAGTTGGTCATAGCGTTCGGCGGTGCGGCCTGATTGGCGCGCACCGAACAGAACGCTCAGAACGGATAGAGCGACAGCGCCCCACCCGACAATTTTGAGCATGTTGCTGGAAAGCCAGCTTGTGAGGATGGCAAACATCAGCGCAGTCCTTTCCGGTAATCGTCGATCCGCGCCCAAACCATGATGCCAATCCCAACCAGCGTGATCGCAAGAAGCAGCCACTTGGCAATATCGAGATATGGAACGAGCGTTTGCAGGGTACCCCGCGCGGGATCGAGGCTGTCCTTCAGGGATTCCAGCGCGCCAAGTCCCACCGTGGCCGCCGTAGCGGCCTGTCCGCCCTTGACGGTGCGCGTGTGTTGCAGGTTCTTGGACATAGGCTCCACACCCGCCAGAACCAGAGCTTTGTCGATTTGAGCGGCAGTGTAAGGCTGCTGGCCGTTCTCAAAACAGATAATGGCGACGACCACCGCCTTAAGGTGTTCGTAATTGTGCATGTTTAAGACGACATCCGACGCGAAGCTTGTTTTCTCGGAAACAGCCTTGGTATAGGCCACCGTGTCATTTTCCATGCTAGGAGCCCACCGCCCGATGATCTGGCGGATTGTTCGTAAGCCATGCCCATCCTGATACTTGATAAGCGTCCGGGCCAGCGCACGAATGCCGTAAATCGGACTTTGGAACACGAAGAAGTTCGTATCCGTCTGGGTTTCCGCCAGCCCTTGCCAGGGATCGTCCGTCCGGCGAAGGTTTCCAGGGTTGTTGTTGCGGATTCCGCGTGAGGGAGTGATTGATGGCATCGTTTTTCTCCATGAGTTATGGCTCCCCTCCAAGAAGTGAAAGGGGAGCGAGGTTGTTGAGAGTTGTTGGGGCTTCTTGTTGAAACAAAAGGGGAAATGGGCGTTTTGGTGTTTGACAAAGCGCACGATAAAGGAGAACAAAACAAGAATATAACTGGACTGGTAACAACGGCTGAGATAACGTCTTTTGACTTTAAAGAGGCCGAATCATCCCATTTTGTCTAGCTTGTCTGCACGGACTGGCGACGCCAGCGTTCTTAGTTGTTAGAGAGACCCGCTCCATGAGCACACAGAAAAAAACATGCATTGATCTTTTCGCCGGAGCGGGCGGTTTGAGCGAAGGCTTAAGACAGGCTGGATTTGACACCATTTTTGCCAACGAGATTTCCCCAGCCTATTCGGTCAGCCTCCAAAAGAACCATCCAGAAGCCATCGTTCGAACCGACGACATTCGTTCCATCGATGCTCAAGCAATCAGGAAACAGCTTGGACTGAAAAAAGGTGAACTGGATCTTTTGGCTGGTGGTCCGCCTTGTCAGGGATTTAGTGTAAACGCACCTGTTCGGTCGGTGGAGGATGCCCGGAACCATTTGTTCCTTGAGTATCTTCGCTTCGTTGAAGCTTTTTCTCCGAAGGTCGTGTTAATCGAGAATGTCCCCGGCATGTTGTCTTTTGAACGCGGGGAAACGGTCACGGCGATCTTAACGAGCCTTAAACAGCTAGGGTATGCGCCCGAAGTTAGGATCCTTTTTGCAGCCCATTACGGCGTGCCACAGATGCGGTGGCGCACAATTTTTATCGCCAATCGGGTCGGGCTTAATTCGGCGTCTTTGTATCCCAATCCAACGTGCATCGCAGAAGGTCGTGCGAACTTTGCAACAACATATCTTGGCCGAAGCCTAATCTTAGACCAAAGCAAACTAAGGGGATTGAAGCGCAATACGACAGTTGCCGACGCGCTGGGCGATCTTCCTGAAATCGAGAATGGTGGTGGCGAAGATGTTATGGTCTATGCCTGTGCCGCCCAAAATGCCTACCAGAGATATGTCCGGCAAGGCAGTTCAAAGCTGTACAACCACACAGCGGCGGGCCTCGGAAAAGCAAACCTTGAGAGGTTGCCGCATATCCCGCCCGGCGGGTCTTGGCGCGATATTCCCTTCGATTTACTTCCCGCAGGAATGAAGCGTGCGCGCAGATCCGATCATACGAAACGTTATGGCAGGCTTCACCCAGATGGATTAGGAAGCACGATCCTGACCAAGTGCGATCCCCATTGGGGAACCTATATCCATCCTGAGCAAGACAGAATTATTAGCGTCCGCGAGGCTGCGAGAATTCAGTCTTTTCCAGACCGTTATCATTTCTATGGCACATTGATAGAGCAGTACGCGCAAGTCGGGAACGCCGTGCCCCCGCTTTTAGCAAAAGCCATTGGCGATGCTATTTATGCGGGGTTGAGTGAACAGGCGGAGCAAGGACTTCCCGCCGATAACATCTGGGCTTATCCGCAGATTGATTTGGATTTGGAAGAGTACGAATTAGTCAAGAAGAGAGCGTAACGTCTCGTCCAGCTTATCCGGCGCGTTGGTCGTCGAGTTTCCAATAAATGCAGCCGCGATCTCCGCCAACGGGTAGTGAACGTGGCGCACGAGAACAAGCTCACGCTGCTTGCCTGCTGAAACGGGCGCACCAAGCTTAAAGGTCAAGACAGATAGGTTCGTTTTGCTTGGACCGTTTGCTTTTTTGATGTCGCCGATGACTTCTTCAAACTTTTTGTAAACGGCATCAGGCAGCAGGAAATAAAACCCGGCGCACCGATCCATCCTACTATAGATGTTTCCCTTTCGGATGATTTGGGGAATTAGCCGTTTATGAACGTTAGCCCAATTCAATCCGTGGCCTGAATTGGGGATCTCCGTAACGGTTTTGCCTTCTTTGATTTTCCTGTAGGCATCCCATGTATCTCTATAATTCCCCGTGATGTCGATGCTCTGAATTTCCATCCCGATGAAATCTTCTGGTATCAGGCTGTCTCCCTTGCGTGTGTAGGACTGAAGAACCCAGTCCATGCTTAAATTGCCATTGGCATTGATCTGAATTTCTTTTCCAGACCCTTGGCCGAAAGCGATAACCGGATGTTGAGCTTTCAAGCCCTTTGCTTGTAGCTCTTTAGGGGATCCACCGATAATCAGGGTTTTATCGCTTTTAGGCCACGCGTCTTTTAGGACATGGCTGAATATTTCGTATTGATTAGCGTAAAGGCGCTTGGGGCATATGATGATTTCGGAACCATCCGCATGCGACGCCCCGCAGGATACAGAACAGGTGCCATAAACGGACGTCTGGTCATGGTTTGTTTTCGTGCAGAGGCAATTGACGAATGGACACGCCTTCTGCTTCCAAGTCGTTATGGCTTGAGTGCTCGTATCGTCTGGGCTGAACCCAAACAGCTCTATTATGTCTCTACCTTTTGCTTGCATTTAGAAAATATAGATGCGGCGAAAGATTCTTACTACCCCCCAACCATAGATTAATTTCTGCTCAGGAATTAAAAGACAACGACGAGACTTCATTCTGTTAACAGTATGAAATCATTTAGAATTATCTGGGCAACAGCCATCTAAAAGCATTGTCCAGAATAAACCCTCCGACCGCCCCGAGCGTCAGGATCACGGCAAAGCCGCCTTTCCAGCGGTTCGCCAAGCGGTCGAGTTGATCCAATCGCGCATCGATACCATCGAGCTTGGTTTTCATTTCGGTCATGGCGGTGGCTAGCGCGGCGACTTGCGCTTCCAAACGCCCGATGCTGCGGAAGTATTCTATTTGATCGTTCGGACTCATGGGCATGTTCTCCTGTTCCCGTTCTTCAAAAACGGGTTGCGCTTGGGTTTTTGTCATGGGCTTATCCCGCGACGATGATGATGAGGGGTTGTTGGTTATTGCTGGAAGGTATAGCTGCGTTGGCGCGTAGGATTTCGACGGCGATCTGGCTGACGCAAACGCGGGGCGCGGCGGGACGGCGCAGAACCTCCGCCGCGTAGGCCGTGACGCGCAGATTGGCTGTCGTCGATTTGCGAACGACCTCGACGGCCTCTTGGCTGACGCGCAACATTACGCTTGCACCTTGTAGCCGAACTCAGCGGCGTTAACGGCAGATTCCGTCCAGCTTGCCGATGTGGCCGGATTGAGCGCCCAGATTTGTTGTTGATTGAGATAGGTGTCTCCAAGGGACTGGTCGCTGCCTTCGTAGTTCGCACCGTTGACCCGTGCTATGGCGCGTAATGTGCGCGATCCCGCATCGTCTTTCCGCGCTAGAATGTTCGCCTGAACGCCAAAGACCGAGGCGTTCAAGATTGTCGCGTCCGTGAAGGCAAAGCTGTCTATGGCTCCTGCTGTGTCGCTGGCGTTATAGCTTGTGTCCTCGTCCGGCGGGATCTCGTCCACGTTTTCCCAATTGGTCGCGCTGCCTGTCGGCGTGAACTGGGCGCTGTTACCGACCCCGTTCGGATAAAGCGTGTCCACGCGGCAATCGCCCAAGAAATCGTTGTTGTTCGTGCCCGTGCCGTCGCAGACATAAAGATCGTCGATCCACCCGTAAAGGGATGAGTGATACACGCCGCCGCTAAGCCGGATCGAACGAGCCGTCCCGATGGTGGAGGAATATTTTGTGTCGCCAGCGTAGGCCGCCACCGTCACGCCATTAACGCGGAGTTCCATCGTTCCGGTCGTATCGTTGATGAAGGTCTTTAGCTCGATATAATTCCAAGCGCCTGTCGGGAGAGCGACGGTAGATGTCGCAAGAAGAGTCGTTTGATCGCCGCGCCACAAGCGCAGCAAACCATCTACGCCGTGCATGCAAAGGGCGACTTGTACCGCGCCGGTGTTGTCTCGCAATTGAAGGATCGGCTTTTCGTCGTTCGAGGCATAGTCCCGCTTATAGGCAAAGCCAACGATCCATGTCGCCTGATCGTCCAGCGTTTTCAGAAGGTAATCGCCGCCATAGTTGCCGAACCGTGCCGCGTTGCTCCCGCTGCGCCGCCCTGTGCTGGGAGTTAACGTGTTCGAATAGGAAGTGTATTTATAGGCGTAAGCTGCCGCCGTGGTGTAATGATCGAACCCGTCGAGAAAGCGTAAGGCCATAGTTGTTCTCCTTAAATGCGAAGGCCCGCGAAGGCGAAGCCGATGTCCGAAAGCGTGTCGTCAGGCGTGGCCGGAGCCACAAGCGTCAGGATGTCTCCAGCCGCGAAGTCGGTTGTAGCTGTGCAAATGAATGTCGGGTTTGTGGCGGATGCGGCGAAGTTCATGGTGGCGAACTCAATGCCGTTTTTACGGAGAGAGAAAGACACAGCAGCCGTGGCGGCGGTCGCGGCCACGCCTTTGCTGAGGGCCATGCCGGAGAGAAAGCGGACGGCGCGCGGCATGGGAAAGCGCATAATGACGGTTCCCGCGCTGGGCTTGCCGACAAAAGAGCCGCCTACGTCATAGGGCGCGGCCACGCCAGCCTCGGCCACGACCGAGAAGTCCGAACCGTTGCAATAGAGGAATTTTCTCTCACCGCTCCCCAGCGAAACGGCTGTGCCGGACGGCGTTTTGACCGAAAGCGCAAAGCCGCCTGTCGTGCCATTCTCGACATAAAGAAACTTCGCACGCGCCGGAACCGTGATCGTTCGCGCCGCCGTGAGCGAACCCGTAAACTTCAGAGCCATATTGCCGAGCATCTGCGCATCTGTCAGCGCCAGATTGGCATCGGCGAGCGCAAGGCTTGTGAATTGGCACAAAGCCTTATCCAGCGCGTCGAAGGCCGTGTTGGCCGTGACTTCCTTTTGCGCCTGAGCTGCGGCGATATGATCGATCAAGAGATTGGGTGTCGTTGTCATTATACGATGGCCTTTCCGGCATAGCCCCGCCCGATGGTGCTGTTGATTTGATAGACGGCGATGGACAGAATGCTTTGCGTCGCGCCGAAGTCTGTCGTTTGGTCTGCCGCGCTGTAGATTGCGCTTGCTGTATCGGCGGAGATCGTTCGCACCACCTCATCGCCGTTCAAAATGTCGATTTCGTAAACCTCTACGTCTTCAAACAAAGGCACGTCGATGCTGTCGAGCCATTCGCCGTTCCAACGGGGGCGGCGCACCCATGACAGGGTCAGATTGCCGTTTGCGTCGCGCACACTTGCAATGCGGACGGGTGAGAAGCATCGCAAACTGTTCGCGTTGTATTTGAGGCTTGTTTGCGCCGCATCGTCCCAATCCCCGCCTGTAGGAATGGCCTTGTAATAAGAAAGCTGCCCGATCTCGGTCGCGGCCATTGCCATGCGGTAAAACCCGTCCGTAGCCAGCACGACGAACTTGTCGCCGATCTTGTGGGATCCCGTTGCCCATTCCGTGCCGCGCCGCCCGCGCAAGAGCCCGGACAACTCGTAAAGGTTTTCTGCCAGAAGCGTTGCATTGCGCCATTGGATCAACTCGTCGCCCAACAGCCCGACATTGTTCCAGTTGAGGACTTCGAGCGCCGTCTTGCTGTCCAGCGTGCCGTGGGACAGCGCAATCTGTACCGTGTTAGTCTCATCCCACGACCACGGACTGAAAGGAGCAGCCAGAACGCTCGACGCCCAGCCATAAGCGGGAGCCGCTTCTCCGGTTCCGATAATGCTCCACGTTAGGGCATCCGGCGATTTGTAAAGGCTGGCCGTGCCGTTGTTTTTGAGAGCCAAGGCGTAATAAAGCCCCAGCCCATCATCCTCGGCGCGTAGCATGGGCAAATCCATGACCAAGGCCGAGATCGGCGTGGAAATGGGGATCGGGTTGGACGCAATCGGCACGCCAGCGCCTTTGGCATTCGACGTATAGGCAATCTCGTCCTCAGCTACCGCCTTGCAAGCCACGATATTGTTGCCGCCGAAGTCTACCTGCGTCAGGCGCAAGGCCAAGGTCGCGTCCGGCAGCAGAACGTCGATAATGTCCGTGGGATCAAGACGCAGCCATTTGGGAGGCAAATTGAACTCGAACTGGTTGCGCCCAACCCATGCGCTGGTCAGCGTCTTGTCCGCGATCTGCGCGGCCTCGTCAGCCGACAAGGCGATAGAAAGCTCGACCGTTTGTTGATCCTTGGTCGTAACGGCGTTACCAGCGCGCGCGGCGTTTTGCGTGTTGCTTTGGTAATCGCGGTCGGGATCGTAATGCGTCAGGTCAATCCGTTGAGGTAGTTCCAATTCCTGCGTGCGGGTTTCGGTCACACGTAGCGGGTTGTCGCCAGATGTGCCTTCCACCGCGCCCAAATCGTCATAAGGGATTGTCGCCGTCAATTCCTGTCCGCGCGGGACAAAGCGCAGCACGCCGTCCGTCTCGGCGGCGTCGATGAAATAAGCTCCAAGCAAAGGCTCGATAGCATTGCGTGCCGAAGCGCGGCGGCTCATCACATAGCCATGCACCGATTGGCTGACTTCGTTGGTCAGGATATCCGTTTGAGACAGACCCGCACGTTCGCATAGATCGGTCAGGATGCTTGATAGGGCCACTTCATCCGAACCATAACGCTCAAGCGGATATTTAATCTCTCCCGCATCTGTCATGATGATCGCGCTATGCGTGAATTTCTCGTAGCAGCCACAGAAATGCGTGGCGTAAGTCGGCATATAGGGCATGAGATTGATCGTTTTCTCGACCCGCATGCTGACCAGATCGACCAACGTCGCCGTCAGATCGTTCGCCGTCCAATACCGCCCCTTCTGCGGAAAGGCATAGTCGTCTTGGAGCGTGTACCCTGCCGCTAAAGAAACCCCGTCTACATAGGCGACGAAGCCGTTATCGGGATGCCATTTGACGATCCTGTGCAACTGATTGATCTTGAAGAACAAACACCCTGTTGTGTCGTCCCAGAAGATGATGTTGGGGCGTTTGCCGTCCGTCCAAGCCGATACGTCCCATTCGGCCACATCGCCGTTGCCGAGAATATCGACTTCCACACGGCGGATCTTATCGGCGGCGGCTTGCCAATAACGACCGCTGCCATCCGCACACATGGGCGCTTCGTTCGCGCTGGGAAGAAATTCAGAAAGGTCCGCGATCAACCCAAAATCAAGATTGTAAACCTTGCGCGAACGATGCACGAAAATCTTGTTGCCAAGAACGAAGCCGCTGACGCTGAAGTCGATACGCTTTTTCGTCTTGGCCACGACAGCCATCGTATCAGGATTGCGTTTGCACAGATGCATCCCGACGCCGTAAGCGTCCGTGGCATGATAGAGATAGCCCTCGCTATCCAACCCACGCAAATCGCCGTAAATATCATCGACAAGCGGCGTGTTAAGCGCCAGCGTGTTGTTGATGAGATCGTATTTGAAGGCACGAGTCGAATTGACGCACAGCAAAACGCCCCGCGCGGGGTCAATCACGCCACCCTCGCGGAACATGGACGGCACCTTCTGCAAAATCACGGCATCACAATCCATCGCGCCCGAAACTACGATTTCGGCGCTGATATTCGGAATGCGGTTGGCAAAGTCGGCCAATTGCAAATCCGTGAAGGTCAGAAAGCAAAGCCCGCGATAGGCGGGCACGTTGCCCGCGCCGAGATGCATCTCCATCGTGCTGTCAGGCTGCTGGTCTTCTGCGCCTGTATGAATACGGACAACACCGGGATACTTTTCTGTGGCCTGAGTATTCGAAGCGGTCGCGTCATAAATGAGCTTTGTGTCGGCCCACACGCGCCGAACGGTCGAGACAGGCCCAGCGCACAGGCCTACGGCGAACGACACCGAATAGGTATAGGTCGTCTGCGTTGAACTTCCACCACCACCGCCTTTGCCGCCACTTTGGCGTGAGACATGGCGTGTTTCTTTGAGCGGCGTTGACCAGATCACGTTGCCGGACACGCGCATGGTGCCATAGACAAGCTGGATCGTGCCGCCATAGGTGGAAGTCTGAACAGAAAGATCGCTCAGGCGCGACCCCTCGACATTTTGCCCCTTGCTGCCGCCAAACAGAAGGTTGCCGAGAACGACCCCGCCCATCCAGCCGATGGACGCGCCGATCCCTATGGCGGAGGTCAGACCAGCGCCAACAAGACCAAGAGCAAGAACGGCCATTTAGGGATTCTCAACAAAATAAGGATAACGATAAGCGGCCACAATGCGCCGCCGCCAGCTTTCGTCCAGCGCATGTTCGACGACCTTGCCGACGCCGGAATAGCTGTGGATGATGCCTTTGTCCGTAATCAGCGCGACATGCTGCGGTTCGCGGCCCCATGCCATGAAGTAAATGTCCGCCAGCATCGCTTCGGCCACGGGGATTTCGACCAGCCACGTTGCCAAGCCCTCGCGCATGCGGCGGCTGTTGGGCAGCATGGAATAATTGGCGAAGGCCTGCGCCTGCTGTGAGGCAGGATCGTAATCCACCAGCTTTAAGGTCGTTCCAACGCCCTTAATGAGGCCGATGCAGTCGCAGCCAGCCCCCTTGACCGAGGCTTGGTGATGAAACGGCGTGTCGAGCCAAGCACGGGCTTCAAGAACCGCGTCCATGCGTGTGGGTTTATTTTCCATCGGGGTAACTCAAAACGGCGTCCGTACCGGGGACATGCGGTTCACCGCGAAAGTTCACGGCATTGTTGTAACGGGCGCAGCAGGTCGAAAACGACTTATCGCAGCCGGGCTGAACGGCATATTCATCGCCCACCGCGATCTCGGACGGCATCGGCAGGAATAGTTCGAACGCGCCCGCCGCGAAGGAGCGAACTTCCATCTTGCGCCCAGCGTTCGCGCCGCTTGTCCATGTGATAAGCCCGCCTGTCCAGTAATCATCGGCTTCTGTTCGCGCTTCATCGGTGAACTCATAGCGATCTTCTGCCGCCGTCACGGCGCTGGCCACCGTTAAGGCCGCCAGATCGATCTTGCACCGCACATCGCCAAGATCGGCGCGGCAATCCGGCGTGTAAAGTTCACCGATTTGCTGCGAAAGCGCCTGCGTCAGGCCACGCAGTTCCGCCTTGAAGATCGTGTCCTTCAGTTCGACCTGTCCAATCGTGCCGCGCTTCATAACAATCTTGCCCTGCGAGAGGGCGTTCCAATTGACCAGAAAGATCAACACTTCGGCGTTGTCCCAGATCCCCGCCCGCAGGTCGGGCGCAGCCAAAGCCTCGCTGTCCAACGCGCTTTCGATATCGAGGTTGTCCACCGACAAATCCGAAATCGCGTGAATGGCCGAGCGTGTATAGCCCGTCCGCGCTTCATAGGTCACATCGTCAATCACTAAATCGCGGTCGAAGTCGGTGAAGCCGAACACGACACCATCCTTGCGCGTGACCTTCCAGCAGGTTGCAAGCGTGGTCGTCTCGCCCGCGATATGCGCGGCAAGTTGTGATGTGGCTGTTTTCATGGGCTAAACGCGTATCTCTATAACTGGAATGTCCGACCATTGATGTAGGTCGAATTGTTCGATGCTGACGGCCATGCTGTCGGTATCAAAGCGCACAGGCACGTCAAACTCGAAATCCGCCGTGACTGCTACGCCTTGCGCGGGGGCAACCGTGAAGGTTAGAACGCCAGTCGCCGTATTGATTGACCACCCAGTGGCTTGTTTGACGCCGCCCAGATAGGGAGCGACCGTGCCCAAGACAGGCTTCGTGATCGTGCGCGTCTCGCTGCCCGCGCCGGAGGCATAGCTTTTAACAAGCTGAAAAGTCTTTGTTGCCCCATCGCCCACGCCGAGGGTTTGGCCCGCTGCCTTGTAATCCGTCCAATCCTTGAACCTGAAACCATAGGCACGGCCTTTGCGGGCGCGAAAGAAGGCAATCAGCGTGTTAAGCTGTGCTTGATGTTTAAGGCCGGAGGCGACGTTCCATTTCAGCCGCGCCGCCGACCAGTTGGCATTGCGTTGCTCATAGCCGGAGGCCATCGACACGACTGAGGTCAGGTATTCCGGCCCACCCGATGCCCCATAGGCGATATCAGGTGGGAACTGGACTTCATGGAACGTCATGATTTTCCTTCATTTTCAATTTTTACTAGACAGAAAAAGCCTAACTGCGTATAACTATATATAGTTACAAGTAACTACGGGAGCTATCATGCCTTATCAAGACCCTCTTACAGTTGTTGCCCCTAAAACTCGGTGGCAACTCGTTCAGTTAATTTGCAATACGGGCCAATCCGGCTGGAGTTTAGCAGAAGGACTCTGGGATAAAAATGAAGCGTTAGCGCTAAGATGGAATGGCAATGATGGGCCGAATGAAACTAGTGGGAACCCCCAGTCAACAGGACATCCGACTTGGTTCATTGTTCCAGATGAACTTGCCGCCAACCTTCGGGAGCGCGGAAAAAAACTAAAGATCTTCTTGGAAAAGATTGCATGCCATATTGAGCCATTTTCTCCAGCAGAAAGCGACCGTGTTTTTAAGGTTGCAATCCATACAAAGGATGAAGAACTTACGGAACTGCTTGATTTCTACAAGGCAACGTTTCCCATTCCCCGTTTGGAAGGCCGCTTGTTCCGATTCATCGAGAACTCACCTGAGCCATATTTTGTTCCATCAAGCGACGGAGATTCCTGTTGGAATGGGCGTATTTGTGACGGAAAGTGGGAGGCTCTTGTTCAAAGCAATGGCTTTCCGGAGGAACGAAATCCTACGACGCAGCCCATGCTTCATGATGTTCTAGTCGCAAGTGTTGCCAATGCAATTCGCGCATATGCAGATGGGACGAAAAGCTAAAGATTTCTTCTCGCCCGGTTAATCCCCCGCGCCGCCTCTGCCGAGATTTGGCTTTGGCTGGCGCGGAAGGAATTGGCGTCGGGCGTCGAGATTTGCATGACAACATTCACGCCTGCGGAGCGACGTTGCCTATCTTTTCTGGAAACGACTTCCTCGCCTCGTTGAAGGATGGCTGGCACTTCGTCGGGGCGCAGGCCTGCGATGCCGCCGCCGTGGTAGCGCGGCGCTCCGGCAAAAACGAAGGCCGGAACCTGCCGCGACGGGGCCGTTTCGCCAGCCACGCCGCCTTCATGGAAGATCGAGCTGAATATCTCGTCCATAAAGCCGCCGCTTTCCATGCTGCTGCCCATCCACTTGGCCAGCGGTCCCGTGATGGATTGCTGCACCACCATGCGTGTGATGTCGGCGACGATGCTATTCGCCAGATCGTTCAGACTGTTGAGGCTAATCTCGCCGGACGTCACCATATTCACGATGGCGTCCTCGGTTGCCTTCATGGCTTCCGAAAAGGCTTTTTCGACAGCCCCCGCCGTATCTTCACCTTCCTTCTGGTAGGCGCGGAAGGCTCGAATGGCACCGGCCTGCGCGTCCGTGCGCCCGCCCAGTTGCTCATCGTAGGCTTTGTCTTTGGCCTTATTGAAGACTTCTTGACTGATTGCACCCGCATTGAGCATCTCGGTGAGGCGCTGGATCTGATCAGCATAGGCTTCTTCGGCCCCGCGCGCGCCTTCCGTGATCTGCTTGCCTTCCTGCTTCAGTTTGTCGAGTTTTTCCTGCGCCTGCGTCTGGTCATAAAGCGCGGCGGCCATTTGCTTCGTCCGCTCGACTTGCTCTTGCGTTGCCGTTTCAGGGAGCTTTGCCACCGCATCAGACACAAACGCTTTGCGCTTGTCGGACAGCTTATCCATCTGCTGTCCAAGATCGGTAATGACTTTCTCGGCGCTTGCGAAGGCCTTTTCGTCGAACAACTGTGCAGCCAGATCGCGCGTCTTGCTTTTATCGGCATCCGTCGCCTTGTTCGAAAGCCGCGAGACAGCTTGATCGATAAAGGCCTGCCGTGCATTGCCGATGCCGAGCAGTTTTTGTTTTAGATCGTCGATGACCTTCTGGTTTGCATCGGCCTCCTTCTGCGCGGCCTCATTGATCGGTTTTTGAATGGCATCGATCTGGCGTTTGGCAAGCTCTTCGGCCTGTTTGATGGCCACATCGACAGCGCCAGCATTGCTGCCGTCTGTCTCGCGCAGCGCGTTCAGGTTCATTTTGGTCTTCGCCAGCTCGGCATTGATCTTGGCAATCTTCTCGGCGGGATCGTCCACCAGCTTGGCCATGGCCTCGTCGATGTTTTTCCGCGCTGTGATCAGTAGATCGGCGCGGCCTTCCTTTTCCGCAGACAAGCGTCCGGCCTCCGCGCGTTCTTGCTCTTCCTTTTGTTCTTTAAGCGCGTTTGTGATGTCTTCGATCTTTTGGCGAAGTTCTTCCGCTTTTTTAACGTGCTTATCGACGTTGCCGCGCGGCTGCAAAATGAAGGGGATGTCCCGAATGCGGACAAGCTTCGCCTCGATTTCGGCCAGTTCCTTCTTCGCGTCTTGCAACTGCATATCCAACGGCGCGGCGGAAACGACTTCCGTCGTAATCCTGAATGTTGAAGCCAGCCTATTGAGAAAGGCTTCTGCCGTGC
>JAQVBU010000008.1 GCA_028690155.1 Alphaproteobacteria bacterium | reverse complement strand
ATTTTGGTAAAAAACAAGCTGATGGCGCTCGGCATTGCGATCTACGATTCCATGCGAGAGCCCCTCGGCGACGCCCTCGATGTCGTCAGCGGCTACATGGATAGGCTGCGCGATGCGTTTGAAGCCAATGGATTCGACGGGCTCATCAGTGAGTTTGGAAAGGTCATGGGCGATGCCGTCAGCCGCATTGTAGCGTTCACTCCGCAAATCGTAGAAGCGGCGATTAGCATCATTTACGGCATCGTGGACGCCATTACCGATAACCTTGACATAATTGCCGAGGCAGCCGTTGAAATCGGCATCACACTGGCGAAGGCAATCGTGAAGATAGCGCCCCGAATCGGTGTGGCGCTTCTCAAGGCCGTTGGATCAGCGGCGAGAGCACTGTTCAAGGCTCTGCCGAGGCTTTTCAAAAGCATACCCAATTCGCTATACGAAGGCCTTGGCCTCGACAAGAACACGGTCGTAAACAAGATCAGGATATTCAGCACCTTCATCAGCAGCGCCATCCGCAAGATATTCTCCGGAGATTTCCTTGGCGCAGTCACAAGCATCGGCTTCGCGTTCAACATCGACACGGACACCATCGACAAGATCAAGAACGCGATCACAACCGTCGTGAACGCCCTCAAGGCTGCGTGGAACGCCGTGGCGAAGTTCGTTAAAGCGTTCGCGTCCATTGGCGGGCTTGAAGCGATCCTTGCCGGCGTGGTCACCTACATGGTGCTTTGGAAGGCCTATACGCTCGGCCAGGGCATTGTAACCGCCGTCCTAACGGCAAAGCAATGGCTACTGAACCTTGCTATGAACGCAAACCCTGTGGGGCTTGTCATTGCCGCAATCGCGGCGCTCGTAGCAATCGGCGTGCTGTTGTATAAGAACTGGGACAAGGTTACTGCTGCCGCGAAGAATCTATGGGGAAAGATGCAGGGATTCTTCGGAAAGATCGGAGATGCGATCAAGAACTTCTTCGGTCAGTTTGAGGGTGTGAACGAGGCTTTCTCGAAGATGTTCGGGGGTATCAAAAACTTCTTCTCGGGGATCTTCAACTTCTTCAAGGCGCTGTTTACCGGGGATTGGGCGGGTGTCTGGGAAGCAGCAAAGCAAACGGCTTCTGGTTGGTGGGATTCCATCACTGGCCTTTTCGGAGGCGTCGGGAAATTCTTCAAGGGCGTTTTCAACAAGATCGGGCCGAAGATCGGGAAATGGTTCGGAAACGTGAAGTCTTGGGCTTCGGAAAAATGGGACAGCCTCAAGAACGCATGGAACAACAGCGCGGTCGGCTCGTGGTTCAACGAGCAGTTCTCGAAACTCGGCGTGAAGCTTGGCGAGTGGTTCGGACCGGTCGGCACGTGGGCTAAGGACAAGTGGGAAGACATCAAGGAAGGATGGAATGGCAGCAAGGTCGGCTCGTGGTTCAATAAAACCTTCTCCGGCATTGGAACAAAACTGGGCGGCTGGTTCGGCTCGGTAGGCTCGTGGGCATCCGAGAAGTGGGGCGAGATCAAGACTGCGTGGAACAGCGGGAAGATCGGCGAATGGTTCTCCACCGCTTTCACCGGCATCGGTTCCAAACTCGGCGAATGGTTCGGCTCTGTCGGCACATGGGCCTCGGAAAAGTGGTCTGAGATCACGACCGCATGGAACGAGGGCGACATTGGCGGATGGTTCAGCTCGGCCTTCACGGGGCTTGGAGCAAAACTCGGCGAGTGGTTCGGAGGTACAGCGGAATGGGCTACCGAGAAATGGGATGCGATCAAGTCCGCATGGAACGAGAGCGACGTCGGTCAATGGTTCAACGACGCATTCTCCGGTATCGGCGATAAACTGAGCGAATGGTTCGGAGGCACCGCGCAATGGGCCACGGACAAGTGGACGAACATCAAGAACGCATGGAATGAAAGCGATGTCGGGCAGTGGTTCAATGATGCCTTCTCAGGCATTGGCTCTAAGCTCGGCGAGTGGTTCGGTGCCGTGGGCTCCTGGGCGTCCGACAAATGGGGAGAAATCAAAACCGCATGGAACGAGGGAGATATTGGCGGTTGGTTCAGCGACGCTTTTACTGGCATCGGTGAGAAGCTCGGTGAATGGTTCGGGAGCATCGGCGACTGGGCGACCAACGCATGGAGCTCCATCAAGAGCGCGTTCGGAGGCGGCGAGGGAGACGGCGAAGGCGGCGTCGGTGGATGGTTCAAGACCACATTCGACGGCCTCGGCGCGAAACTCGGCGAGTGGTTCGGGCCCTTGGGAGAGTGCCTTACCTCCAGCTGGAACACGATCAAGGAGGCGTGGAACAACGGGTCGATCAGCACTTGGTTCCAAACCGCATGGGAGAACATCGGAACGAGCATCTGCGGTTGGTTCGGAGATGCAACGACTTGGGCGACAACGACATGGAGTGACATCAAGACCGCGTGGAACGAGGGTGACATCTCCGGGTGGTTCTCCACCGCCTTTACCGACATTGGAAGCAAGCTTGGTGAGTGGTTTGGCGAGGCGTCCTCGTGGGCGTCTACGAAGTGGTCTGAGATCACGACCGCCTTTGAGAGTGGCGATGTGGCTGGATGGTTCACGACCACGTTCAGCGACATCGGCAGCAAGATAGCCGGCGTAGTCGGAGACATGGCTGGGTGGGCTTCCACAGCTTGGGGTACTATCTCGAAGGCCTTTGGCGAAGAAGGCGACGTCGGCGCATGGTTCACCAGCACATTTGGCGACGTCGGTACCACGATCAGCACGGCTGTCGGCGATGTGACCAGCTGGGCCTCTACCGCGTGGAGCACCATACAGGGTGTTTTCTCGGGCGATCCCGACGTAAAGGGTTGGTTCACCTCGACCTTTACGGGCATCGGAGACGCCGTGTCCGGGGCCGTGGGCGACCTGAGCAGTTGGGCGGGTAGCGCCTGGACTACCATATCAGAAACGCTCTCTGGTGCCGCTGGCACCATTGGAGGCTGGTTCTCCAATATCACGCTTCCTACCGCAGAGGACTTCTCGTCGTTTGCGACAACGGCGTGGGGTAATATCAAAGACGCTTTCTCGACAGCCGGCACATGGATCAGCACGACCTTTGAAACGGCAGCCGGCGCGATCAAGTCCGCATTCACCACGGTCGGCAATTTCCTCACGGGCATCTGGGAGGGCATCGTAAATGGCCTCATCAGCGCCGTGAACTGGATGATCGACCAAATCAACGCTTTTACAGCCGGGATAAGCAACATCTGGACATGGACCGGCGCCAGCGCAATCGGAGACATCGGACATATCGGCGAAGTGAAGTTTTCCGCAACCTATACAGAAGACACAAGCGGATCGTCGGTGAACAGCGGCACGCTTTCATCCATTCAGGATCAGGCAAACCAAGTAACCGTCGCCGTGGAGAACATTGATACATGGGCGTCCACGAAGCTGAGTGCGGCATCTGCCGGCGTGACGACGTACACCGCACTCATCATGACGGCCTTCTCCGATCTGGACACCTACATGACCGGTACGTTTGTCCCGAACTTTAGCACCGCGCTCGACTTGCTTGACCTGACAACGGACGGCACGGCGATCATGGGTACGCTTACTACCGGGATTGAGTCCGGAGAAGCCGGCGTTCTGGAAAAGGTATCGGGCATTGCAACCTCCATAACGACGACGTTTTCCGCGCTGTCCCTCTCGGAAGCCGGTACCCTCATGATCTCGACACTTGCAGGCGGCATCTCGTCCGCAGTAGGCACGGCAACCGCTGCCGCGAACGGGGTCGGCACGGCAATAACAACCAGTGCAGGAAGCATCAATCTGTATACCATTGGCCGCAATGTCATGCAGGGGTTGAACAACGGCATCAACAGCATGCGAAGCACTCTGCTGGCAACCGCAACCTCCATCGCCAACGCGATCAAATTGAAACTCAAGACGGCGCTCCAAGTCAGTTCTCCTTCCAAGTTCACATACTGGCTCGGGCAGCACCTCGACTTAGGCTTGATTCGCGGCATGCTCAAGGGCGTCAAGAAGGTCGTTTCCGCGGCCTCTGCAGTCGCCCTTGGCGTCACAACGGCACTCTCCGGCATGACGGTTCCTGCCACCACGTTCAACGTGCCCGGATTCGCAAATGGCGGCGTGAACGTGCCGAACATGGCAATCGTAGGCGAACGCGGCAGGGAGCTCGTTACGGGCATTGGCGGTGCGACGGTCTACCCGAATTCCGACACCGAAAGATTCTTGTCGGCGATTGACCGGCCGATCCAGATTTCCACGGAAGGCTATACGTTCGACGGGAACGACGAGGGGACGGAAACGAAGAAGCACATCGTCATAGAGATCGCCGGAAACGGGTCGATTGAAGTCACGGGCCTCAGCCGCGACGATGCGGTCGAGCTCGTGCAAGAACAGATCAAGCCCGTTCTTAGGCAGATCCTCGAGGACGAAATCTACGAAGGAGGAAGTGACGTGTATGAGTACTAGCTGCCAGTTCTGGCTTACCAATAACGCAGGGACCGACAGAATACGACTACCCGTCCTCCCCGAAAAGATCAATATCACCCACAACGCCGGAAACGAATCGCTGTCCGTTTCCGGCGTTGGCGAGATCACAATCATTCAGGACAGCAACGCAATCCTGTTTGAGTTTTCAAGCCATTTTCCCGGCACGTATCATCAGGGTTGCAACTACGCGGACATCAAGAAGCCGAACGAATACAAGGACAAGATCGTTGAATGGAAGAACGGCGCGCAACCCGTGAAGTTCATTGTGACCGGCTCCGACATCGACCTCTATTGTTCCATTGAATCGTTCGTGTTTTACGAACAAGGCGGTGATCCTGATACCCTATACTACACAATAAAGCTCAAGGAGTATCGCACCGCGACCATCAGGCGAATCGACACAACACCAGTCGTTCCTCCGACGACCCCGACGCCGGATCCGCCCATTAAGCAACCCTCGAAATACCAGACGGGACAAGTCAAAACGAGCGGCGGCCGGTTAAACCTGCGTGCGAGCAAATCTACGAGTAGCAAGAGCCTTGCCCTGATTCCGAACAAAACCAAGCTCGATGTCGTGGAAAAGAGCGGAAGCTGGTACAAGTGCATCTATAAGGGGACTACGGGTTACTGCTACGCCTCCTACATCAAGATTATCAGCTGATGAAAGGGTGTGAGAAACGTGGCCTTTAACACTTCGAGCGCCGATATGGTGGCGACGCTTGCCACAGGGCGCGTCCGAATCAACAATACTGTGACGCCGAACACCTATACCGTCGTCAAAGGCGATTCGCTCTACAAAATCGCCCGGAGACTGTACGGAAACGGAGAGCGTTGGTCAGACATCTACAACGCGAATACCGCGCTGCTTTCTCATCCCGGCCTGATCAGGGAAGGGATGGTATTGAACTTGTAAAGGGGTGGTTCGATGCGCATGTCGCTTCTCGTCGTGAAGGGCAGCGCGACGTATGACATGACTTCCCTTGTGGAAAGCGTCTCGTGGAGTGGAAGCAAGTCATCTGCTCCGCGGACGCTTGAAATCTCCATGCTGGACAGCGATAGAGTGGGTCACGACAGACCAGACATCGAGGTTGAGGACGGCAACCAGTGCGCGTTCTACTGGGACGGCGAGGAACTGTTTCGCGGCATCATCATGCGGTATTCCCAATCAAACAGGCGCAAAGCAACGGTCAAGGCTTATGACAACGCCGTATACCTCGCGAACAACAGCGATACGTTTGTGTACAAAAACAAGACGGGTACGCAGATATTCACTGACCTTTGCACCCGGTTCGGGTTGGACTACACCGCCGCTGAGACGAGCTACAAAATTGCCGATCTTACCATGCCAACCACGACGTGCATTGATGCGATATGGTCTGCCCTCGCCAAGACCTACAAAGCGACCGGTAAACGGTTCTACGTGCTCTCCCAAAAAGGGAAACTCCACCTCATCGCCCGTGCGGACAACCTTGTGCAATGGGTATTGGAGGAAGGTGCAAACATCACATCCTTCCAGCGCGACAGGAGCATCGAGGAAGTGCGCACGCGGATCAAGCTCTACTCCGACGCGAACAAGGTGCTCGCAGAAGCCAAAGACACCGCCATTGAAGCGAAAATCGGCATCATGCAGCAAGCGGAGGGCGCCGATAGCAAACTCAGCAAAGCGAAGCTCGCGGAAATGGCGAACACGATGCTTGCGAAGATGAAGCAAGCAAGCGAGTCCTTCACCATCGACGGCATCGGGGTGCCGGATGTCTATTCCGGCAAGGCAATTTGGGCGCATGTCCCGTACCTAGGCATTTCAAAAACATACTACGTGGACGAGGACAGGCACACATTCTCCATGAACAATCACACCATGTCGCTCACGCTAAACGCTGTCGCGGATGTCGAAGGAGCCGAGGACGAGGATTAGGAGGCAAGCCTATGAGCTCTGGAGGGAAAAGCATACGCGAAATGCTCAAGGCCGCGGTGGATGTGCGCACGGCAAGCGTGCTGCATGGAGTTGTCGTTTCGGCAAGCCCGGTGAAGATACAGGTGACGAGCGACGCGAAACTCCTTCTCACGGAATCGAATCTGTTTATTCCCGAGCATCTCACCGATCATCAGGTCAAAATCAGCGTTTCGGGCGGGAGCGGGTCAACGTCGTCCAACGACGGGCACAGTCACTCCGTTTCTGGTGTCTCCTTCTCGAACGCAACGATGACGATTAAAAACGCTCTGCAGGCAAACGACGAGGTTTATCTGCTGAGCTTCAACAGAGGGCAACTGTACTATGTCCTCGACAGAGTGGGGTGATAGCATGTCCTTATTCCCAGACTTCCCGATTGTCGGCGTGGCAGACGAATCGCAGTTGCCCTCCAAGACCTACAGGCTTGACATGGACAGCGGCAGAATCGTCGGCACGGTCGATGGCGTGGACGCCGTGCAGCAAGCGACGCGAAAGGCGCTATACACGCCGCGCATGAAATGCCTCGCTTATGACGATCAGTACGGAAACGAACTGCAAGGCTTGATGTACATGAAGGACATCACCCGAGAATACATCGAATCCGAATTGCCCGTACTGCTCAAGGACGCGCTTCTGTGCGACAGCCGCATCAAGAGCGTCGAGGACGTCCAGTGCTCTTTTGACGGCGACCATATGTACGCATCCATGACTGTGCGCACGACATTCGGGGATACGAGCGTAGAGGAGGTGATCTGATGTTTGAAGAAAAGACCTACGCAAACCTGCTTGCGACCGCCCTGGCACGCGCGCCGGACGGCATAGACACGCGCCAAGGGAGTATTTACAGGGACTCGATGGTAGGGCAAATACTGCTCCTTGCCGCGTTCTACGCAGACCTCGCGAACTTGTCAGACTTGGTCATGCTCGACACCACGACGGATGAATACTTGGACCTGCGCGTTGCCGAGCGCGGAATAGAGCGGCAATCCGCAACACCCGCGAAATACAACGTTACCATTGTAGGGGCACTCCCCGAGGAAGGCACACGCTTCTTTGCAAACGACATGTACTTCGCGCTGTTCTATGAAGGCTCGACGCCGTACCTCGAAAGCGAAGAACCAGGCACCTCTGGAAATGTGGTGGAAAACGGCACGGCAGCGTCCCCAGTCGATACGGTGGAAGGGCTTGCATCAGCTACGTTTGGATCGCTGCTGGAGCCCGGAACGAACGAGGAAACCGACGAAAGTCTCCGCGAGCGGAACAAGGAAAGCATCACGGGACCTGCGGAAAACGGCAACAAGCAGCATTACAAAACATGGTGCGAGTCCGTTTCCGGCGTTGGCTATGCGCGTATCATTCCGCTTTGGAACGGCCCGAACACCGTCAAGGGGATTATCACAGATGATGACGGCATGCCCGCGAGCGAGATGGTTGTCGCCCGTGTGCAGGAGTACATCGATCCCGATTCTGACGGCGACGGCGAGGGAGACGGCCTCGGCGAAGGCGTTGCGAATATAGGGGCAAAGTTTACGGCAGTTGCGCCGACCTCTTTGAGCATGAACGTCAGCGTCATAATCTCACTTGCGTCCGGCGCTACTTTACCCGATGTCAAACAGGAACTCGAAACGAAAATCACGCAATACCTCAAAGACCTCGTTTTGAACTCGACAGAGGACGAGCGCCCGATCATCCGGTACAACCAAATCGGCTCCATCATCCTTGACACCGAGGGAGTGCTCGACTACTCCGATCTTCGCGTCAATGACGGCACGGCAAACATCCAGCCCGATTACGACGTAGTGGGCGTGATGGGCACGGTGACTGTCACCAGCGCATCGTAAGGTGGTGACAAGATGAGGCTATACGATAATGCTCCGGACAGTTATCATGACGAGTTGGCGAGTTACTTCCCCGCATGGTACTCCGGAATCCTCGAGATGGATGCGATATGGAGCATAACGGGGGATATGCTCGACGAGCTAAAGCAGGACATCCTCAAGGTGCTGAACAATACCTTCGTGCGCGAATGTGGCATCGAGACGATTGAGCGCTTGGAGCGATACTTCGGCGTAAAGTTCGACGGGCCCCGCAGTGAAGCCGAACGGCGTCGGTTCCTGATGATGATGTTTACAGGCTTTGGCAAATGCTCCGCCTCGAGCATCAAGACCATGATCCGGGAGTACACAGAAGCCGAAACCGAAGTAACGTTCCGGGTTTCGGACACAGAGGGGAACCACACCCTGCACATCGACGTGGATCGCGGTGATCTTGAAAAATTCTACCCCTCCGACATCCTGACGATGCTCGAAAAGATGATCCCCGCGCACATCCAATACTCCATGCGCACATTCTTTGGCACGCGAATTCAGGCGAACGTGACCAGAACGTATTGGCTGTTCAGCTACGATCAAGCCGGAATCCAGCCCGATACGTCAACACTTGGCCGCGCGCAGGGTATGACAGCATCCTACAATACCGACATCGGTCGGTACACATACGCCCCTGCGGCACCCTCGCCGAATCAGGCGGCGGGCGTCATTCCGAATGGTCTGCCGCTTGAATAGTGACGGTTAGGAGGTGAGAAGATGGGTTTCTGGAAGGACACTTTCCTTGAGAAAAGGAGAAACGAATGGATGCGCGACATCTCGGCGGTTCAGTACTTCGCGAACAACACGTGGTACAATGCGCAGATCACCGAAAAGTACATCTCTGGCAACAAGCTTTATATCAAGTTTGTCACCACGGACAATCTTGCCTTGACGATCACGGCGATCCGCATCCTTGACCGCGATGGCGTTGAAGCGGGGTATAGGGCTGACTACATCACGAAGAACGCTACGCAGGGATTGCTCTACGCGCTCGAAGCCGAGATTGACGAAGGGTCCGCATGATAGGAGGTGGTGGCCATGTACGTAAGGATTTTCTGGAAGGACGAAACACGGAACCCCGATAAAACGTACTCGTTTGTCGATAATGGCAACGGCACGATGACGTTTGAACGGGCAGGCACACAGATACAGGCCGGGACCAACATGAGCGCGCCGAACTTCAACAGCATGGAGGAAGGCATCCTCTCGGCTCACGCAGCGCTTGATGCGCTCATGCAGTATGTTATGGCAAAGATCGGTCATAGCGACCGAACGCTGGAAAGTCTTGAGGACTACCTCAAGGTTTCTTTTTTTGCCACATCCGATACCGCGGAAGGGACAACGGCGAAAGTTGCAACCTCCGCGAACGGAGATTTCGTGCTTGCGGCCGGCGCAAAGGTCGCCGTAAAGTTCACGAACGCAAACACCGTGGATTCTCCCACTCTCAATGTCGACGGCAAGGGTGCGAAAAGCATCCGGTCCGTGGGTACGACAGCCGCGATGGCGTACCGCTGGCGGGCGGGCGAGGTGATCGAATTCGTGTATGACGGCACGAACTACGTCATGGTCGAAGGTGGCGTAGCAGATACCACCTACTACGGAGCCACTAAGCTTCTCACAAGCGTCGATTCGACGAGTGAAGTGCTTGCGGCTACGCCTAAATCCGTGCTGCAGGCGTACATGAAACTCAACTACGGAACATGCCCCACTGCTGCCGCCACGGCCGCAAAGACGGTTGCAATCAGCAACTTTGTGCTGAGCGCCGGGGTCATGGTTGCCGTGAAATTCTCAAGCGCGAACACTGCGGGAGCACCGACGCTCAACGTGAACAGCACGGGCGCTAAGGCGATCTTCTACAACGGCGCAGCGGCCGCTTCTAGCGCGATCTACGACAGTGGCAAGGTGTACCTATTCATCTACGATGGGACGAACTGGGTGCTCCTGAACGGCGCTGACGCGGTTGAACGCGACATTCTCCACCTCAAGGCAACTTTGGACGCGGTACTGCAAAATCATGAAACCATTGTCCGGGCTCTTGAGGAACGCATCTCCACCCTTGAAACTCAAGTCGCTGCCTTGGGAAGCTGATGAAAGGAGGACGGTTCTATGGATGATGAGATCATCGTGAATCAGGACGAACCCATGCCGGAGCCTACGCCGGAGCAAATCGAGGAATGGGAGCGCGAGCGCGAAGCTGCGAGGGAAGCACAAACCGCCCCATTCAAGGCGCTGCGCGCTCAGGTCAACACGGCGGACGAATACTTGCTCGACTTGGATTTCAGGACCAGTTTGCTTGAACTGATGGGAGGCGACACGCTATGACGTATACCCTGCTCAAGCGCATCATCGAGCGCGGCGGCTATGACCGAAGCGACATCCTTGAGAAGATGGATGTCTTCCTGCTCAACAACCGTATCACCATTGAGCAGTACAACGAACTCCTGGCTATGATGCCGGAGAATGAAACGGAGGGCTGATCATGGCCATCGTAAATAGCGCGCTTGACTTTCTCGCGCAAAAGCTCGGGCATGTGGTCAAGTACGATTCCTACGGCAATCCCTCGTGGTTTGTGCCGATTCCGAAATGCACGTCGAAGTGGCTCGATGATTCGCTGCCCGATCACATCCACCCCGCCTTCGTGGTAAACGGAGTTGTCAAAGACCGCGTGCTGATCGGCAAGTTCAAGGCATGTGCGCTCATCCCGGGTGGACCGACTTACAGCATTCCCGGCGCACCTCCGCTTACTGCGACCGGTGCGGATGCGCAGCTTTCACAAATGCGCGCATTTGGCAGCGGGCAGACGGGCAAGACGGTTGCCGACAGCGGCTTGATCCTGCTTTACGCCCGAAAGATGGGATGGGTGCCGAAAGCGAACAACAACTATTCCGTCGACTATCGCGACGGAACGCCGTGGACTGCCGGTGCTTCCATATCGGTTGGCACGAAGCGCGTGCTGCACGGCTGGGAGTATACCGCGCTATCCGCGCACACCTCTGCCGCCGAAAACAAGCCCGACATCGCGCCCAGCATCTGGACGAAAGGTAAACACATCGGTGGCACGCCCGTCTTGTCGCAGGTCTCCGCATCCGTTCCGAACGGGTACAACACGATCACCGGAAGCGGCCCCATGTCGTGGAATCTCGGCAATAACGACCACGGCGTAGCCGGCATCAACGAGCTGACTGGCAACTGCTCCGAGCAGGATTACGGATACCGCATATTTGACGGCGAACTCCAGATTCTGCAGGACAACAATGCGGCAGACCCGATTGCCGACCTGAGCGCGGGCAGCGCCGCGTGGAAAGCGATCCTCCCGAACTTGGAGGACGACGGCTTTACGCTGGTTGCTCCCGGCACGGACGGTACGCTGAAATGGGACGTAAGTGCCGCGACGGGTGGATATCCGATTCTCGATACGGTCATCAACATCCGCACGACGGAGTCTGCGTCGAGATCCTTCAAGGACCTCACGCGAAACGTCACCAATGTGCCGTTTGTTCCGCACATCTTGCTTGAACTCGGCCTGTTCCCCATTAGCGGCGATACGACGCAAGGCAATGTGTATGTCCGAAACGACGCGGGCTCGGAGTTCTTCCCGCGGCGCGGCGGCGCCTATAGCAGCACGAGCAGCGCAGGGCTCGGTTTCGAGAGTTGCAACTACGCCCGCTCGCTCGCGTACACGAGCTATGGCGCGCGCCCCCGCTTCTCGGAATGAAAATCTGAAATCTGAACTCTGAATATCTGATTGGCGGGCGAAAGCCCGCCCGTCTCCTATTCGGATATTCCACGGCCATACGAACGACACGGAGGTAACCGAATTGCAGCCGTTTAAACTGCAGGAGAAGATTGAAGATATGATCGACTATGCCGAGGCGGCGGTGCAGCAGTACCCACCGCTGTTCCGAAATACGCTCGGAAAGCGCATGCTGGATAAATGCTACGAGATAGCCGATCTTTGCGAGAGCGCGAACAACGACTTCTACAAGAAAGCGAAGATCAAAACGCTCGACGAGGCCAACAAGTCTCTGCAGCGCATGGTGCGCCGCGCAAACCGCACGTATTTTTGCGATAAGAAGGGCAACAGACGGCAATTGCTCGAATTGCACAAGTACACGGTGTGGAGCGATAAACTCGTAGAACTCGGCAAGATCATAGGTGGATGGAAGCAGTCGGTCGCTTCTCAACCACCCCCTCCATCCCAGAAGCGGTGACCTCCACCGGGAACATGCTGCTATAACGCGCGTCCTTTTGCCTTTTCCTTAGTTCTTCCCGCGGCGCGGCGGCAACTATAACAACACGAGCAACACAGGGCTCGGTTACGAGAATTGCAACAACGCCCGCTCGAACACGAACACGAACTATGGCGCGCGCCCCCGCTTCTCTCCCGCCTTCAAGGGAGTGCGTCTCTTACGTGGAGCGCAACGATACTGGAGAGAGAAGGAGTGTGTTTCCGTTTGCGCTAGACAATGCGCAAAGAAAATGAACCGGACCGCGGCCGACTGCGCTGCGCTCCGGATGGCCGCGAAGGTCCCGGAAGGGACTAAATCGGAGTATGGCAAGGCCGGAAACACACGGTACATGCCATACAAAGACGAGCAGTTTGAATGCCATGCGCGGCAAAGAGGGACCGATGAACCAACTACACAACCTGATGGACGTTATCAGCACGAAGGAGAACCTCTTGCTCGCGTACCGCTCCGCCGTAAAAGGCAAGCGATACCGACAAGAGGTTCTGATTTTCAAGCAGGATCTCGAGATCAACATCGACATGCTTCACGATGAACTGACATCCGACACTTACGAGGTAGGCCCGTATCGCCAGTTCTACGTCGTGATCCCAAAGACTCGCCTCGTCATGGCGCTGCATTTCAGGGATCGCGTCGTTCAATGGGCGCTCTACCGGCAACTGAATCCATACCTCGACAAGCGCTTCATATACGACACCTACGGATGCCGCGAGGGGAAAGGAACACTGGCCGCGGCAGAAAGATTGCTCCACTGGATTCGCGTCGTCAGCCGCAAGCCCGATCATGAGAACTGGTTCTACCTCAAGCTCGACATCGCGAAGTTTTTCTATCGCGTAGATCACGAAGTCATGATGGACATGATGCGGGATTTGACCGATGATCCGCGGTTCCTCGCGCTCATGTACCGCATCATCAACAACCCGACCGTTCCATTCGGGCTGCCGGAGGGCATCAAAGCGCACGACTGTCCCGTGGAGCAGCGCCTGTTCGATGTGGGAATGCCGATCGGAAACCTTTCGAGCCAAATGCTTGCGAACCTATACCTCGATCCCCTCGACAAATTTTGCAAGCATACGCTCGGCATCCACTACTACATTCGCTACATGGACGACATCGTGATACTCAGCAACAACGTGGAGGAACTGCTTTCGATCATGAACATGATCGGCGAATTCCTCGACAAGCGGCTGAAACTCAAGCTGAACAGCAAAACGTCGATACGGCCCGTCAAGTGCGGCGTCGAGTTTGTCGGCTACAGGATCAATGCGACGGGACTGCGCCTAAGGAGAAGCACGGCAAAGCGCATCAAGCGCGTGCTGAAACACCTCTCTGCGGAATACGCGGCCGGAAACATTGAGATCAGCGACATCAAGCCGACGCTTGCGAGCTATTTCGGCATCATGAAGCATTGCGAAAGCTATAACCTTCGGCGCTGGATCACCGAGAACATCTCGTTCTGCCGGGGAGATCGCGTCGGAAACGACATACCTGGCATTGAGCGCCTGATGGAAGATGATTGGTACAGACACGTCGATGTCATGGAGGAAGATATTTCGTATGAGTACACCTACTAGACGTGAGACGAATTCGCCGAGGGATCATCCTAAGCATATCCGCAGCGACTTCTACGCAATCGTTCCCTCTTGCGACAATTTGGTAGACATCTACCTGATTCCCAACGGTACCATCTATCCAATCTGGGACGGCTTCAAGGAGTACGACATCGACATCCGTATTGTCAGGGGCATCACCTACTACGACGGGCTTGAGGCGGACATACGCGCCAGATACCCCGTCTGGTGCAGCATCGCAGAGGAAATATAACGGCGCACCGACTACCAATCAAAGGAGGTTTATCAATTGAATATTGCCGAAGTGCGTGAGAACGCCACGCTTGAAGCGCTGAAATGCGTAGGGTTGCAGTATAGCCAAGCCAAGCGGCTCCAGAAGGCCTATCGCGATTGTTCCAGCCTTGTGGCGCGTGCCTATACCACCGCAGGGCATGAATGGGGCTGTTACGGGCGTCCGGTTCCCCGGAGCCTCGAGGAAGTATATGACGACGGTTTCCAACTGGTCTGGCCGGAGAATAACGATTACGCCAGCATCGGAAAGAGCCTCCCGACCAGTTCCTCCATCCGCAAGAAGATCGACCTGCAGCGCAGCGATCTTCTTTTTGCGGCGACCAAAGGCACCGCCTCGACACGGAAAAACAAGATCGAGCACGTTGTCATGCTGACCAGCGCTACCCGGATTGTTCACGCGCGCGGCACCGCTTACGGCGTGCGCGAGGATAACGTGAGCCTGTACGACGCCAAGATATGCGCCGTGGCGCGCTTCAACCCCCTCTGCGACCTCGTCAAGGGTCACGTTGGAAGCCGCACAAAGGCGCTCCAGGAGGCGCTCAATCAGAACGGAGCCACCCTTACGGTCGATAGGGATTTCGGCTCTAAGACGCTGGCGGCCGTCCAAGCCTATCAAACAAAGAAGGGTCTGCCCGTCACCGGGAAGGGCGATGCCGCGACGCGCGCCGCGCTCGGCATTGTAGATGCGTGGAGCTCCGATGAACCGGTCGCAACCAGCCGGCCGACAATCAAGCGCGGAAGCAAGGGCGCGGCAGTCACCGAGCTGCAGACGTACCTCAAGGCGCTCAAATACTCGCTCGGCACTTACGGCGCGAACAAGGACGGCATCGACGGCGACTTCGGCAAAAAGACAGAAAAGGCCCTGATCGACTATCAGGGTAAACAGGGAATCAGCGCCGATGGCGTTTGTGGACCCGTCACATGGGCGCATCTTACCGGCGAGATGGGGGATGACTCCGCGACCGCAGCGGACAACATGCAGGTGCGCGTCACCGCCTCCAAGAGCGCCTATGTACGCACGGTACCCAGCATCGGCGAGCCGCGCGGCGTGGTCTATAATGGAGCCATTCTGAAAGCCACAGGCGGCATTGCGACGGTTGGAACGGTCCAGTGGTACAACGTTGTGTACGACGGCGAATCGGTGTGGATCAGTAGCAAAATGGCGGTCCTCGAGGGCGCCAACAACGCCGAGGCCGATAAGTACGTTGCCAAAGGCAAGATACCCGATATCAGCAAGTGGCAGGGCAACGTGGACTTTGCCAAGCTGAGCACGGAGGCAGATTTCGTGATTGCTCGGGGCCTCTGCAGAACCACCAAAGATGAGATGATCGACGCCTACGCTGACGGCATGGTCAAGAACAAGATACCGTTCGGCGTCTACAATTTCACCTACGCGGAAACCATCGCCGAGGCGCAGCGGGATGCGAAGCTATTCTTCGAGGCGACACACGCCCACAACCCGCTGTATTACGTGCTGGACGCCGAGGTATCGACGCTCACGCAGGAGATCATCACGGCGTGGGTGGAAACCATGCGCGGCCTCACAACGGCTCCTGTGGGCTGCTACGTGGCGCACCACATGTACGGGCAGTACAACTACAAGGACATCGCCCACCTGTTTGATTTCACGTGGATTCCGAGGTATGGCAAAAATTCGGGTGCACCCGAAACCAAACCCGCCTACCCGTGCGATCTCTGGCAGTTCACGAGCGCCGGAAAGATCGCAGGCGTTTCGGGCAAGGTTGACCTCAACCAGGTCACCGGCCAGGGCAAAGACCTCGCATGGTTCAGGGGGGCGTAAACATGCAGAGCGGTATCTGTTCCCCCAAATGGCGCGTTCGTCCTCCCTAGCCACAGTTCTCACTTTCAGCAACAGATGAAGGGGGACTGGCTATTGCAGACGCAACCGACAATGATTGAGTGGCTGGGGAAGAACGCCGGGTATATTTCCGCGATAATCGGATGCCTATCGCTTGTTTTGTGGAAACCGCTATCTTTGGTACGAAAGCGCAAAAAGGCGCGAATTCTTGCCGAAAAATCAGCGGAGGCAGAATTCAAAGAAACTGTTCTCCACGAACTATCGACCATCAAAAAGATGTTCAGGGTCACCAATGACGAGGTGGCTCAATTACAATGCGATAGGCTCTTTCAAGCGCACGACTACTACATGGACAAAGGGTACTGCTCAACAGAGCGGAAGCAGTTCCTCTGCGAAATGTTTCAAGCGTACCACGACAAAGGACTGAACCACCTCTCGGCGTACTATCAGGAGGACTTGCTGAAACTGCCGGACAAACCACCCAAATCCAGCGCGTAGCGTGCCCGGCAAACCAAATCGACACATAAGGAGGACAACATGAATATCGGTGCGGTTATTGGTATCGTCATCGCCGCGGTGGCGCTGATCTTCGGAGGAATCTACTTTGTCATTCCTCGCGCCATCAAGAAAGGCATCGACGTTTCCGGCGCTATCGACGTTGCCCGGAACGTCACGACCACTTCCGACGCCCTGCTTGACGGGTTGAAGAAGATATTCCCTGACATCAAGGCACTGGACATCGTCGATACTATCGTCGGCTACGCTGCGAAGGCCGTGGACGCTGCCGAGCAGATGTGGACCGCGCACCTGCTCGAAAAGGACAGCAGGAAGGAAAAGGCCGAGGAACTTACTTATGCAATGCTCGCCTTGGCCGGAATCGAGGTTGACGATCAGGTGAAGCGCGTCGTAGACGGTGCGATTGAAGCTGCCGTCCTCTACCTTCCGCATCTCACCCCGGAAGCGGACAGCGAGGACGCTGACGATTGACCGGGCGAACAGTATCAATTCAACCACCACGCCCCTCCGGTTACTTCCGGAGGGGCTCTTTTTTTATCTGTAAACTTGGAAGGGAGCAGCGAAGATGACAATTCAGGAATGGCTCGGAGCAAGAAATCAGCTTGGCATTGACATCTGGGAGAAGAAATACAGGCACAATAACGAGACGTTCGATGCGTGGCTTGATCGCGTGAGCGGCGGTGATTCGGTCATCCGGGAGTACATCGTTCAAAAGAAGTTCCTGTTCGCCGGTCGCATCTTGGCGGGTCGCGGCCTTGCAAGCGACGAAATGAAGGTCAGCCTGTCCAATTGCTATGTCATTGATCCGCCCGAGGACAGCCTCGAGTCCATATACGAGTGCGCAAAGAAGATGGCGCGCACATACAGTTACGGCGGCGGTTGCGGAATTGACATATCCAAACTCGCCCCGCGCGGCGCACGGATTCGCAACGCGGCAAAGTCTACGTCCGGCGCGGTATCCTTTATGGACCTGTTTGCGATGTCCACGGCGCTCATTGGGCAGCACGGCAGGCGCGGGGCGCTCATGATCTCCATCGACGGCCGGCATCCCGACCTCGAGGAATTCATCGACATCAAGCAGGACCTCAACAGGATCACCAAGGCCAATACGTCCATCCGCGTCCACGATGACTTCATGAACGCCGCCCGCGACAGCAAGGAATACACCCTCTCCTACGTTCGGGAAGCGACAGGCGAGGCGATCTCGAAGCCTCTGAACGCTCGGGACCTGCTCCGGCGAATCGCCAAGAACAACTGGGACATGGGCGAACCCGGCATGTTGTTTTGGGACCGAATCAACTCCTGGAATCTCCTGTACGGGACGCCCGGTTTTTCGTTCGCTGGCGTAAATCCATGCGCGGAAGAACCACTCCCCGCTGGCGGCGCGTGCTTGCTGGGAAGCCTCAACCTCTCTGAGTTTACGATGGATCTCGGAAGCAAGCGGACATTCGACTTTGCCGCGTTTGATGATGCGGTGGCCGTGTGCGTCCGTGCTCTGAACCGCGTACTTGATGAGGGGATGACGACACATCCGCTTGACGAGCAAAAGATAAGCGCCGCGGATTGGCGCCAGATCGGGCTTGGAATATTCGGACTTGCGGACATGCACATCCGACTCGAAATGAAGTACGGTAGCCCTGAATCACTGCGGCTCTGCGACATGATCGGGCATCACATGGTCAATTCCGCGCTCCGCGCCTCGGCGTGCCTTGCGCGCGACGAAGGCACCTATCCACGGTATAACGCCGAATCCGTCCTCAATACGCCGTTTCTGGCTGCCAATGCGGATGATGTTACTCTCGGTCTGGTTCGCGAGTATGGGCTGCGGAACGCGCAGCTTCTCACCATCCCGCCGTCCGGCACAATCAGTACCATGCTCGGAATCTCATCCGGCATAGAGCCGATCTTCGCCAACTACTACACCAGAAAGACGGAATCGGTTCACAGCAAGGACGTATACTACAAGGTGTATACCCCGTCTGTCGCCGCATACATGGAGGATCACGGAATTGTGGATGACAGCGACCTTCCGGAGTTTTTCGTAACGGCCGGCACGCTCGATCACCGGAACCGCGTTGACATGCAAGCCGTCTGGCAATCCCATATCGACGCATCCATCTCATCGACTGTGAACCTCCCGGAGACTGCCACCCCGGAGGACGTCGAGAATATCTACATGTATGCCTGGATGAAGGGCCTGAAAGGCATAACTGTGTTCCGCGACAACTGCAAGCGAGCTGCGATCCTGACAACCTCAGAGCCGAAAGAAACGGCGTCCGCAACCGCGACGCCGCCGAATGAAGATGCCTGTTGTCCCGAGTGCGGAAACGTCCTCGAGCGCGATGGAGGCTGCACGGTGTGCAAATCGTGCGGCTTCTCGTACTGCGACGTCTAACGAGCGCAAAAGAAAAGCGCCGAATGTGCTACTTTTGGCGCTTTTCCACCTCCATTGGGGAGCCGTTTTCAATCCAATACTCGACAGCGGTTGAAATGACTGCGGCCGCCGCCGCGCCCGTCTCGGAGGCCGTCTGGATAACATTCTGTGCCAGTTCCGAGCGCAGTCGGACGGAAAAGACGCTGCTCCCGGCATTCGGCTCCGCCACGTTGTACCCATTCTTCTTGAGCGCGTCGTACACGCTGCGCTCTCCGGTGATTATGGTTGCCCCCGCAAGCACGTTGTCGTTTGAGCGGAATGCGTAATTCGCCGACTTTATAACATCGGGGCATTCCAAATCAACAAACCCTCTGCGGCGCGTACCATCGGCAAGTACAATATCTACGCGATGTGCCATCGGCATCCCCCTCCCTCATATTCACAGCTTATAGCATACTACGCCGGTTACATTCTGTCAAGCGCACAATGTTATCTGTGGACGGAGAGGGGGACATATATCGTCTGTTCACCGAAAATTGCCCTGTATTTCCGATCCGAATAGAGCGTGTACGGCATCATATGGTATTCCACTCGATTTCCGTTCTTGCGTTTGAGCGCATACAGGACGTAGCAGCCAGGGCGAGACGCCAGCACCATCATTGCTTCTTGTTTTCGACGTTTGATTTCCTTGGACAACTCTCTCGAAGTGACAACCTTCGCCTCGCCTGAGGCAGAATCGAGCATGAAAATCGTTGCCATATCAATCACCCGCAATCTGACCGCGCATGGAGAGCTGGGTCATTTTTACGCACACTCGCGATCACCCTTTCTTTTGTCTGTTCGCCAATGGTTCAGTAGCTAGTAATGACGCAATGCATCACTCGGTTTCTCAGTAAGGGCTCTTACAGTAGTGCTTATCCGCTTCTTCGACCGTGTAGCGGTCAAACTGCCTTTTAATCATACCGACGATGGTCTGGATTTCCTCCGGCTTGTAGTCAAGAGCCTCCAACGCTCTGATCGCGTACCCTAAGCAGCCTCCGTTCGACCACATATCGAACAAATCCCTCATATCCATATGCTATCCTCCCTGCGGAGGCAAGACTGTGCCCTGCCTCCGCTCTCGACCCTTCATCATTCCTTGCCGCCATTCAGATAATGGGCGCGATCCGCAGCTTCCTCAGGCGACCCGTGATCGCTTTCAGGAACCCAGCTGCCGTCCGGTCGGAAGAAACCAACCGTCCAAAGACGATCCTCCGTCTTGATGTAAACGTACATGATCAAACCCTCCTTCAATGATCGGTGGCGATGGATGAAACTGCATCAGACAGAGTTGCATAGCCTGATCCGATGACATGATGCCCTGGGCTACCGTCGTTCTTTTTCTGCACGTTCCAGTAGCGTCCATGATGGAAGAAGAAATACTTGCCGTCGCCCGTCCGGTACACACCGGGGAGTTCCTTCACAACCGTTAAAAACCCTGTGCGCTTCCCGTTACGCACAATCGGAACACCGCGCATACTCGCCATACTTCACACTTTCCAGTTGTTCAGAAACGCGACTACTTCGCGGGCGTTTGAGAAGTAGAATTCGTCGTTGTAGCCCTTGCGCGCCGTGAACACCGTGTACTTTGCCTTCCTGCGCTCGTCGTCCACCGCGATCCCGAAATAGTGTGTATCACGAAGACTCTCGTCCATCGGCTCGAACCGCATGTCATCGTAGAGGGGGCCGACTACCGGGCAATTGTTCTTGAACCAGACGCGGTAGTTGTCGAGGATGAAATCGCTCTTGACTTGAGCGAGAATCTCGCCAAACTTGACGAGTCGTACTGCCAAGCTGTTGTCGTTACAGAACCAATCGTACCAGCCGGCCTTGCACTGGGTTTCAAAATCCTTTGCCGCAAACTCTCCCGCGTTCCACTTGGAGACCCATTCGCGGATGGTGATGGCTTCCTGCACGTTAATCACCCGTCCTTTCTATGTCGTTCTACTCGCCGCGCTGATGCTTCATGGCCTTCTGCAGCCCGTGAAGTAGCTGAGGGCTCTTGTTTACATCTTCCACCGCGAGATCAAGGGCGTCCAGCGTTGATTCGATGCTGCCGGTGTAGCCGTATTCGTGGTTCGCCAGCTCGTAGTCAAACATCTGGAATATGAATCCATCCCCGGTCTGGTCGCCGTCCACCGCAGCCTGCATTTCGCTGGCGTGGCGGTCGAACATCTCGTGCAGTGTGGAAGCGTCGGTGCGGCGGTAGAAGCCCCCGGTATCGGCAAGCTTGTAAATCTTGTCCGTGTCGGTCGGCTCGAGATCAAGGTCGCGCATGCCCTGCTCGAATTGCTGAGTGTTGAACGCAAATCGTATCGGAAAAGTGACGAACTCCTGCTGGTGACGAGTTTTCATGGCTGCATACTAGTTCATGGATGATTCTCCTTTCATCGCATCGGGAATGATGTCCTACTACCTCCGTGCCGCGGCGGGGACCGTCCGAGGGTCCATCCGAAAAGCCAAACCGATCAATTTCTGCCGCGTCGCATAGTCGCGCTTGCCCTTGTCCCGCAAAAATTCCCGCTCCCGCACAAGATGGGGTGGCATGACGGACAGGCCCCAGTCGATTAAGGCATCCTCGACGACGTGCAACGCTATCTGCGCCGCTACCATTTCGTCCGTCTCCTGCCGATAAATCCGGCAGAAATCCTCGGTTGCCTGGCCGAAAACTTCCTCGGACGCGATCATGTAGATGGCCACCGCGAGCTCCCCGGATTCCGTGGTGTACCCATGCGCCTTGCAATAATCCAACTCCAGCCTATCGAGAGCGGATTTCAAGGCTTCATAATGTGCCTTTGCTACCGCATACACCCTCTGAGTTTTATTCATGTGGTCCTCCTTTCGAGCTTCTTCCATCCGCGCGCCTCCAAGGCCTTTTCAGCACCCTTGAGCGTTTTCCATTGGCGAAGATCGCCACCCTGTTTGCCAACAAACGCGCTCCATATCTCCCGTCCGGACTCATCGCGCCCCACGCGTAAGTAAGTCGTGCGCCCTTGATCGTTTTTGTAGATGCCCACCAGCTCTGATGAGTGCATGTTGCCTTCCTCCCTGCCGGGCTTAGTTGCCCAAAGCCGGCTATTTATAGTCCTGCGTCTTCTTCATCGCTGTAGAAATTTCGCTGGAATTGATACCGTGCTCATACGCGAGCAATTCCTTGGTTGCCTCCATTTCTCCGGGGAAAGTGTCTTTTGCGGTGTAGGAGAGTAACTCCTTCCCGGCTTTATCTGTAAAAACGATCCAGACCATGAAGTTCCCCTCTCTGGGGCGGCATCGCCGCCCCACATATTCGCCGTCAGAACGTGTAGTCGTAATACTCGTCTCGGCGCCCCATTCCGTAGGAGCTGCCATCGGGTGAGCCTTCCTCTTTCCATTGGCCCCATTTGTTCAGGCGCAGGATTCGGCGTATTCCGTTCGGGTCCGTCGTATACTCGTAGTCCTGCGCGTCGCTCATGCCGTAATTGTCGATTCTGGTTGCGATGTCGCGGGTTACGACAACGCGCTTGACAGGCGTGCCGGGCTTTGAAAGGATTTCGACCACCGTATAGGCGTGTCGGTCGCTATACATGAACTCCGTGCAGCCCATCCCGACTTCGGGTTCAGGGCCAATGGCGCGCTCCCCGAGCCTGTTCATCAATCCACCAACCATCTGTCCCATGATCTTTTCTCCTTCTACTGCATTTTCACCGTATACCCCAACCGCCGCAATGTGTCGATCATGCCGTCTATCTCGTTTTCGCTCGGCTCGTCTGCGGATTCAGGGGTCCAATCATCGAGCCAATCGGGGTCGGCATAGGTCATGTCCCCCGGCGTTACCAGCGACCGGCGATAGTCCATCTCGCATCCACTCTCCATGAGCCTCTCGTGAAATCCAGCCATTTTCTTGCTCCCTTCATCAGCAACCCCGCCGCCCAACGTCTTGAGCGCTATCTTGATAGAATGTCGTAAGTCTCCTGATCTTCATCGCGGTCGTGGATAGAAATCGCGCCGTAGATGCCGGTCATCTCTGAGAATAGAGAATCGGAAGTCCCGGCGTAGTTACCGCCAGCCATCCAGCCGACGCCAGCGGCGGGCGCAACAGGCTCTAAGTGGTAAACGTCACGGCCGATCACGCGGTGTACCAGTTTGACGAGGTTCTCAGGCGGGTTTTCTTCGTCTATTGTGACATTGCCATCCTTGCACAGAACGAGCAGTCGGTCATGCTTTGCGGATATTCCACCATTCGTGCAGTCTCCGAGGCAGGAATTGCGGTAAACGAATACTGACAATGCTTTCATGGTCAATGCTCCTTTCGGGTCAGGGGGACGGCGGAGGCCGCCCCCCTCGGATGGTGATCAGCAATAGAACTCTCTAAGCTGACCGTTCCAAACTTCGTAATACCACCGCGTCGTGTTGAACCTGATATAGTGATAGTCCGTGGCGCAGTAGACAGGGCGGCGGTCGATCTTCTTGCCCGTTGTGCGGCATTGACGATGCCGATTGATTTCTTCCGCGTCGATCTCGTGAATGATGGTGATTTTCTTGGGATCGAAGTCGAACTCCTTGCAAATCCAGTCTATCGCATCATTGTCAGCCATGTAATACGCAGAGCCGCCAGGAACACCATCCACCAGCCTTTGATACTCCGCCTGGGCGACATTGCGCTCGCTCTCATGGGGCTTCCAATCCAATTCCTTCTCCAGCGTGGCGGTCAGCTTCGCAACTTGCTTTTCCAGCTCAAATATTCTCAAGTCGCGCTTATCGGCTTCGATCCAGATGTTGACCACGTTTCCATCGGAAAGATTGACTTCCAGCCGGCAGCCAAGGTCGCAGATGTAGTCGTAGTAGTGGCCTTCGGCCGTCGAACGGAAGATCGGGTATCCGGCGCGCTCGCTGGAATTTTCATCCTTGATGTAGTCGGTGGGGAAAACCTCGTTCGCCTTCTCCCATGCTTCCTTGATTGATGCGACCTTCATTTGGCTTGCCTCCCTTGCTTTTTCGTCTTGCCGCTTGCCGTTACCGTGCATCTCGGGCACCTATCTGCGAAGCTCCTTGTGTCTTTGGCGAGGAATTGAGCTACACGCTCGTCGTTCGCTCTCCTGATTTCATCCATTAGTGCCAACTTCTGGCGAACTGTCATTTCAAATGCCTCCTTAGCGTCGCGAATCGGGCGGTGCTGCGCTCACTTGACGTTCGTGAACTTGCCCTTCCGGAAGTCGTAGTGCCCGTAGTAGTCACCGTAGACCCAAACATCCATGCCGGTCGCAGTCTTGTCCACGCTAACCTTCGTGTGGCCGAAAGCGTACTCGCCAATCTCGCGGCCGATGATCTCCCGGATGGTGGAGGCGTTGATCTCCTGCTTCATTGCTCGTCCCTCCTTGTCTTGGGTCAGTGCCTTTGTTCATTCTTATCTTACCACGATGTATACTTTCTGTCAACTACAAAAAGTAATTAGCCAGTAAATTAACATAAGAAAAGCGGGCAAAGCAGCCCGCTATGTGCGTATCGTGTCACGAATCCCTAGAAAGCCGAAACAGCGAAACCTCGTACGCGCAGCGCTGCTCGCTTTTCCCGTCGCCTTTGTCTTTTGTATAGGGCCTCGACTGAAAGCGTCCAGTCGCGCGGACATACGTTCCAACGGTAAATGCCGCCGCTTCTTTCGCGTTTCCCGCCCATGCAATGCAAGGTATGTAGTCGGACTTCTGACCTACGGCGCGGGCAACTGCGATTTTCAGTTCACATACGTCTCGGCCAAGTGCTGTATGGCGAAATATGGGATTCTGGCAGATCGCCCCAGAAAGGATCACACTGTTCTTTGCGCTTTGCTCGAGGTTGTCGCGTCCAATCATTTGAAATGACCGGACATACATTGCGACCATCAGGCGGGGATACTCGATGTTCGGCATCTTGTACGTGCGAATCTCGCCTTCCAGCCGCACGGCGGCATTGCGGAAGACGCTTTTGAGCGCTGCTTCCGAAAGCATACTGTCTTGGCAAATGAACGGTATCATATCCACATAGCCGGACAGACGGGGGACGTCGATGGTTCCCTTGTAGAAAACCCGCCCAAACGCCTCGTGGCTTCGGGTTAGTCCTTCCGTAACGATCCCCTCCACAGAGATGCAGTTTTCGTATTCGTAGCATTTATCGTACATGCTATTGCCTCCATTCTTCATTTGCGAGGAAGTATTGGAGCGGATTCCGGATAGCCGAACGGCAATCCGCGTCTCTCATTGAGTAACTTCCGGGATTGGCTCGTCGAATGGCGCACCGTATTCCACGGCGGATTCGCCGATGTAATTGTCAGGCGGGCGAGAAGGGGAGAGGGCGGGCGCTTCGGCGCACGGGACACCTGTGCCGCATCCCCACCGAGGGGGTATTCCGATTTCGGCGCGATATCCCGCCATTGCGCAGGCAACCCCGTAAACGTTTTGACGCGCATTGCGCCTCCAGCTTTCATTGCCGTACAGCTCGCTTTCGAGAGCCGCAAAAAGGCGTTTCCCGGCGCTGTTTTCTACCCGTAGCTTGTCCACCTCGGCTCGCGCCTCGTCGCGCTGCGCCACCACATCATCAAAACTCCGCCATCCTCGCTCTGCCTGGGCACCTGCGCCTGCCGCCTCGGAGCGTGCAGCAAATAGATCGTCTTTGAGCCGCTTGTTTTCTGCGTCCAACTCTGCGAGGCGGTAGGCGGCGGTACGCAAAGCAACAAATAGGCACTCCGGGAAGTAGTGCTCCCGCTCGAGCTTGTTGAAATGGCATTCGTCGCATGCGGATTTCCCGCTCCCGCATGCCCGTAGCGTCTTGACGATCGTCGCGTCATCCACCCTCTCCACCTCCATGCTTGTCATCTGCCTCGAATGCTTTGCATCGCATAGTCCACGTTACTGTTTCGCCCCACCGTGGGCCATCTCGATTTGAGCATAACCGGCAAAACCCAAAATACCGGCACTTGCCGCAAACACGATTCCACGGCTTAGACATGTCGGCTTTCCGCTTCATCCTGTTCCTCGCCTCTTGCTTTCGCACACCTTCTTCTGCAGCCGCCGCGACCAGCCGCTGACCGCCGCCCAGAACATCTCGCCAGCGACTAGGCGCATTGCGAACAGTTTTCTCCTAGTCCCCATGAACATCCAGTACGGGGAAAATCTCTCGCGGGCAACTTTGTACGGGTTACGCATCTTTTCCTCCGTTTTCGGCGACGAACCTGACATGCACAGGGTTGACTTGATCAACCGCGCCGTCTTCGTATTCCACAATCGCAACGGGATACATCACTTGACCACCCGGCGCACTTCCTATGGCAATCCCGTCGCCAACCGTATAGGCGACATCTGCCCAGCGATGGAAAAGCGCCGGTTTTCCGTTTGCTTCGCACTTACGCATCTGCCCCTCCGTTCTCGGCGCACGGGCCGCGCCAGTCCGCGTCTTCGCATCTGCACGCGCAGTTTCCGCCCTTACGAATCGAGCAGATGTCGCAGATGCAGTAAGTCTTGCCTTGAAGCACAAACCGAATGTCTCGCTTCGCCGCCTCAAGCTCCGCCCGCAACCGGGCGTTCTCGTCGAGCATGTAGGGAACATCTTCTTCTAGCACCTTCTCAATTCTCGGGCCGCTTGTCATCACCAACGGGTTTCTCTGTAGGTTTTTCGCCTCTGCCTCGCACCTCGCCCGGATTTCTTCCTCGCGTGTCATGTCAAATCTTCTCCTTCCAGCGCGGCGCGTGCCTCGGCCTTGCTTTTTAGCGCGCGATCTTGTATGGTCAAGGTGCAATCATCTGCATCCCATCCGCAAACCCAATACCGCTCGTTAAGTTCGTATGGGGCTATCAGTTCGTTGGGCAAACTCACCAGCCGCCCCGCCTCGATGTCGGCGTGGTATTGACTGGCTTCGTTTGTCATGTATTTCAAATTCTCGGCAAGGTCGATGCTGATTGCCTCCGCAGTTGAGAAGGCGTTGCGCCACTGCTCAGCCTCTGCTCGCGCCTTGTCGCGCTGGCAACGGGCTTTGTGCGTGCGCTCCTCCTGTTTCAGCAACCTCTCGGACAGGCGAGCGTGCATGTTCGCGTTGCACCGTGCCGTAGCGTCAAGGCGCATGATGTCCTCCGGCATCAAGCCGGTGTCCTCGTAGGCGGCGAGCCGTTGCCAGCTTTCAAAGCAAGCGCGCAGGGTGTTGGGATACGGACTCTCAAGGTCTTGCTCGTTGTCCCTGACCTTCACAAGTCCATAGCCACCTGCATACTTCTTAGTCAACCTATCCATGAGCTTCTTCTTCCGGCGCGGTGATGGCCACGTCTCGCCCGTACAGCAGATTGCCCTCGACATCACGAAACCAGTATCCGTACCGTTGAAATTACCCTCGGCCTCCATGACTTCCGTCGCCTTCTCTAATGCCTCCTCCTTCATCCGGTCAATCTCGCTTTTGCGGTCGGCATGTAAGGCCTGTGCCAGTTTCAATGCAGCCGAGAGCCGTTCGTTTTCTTCGCGCAGTTCTCCCAACTCGATCACGTGGGAGAAGTTCTCTGCAGACTGTCCGTCAAGTACAATAGGACGCGTGAGGCGCGACTTATTGCGCTCAAAGGACAATTCTTTTTCCAGCCTTTCGATCTCGTCGGCCATCTCGGGGATCAGGGTACGGGAGCGAGCGATCAGGTGTGCGTTCGCCATGACCTCGTCCCATTCCTTGATTTCGTATCCGGATGACACGGCTAGATACTTGCTCTTCCCGGTGGGCTCGCCAGCATATATCCATTTTGATTCGTATCCGTCAACATAGGTCCCCATATCCGACCTTCCGGCACGCCACGGACCCTCTGTTGCACCTTGACACAGCGCACGAGCCTCTGTTGCGAGTGGGTTCATTTTGCATCCTCCTTCAATGTCGCCACCAGATCGGTTCCGGATCGCTCGAATACCCCTGTCCCTCGCGCTTGATTTCCCTTGTTTCGCAGCACTTCTCGCAGAAGAATGTATCTAACTTGGTGTACATGATCACGTAGCCATTGCTCTTTCGATCGTAATGCGTGGACAGGTGCACCCACTTGTGTTCACATTGGAAACCGTCAATGCTTGGCATGCCGCGCCTCCTGTCCAGGTACCCAATCGTCCGGTATTTTGTGCCCGGCATACTGCCGCGTCAAGCGAATGTATTCATACCGCTCAATCTCGCGGATGCGCCCAGGTTGCTTAAAATGAGCGGCGATTTTTTCCGCAGGGGCGAGAGCAGCCGGCGATCCAGCTTCGCAGTCGATTGCCAGAGTATTGCGGGCATCAGGGAGATCAAAATATCGTCTCATTTCGACACCTCCTTCTCGTCCATCCGGACCCCACATGAGGGACAAAAAGCGTATCCCTCCACATTTGTCCACGTATTACACACGGAACATCTCCATTCTCCACTTGCCCCACCCCACGGCGCAACCTCCATAATCCACCGCCCATGCCGCACGACTTCGGCGGAAAGCGCCCCAATCCGTGCAATCGCATCCCCCGGCGTATGTCCGTCCCATTCAGGCGCTTGGGGCAGTTCCTTGACCTTGAACATATCCCAATATGGCTCGATGTCGTAGTGGTATGTCGCCTGTCCTCCCGGTGTCTGGATACCGACAATGAACATGTCTTCATACATTGTGCCATCGTGATGTAGCTTTGATTTCCACGCCAGATCGGGCCGGTGATTGCATATCACACTGAACAATACCGCCCGATGGAGGTAGAGTTCGTTGAAGGTGTGGTATCCATCGGATGTCTCTCCGGTGATAGGCTTTGCCAAGTCGCGCAGCCGCCTGACCTCGGCGATGAGCCTCGGGACATTTGCTCTGCAGGGCGCGATGAAGGCTGCGTCTCTTTCCTCTTGACAGAATGCGATATTCGGCTCGACGCCGAGTCTTTTGTTCCACGGAATGTTTAAGCGCTGCTCCCACGGACCCGGAGTTGCTGCATTCGCACATGCTTCGATCTCGTCAAGCCAGTCCATTTCACACCCTCCTCGTATCATTTCTTGTCGCGCACATCCGCGATGATGTCCCGATCCTGCATCTGCTTCTTCCCCTGCTTGAAGACCGGTCCGAAGCCCTTTGCGCCGCATACGTGGCATGAGAATCTGCCGAACAGCCGGAAGTATATCCGAAGCGTGATGGCGGTTCCGCACAACGGACACGAAATCGTGGCATACTTTACCATCGGGCACCTTCCTTTTCGCGTTCGGATACAATCACATCCTCTGGCGCGTCGATGATGAGTACCGGGCTATATCCATTTTCCGCTGTCGCGTAACTGATCGGCCAGTCGGGGAGAGGGTGATCCTCTGCGAGCAATGTTACACCCAGCACCCACGTTCCATCGGGGAACCCATTCGGCGCGTAGTGCGCGAACACCATCAGGCCGTCACCGCTCGGGGTCTTTACCTCCAACCATCCGGGGCAATCGTAGGCGTTGTACTCGTCGGAGACGTCGCATGTTTCTCCGCATTCGACCTCGATGCAATCGTCACTCGAACCGTAGAAATAAATCTTCATTCCTCGTCCTCCTTTTCCGGAAGCCGCCCTTCCTCATCAAAGAGCCACCAGTGCTTGTCCATCGTCAAGAAGTTGTAGGGTATGGACTCGTCTTTTTCCTCGTCGAATCCACCCGCATTTGCCCATGTATCCCCGGAAACACTGGTCTGGTTCCAACCAATGGCAGTGCAATCGCCATCAGCACAAAGCTGCTCAATGGCGTCGGCCTGTTTTTTTAGGTTGGTTTCACCGGGATAGGCGCGAAAGGCCTCGAGGATGCGAGTGGCATCAGACGCCCGAACCAACACGTTATCTAATGTCGTACCCATGACGATGCGCTCCGTCTCGGAAAGGCGCGGATCGTAGAACAGTTCCCAGACCTCTTTTGAGGTGTCATTCCGAAAAGAAAGGAGACGGGTACCGTATCGCACCGGCGTCAGGTAGCGCTTCTCAAGGTCTTGCCAGACGGCCATCGCACCGCGCCATGCGTTCCTGATCTCGGCCATCCATTCACATTCGCCGCGCGAGTTGAACCCATAAATCTCTGTGTAGCTCATTTTTCACCCTCCGTCACCAGCGCCGTACATTCGGCTTTGATGATTCTTTCGAGATGATACGCGCACCCTGCACAAAGGTTGATCTTCATCATGGCAAACGGTCGGGTGTATTCCTCCCTCCGCCATGTCCTATCCTTCCGGACGCTGTATGTGTACAGCATCCATTTATCCTCGTATCGCATCTCTTTCCCGCATCTTGCACAGTAATGGACCGTTTTCTTATTCGCTGGCGCTTCCATCGGCGAACCCTTTCTCCAGCGCGGCGCGGGATTTGCTGGCCCACGCGCGCAAGTCGTCCGGCGTTATCTTCCAACCCATACGTCCGAGGAAATCGGCTTCTTCCTCGAGTATAGCAATGATCTCCCAGTGTGCTGTGCGCAATCTCTCGTTTTCGACGCGGAGAGCGACAGTACCATCCGGCAAAGACAATCCCATCACCACATACCCCGCAAAATGCGGGAGGTTATCGCCCGGGAGATAGGCCATATCGAGCAAGTAGGCGATCTCGCGGGTGATCTCGTCGCCCGAATATTCCAGCGTTTTGGGGTCATATTCACGCAGACGCAGCATATCGCCCTCCTTATACGCCCGATCCCTCTTGCGTACTTCAAAGGTCTTAGCCCCGGATTTCACGGCTTGAAAGTATTCCGGCCAGCATTTGAGTTCGTGAATCATCATCCTTGCTCCCTTCCAGGGCACCCCTCATACTTTTTCGCCTTATACTTTGGGTCCCGTTCGATTGCGAACGGCAAACTGCGCCGCTTTCCGGTGATCCCGCAGTTCTTGCATCGGTACGCATCGTATTGGCCGCGCCGGTCGCGCTGTGTAACGAGTGAGGACTTTTCCCATGCGTGTTTACCTATTGCGTTTTTTCGCATTTCCTCCACACGGATCAGTTCTCGGGGTCGCTCGCCAGGCATGAATGTATCGTTGAAGGTCTGGATCAAGCGCTCGAAGTACTCAGAGCCGTCAACCCCATCAGGAACGACCACGCTTTCGGTCCATTCAGCGGCCCCGCCAACGTCTCGGACGCGGGCAATGATTTCTTTCATTTTCATACCTCCTTCTCTATCCGGTGGCGGTCAAATCGACACGTATTGCTTGCCGGTTCCTTTGCAACTAACGCAAACCTGCGGGCCGTCATACCCGAAGTCCCAAACACCACTCCCGCCGCATTCAAGACAAGCGATCCGCCCTGCTATTCCGCCAATCACCTCGGCGAACGTTTCGACCTCCGTTTCCCGCAGGAAGCCGCAGTAGACGACAACTCGCTCGGAGGGTGCTTCTTCCTCGGGAGACTGCTCAAAACCGCGCGTCATTCCTCACCGGCCTCTTTTCGCAACGCCATCTCTCGCTCATATTCCCTTTCCATCTGATCCTCATATTCAGTCATGCGCTTGTCGGATTCGCGCCTTTCATCGTCAGCGCGCTTCTTGCTTTCGCGCTGCTCATCACTGAGAACGAGGCCGTGCTGCTCATAGCAGATAGGATCGCCCTGCTCCCCGCACTCTGGACACTCGGGGCAAATGCAATCATCCACCGACAACCCGCACACATCGCATGGGCCTTCTTTCTGGTTCCACGGCGCTCCAGGGTCGTCGGCTGCTCCGGGAGGCAGGTCCCAACCAAATATGCTTCTCACATGCTCAACTCCTTGCTCCACCGCATTTTCATCTCTGGGAAAAGCTCGACTTGCCGGGCTCTTTCGCCCGTCCAGTTTCCTTTGCCCGCAATCCCGTCGCAATTCCATCCAGCAGCCCGCAGGCTTGTTCCTGATTCGCTTTCCAGAGTATAGGTCACGATGCGCCTATACCCAAGCGCCTTCGCCGCGCGCCACGCGGTGCTGTACAGGATCGAGCAGGCGTTTTTCGTTCCGTCCGTGCAAAGCCGATTGACCTCCAGCGTCAGGTTATCATCAAAGTATCGGGAAACCGACCGGCCGACCATCGCGACGCCGCATAACCTGTCCCCGTCATAGCACGCGATGCTGAATTTGTGCCCAACAGGCGGCTTGTGGTGCCTGTGGTGTTCATCTACGAATGAAGCGGCTTGCGCGAAGGCGATTGGGCGGATGTTCAGCATAGCTTTCTCGGCCTCCTTTCATTCACTACCAGATTGCTCTACAGGTTTTTCGACCTGGAGACGATCCTTTCTACTTGCTCGCGAGGTAGCGCCCTTTCGTTCTTTCTTGCACTTAGGGCATATCCATCTGCGCTTTCCGACGCTCCAACCCTCCGACCGCACAATGCGCGTTGCCTGCGGCATGGTGACTGTGTAGTTCATCCAGCTATAACCAGCTCCGCATTGATCACATATCACGCTCACCTTATACGCCATCATTCGCCTCCTTCTGCTCGGTCTTGCATTCAGAACAAGGTGCACGCCGATTCCATGCTTCCGTTGCAGCCTGCGCCGCTTCTTCCTCGGTGTCGTAAGTTATGGTCGTGATGTTCGCGCCACATCGGTTGCATTGAGCGACTGCTTCGTACCCTTTTCGAGCCTTCCAACTCTCGCCCGACGCGGAATAACCGCAGAACGGACAGTTTTTCAGCACTTCCATTCTTGCCTCCTATCCCGATACATTGGCAGACCGCCTATGCAATTTCTTCCGAAATCCGTTCGGCAATATGCCGAATCAGTCCGTTCAAAACAAGAGACTGATTGCCCTGCGCAACCAACGTGGCGATTTCCTCGTCCGGAAAACTGATTCCGACATCGGAGAGAAACCGCTTGACCATCGCGGTTTTTTCCTCTTGGCTGAGCGCTTTGACCTCATGCTTGACCGAAAACCTCCGCAAAAGGGCATCGTCAACCCTGTCAATCCGGTTTGTAGCGCCGATCACAATCACATCGTTGGGCAATCTGTCAAACTCCTGCATTAGGGATATGGTAATGCGCGCCATTTCGCCGCCCGAGCCGCTGCTGTCTCCTGATCCAGACCTTGCGATGCTGATGCAGTCTATCTCGTCCAGCATAAGCACGCACGGGTTTGAGATCGCGTAGGAGAACGCCTTGCTGATGTTCTTTGAGGTGCTGCCCATGTAGGAATCGACGAGGCCGGAGAAGTTCATGTAGCAGTAGGGCAGCTCAGCCTTGTACGCCACGTATCGCCCGAACGTCGTTTTGCCTGTTCCGCTCTCGCCATACAGCAGCGTTGAGTTGACGTACGGTATCCCCAATTCCATGAGCCGCGCATTGACCTTGCGCATGCGAGTTATCCCGCGAAAGACCGCCGCTTCCCTGTCCGAAAGGTAATACCTGCCCTCGCGGAACGAAATGGACGTATCTTCAAGGACGAGCAGGCCTTTCAGATTTTGAAGAAGCTCCATCATATTGCAGCCGGTGGACTCCAATACCGCCTTGTACTTCGTGCAGAAGTACTTGTTCTTTGCGGTTGCATCCTCAGCTACGCAAGCGATGGCACACTTCTTCGCCGCCTGTATGTCGTTGAGTGACACTGCCTGTATCAATCGTTTTTGATTATCAGTCAATCCCATTTGTTACCTCCGGCCACGCGTTCGCGATCAGTTCCTCCGGCGTCGGCCGATGGGGAAGCACCCAAACGCGATAGTGTTTCCCGTAACTCGTCCTGCCCTCTTTATCAAGAGGCCAGTAATACCCATCCTTATCAACCAGCGCGTGCCCATGATAGATTTCATCGATCTCGATGTCCTCGCGATAATTATGGCGCACAGTATGCACCCCGCTCGTATAGCGTTGGCTGTCGGTGATCTTTGCGCCTTCTACATAAACCTTTTTCCCTTCTGGCAACGCCAGCACTTCCGCCAACAGCATGACACGGTTTCCCATCACTGGCACCACCTTTCCGGTTTCTCTATCCGCTCGAACGTGTACACCCATACCCACGGATTCACGTCCCAGCCGTATCCGCGTTTGGCGTTAAGATCGTCCCATATGCCGGAAAATACGCACTTTGCAGGATCGTCCGGCGTGCAGCCAAGGCTTAGCACGTCGTCCATTGTCACTCCCTCGCGCCACGCATCGTCCTCGCTAATCTCCTGCACCCGCTCCACACGAACATCTGTCACCCAAAGGAACAGGCGAGCGGCGGCGCGGGGCATAAAGATTGAAGGGCGCCATTTGATAGCAGAGCCGTCGCTATTGCGAACGTCATCCGCTCGGTAGATGTATGAAACGCCATTGAAATCTTCGGGGATTGCGCGAACGGGGCTCGCGACTTTGAATGAAGCCCACGTTTCTCGCACCCAAAGAATGTCTCCGGTCTGATAGGGCGACTCTATATACTCGACACCCCAATCGAACCCGCCGTCTGGCGAAGTCTCAAACCGTCCATCCCTAAGCTGCTGGATATGTTTGGGCTGCGGCCTTACCACTCGCCGCGTCTCGGTTTTACACTCGTCTCGTATTGACCGCACCATCGGGCCGCTAAAAAGAATGGGTTTGACGTTCATTGGAATCCGTCCTCTCTATCGCACTCAGATTCATACTCCGCGATTAAACCGTGCCTTCGCATAAAGGTCTTCATTCTGCGCCCCTCCCAGCGCGCATCGCTTTCGCGCCCCCGAACTCGATGAATTTCATTTTCAAGCTGTGCAACTTTGCGCTTGTAAGAAGTGATGATCGGCTCGTCGTCAGACGCCCTCACGCGCTCATACGTCCGGTAAAGACTTCTGATAAGGCTCGCATAGAGAACTGTTTCGCTACACGCTATGGCTTGCCTCCGGGCTTTCTTGACGCTCTCTAGTCCACTCTGCCCACACGGCACCAAAACGCCGACATGGGTTGGAATCTCGTCTTTTAGTTCCTCATACAGATCGCCGGGCATTACGTAGTAATTCAGGTTGCCGATAAACGTGATTTGTGCCTTGCTGTGGTAGTCGTTCTTGCTGGCCTTGATTTCATAACATCGCCAATTGCCCTTAAAATCAAGCGTTATGAAATCCACCCGTTCTCGCCCGAAAGGGCCTATCGTTACCTCATCGCATCCGAATTGTCCCCTGGAGTACAGAAAGATGCGCCGCTCAAGGTCGAGCGTTACATCGGTCTTGCTCATACCACGTCTCCCTCGTTCAACGCGTCTAAATCGTCGAATAACGACGCCTGAACAACGGACGCTTTTTTACTTGGTTTTTCGTGGTTTTTTATTTTCTGTTTCGGCTTCCTTTTCCCCATGCCACCGACATCCCGCATGCTTTTGATCCCCCCGGCGCATCCGGCCTGCATCATCATGCCTTTTTTGATGGTGTCCCACTTTCCGTAACCGCCCTCGGAGATCATCATGGCGAACTTGTCCAACACGGGTACGCCATCAGGGTCCATGAAATTGATGATCGCGGGAACTTCCTCCATAATGAAGGTCTTGGGTTGGAGCTCGACGATCAGCCGACCGAACTCATATACCAGGTTGTTCCGTGGGTCAGCGATGTTCTGCCTGCCGGCCTGACTGAACCCCTGACAGGGTGGTCCACCGCAAACACAATCCAGCTCTCCCGGCTTCATACCCAGTGCGTCCAGGATCGCCTTGCCTGTAAGTTTGCGAACATCACCGAACCAGAAATTTCGGACGGGTGCAGCTTGCGGGTTATGCGCGATCCAACCGCTGCCGGCGAACCGGCTCCCTGTAGCTGTGTTGTAAAGGCCGAACGGCGTATCAAATCCTGCCGGCCCCTCCTTGGGCAGCGCACGCCCCTTGCCACCGAATACATGCTTCTCGCAAGCAGCGTTGAGCCGCTTTTTATCCGCCTCACCGCCGATGTAATGGATCTGCATCGGGTAACTACCGAGGTTGACCATGTACGTCAAGCTGGCGCATTCATCGAACTCGTTGGCGCCCACGATTTCAAATCCGGCTTGGATGAATCCGAGGTCCACGCCGCCACATCCCGCAAAAAAGCTGAACGCTGTCGGGCGATCCTTTGCCCGTGCCAACTTTCCCAACCTTTCCGGGACGTATAGACCTGCATTTGAAAGCTGATATTTTGTCTGCATACCGTACGCACCTGACCTTTCATTGGCCGATACTCGCTCGGCTTCACTCTTGCGTATCTACATAACCATGCAAGCTATGCGGTGGTTCTGACGGGCAGGATAAGCCAAAGGCAGTCTTTATCGCCCTCCGGCTCTACGACGCAGGGAGATGTGCTGTTTGTGAAATTCAGCATGGTGCGCTTGGTCTTGATAACGCGGGTCATATCGCTCAAATACGCAACGTTGAAGGATATATCGAGATCGGGTCCGAACTGGTCAACCTCAATGTGCTCAACCACTTCATCTTCGCTCGTGCGCGACATGATCGACAGCGTGTTTTCTCCAATCGAAAGTTTCACAAGACGATTTTCACCGCCACGCGCAATGAGCGCTGCGCGCTCTATGGCATCGCGAAACGCATCGGAGTTTACGGCCACGCGCGTACTGAAATCCTTCGGAATCAACGTGCGCCACTTGATATAGGGACCGTTGATCAAGGTCGATTGCAGTTCCGTGCCGCCGATGTCAACGAGCATTGCGGTATTTGTAAAAGACAATGTGATCGGCGTTTCCTCCGATGGGTTCAGCAGTTTCTTCATCATTGCAAGCGACTTGTGCGGAATGATGACCTCTATATCCTTGGCAGATGGAGTGCACAAACACTGCCTGGTTGAAAGCCGGAAGCCGTCCAGCGCCGTCATGTTCGCCTGCCCGTTGATTGATTCAAGGCATCCGCCAGTCAGCACGGGCCGTGACGCATCATTTGCAACGCATTGTTCGGTTTTTTCGATCATGTCGTAAAGCACTGAATTCGGAACGGAAACAGAATTGAAGATATTTTCGGAATCGCGTCGCGGATACTGGCTCGCGTCAGACCCGGCAATGTTGAACTTGGCCTGGCCGCCGCTCACGGTAAAACGAGCGTTTTTATCTGATGAAACGATGATCTCTCCGTCCGGCATCTTCTTGACGATGTCGCTAAACATCTTGCCTCGAACCACGCCGGCGCCAGCATCAAAGACATCCCCTTTGACTTTCACTGAAACGGTCAACATGGAGTCCGACCCGGTAAGCACGATGCTGTCATCGCCCGCCATTATGAGGATTCCCTCTAAAATCGGCATGGCGGCACGTGGTGATGCGGCCATAGTTACGATGGAAAGTGCGTCCCTTAGCACGTTTGCATTGATTCGGATTTTCATACCATTACCTCCTGCGTGGATTCTCGTCGGCGTGGATGCCGGGGATCGTTCGGTTCATATCCCCTTGCGGACGGCAACGCCCAATCTGGTGAATGAAATGAGAGTGGCGGCGGCGGGGATCGAACCCGCATCCTCGGATTAACAGTCCAATAGGGGATTGCTGTACGCGCTTCACCGAAGCACCTTAGATGCTCTCCCAATTGAGCTACACCGCCATTCCCACACGAAGCCCGTTTTTGATCTGTCAAAAATCATTTTGGGTTGCTGTTAGGGCTTCAAGAACGAGGCGCCCCGGCTCTCGCCGGAATCTCAAAATAGCTGATAACATTGCTGTATGCGCCTCAAAGTCAACGGTCAAACCGTGAACTCCACCTCCTTGATTGCTTCCCGCACCATATCGTATCTGTCGGATTCCAGAACGTTCATCATGGCCATGTAGGGGTCGAGCTCTCCGGAAAGTACCATCTTCACGACGGCAGGAGAGAACCCGCTTACAAGAACGACGCCGTTCTCATTTTCCTTCATTGGTACTGTATCCGTTCTGGAGTTGACGTTCCAGAACGCCAGCTTCGGTAGAGCATAGCCAGCTCGAACGAACCGCGCCGCAATATTACTGAACAGTGTCGCGCCGGCTTTCCGGCCATAGACGGCCCCATCGAACTCCATATCGGAGATTACCAGCACGATGCGCGGCAAGTCGGCTTGGTTCATTCCGTTTATTACCGCCGCGCTCAAGATCAGGTCGAATGTCGCTTCAATGTTGGTGTTCGAGCAATCGTCATACCGGTACGATTCGCGGAGCTTTTCCATGAGTGTTTCCATCCCGACGAGCGAGACGATTTCAGGGCATGCCGAGAACGTGATGTACTTGTCCTTGAACGCTCCGGTGCACCGTTCAGCAAAATAGATCGCGAGTGCCGTCGAAACATCCAAAGCGCGCACGGAGGTTTTCCCGATATTGCTACCCATGCTTCCGCTGCCGTCCCGCACAACGAGGACATTTCCATTGCCAGTCATAGTATTGGGCAGCGCGCGCCACAGCGCTTCCAGCGCACCGTCGATGGTGCTCTCGTAACGCGAGGCGCAACCGGCATACCGAGCAACAATGTCGTGCGGGAAAAGCACGCCGGCATTGATCTTCGCCTCTCCGCTGTTGACGGCTTCCAAATACGCCGCGCGCCGATCCTCGTCATGCCTCATGAACGCATCCTTGTAAATGAGGTTCGCGCGAGAGGGGACGCGCGCGTAGTCAATCTCCCCCCATTGGTTCGCGGACATATCGACCTCGGTCACGCGGAGATATTTGCGCAATGCAGAGAGCTTCTTCCTGTACTGTCTCGGGGAGTACCCAAGCAGATTTGCAAGCAAGTGCGCATGGCGCTTCGTCGGCTCGCTCGTCGCGTTTTCACTGGGCATCCACTTCGCCAGCAATGACACGGGCTTGCCATTGGTCAGGCAGATTTCATCGTATTGCAGTTGTGCCATAACGAGTTTCGCAATCGAGCTTCGCATGCGGCAACTGGTGTCGAGCAACGAAAGCACATCGTCCCATCTGCCATACTCGGGGATAACAGGGAGCAGTGCCTCCACCACATCGGGGTAGCTGCTTGCCATGTGCTCCATGACCACCCGGAAAAAGCGACGCTCGCCCATGCCCCCTCTGGCGTCGCGGGAGAAGAACAGCCATGCGACCGCGCTCTTAGGGTCTTCGCGATACGCGCGCCTGAAAGCTGTCCAGACGGCAGAATCGTCCCTGTCTCTGTAGGAAGAAGCGGTGAAGTTCAGATCAAGCAGTGCCGATCCGGTGCTTCCGTGACCGAGCGCACCGTTTTCCGTCCGCACAAGCCGGGCCTCCGAGGCTTGTCTTTCCAGCGCCTCCATGAAGTTATCCATCCCAATACCCCTTTCTCGACGCATTCTTGATGCTTTTGCAATGCATTGTTTGTTGCTGCTGGCGTCGATCAATTGTGTGAAGGTGTCGAGCCTTCCGATATCCGGGTCATTTCAATCCACTCACTCGCGACGGTGAGACAAAGGTGTCGGTCTTTCCCGACTGCCAGACAGAGAAAACCGCCTCTTGATTGACTGTCGCAACCGCAATAGCGCCGTGCGGCTTGTGGGGCTTCGTTCAGGACCTCCTAAAACCCATCCGACTGTTCCGTTGCCCGTGATATGCACCAAGCGCGGTCAGGAGTCGAACCATCTCGCTTGCAGATCGAACTGCGCTTCACGCGGGCGAATCCCGGATTCATAACGGTGTCCACGGAGTATTTGTGCAACAGACAGGAATCGAACCTGCATCCACCTCGACGCGTTGCGCCGTTACTCTACCGGTTGAGTTACTGCTGCATGGTGCCGTCTTTCCGAGCTGTCACCGCTGTCGTTCTTGGGCTTGCGGTTGCGCACTACTCCCGAACACTGGGCCTCCGTCCTTGTCGTGCACCTCTCGGAACGGCTGCTCCCATCGTGCTTCCGGTGGCCTATCGGATGCACGGCACGCGGGCTGGTTGGTGGAGACCGCAGGATTTGCACCTGCGCCGGCCGTCGAGCAGCTCTCGGACTACCATCCCCATATGTGCCCGTCTTTCCGGGCTGCCATCGGTTGCTGCTGAACGCCGCTCATAACCGAAAACATGGTTCGCGTCATTCCGCACCCGTTTCTTCGCGGAAGAAATGGATCTCGATGATAGAGCGTCAAAGAACGCCGGTTTTCCGTTGCCCGGTCTGGCCGGGACGCTCCCCAGGCAATAGGGGAGATGCTGAACCGGAAAGCCCTGGTGCGGCCCTTTGGAATTGGACCAAACCTGATGTCGGTGGCGGCGAGGGAGGGGCGAGGTTTTTGCGCCCCTTTACGTCTTTGGCAACCGTCCGCTTGCATCTGCTCTACCGCGAGCTAAGGCCGCATGGAGGCGCGCCCCGCGCTCCCACAGAGCGCGCCTGATGCTTCCAATGTATCTCGGTTCCGTTGGCTACTTCCTCATGCCGATCATCCCTTCTCGGTCGGTGGGGGGAACGCTCTTGCCCGGTAGGTACACTCCGGCTTCGACACGTTGATCGACCGGAACCTCCCCGTTGCGCTTTGTCGTTCGCTTGCTTTCCTCGCCTCCCTTGCGGGCAAGAGCGTTGTGATACGATGGCGTTGCATGTCTATGGGTCGCTTATCATATTCATATTTGCTACAGCCAGTCGGCGCGGTAGGCGCATGTCGATCCTGGGGGCGCTTGCCGCCCCGCCTCCGCTCGTCCCGACGGAATCCATGCCGCCTCGCTACTGACCTCCGGCACATGTGAAGAACCGCGCTCTCGCCGGATTGCTTTCGCGCTTGTCGCTCACAGGCGGCAAATAGCGCGGGGACGTCGTGGGATTCCACTGCGGCCTGCGGGGACCATCTTCCACAAGTCTCTCATCGGCTTCCAAGATCGCTCCCAAAAGCTCGTCGATCGAACCCAAAAGTTCCTCACGCAGTTTTGACAACAATTTTCTGATCTCATGCGCCACGAGACCGAGTTGTTCGGCCAGAATGCCCATGTATTCGCCGAGGTCAACGCCGATTGGAAGTTGTTCAGAGATACCAGTCACCTCCTTTCTGGGGAAGCGATATGATCCTTGGTAAAAGCCCATTCGGGCTTGGAGCCGTCGACGGGGATCGAACCCGTAACAACCGGTTTGGAAGACCAGCGCTCTGCCAATTGAGCTACGGCGGCATGAGGCCGGAGAGGCCGTTACTCCCCGGCACTGGCTGGATTCGGTGACCTCACGCGAAGTACCATTCGCGATCTTACGGTGCCGTGATCCTGTTCTCGCAGGGTTCACATTTTCAACTCTGGTACGAGCTTCCTGCGATGGCTTTTTGTTTCACGTGTATTCCTGTGTTCTCGGTACTCGTGGACGCATGCTGGCGTCAGGAGCGGCAGAGCCCCTCAATGATCCCGAGAACTGCTGCGCCGCCTCCGCTCCCTTTCAGGCGGCATTGACTTTTCGAGCGGCTTTGCGTACCTAGATGCCGGTAGCACAGACGTGAAACCGCTTGCGGTGTGCTCTCGCTGCTTGGGGTACGACGCTCTTGCCTTTGGTCGGGCGGGCGAGGTTGTCCACCATGCTCCTTACGCCATCAGCGCCATTCGCGCTGAAAGACGCATCATATTGGAGATCATACCAGTCAATAACGTCATAGTAGCTCCACACTTGAACTCACCCCCTTCCGTAAGAGCGCCCCGGTGATTCTTCCCGGCCGAGCCTTCTTTTTCCGGGCCTACCTTGTGGCTCGCGCTAAATCATAAAAGCCGCGGCACGCAATCACCTCCAATCTGCCGAACGAGTATCCCCTGTATCGACCTTTCTCGGCGATCCACCGTATGCACTGGGCGATCAGCTGCAGCCTGCCGCCCTCTTTATGGGGTTCGATGTAAACGTCCTCCGAAAGCCCTTTCTGGCGATGTCGGAGGCGTCCGCTACTTTGCGAACAAAATATCGCGTCAGATCATCGCCGCTTTCAGTCGCCTTGAGGTCGAGCGCGTTGGCCTGCTCCTTGGCTTTTGTCTCCGAGCACGACAACCATACGAGACCGTCGCACGAGAGCAGGAAGCTCCATTCGGCTACCTTCCTGCCCCCGGCCTTTTTGAAAGCCGCGCGCAGGATCGCGTACTGCCTGTACCTACAATCGGTATCGCTGTCGGGTATAAGCTCGTACTCGTCCACTTCTCGCTGCGTCAAAGGGCGGTTGTAGATCACCATGCCCCATGCGCAACGCCCGATGGTGTCCTGGTACGTCTGGTAGCGATAACTCACGACGCCTATGTCATCTTTTGGATGGGTTCCGATAGATGGAGGGCGATTCACCAGATGATATGCGTAGACGAGCTCATTCTGGGACGCCGATACATTCGTATAGACCCAAACCGGGGCATTGATGATACGGCCGTCGTTCGCCATTACCAAACCTGCCATCCAGCGTCCCTCCTTCGTGTCAAGACCATTATAGCCCCAAATCGGGGCTATGTCAACACTTATTTGATTCAAAATAGGGCTTTTTGAGAAAAAGCTGTTCCGCCTACTGCCCGCGAAAACACATTACTGCCATTTTACTGCCGACGATGCGGAAAACCCGGACGGAACGGACGATTCAGAACCACTATATGACGTGAGAAAGGGCTAGGAATGGCCTACTTTTGTGGAATATATACAATAAAACAGCACTGATTTTTGTAAATCCGTGCTGTTTCTCTGGTCTGGGTGAGAGGATTTGAACCTCCGGCCTCTTGAACCCCATTCAAACCCCTCAAAGTGCATTTTATTCTTGATTCCGCGCATATTCCGTATATATTTAATCCATAGCGTGGAATACTGAATAATCATGCGGCGCCCCATTTCCAATTACTGCCATTTTACTGCCGGACGCGAAATTTACTGCTCTGAACGCATTGTTGGAGGCTCCTTTTTGAACCAAGAATCGAGGAAACTGATCGTCTTTGCTCGAGCCAAATTTTCGCGCTCTTTGGAAATTCTTGTGTAGAGTTCCATTGTCATCCGGATGTCGGCATGCCCGAGATAGTACTGCGCGGTCTTTACATCCACCCCGGCATCGTACAGAGCAGTGGCGAACGTATAGCGGAGATCATGCATGCGAATCTCAAAACGCTTTCGCTCTTTCGCCCGCTTTTCCATCGCAGCGATTTCTTCCTCGGTCATTTTACCACATTCGACATCCTTCCGTCTACCCTGTTGTTTCACCGGCTCACCGTTAAGGAGGCGTTCCATTGCCACGTTGAAACCTCCGAGGCCCTTTTCCATCGCTCTCTGCGATAACGGCTTCTTGTGCGCAGACAGGCAGACCAGACCGGTTCTGTGCGCCTTGGGTACGGAGCATAGCGCGACGTACAAGGCATCGCATATCGGCAATGTACGCATCCCCGCGTCCGTTTTTGTGGTATCCTTTATGACCGGCTGATTCGAGACATACTCAGCGGCTTGGAACACGGTGATCGTTCTCGCCGTCAAGTCGATGCTGTCCCAAGACAGAGCCGACATTTCGCCGCGTCGCAGACCTGCGAGCAGCATCAACATTATCCATAAACCGGTGCGATACTCCGACCAATGCTCGACAATGAAATCAGCCTCCCAGCGTTCAAGGGCCCGGTGCTCCCCCTCTGTCCCCTCTGGGATTTCGAGCATTTCCGACGGATCGTCTCGAATGATCTTGTTTTGCCTGGCACGAGCAAATACCTGTTGCAAAACCATCTTGTACTTTGTGATGGATGACATTGACATCCCCGACATCTTGTTCAAAGATGCCTGGAGGTGGATATGTAGAACGTCGCGCACCAACGCAAATCCGAGGTCGTTCTTCAAGCGAGCTATGTAAGCGTTATAGGATACTCTGTTCGTCCCTTTCACCTTGGGCTTGTAGTTGCTGAACCACTCGTCGCACCACTCGGATACGGTGATCTTGTCACTTCCGAATGGCGCGCCGAGCTTTCGTTCCTCAGCATACGCCTTGCGCTGCGCGTCGGCTTCTTCCCACGTATGCCCATAGAAGGTCTTGCGGTCGCGTGATCCGTCCGGCCGGCGCCCATAATCACCATAGACCGCGATCAGCCCATCCTTCCGTTGCCCCTTCCTGCGCCGTCCGGGTTTCTTTGCCTCACTTGCCATGTCCATCACCGGTCATCGGCGCATACATGCGCCGCGCCGCCGACAGAAACTCGGCACAGGCGGCTAGTTTATCCGGGCTTTCGCTATCGAGCGCCTCAGCCATGATTGCATAGACATCTCCGAGCATTGCGGCAACTGCGGATCGTACCGCAGGGCGGGCAGCGTCGTACGCGCGCTGTAGATTGGATAGTTCCCCCATGACAACCGTTTCGACGGCAGTTGTCCGTTTGTCACTCTTGCCCGTAAGGTAGTCCGTGGTGACGCCGAGCAGGGTCGCAATGCGAGCCAGCATCGCATATGGTGCCTCTTTCCCTTCCGTTTCGTAGCCAGAAATCGTGGAACGCGGGAGCTGGAGTTTTTCAGCCAGCAGGTATTGCGTTAGGCCAGCCTCTTTCCTTGCCGCCACAAGCCGTTCACCGAATATTGCCATACCAATCCTCCTTGACAATGCCCCAAAACGGGGCTATAATGAGTATAGAAATCCCAATCCGAAACCGAGATGGAGGCTTATATGAGAGAGAAACTATCCACTATGCGCGCGAATGCCGGGTATACGCAGTACTCGATTGCTTCGCAACTCGGCATCTCGCGCAGTCATTATTCGCAGATCGAGGGGGGCACGAAATCGCCATCTCTCAACCTCAGCATGAGGATTAAAATCATCCTCCGCTATACCAACGACGATCTCTTTGCTGTGTCAAGAGGGAAACCCAAGCGCGGGAGGCCTATTCGTGATTGCCAAACTGCAACCGAACATCGGTACTCGCAAGCGTCTTGTAGTCGACCCCTGTGACGGTCAAGGCAAACTGGATGTCCTGCAGATCATCGTTGCTCATCACGTCTGCCTTGCTCCCGACATAATCAAACGAAAATTTCTTCCGGGCACGCGCTCCCGATTCTATTGAAGACGATGACACATCAGAAAGCGCCCACCCGTTCAAGCGGGGATTCTTGGCAAATACAATGATCGCCGCATCCGTGTCATTCTCAATGATGATGTTCATATCCAGCGTGGCATCGTCCTTTCCGAACGACCGCACATTCCAGTCCGCTACAGCGACTTTCACCCCTTGCTCGTCGTACAGCACCATATCGGGCTCAGCATATGTGCCGTCAAATTCCATTAGGCGGAGTCTCGCTGCGTCGATGAGCGCATAAAGCTCGTCGGCCGACATGGTGTCGAGATCGTATTCGCTCTCACCCTCCGAGCTGGCACACGAGGCAAAAGCCAACGAGAGGATCAGCACAAACGCAAAAATCTTCTTCATTTTCTCTCCATCCCTTTCAGTCGCTTGTGGGCCTTGCAAAATCCAATGCCGGCGAGCAACGATGACAACGATGCGATCATTCCGGCGATTCCTATATCGCCAAACATCATAGATGACAGGGCGGTCCCGACGACGCCCAGGATAACCAAGAGTATTCCAATTATTCGCATTCTGACCATCCTCCTATACCAAACCATTATAATTTCCCGAGAGGCTATCCCGCTGCTACAAAGAAACCATCAAATACCACCCTGCCTCTCACCCGCTTCGGTGCCGGATGTCCTTGGGTTTAAAGTAATTGCTATCTTTTACCAATGGATGCGGATTCCAAAATATGGTATAATCGGAGGGCGCAAATATGGACGAGCCGGTTTGTCAGAAGGGAGCCTGTGTATGCCATCCCACTGAACAATCACTAGACCTCGCGCTACGAATAGAAGCGCTTGGTTGTCCGGCAGAAGTACTGGAACTTATTGCTCGTCTCTCGATTCGAGATACGCTATGTAGTTCTCCAGCTCCCGACGAGACTGTTCAGACAGAAGATCGATCTTCGTGGCGAGGTTAATACTTACCTGAGAGGGCCCGTCTCCGATTACGGGGGCGGGTCTGTTTTGCGCATCCGCATCTTCCGGCGCATCCAACCCGTCCAAAAGCGCGTCCGTCGAAACCCGCAGCATTTTTGCGAGTTTAAGGATGATTTCCCCGCTCGGCACGACGCCCTTCTTCCATTTTGATATATTGCCGCTACTGAGCCCGGCCTCTACAATAACGGCTGTCGGCTTTACGTCAGCTCGCGCACATGCGGCAAGGAAGTTGTCATAAAACACCAAGCTCACCACCTAAAAATATTTGCGCACCAAAGTGCGTTTATGGGTTGACAAGCGCACCACAGTGCGTTATAATGCAGACATACAACCCCCATACCCGAATCGCCAGACAAAGGAGGTGTTCTGCACTACTCATACATGGCACGATTCGTCGTGACACGGCATTCAGTGCTGCCCGATTCCTCGCACGTGGCAGCGTGCTCGCAGGTCGCCGAGACAGGTATCTGATCGAGGCCGAACTTTCCGCTTGTCGGAATCGGGGACTGGATCAGCTTGACAACGATCTCTACCTGATCATTGATGGCTTCGCAGTAAACGATCTCGGACACCACTATTACCCCCTAGGCACAATAATTCACTCTGTATTATACATCCTAACGGGATGTATGTCAAAGGGAAGGAGGAAATAATCGTGAAATACTACGGAAGGCGCGAATGGCTCAAGGACATCCGAGAGTCGAAGAAGCTTACGCAGTTCGAGGCAGCCCTTGCCATCGACGTGACACCCGAATACTACCAGAAGTTGGAATACGGCACGAAGAACCCGAGCATCGAAGTTGCGGTCAAGCTTTCTCAGTTGTTCGGATTCCCTGTTGAGCGGCTCGTGCAATCCCACTGATCAGGTCACGCATTCAAGGGACTGTATGTAGAGTATACCGCATAGAGCGGAGGTGGAAAAGGACTTTGACTGGTAGTAAAACGCTCGGAGACCAATACCGCGAGGCGAGATTGGCCGCCGCATCCAGCAACGAGAAGCTGGCAACCCACGCAGGGGCGGCAGAAGTGCTTGAGGTAGGTTCTCCCGAGACGATTGGCCGGTGGGAACGAGACGAGACCGTGCCAAGCAACTACAACGTTCGCCGTATGGCGCAGGTATATCGGGCTCCGGAGCTTATAACAAATTATTGCGCCGAGCAATGCCCGCTTGGTAAAGGACGAGTCCCCAGGGCGGAGAATCGACCGCTTGAGCAAGTCGCCATACGCTTCTTCGGGGCAACCGAGGACATCTCGGAAGATGCAAAAACCCTTTTGATGATTGCTGCCAACGGAAGTGTCGACGAGCACGAGATCGAGAGTTTCCGGAAGATCGTAAAACGTCTCGGCGGGTTGAAGGCAGCAATCCACGCGCTACAGATTTATACCGAGAAGAACGGGATGGACGTTTAACAAAGGAGGCAAGGATATGCCGGCCGCGAAGCAGTCCTACTACAAGGCTTCTGATATTATGAAAATCCTCGATGTCAAAAAGAGCAAGGCCTACGACATCATGCACGAATGCGAACCCCTCGGAATTGTTTTCCGAGATAAAGGCACCCTGCGCATCGACATAGAAGGGTTTGAAGCTTACTGCGAGGCGCACAAGAACGCCAAGGGAAAAACTAAGAGCCGCTTGGATCAACTCATTGAAGAAGGGGCCAAGGCCGCAGAACAGTGCCGCCAAGGGCGGCGTAGAAAGGAAGTGTTCGCATGACCGGGGCGCTCGAAATCTTGGTGCGCGCGATAGCGGATAGCCCTCTGTGCATCTGCGACACGACGCTCCCCAAGCCGGTGGATTGCCTCCATGACTGCGCGCAGTGCATTCTTGCCGCGCTTGAAAAAAAGGTAGAAATCGAAGAAGGGAGCGCGGTGCGATGAACGCGCTTGTCGGTTGGCTGCAGAGCCTCGGAACCCTTCTCGAAGACGCTGCGGACGGCTTCATGCTCATGTACACGGACGGTTATCTCGACGGCTGGTTCGCATTCATGGCGACTTTGGCACTTGGCATAATGATCGGCTGGGGGCTGCGCTCAGGCATCGTCTACGAGCACAAGGAGGGGACGAAGTAATGTTTTTCTACATCTTGGCTGCCATAATCGGTATCGCTTTGGACCGCATTGTCGTATGGGACAAGACCCAAGCGATCAGGCGCGAGCGAAGCTATCACACGCGCCAGATCGACGATCTCAAGAAGCGCCTCGATAGCGCAAATATGGAGTGCTACGCACTCAAAAAAGCCGCAAGCGGAGACGATTCCCCTTTCAGCTATACCAATCCAAATTTTGAACGGGAGTTTGTGGAAAATGGGTTCTCAAAAACCGGAATCGCCAGGAACACAGGGCGCGCATAATTTATATTGACAATGCCCCGTATTGGGGCTATAATAAGCGCACAAAGATCCATTTTGAAACAATAAAGGGAGGTGGTCAGGTTGAGCGAAGCGGTTCTCACAGCGCGCTGCAAACGGTGCAGGAGGGTCCTCACGAATCCGGATGCCAGGGCAATCGGCTACGGGCCTGTGTGTTACCGCAAGTCGTTTGGTGGGTCTATACCTCGCGCGGCAGGGGAAACCACACCACGCACAAGGCAGAGAGCCGGAGGCAACCGAAGCATGGCGCAGGCGCGCGCGACGCATGAGCAGGTATCCTTGCTCGACTTGATACCGGATGGAGGTGCTGCAAATGACACTGAGGGAGATGGCGGAGGCGCGCTTCGGCCACCCGATCACTGACGATGAGTACGACGAAGCGGCGAGATACGCACGGATGAAACTCGACTTCCAGAACGACCTTTTCAAGCGCAACTACGGCGATGACTATCTCGCGATCCTCATTGCTGAGACGGTCAACCAGAACCGGCTTGACGCCTACCACAAAGAGAGGGACGAGATTTTCAAGGAGTTCCTGCGCCTTGCGCAGGAGCAGCAGGCGAACGAAGAACAAGAATGGGTACAAAAAATGGCGAACGACAGTGGAGTGTCGTGCGCCGTGGTGCGAGAATTGGTCAACGTTCTCGGATACCCATATTGTATCACGCTTTTCGGAAAAACACAATATGGAGGAATAAAAAATGTCGGACAATGCGCTGGCGATCACCAAGCAGTATCCTATTGACAAGTACAACATCCTCGTCCCCGTCCAGACGGTCACGGAAATCGCGGACATTCAAAAGCCCGTCTTGAATGTCGTATACATCTCGACTGATCTCAACGACAAGGAAGTCTACGTTCAGGAGGAAGCCAAAAGCCCGTGGACAGGCCGCGACGGCAAGACCCGAGAGGGTCATCCCACATTCTACGCGCTGACGCGCAAAGGGCTTTTGAAACTGATGCGCGCGGCCGGCATCAGGATTGTATCTTCCAAATCCGTGCTTCCATCCACCTGTCAAAAGTGCGTGGAAGTCAACCGCAACATCGGGAAGCCCGTAAACTGCGGCATGTGCGGAAACAAGGATGTGAAGTACACGGTCGTGATCTCCGCGCCGCAGCTTACTGGGCAGGACATTTTCTATGAGTGCAGCCGCGAGATCATCGTTGCCGACGAAGTGGCCGGAATGACCGACAGCCAGCGGAACCAGTTTTTGAAGTTCCGGACAGAGCATTGTGAGAGCAAGGCGCTGAACCGTGCGCTCCGAGCGGCAATGCTCATTAAGCCGACCTACACACTCGAGGAACTCAAGAAGCCGTTTGTGGTAGCGTATCTCGTTCCGAACCTTGACAATCCCGACGTTCGCGCCAAAGCTGTGGACAGCTTCTTCTCCAGCGCGAACGCGGTCTACGGCGCTGACAACAAGGATGTTCAGCGCAGGGTGGTTCAGATAAGCGACGAGGAGGATGCTACCCATTTCGATGGTGCGAATTTGGACGCGGATGAATCCTCGGGCTACACCGTACCCCAGGATTCCCATGATCCCGATGACACACCTCCGTACATCCAGGATGATCCCGACCCGGCGCGGCAAGCTGATTTCCCTATCTGCGCAGAGTGCCACAGCGTCATAACTGCGAACGGGAACTGGACGCCGGAAAGAATCGTGGAGTACTCCACTCGTAAATATGGCAAGCCTTTGTGCGCATCCTGTCAGAGATCGGCAAACACTCGACATTAGCAGGAGGTTGTCATGGAATATTGGAAGCCTGTGAATGGATACGAAGGAGTGTACGAAGTTAGCTCAGAAGGGCGCTTGAGGAACGTCAGGAGTAATAAAGTGCTCGGAGAAAATAGCCGCTCTCAAGGATATGTTCAAGATGCTCTATGCAAAAATGGCCGTCGTTTGCAGATGCGTAGACACCGAATAGTAGCGGAGGCATTCATTCCGAATCCTGAAAACAAACGCGAGGTGAATCACAAGAACGGAGATAAGTCCGATAATTCAGTCGAAAACCTTGAGTGGGTTTCACACAGGGAGAATGCCGATCACGCATGGAGAACTGGACTCACGTCGGCGCCACCAGCAAACATGCCCCGCATGGTTAAGCAGTACTACGAAGGAGCAAGGATCGCCACGTATGGGAGTATCAAGGAGGCGTCGCTCAGCAACCGAGTATCCGAGGAAGACATCTGCAAGTGCTGCAAGGGAAAACGGAAGAGCGCTGGCGGGTTTACGTGGACTTACGCGAAGGAGGCATTAAAATGAGGTTATTGCATTCAGCCGACTGGCATATCGGCGATTTTCCCGGCCCCACGCAAGACGGGCAAAACGCGCGTGCTCTTGATACACTCCGGTGCATCGACACGCTGATCGACCGCGCCGGCGCGCTCAATATCGACCTGTCCGTTGTCGCGGGCGACGTGTTTCACGCCGCCCGGACATGGAGCGATCGAGGAATACATGAGGTGGAAATCGCCGCGACGCGCATTGCCGCCCTTGCAAAAATTGCGCCCGTAATAGTACTGCGCGGTACGCCGAATCATGACGGGGCAAAGCACTTCGACATGCTGAAACAGTTCTTTTCCGGCAATCCTGATGTTCACATACTTACCGAGCCAGGTTCGCATATGATTGCCACGCGCTCCGGCGAAACGGTATGTGTCTGCGCGCTACCCGGATTCGACCGGGGGTATTGGCGCGCTCACAACCCCGGCATCGACCGCGAAAACGAGAACGTTGAGCTTTCGGAGAACCTCGATAAGATGGTCGTGGGCATGCGCGCCATGTGCGAAAGAAGCATCCCATGCGTGCTCGTCGGCCACTACACCGTCGATGGTTGTAATACTGAATCCGGGCAGACCATGATGTTCTCGCAATTCGAGCCTGTCGTCAGCCGGCGCGCGCTTGAAGTTGCGAATTACGACCTATGCTTGTTTGGACACATCCACCGCCCACAGGATTTGGGCGGCCACACCTTCTATTCCGGTGCCGTGAACGCTTTCAATTTCAATGACGAGAACCAGCCGCGCGGCTTTTATGTGCATGACCTGGTGCCGGATGGCGTCACCAGTGATATGCATGAACTTCCCGCGCGGAAATTCAAAACGATTCGCCTCGACGGGCGCGACGTGGAGGATTTCAACCTCTCCGGGATGCTGCCGTTCTACGACGTGGACGGAGCAATCGTCCGCGTGCTCTACAACTGCACGGACGAAGCCAACCGAGGATTCAACCGTGCGCAGATGGAGAGATACCTGTACGACAACGGCGCGTTCTGGGTTCAGGAGATCACCCCGGAGAAGATCACCATTACCGTCAGCAAGAAAGCCATGTCCAGCGAGAATGATCCGGAAACCAACCTCCGGACATATCTCCTCGAAAACGGCACCGATCTGGAGGACATCGAGGCGATGATGCCCCTTGCCCGCGAGATTATTGATGTCGTAATGGCGAAGGGACGCGCCACGAAGCCGCACGGCTTGTTTGTACCCGTAGAGATCGACGTGACCAATTATCGCAATTACAGGCAGGAGACATTCAGCTTCGATGATGTTCGTTTCTGCACCGTAAACGGGCAGAACGGCGTCGGCAAGTCGAGCTTATTCATGGACGCCATCTATGACGCGCTTTTCGAGGAACCGCGCGAAGGCGATTTGACCGGATGGATCTGCAACGACGAGCGCGTGAAGTCGGGTGCCATTAAGTTCACTTTCCGCGTTGGCGAGAAGGTCTTTCGAGTCGCTCGAACGCGTGTCAAGTCCGGCAAGGCAACGCTCAACCTGTCTGAATACGTGGACGGCCAATGGGTTGACCGGAGCCGCGAGAAACTGCGCGATACCCAAACCGAGATCGAACGCACAATCGGCATGGACGGCATGACGCTGCGCGCCTGCGCCCTTATCATGCAAGATCAATACGGCCTGTTCCTCCAAGCGGACAAGGAGAGCCGCATGAAAATCCTCTCCGACATCCTCGGGCTCGGTATCTACGACGAGATGGAGGATGTCGCTACGGAAAAGTCGGCCGATGCAAACCGCTTGGTACGCCAGCTACAGGTCCGAAAGGACGATCTCTCGGCGCGCATGCCGGATGTTGACAATGTGAAGGCGAAGATTGCCGTCGAGGACAGCTCGATAACTGCGCTCGACGCGAGCATCGAATCTACACGCAAGCAACTCGAAGAATCAAGCCTTGCGCTTGGAAATCTCGAGTCCGCGAAGAAGCGCGCCGATGCGCTTGCCGTAGAGATTGATGCCATTGCCACGAAGGGCAGGTCCCTCCGGTTATCACTCGACCAGCATCGGGCAGCCTTCGACAGCGCAAAGGGTGTCGTTTCGTCGGAGCGCGAGATCATGGACGGCGTAGAACGTTATCATTCTGCCGTGGCGGCCCGAGACGCGCTGCTCAAGAAGAAGGCTGAACACGACGCGCTGCTCTCCAATTTGGCGAACACGAAAGCTGCGCTCAAGGACGCCGGGGACACCGCGCGTTTCGTAAAGGGACTGCGGGAGCAAGCCGTTTTGAACGCCGAACGCGTGTCCTCTACGCTCAGCATGGAGGCTGACCTTCGCGCAAAGCACGAGGAATATCAGCGACTTGGGGACGAGATCAAGGCGGCCCATGCAAAGCGGGACGCCTATCGTGAGGCGGACAAGGCGTTATCCGAAGCATCGCACAAGCTCGAAGCCGTGCGCCAAGAATACCGCGCCGCCTTCACCCTCCGCAGAACCCAGATCGCCGACCTGCAGCGTCGCGCGTCCCTGCTGATTGACAGCGGTTGTCCTGTTCTGGAATCAGCGACATGCAAGTTCTTGAAAGATGCGGTCGAGGCGCAGTCACAGATTGAGCCGGCAGTCCGCGAGCATGAAAACAAGACAGAGCAAGCGAAGAAGGTTGTCGCTGATGGAGAAGTGAATATCTCCGCTCTGCGCGCCACCCGAGACGCGGCTGCCGTGCCAGATGATGCGATCACTCGCCTCGAGGCATCTCGGCAAGCCCTCGCCGCAAGCGCAACGGCGTATCTCGGGCTTGAGAAGCTACGCGGCGAATTGGAGGAACGGCGGCGGAGCATTGAACAGTTCGACATCCAGATCACTGCCCTCATAGAAAAATCCGCGACACTGAACGCGGATCAGGTGGCCATCGAAACGAAGCTGATCCCGATGAGCGGGATTGTCGCGGCGTGTAGCAAGGCGAGCGATGAGGTCACCGCATCCGCTCATTACATCGAGCGCGAGAGGGGCTTGCTTATCGCCAAAGAGCGTCTTGCGTCAACGTCCGCCAGGATCAAGGAGATTCAGGCCGATGTGGATGATCTCGACAAACAAGCAATCGACAAGAAGGAGCGCCTCGCCGGCGAGCTGGTTCTTTCCACGGGAATCGACCAAGTGAGGCAATCCGTTTCCGCGCTCTCCGACCAGATATCCGCGCTCAACGGCGAGCGAGATCGGCATATGGCCGTCAAGGGTGGACTCGCAAACGACCTCCTGCAAGCCGAGCAGATAGCTACGGACATGCTGTCCCTGTCCACGGAGATAGCTGCCGAGAGCCGGATTGCCGCGTTCTGCGACGCCCTAAAGCGCGCTTTCAGTAACAACGGCATTCCGCACTCCATCGTTCGGTCTGTCGTTCCGCTGCTCGAGGCGACGGCCTCAAACATCCTTGGTCAGATGACGGGCGGCAAGATGTCCGTCGAGCTCGTCACCGAGAAGGTGATGAAATCCAACAACAAAAAGGAGGTCGTTACGCTCGACATCATCATCTCCGACGCAGATACCGGAAGGCTCCCGTACCTGTCGCGTAGCGGCGGCGAGCGCGTCAAGGTTGCACTCTCCGTTATCCTGGCACTCGCTGAGGTCAAGAGCGCCGATGCTGGCGTGCAGATTGGATTCATCGCCATTGACGAACCTCCATTTTTAGATAGTCAAGGCGTTCAATCGTACTGCGAAGCTGTAGAGAACATCCAAGGCCGTTATCCGGACAAGAAAGTCATGATTATCACGCACGACAAAGAAATGTCAGCAAGGTTTCCGCAAGCCATCTATGTATTCAAGGACGAGGGCGGTAGCCACGCTAGTCTGGAGTAGGGAAATGTACACGAGGGATTTGTACAATCAGAAATTCGGCAGACTTACGGCCATCAGTTTAGTTGATGGAACCGGAAAGCGTAAGTGGCTGTGCCAATGCGAGTGCGGTAAATCGGTCATCGTTCTACAAGGTAACCTAACTCGCAGTCATACGCTGAGTTGTGGGTGCCTGAAACAGGAGATCGTACGGTCTGGCGCGCATACTGTGCACGGCCAATCCCATACACGACTTTATTCTATATGGAAAGGGATGAGGAAGCGATGTTATAACCAGAACGCCAGCAACTATCCGAGATATGGAGGCCGCGGAATCACCATTTGTTCCGAATGGCTTGAAAGCTTCGAACACTTTCATGCTTGGGCGATGCAAAACGGCTATGCAGATGATCTGTCCATAGACCGAATGGATGTGAACGGCAACTATTCTCCGGAGAATTGTAGATTTGCCACCGCGAAACGGCAAAGCAACAACCGGAGGAGCAACCGAGTGATCGTATGCAATGGTATTTCAAAAACAGTTGCTGAGTGGAGCGTTACAACCGGCGTCAGCGCAATGTCAATTACTGCTCGAATTGACAGGCTTGGTTGGGATACTGAAAAGGCCTTGTATACGAAGTCTAAGTAAGTCGCGATGACAGCACACGATCTCCGCGCTCGATTCGCCGCGGGCGCGGAACGATTCTCGGTTTCATTGCCTCGCAAGGGAGCGACTTACCGCAAAATCATGCAACCGAGGAGGCGGTTTATATGGAGGGAGGCGAAATTCCCCGATGGCCGGCAAGCCGAAAAGGGGCATCAGTTATGCCGGATGGAACGTTGACATCTTTGAAAACGACACCAAGATCGACGAGCTGATTGACGCTCAGGGATGGATAGGCTTCTCGATCTACTTCTACCTTTGCCAAAGGGCTTACGGGTCCGAGGGATATTTCTACCGTTGGAGCTATGCCAATGCGGCCACGACTGCGCGTCGAATGGGCGGTGGTATTGGGTCCGAGACCGTTAAGCAGACGGTCGCCACATGCTTGCGGATTGGGCTGTTTCACGACAGGCCGTTCGAGGAGGATGGTGTGCTGACGAGTAGAGGCATCCAGCGGAGATACGTTGACGCAATACAGAAACGTTCCTGTAAATCCGTGATACACAAATACTGGCTCTTGGGCGCGAAAGAATCCCAAGGATTGGTTTTTGTATCCGAAGATGGCGATGTTCTCCCCGAAGATGGCGATGTTCTCCCCGAAGATGATGCCAAAACCAAAGTAGATGAGATAAAAGGAAAGAAAAGGAAACAAAGAAGTCGCGCGGAGTTGCCAAGCACCTCCACGCCGGAAGCACCGGAAAGCCCTGTGGTAATTTCCTTGATATTGAACGACGGGACTACATACGACGTTTCACAGCTGGAAGTGGACAAGTATACGCAGCTATATCCGGCTGTGAATATGCTACAGGCTTTGCGTAGCATGGCGGGATGGCTTGACGGCAACCCAACACGCAGAAAAACGCGGAGCGGAATTAAGAGATTTATCAACTCGTGGCTTGCAAGAGATCAGAATCGGGGCGGTTCGCAGGGTGTTGTCAGAGATCGCAATCAGTACGTGCCCACCCCGCCGCTCGATGACGATGTGAATCCGTTCTCGCGCCGGCCGTAGGAGGTATTTACATGGAAAGCATGCGTAACGTAGGTTTCAAAAAGACAGTGATCGAGGCTTTCTCAAAATTCGCAGAAAGTCATAATGAAGGCGACTATACAGGCGAAGATGGTTTGATTTACTGCGGGAATTGCCACACGCGAAAGCAAACCAGAATCAACATGCATCTCCCGGAGCTGGGAGACAACGGAATTGTGACCGTGTATTGCACGTGCAAGTGCCGCGAGAAGGCGATTGAGGAAGAACAGCGCATCAAGAAGAACAAGGAGGACATGGAACGCGTTGAGAAGCTGCGAAAGGCCAGTTTGATCGACGAGAAGTTTCGAGAGAGTACATTTGATGCCTTTACGCCGACAGAACACAATCAGCGCGTCCTCAAGTTTACCAAGCGATACTCGGAACGATTCGATGAAATGGCTTCCAACAACCAGGGGTTGCTCCTTTACGGGGCGCCTGGAACCGGGAAGACGTTTGCTGCCGCGTGTATTGCGAACTATCTGCTTGATCGACAAGTGCCTGTCGTCATGACGTCCTTCGTGAAGCTGTTATCGACGATCAAGCAATATGGTTCCAACGACGAGGATGAGGAAACGATCATCAAACGAATCAATCGTGCGAAACTACTCATTATTGATGATTTGGGAGCGGAGCGCAGCACAGACACTGCGATAGAAAAGGTTTACAACATCGTCGATAGCCGATACCGAGCGCGATTGCCGATGATCCTCACAACGAACATGAACCTTGCGACGATGCAGAATTGTGGCGACATCCGGTACATGCGCATCTACGACAGGATATTTGAGGTCTGTTTCCCGATTGAGTTCCGCGGTCCGTCGTGGAGATGCGAAGAAGCGGAGAAGCGCTTCTCCGACATGAAAAAGATGCTGGGGGCTGACTGATGATTAGCAGGACTGCGCTCGAAGCCGTAATCGACCGCTTGGCATCAAGCCACGGAGGCACAAAGCCAATGAGCCGCAGCGCGGAGTTCATACTGCGATGCCTCATGGAGCTTAACCAGTACAAACTCGCGGAGGAACTCGGGATCATCGTTCGGGCGCCGGAGACGGATTCGGATGCCATGCAAAGGGGGCAGGCACATGGATAGCGGTAGAGGATACTTCGGGATTGGTATTTTCAATGGGAAAACCGAGCAGAACATCGGCACGCTTTGGAGAAGCGCTTCGATACTAGGCGCGAGTTTCATTTTCACGGTTGGTAGGAGGTATTCGCATCAATGCTCCGATACCGCAAAAGCACCGAAGCACATCCCGCTTTTCAACTACCCGACGTGGGATGACTTCATCGAGCACATCCCGAGCGGCTGCCCAATTGTTGCGGTCGAGCTCGACGAGCGCTCGATTCCGCTTGAGGGCTACGGGCATCTGGATCGGTGCATTTACCTTCTCGGTGCAGAGGATAACGGCATCCCCCAGAAGGTGCTCGCGCGCTGCAAAGATGTGGTTCAAATACTCGGCGATCATTGCTATAACGTCGCGGTCGCCGGAAGCATCGTAATGTATGACCGGGCAGCCAAAAGATCCAAACAGCAAGACGGGAGGGTGTCGGCATGAAGGACGTTGAAAGGGCGATGGTTTTCTATGACGGCGACGGAAGCAAGCCGTTCTGCGATCTCGTTTGGCAAGCGTTGAAGGAAAAGCGCGACAGAGAGAACGGGTGCAAGTGCGGCGAGGCCGCCTATGCGGTAAACAAGCACAATTTCCCCACGGCGAAATTCTGCCCGCTTTGCGGGTGTCAGTACAAGGAGTAACAAGCATGAATTTCACGGAGTATCAGAAGTTTGCGCAGCGAACGAGCAACACATCGAGCGCGGCAGAGAAGATCAGGAACGGAATCCTCGGCCTGAGCGGCGAGACAGGTGAATGCGCAGACCTGCTCAAGAAGCACCTGTATCAGGGGCACGATCTGGATAAGAAGCACATGGCCGAGGAACTCGGAGACGTCCTCTGGTACGCGGCCGAGATTGCTACGGGGCTCGGGCTAACCCTGGATGAAATCGCCCAATCGAACCTCGACAAGCTCTGGAAGCGATACCCTCATGGTTTCGATGCGGATCGAAGTATCCACAGGGAGGAATAACGCATGAAAAAACTCGTCGGGAACTCCGGGTACCTTGCCTACGAGGTCGATCGCGTGGAACTGACGTTGTTGAGAAGCCCCGGCATGTGCGACACATGCAGCCAGCGGCCGTTTCGTGGCTATCTCGTACCTGTACTCAACCAATTTCTGTGCTGCGAGTGCTACAAAGAATTTGAATCATTCATCAAGTATTACGAATCCGATATTCCAATCGAACGCAAGAACGCTGCGTACTACGAGAAAATGATTCCTATGGAGGTGCAAGATGTATAAAACGAAGATTGACTGGTGTGACAGTTCATGGAACCCTGTCACGGGCTGTCTCCACGGCTGCGAATACTGCTACGCGCGGAGGCATGTAAATCGGTTCGGCAAAGCCACGATGGACGATGATTTGCGCGAGCTGGACGAACCATACCGGGATCTGGTCACGGGAACCGAGTGCGGGGAAATCGCGCGCGGGCGTATCAACCATTACCCGTTTGGATTTGCGCCGACCTTCCATCGCTACCGCCTCGGAATCCCTGCGAAGTGGTCCGAGCCGCGCACCATCTTCGTCGGCTCAATGACAGATTTGTTCGGTTCGTGGGTTCCTGACGAGTGGATTCAGGATGTTTTCACCGCGTGCGCCGCGGCACCGTGGCATCGGTATCTGTTTTTGACAAAGAACCCGATGCGCATTCGGGAACTGTACTCAGCCAAAGCGCTCCCTTATGCCGACAACTTTTGGTTCGGCTCTACACTCACATCGCCGGACGACAACTTCACATGGTTCAGGGATACGCCATACCACGGATTCGTCAGCATCGAACCTATCCTAGAACCGTTCGGGGAGATGGAAACCGAATATTGGCCGGAATGGGTGATCGTTGGAGCCGAAACCGGGCCGCGGAAGAATAAAGTCGTTCCGGAGAAGTGGTGGATTGACGAGATCGTTGAAGCTTGCGCCGAAAAAAAGGTCGCGGTCTTTATGAAGTCCTCTATCCGTGATTTGATGGGGTCTGATTTCAAGCAAGAATATCCGTGGGAGGTGCGACCGTGAAGATTCAGAGCCTGTCGATTGTCGTACCGAGCAGCGGCTGCATCAACAAATGCCAATTCTGCGTTTCGAGAATGCGCCACGACGAGTATCCGAACATGCTTGACGAGAAGCTCCCGTTCTACGACCTATATGAAGCGGACTATGTTCGCCGGTTGGAATTCGCCCGGGACAATGGCTGCAACACGGTCATGCTCACGGGCGACAGCGAGCCGCAACAAAATAGGTCCTTCTTGCAGCGGTTCGGTACGATGAACAAAAATCTCCCTTCACCGTTTCGGTGGATTGAGATGCAGACTACGGGTGTCATGCTCAACGACCCGTATCTTCGGTTTTTGCGAAACCATGTAGGGGTGAGTACGATCAGTGTTTCGATTTCGTCGTTTGATAACGGGTCGAACAACGAGATTATCGGAACCCCTGATAAACACCAAGTTTGTCTTGAAAGCTTGTGTCAGGCGATCAAAAAATACGACTTCAACCTGAGGCTTTCCGTGAATCTCACCGATCAGTTCAACGGATACAGCAACAAGCCCGAGAAGTTCTTTACATATTGCAGGCTTCTCGGCGCTGACCAAGTAACGCTCCGAATCCTGTATACCGGGGACGGCGAAACGGAACAGGCTGAATGGATTCGCAAGCATTCGATTGCCGATAAGACCGAATCGCAACTGATCGAGTACGTCAAGGAAGAAGGGCGCGCGCTCGAAAGGCTTGAGTACGGACGCGTAAAGTATTCGATTCTCGGGATGTCCACCGTCATTGACGATGACTGCATGGCTCAGGATGTTTCGGACTCGTACAAGTATGTGATACTCCGGCCAAACTGTAAGCTTTATAGCCGGTGGGACGATCCAGGCAGCCTGATCTTCTAAGGGAAAATTCAAAGGAGTGTAGAGACATTGAATGCGTTGAGGATAAACACCCAAGAGCGCAGTGGAAAGACTTTTGACATCAAGCATCCAAGCATCGAAGTCGAAGTTATCCAGACAAAGTCGAAACGAGGCCTATCGCTACAGCGCTTCATTCATGTAAATTACCGCGGCAATCGGATTGGTAGGATTGACATGAATAAAGTCGATTTATGGAATACACATCCGTATTCTGCGAGGTATTACGAAAGGAACGGGGATGAGCGCGGGGAACACGCTGGGAGCTTCGATACTCTATATGCAGCGAAAACCGGGGTGTTCAAAAAATGGAAAGAAAACGCAAAACCGGAGAAGCAAAAGTACGATCCGGCCATGCTGCCCAGCGGAGACAATTCCGACTTCTACCCGACCCCCTCTGCGCTGGCCGGAAAGATGATGGCTATGGTTGACTGGAAGGTAGTGCGTTCAGTACTCGAGCCGTCAGCCGGAAAAGGTGACTTACTTGAGTGTATGGGAAGCGCGACCTATAAGCGCCAGCGTTATTCCCGCAATCTTGAAGACATCGACTGCATCGAAATGGATCAAAATCTGCGTTACATACTCACCGGAAAGGGATACCGCGTTGTCCACGACGACTTCCTGACGTATCACACGCAAAAACGATACGACTTGATCGTGATGAACCCGCCCTTCTCTGATGGTGACCGGCATTTGGAAAAGGCACTCGAAATCCAGCAAGACGGAGGCCAGATCGTCTGCCTGCTGAACGCCGAAACGCTGCGCAACCCGCATACAGTCAGACGCAAGCATTTGTTCGACCGTCTCACAAAGTTGGGCGCACGGATTCAATTCATCAAGGGCGCTTTCCTCCGGGCGGAACGCCGCTCCGATGTGGAGGTCGCAATCGTGTCTGTCCACATTCCGATGCGCGAGTTTGATTCCAGCATATTCGAGCGCATGAAGAAAGCGACAGAACAAACGGTGCAGGCGGATTCCAAGCACGAGCTTGTCGGGGGCAACTTCATTGAGCAGATGATAACCAACTACGGCGTGGAGGTGTCCGCGACACTTGAGTTTATGAGTGAGTACAATGGCCTGGTGCCGTATATCCTGACAGGCAGCCAGTCTTACGCACACGCACTGCTCTCCATAAAGATCGGAGATCAATCCTACGACACGATTGACAACGAAGGCGTAAACCGCTATATGCGCGCCGTGCGTGGAAAGTACTGGGACAATCTTTTTCACCTGCCGCAACTCACAAGCAAGTTCACAAGCGACCTGATGAAAGAGTATCAATCCAGCATCGGTAAAATGGAGGATTACGAATTCTCGGAATTCAACATCCGCCAGATCATCGGAAAACTGGATGGCTCGCTGCGAACAGGCATTGATAAGGCAATCATGGACGTGTTTGAGAAGATGACTGCCGCCCACTCATGGTGGCCGGAGACAAAGAACAACATCCACTACTACAGCGGATGGGCGACAAATAAGGCGCACAAGATCGGTAAGAAAGTCATTATCCCCATCCACGGCAGCCATTCTGATTCTTGGCAAGGTGAGAAACTCGCAGAGTACACGATATACGGCGTGCTTGGAGATATCGAAAAATCCCTTGACTACTTGGACCAGGGAGTTACAGCGGAGAGCGATATGCACGTAGTTCTCAAGACGGCCAATGCAGCAGGGCAGACGCGGAACATCGCCTTCAAGTATTTCAACGCGACATTCTTCAAGAAGGGAACATGCCACATCTCCTTCCACGATCAGCGCATGGTTGACCTACTCAATATCTACGCTGCGCGCGGCCGGAACTGGCTCCCCCCGAATTACGGGAAAGCGCGGTATGAGCAGATGACCCCGGAAGAACGCGAGGTTGTTGATAGTTTTCAAGGGAAGGAGCAGTATGAGCGAATCATGGAGAATGCCGATTACTATCTTGTGGCCCACAATCAACAACTCCTGCTCGGTGTCGGTCAGATGTGACCTCGGTAAGAAGCATAAAGAAACACTGAGCATCGAAACCGGAAAGGAGGAGGGAGAAACATGATTGATACCAATGCCAGAAGCAAGTTGGATGCCGCGTTTGCGCTGAAAATGAAATTCAACGGGCTGCCTAGGGCTGGATGGGTGGTCGCGGGAAGTCGCGCAAGAACAAATCATACGATCCTCGTATCCCGCGAGGAAGTCAAGCAACTCGCCGACGATCTCTATGCCGCCCTACATGGGCAGCACACATTTATGTACGAGGCCGGAAATCTTAGGGGGTACTTGGAACAGATCGCAGAGGGCGAACACGGCGCCATGCGTTGCAAGAGGTGCTTCCGCACTTATCGGGAAGGCTGGATGAATGGGAAGTGCCCATACTGCGAAGCAGAGAAAGCCGCTGCATCTATGCTTTCAACGGCGGAGGCATCAAAATGAACGCCCTGCTTTACATACCACCTCATACACGTTGCACCAACTGCGGGGGATGCTGCGGACTAGTTCCTGTAACGGCGTCGGACATCGCCCGGATTGAGAATTACATCCAAGCGCACGCCCTTCCCCGTGAAATAATGCGTCGGGCGCACGAGCCTATGGAGTGCATCTTTCGAGACAACGAGCTAAAGCGATGCTCTATTTACCCCGTGCGCCCTATGGTCTGCCGTCTGTTCGGAGTAACGCGGGGAATGAAGTGCGCCAACGGGAATAGCGCAGAAATTGACGGTCTGCCGTTTATTACAGACGATGCCTATTGTGGAACTCAAAACGATCTTTTGCGGGAGGAACGGAAAGATGGATAGGCTGACATACCGCGATCCGGGAGAATTTGGACTCGCCAGAATCGGCGCGAATCATTTCAATTACAACGATCCGTTTACGAAAGACGAAACTATTACTGGATTTGCGCCGGAACGCCTCGCCGCCTACGAGGACACCGGCTTGATGCCGGAGGACATCATCCGAATCCGAGCCGAATTGGAGGCGGCGCTGGAAAAGCTGCAAGAGAACAAGCTTCTGCTCGAGGCCGGAGAGATGGACATGGAGAATCCGCTTGAGCGGATCAAGGTACAAGCCGCGCTTCGCAGCGAAATGATGAAGCTGAAATTCAGACAGGAGCACGATCCCAAAAAAATCAGCATCCTTGACTACACCATTATCTATGCGCTAAAAAACGTGCTGGAGGGTGGGGCTTGCGACGACGGGCTATAAGGGGCTCCGGGGATCAAACTACGGCCCGGCGATCTCGACCTACGAAGAAAGGAGGATTCCGGTTGCTATGGAGTGGCGCATGATTGCAGGGTACGGCGGTTTCTACGAGGTCAGTAGATTGGGCGAGGTAAGAAGTTATCGAAGCTGCTGGGGTAGGCTTCCTTCATCCAGACTGCTTACGCCCTACAAAAGACAACCTCGGGGCAAGGGACGCCGAAGCAACCGCGTTTTCGTGAAGCTCACAGATCAAAATGGCAGGGCGCGCGAGGTCCCACTTGTAAACATCGTAGTGGACGTTTGGAAGGGCGGTCGGCCACCCGGAATGGTTGCCTACCACATCAACGGAGACACAACGGACAATCGAGCCGCGAATATTGGATTCATTACCCCGAGAGAGCTTGGGGAAATGACCGGGCATAAATCGAGGCGGCGTCCCGTTGCAAAGATTTTTGAGAGCGGAGAGGTTGCGGAGGTCTATCGGTCGGCAAGAGAGGCGGCAGCGCAGAACCATATGAGTTATCAAACCGTAATGGATCGGTGCAACAACAAAATCAAGAATCCGTACGCGCTGGATGGATTCAACTACCAATGGGATGACTGGAATCACTGCGGCAGCACCGCCGAGGGGGCAAACTGCCGGGAAAGAAGGAGAACATGAGCTACGACATCTCCCTGCGCAACCCCGTCACCAAGGAAACGATCATGCTTGATTCTCCGCACGCAATGCGCGGAGGAACTTACGCCGTGGACGGCACCACGGAAGCATGGCTGAACATCACCTACAATTACGGGAAGTTATTCCGCCGCATCTTCGGCAACGAGGGCATTAGAACGATCTATGGGATGACCGGAGCGGAAAGCATCTCCGTCCTCAAGGCCGGGATAGCCCAGCTCGGAGACGATGTATCCGACAACTACTGGGAGGATACGGAGGGCAATGCAAAGCGCTCACTAAATCAGCTCCTTGCACTTGCGCAGATGCGCCCGGATGGCGTATGGGACGGGGATTAAGGATGTGAACTCAATGACCATTGCCCGCGTATTTCCTTCACGCACCCGGTTAACTCCGACCGATCACTTGGCGTTTGTGAATTGCCCGCCGCCGCTGCTGGCATTGCCGGAAATCGACGAGGTGCATGTGTCGGTAACGTTTTCGTGGGATATGGCACGCGCGGAACAGCTTGCAGAAGCATGGCGGGCTGTAGGCGTACCGGTCAAACTGGGCGGACCGGCATTCAACAAGCCGGGTGGCGAATTCATTTCCGGCCAGTATCTCAAACCGGGCGCGGTGATTACAAGTCGCGGGTGTCCGAAGAATTGCTGGTACTGCGGAGTGCCGAGGCGAGAGGGAAAGACACGGGAGTATCCGATTGTGGACGGCTCGAACGTGCTTGACGACAACCTTCTTGCTTGCTCAGACACCCACATTCGAGCGGTTTTCGAGATGCTGGCTCGGCAATCAGAACGTCCAATTTTCACGGGTGGGCTTGAAGCGGAATTCCTAAAACCTTGGCAAGCAGAAGCGCTGCACGCCCTCCATCCTCGACGAATGTACTTCGCGTACGATACGCCTGATGATCGCGACCCTCTTTTTAAAGCAGGACGGATACTTCGGGACGCTGGGTTTACTTTTGAGGCACATGTCTTATGTTGCTATTGCCTAATCGGGTACCAAGGGGACACGTTCGAGCGGGCTGAAAAACGACTGACCGACATCATCAGGGCGGGGTTCATGCCCTATGCAATGCTGTACAGGAACGAGAGCGGAGCCTACAGCTTGGAATGGCGCAGATTCCAAAGAGAATGGTTGCGACCTGAGATTGTAGCGACAAAGGCAAACGATATAAGGAGGACGGTATTACTATGAATGGTGAGTGTAATTTCGGACGCTGTGAAGTATGCGGGAAGGAGGGCACTTTAGTGCGGACGTATTTTCGGCTGCCGATCAAATGCGACTGTCATTCCCCAGAGCACTTCGATTTGGTTGAGCATTGCCCCGACTGCATCCCGGTCAGGCCGGCGACAAAAATCAAGCTCACAATGGAACAGGCAGAGGCGCTGGAGCGCGACTTGGATGACCACACCGCCCTCCGCGTTGAGGTCGAGCGGCTGCGAAAGTCCGAAGTTATCTATCTCGATAGTCGTTCCCAATGGCGAATGAGAACGTTAACGGCGTTGAATGAAGTCGAACGCTACAAGCGCTGGGTAAATGATCTGCAGTCTGGCATGTACGTCAACTGTGTCTACTGCGGTCATCGCTACGGACCGGGCGAAACGACGCCGGTCAGCATGGCTGACGCGCTCAAGCTACATATCGAGAGCTGTCCCAAGCACCCGATGTCTGCTCTCAAGGCCGAGGCCGAGAGGCTAAAGGCGCTTATTACCTCCATTCGCTGCATCGCTGACACGGAGAAATTCGTAGAAATCACGGATGCAATCGACGCGGTTTATCCGGCTGATAATCAAGCCGCATTAAGCGAATAGCACCGAGGAACAGCTTGTTCCAAGGAAAGGGGGTAAACCATCAGATGGATGGTCGTGAGAAGATTTCTTGGATCGACATCATCCGGCAAAAAAAGAACTACAGCCGGTATTGTACGTGCTTGGACCCTCACTATCTCGTCGATTCAGCGAACCGGATGGTGGAATGCGCTGACTGCGGCGCGATCATCGACCCGTTCCAGGCGCTTGAAAAGCTTGCGAACAACCACGAGCGAATCAACAGCGACTTCGACCGGATGCGCGAGGAAGCCAAGAAGCTCGAAACATATAAGCCGCGGCTGCGGGTCATCAAGTACCTGGAAGAGCGGTATTCAGGCACAAGCAATGCGATGGTCCCAAGTTGTCCGCATTGTGGTGAGTACTTCGACTTGAAAGACCTGCAGAGGGTCGGATGGAGAAGCAAAACCCTTTACGACCGGATGAACGGGGGGAAGGAATGATGGAACGGATTATCGACGCCGTTATCGCCTGGGGGTGGATCGCACTTGCGATCTTTGGTGTCATTCTGGTGCTTGCCGTTTTGGTTATTTCGGTCACAGCGGTGATAATCTTCCGGCAGCACCGAAGCATGCGAAACCACGGAAAGACCATGCGAAAGTCTGGACGCAGAGAAGCAAACAGGCTTTAGGAGGCCGCTATGAAGCCGAAAAGCTGCTTGGGCTGCGTACACTACCTCGGCGGAGGGTGTTGCCGCATCAACCTTGAGGCAGAGTGCGCGGCGGGATACTTCGAGATGTACGAAGCCAAAGAGCCGAAAGAAGGTGGAGAGGATGAAGCGCAGCACGAGAGCGGAAACCGAGAGGATATATAGCTGGTTCCCGTTCTGGTTTGGAAGCAAATTCATCCGGCGCCAAGCATCAAAACGGCGTCGGAAAGAGCAACAGCGCAGAGAAAGGAAGGAGCAGCGTTATGAGTGAGTTCGCACGCGCTTTTCAGGACGGGGCAAGAGCTTGCATATCCGTCGCGGGATTCGTTGTCATGGGGATTGGGATTCTCGCCATCCCGGCGCTGGTTATCGCGATCCTTGAAAGCATCAAGAGAATCAAAGAGGATAAGTGACACGGAGGCGATAATGATGGCAGATCGCGTGAAATGGCTCGACATCAATTGCAACGTCTGCGGGCAGCGCCTGAACAGTTGGGATGCTCGCGTCAGCAAGGCATTGGCGTACAAGACGCCGGTCTGCGAAAAATGCGTCGCAAAGGAGTATGACATCGAGCCATCGGAACTTCGCGACCGACTGGAAGACTTTTTCGGCATGCGGCCATGCGTGGGCATATGAGTACTTTCAGAGTTTCGCAATATCCGAACGATCTCACAACTCGCCTGATCGCCCAAGGTTGCACTCCGGAGAACCATCCGGGTAACGTGAAATGGGAAAGCGGCTACGGGCAATTTGAGTACAAGAAGGAATTCCTGCGCGATCGAATCTACGAGATGCCGTGCGGGCTGCTCTGGCGCGAGGATGAATGGAATGGGCGCAATATGGGCTATGGCGGCGTGACATGGTGCCACGAGAACGACAATCCAACCGTGCGATGCCCGTACATCCCGGCGAGGACAGACTGCCCGTTGAAGGACCTGCGGCTGGGCGGCGGCGCGAGCTGGTTAGCCCAGTGCGCGGGGACGCCAACGGACAAGCCGTACTCCGAAACCGATTCCCTGGACGCTGTAGCTGAGCGTGAGCGTCAGGCAGACGAGCATCGTGCGGCGGTGGCGCTCAAAAAGTTTGCGGCGGCGGTCCGCGCAGAACTGGGGAGCTTTTGCCCGCACCATGCCAGGTGGGATCGAGAGCGGATTAAGTGGGACTACATCCGTGAATACGACCCGAACGTCTGCCCTGATTACTGCATAACACAGCCGTGTCTACGCTGCGGAATGCGCGACAGCGGCAGAGAAGGGAACGTCCTATACGATGTTCATGAGCACTGGCGCAGAACGGACGGCACGTTTTTTGACGGAGAGTGGAATGAAATCATCACCCGTGGAGTGAGGTACTTTAAACACGCTCGACGCCTTGCTATTTGCAGCATGACAGCAGAGAATCCCGAGTTGTTTGACTGGCAGATACGAAACTCCCGCGAGTATGCGAATCTCTACTTCGAGGAACATCACTGGCACGGTCGCTTCCGCGTGGAAGTAAAGAACATCCGGGTAATTCCGAAGGGCGCAAAGGACGCGCGCGACTTGATGGCCGACCTGCAAGCGGCGAAAGACGGGGTGACCGTCATTCATGCAAGCGATCAAAAGAAAGCCGCCGCTGAGACGAAAAAGGAAAGGCGAGAGAAGGCGAAGGCCGCGAAGATTCGCAGAATGGAGCAAGTAGTTCGATCCGGCCAATTCTCCGAACTCGAACAGTTTCAGCAAGAGCGAATTGAAAAGACGATAGGAGGCGACCGGTTGGAAGAATTGATGGAAGATGCAGCGCGCGCCAGAAGTATTGTAAAGCCGGAACAAGTGAGCATGTTCACGGAGCAAGACGAAGGACAGTGACATCGGAGGAGGACGAGGATGGACAGGCTGACAGAAAAGGCATGGAGGAACCTTGACCCGTGGGAGTGTTGCGGGCAGGACAATTACTGCAAGCGCGGTTGCCATGAAATCGGTGGATGCACGAACGGTTGTGTTGTTCCAAGGAACTATGTGCGGCTCGCGAGGTATGAGGACACTGACCTTAACCCGGACGAGATCACCGCGTTGCAAGAAAAGAGCGCGCATATGGAGCGGGAACTGAAAACAATCAAACGCCTATTTCCCGCGCTTGAGGCCGCGGAGAAAATGATGGCTATGGGACTGCCTGCTTCGCGGGTACGAAACTTCCTGCGCCGAGCGGGAGAAGGGAAGCGTATGAAAAAGTACATATGTGAAAAATGCGGGAGATTCTGTTTCTCTGCGGCAAGCCTTGAGGACATGCGAGATCACAAATGCCCCTATCCCGGATGTCCAGGGAACGTAAAGCCGGCGACAGAGGAAGCAAAACAAGGGCCTACTTCCAGTCGTATACCCGAATCCGAGTGAGCGCTCTATGCGCCGTCGCTGCCATCATGAGAGATTCCATAACCAACCGCCCTGTGCCTGGCCGAATCTCAAGGGTCGCCCCGCCGATGACACCATCAATCTTGCGCTGGATTCGCGATAGGTCTTGTTTCGTAAGTCTGTCGGTATTGAGCTTCTCCACCATCTCCTGCGGGAGTAAGCCGGTCTTGACGGTCATCTCGACAAAAATGCGGAGATCATTTTTCTCATTACTAGAAAGCATGTGAGTCGGCATCGAATCACCCCTTTGCAGCAGTATACCATAACCGTGAGGATGACACCAGAGAGAGAAGGTAAACCATGAAGAATATTATCCAGATCAAGAAGACCCCACGCCTTATCATTCTTCGCGAAGGCGCAGACGGAGGCTGGGCCGAAGCCCACCTCGCCAGCAGCAAGAAGCCGCGCCCGGCGATGGTCGTGTTCAGCTGGGGGGGCGGTTGGGATCACGTAAGCGTTTCATTCTCCAATCGGACGCCTACATGGGAAGAAATGTGCGAGATCAAGCGCATGTTCTTCCACCCGGAAGAAGTTTGCGTTGAATATCACCCGATGGAGAGCGAGTATGTCAATATGCACCCGTATGCGCTGCATATCTGGCGCCCGCAAAAGGGCACGATGCCAACACCGCCCGCATGGATGGTCGGCGCCAAGGAAGGCCAGACGCTCGCAGACGCACGCAGAGAAGGAGAAGCGGCGCTGGCTGCCGAGGGCGCGTTGGCTCCGGCCACTGACCCCGGAGCTGCATTGAAGGCCGGAAGGATGTTGGATTATGGTGCGCGAAGTTAATTGCTGCGGATGCCGGAAGAAATTCACGGCGCACAGCCTCTTGAACAACACGGTATGCCCTCATTGCGGGGAGACCGCTCTCATTATGCTTCACATTTGCCCGGAATGCTTTGACCATCTGAAAGGCAAAGCCCCCGCCCTAAAGCCTTTCAAGTGCCCCGTATGCAATGGGCGCGGAGCGGACGTGGACGGCGAATGTCCGGCCTGTAAGGGCAAGGGCGTTGTATGGAACGGAGGAGATGATGGCTGATGAAGCGCAAGTACAAATATGGTGCTTTTGGTTCTGGGCGGCTTTTCTGGAATCGGGTATTTTGCCGACATCGGTTTGAGGATCAGGACACGATGGGGCTGCTTCAAAGATGCCGAAAATGCGGCCTCTACCGCTCGGGACAAAATCCGCGCCAAGAGCGCGGGAAAGGAGACTGGTGATGGTCAAGAAGATCGGAGCGCTCATCAAGGAAGCTTTTGAGTACTCGGCAAAAAAGCTCGACGAAGCCGCAAGACGGGCAGAAGTACGGAACATGCTCGCTACGGTGTCGAGCAGACGGTTTTCGGATGCGTGCTTCTATGAGGTAAGGGCTGAGAACAACACCTACGGAGTGGATGGAGAAATCCTGCGGATGAAGGCCGCCTATGAGCTTATTGAAGCGGGAATGGATGAATATGACGTTCTTCAAGCCCTCGAGAACCATAACGAGGGGATTGCTCTTTCCGTGCAGAGGTTCATGAATGGCTGACAGGATACCGATTCGCAACGCAGAAGGCTATCTCGACCCAACGGCCCACAGTGCCTTGTCAAACGTGATGCGAGCGCACGACCGACAGAGCGAGGCAGATCAGCGTCCAATGCAGCTTATCAGGGCGCTAAAAGGCATAATAGACCTTGCGGGGTTTGATCTATTGTGCCGCATCGAGGTGCGGGACAGAGCGACGGGAAAGATATACAAGTGAGCAGGCGGCAAGATCGCCGGGGGAATTACGAAGCGTGTGAGCGATATGGGAGGTACGCCATGCGATATGTAAAACTGGACGAGTACTGCGGATACTATGCCGGAAGCGATGGCGGCATCTACAGCGTGGTCGATAGCGAGATCATTGAAGGCCGGATGCACATCAAGGTCGCCCCTGTCAAGAAGCACTCGGGAGGCAAGTACGAAACCGTGAGCCTCATGAGAAGGGACATGACGTATGTTACGGTGAATGTGCACTCCCTCGTGTGCGCTGCATTCAACGGCAAGCCTCCGCGTGCCGGTATGCAGGTACGGCATTTGAACGGCGATAGCCACGACAACAGAATCGAGAACTTGGAATACGGGTCGGCATACGAGAATTGGTGCGATAAGTACAACGCTGGGACCGCCACTGTCGGAGAGAAAAACCCGAACGCGAAACTGAGCGACGCCGAGCGAGGCGAAGTTGCACGGCTCTATGCGCTTGGGCACAAGCAGGTTGTTATCGCCTCCAAGTATGGAATCACCCAAGGGGCGGTAAGCAAGATTCTTCGCAAAACGAGGCTCGTCAATGGTGGAGAAAGGCAGGAAAAATGGATAAGCTGATCAATTCGACCATCAACGCCATGTCGGAGATCCATACGATCGTGGTCATCAAGCGTGCCAACATCAAGAAGAAGGCAGTGCGGCAGGTTCTGTTCAGGAAGTTGGTTGCCGTGTGGTATGGGGTATGCGCTATGATTCTCCACCTCGGGTACACAAACGAGGACGTAACTGAGGCGGTAAAGACGCTCGAGGCCGAAGCAAAGGGAAGTGCGGTCGAGACAAAACGCAAGCGCTAGGCTACAACCTCACGGTCATTTTCCCCCGAATGAAAGGTGAAAGGGCATTGTTTTTATTGACAATGCCCCAAACTGGGGCTATAATATTAAATAAGGACGCATATTGAATCTTTTGCAAGGAGGCGCGCAATGAATAAGGTGATTCTGATCGGAAACCTTGCCAATGATGTGGAGTTACGCACGACGCAAAACGGGAAGTTTGTGGCGCAGTTTCGACTTGCCGTTCAACGAAAGTTCGCCAACCAGCAAGGAAAGCGAGAAGCCGACTTTATCAACATCATCGCATGGGATAAACTCGGCGAAACATGCGCGAAGTATCTGGCAAAAGGGAGAAAAGCCGCTATCGTTGGTTCGCTCCAAACAAGAGATTATACTGCGCAGGATGGCTCCAAGCGCTACGTGACCGAAGTCGTGGCTGCCGAGGTCGAATTCGTAGACACGAAACCCCAAGCCACCAACGAGCAATCCGCAATAGCTCACCATCCGCAAACCGCGCCGGACGCGCAAGACGAGCAGGACGTTCCAGACGACGAACTACCGTTTTGATGGAGGGAGTAAAAATGTGTATTCCGAAAAGAGAAGATATACCGATAGGGCGCAACAACGCAATTAGCCGGTCTTCCCTCGCCCGCTTATGGGAATGCTCAGACAGAAACGCCAGAAATCAAATCGCCCAATTTCGAGCCAAACCCGGCGAGGATGGATACGCCATCCTCTCAACAGCACATCAGCCATCGGGTTACTGGCGGTCTAACAACAAGGCCGAAATCGAACGCTTTGTCAAGGAGACGAAAGCGCGCGGGCGAAACACATTCGTCGCCCTCCGAGACGCGAATGCCGCGCTCAGACACATGAGCGATCAGCAAAAGATGGTGTTCCACCCATGAAAACCGTATATAAGTACTGCTTCAAAGGATCGAAAGCACAATTTGATATACCGATGATTCGCCCGCTCCACGTGGGTTGGCAGAGGGGTAACTTTTGCCTTTGGGCGCTGGTGGATACGGAGAAGCAGCCAATCCAATGCGAGGTACTGGTTCTCGGGACCGGCCGCGAAGCGCCCGAGGACATCGAAACCTATCAGTTTCTCGGGACGTTTGAGGCCGAGACGTTCTATGTGTTCCACGCATTTATAAAACCCTAGGGCGGTGAAAACGTTGGAGCTTATTGCGGGAATCGCGTATCACGCAATCGGAATAGGACTCGCGATTCTTCTGGTCAAAAGATCGGACAAGAAAAGACAATGCTGATCGGCTGAAAGGAGGGGAACTATGTGTGAATTGACCAGGCACTCTCAAAAAAGGCTCAAAGGGAGATGCGGATGCAATAAATCCGCTCAGTTGAAAGTCACGAACAACGCGTTCGATAAAGGCATAACCCATACCCAGACATCCGGAAGCCTGAAACGGTACTTAGATGGATTGTACTTGCGCGAGAGGAAGGCAAACAACATCCGCATCTATGGGGACAAAGTATTCCTGTTCGCGGGCGAAACACTCATAACGGTTTTGCGCCTCCCGCAGAAATATAAGAAAACCTGCGACCGAATAAGAGAAAAAGCCGAAAACAGGACGAACGCCTGAGAGGCTTAAAAGTCTTTATACCGAGGAGGAAAGATCGTGCAGCCCATCTTAAAGTATCCGGGGGCAAAGTGGAGGATCGCTGGGTGGATCATCGAGAGCATGCCGCCGCATGTCGGGTACCTGGAACCATACGCCGGCAGCCTCGCGGTCCTGCTCAACAAGAGGCCGTCGCGCATCGAAACGGTAAACGATCTGGACGGCGCCATCGTGCGGTTCTTCCGCACCTGCAGAAACCATCCGGACGAATTGGCGAGGGTCGTATCCCTCACGCCGTGGGCGCGAATGGAATATGACATGGCTGAATTCGACGATGAAAACGAGGTGGATGACGTGGAAGCAGCGCGGAGGTTTCTCGTCCGTTCTTGGATGGCATTCGGAAGTTGCATGAGCAAAAAGACAGGATGGAGGAATACGACCGGGAAGCAGATGAACAGCGGGCCGGACAACCCAAAGCTTTGGATGAACCTGCCGGAACGCATCACCGCCGTGGCAAGCCGGCTCATGAGCGTCCAGATCGAGAACAGACCGGCGCTTGAACTCATCAACCGAATGAGCGGCACGGACTTGCTCATGTATGTTGACCCCCCTATGTCAGACGATCCAGAACGGCGCACCGGGATCAATACAGGCACGAAATGAGCGATGACGATCACGTGGAGTTGCTCAATGCGCTCAATGCGAGCGACAGCATGATTATGTTATCCGGGTACGACTGCGAGATATACCGCGACATGCTGCCCGATTGGCGGATGAAAAGCGTATCAAGCCGGGCGGAACGTGGCGCGCCGCGAATGGAGTTTCTTTGGATGAACCGAGCGTGTGCGGCGAATTCCGCACAGATGCACTTTCTCGACCAGTGAGCTATGGAGGACATATGAGAAAAATCACCGACGAACGCAATCAGATTCTCGCATACAAGCAGATGGAACTACGCGAGCCTAAAAAGCGGGTCATCAATGCGCCATCATTCCGTGACCGCGACGAGCAGGCGAAGTATCGCCATAGCATTGCCGGGCGCACAAATAAGACCAACGGGAAAGCGTTCGAGGAAATCATAGAGCGGTCATGCGCGCGATACGCAGAGGCAGGCATCGCGGAAATCGAGAAGACGCCGGAGCCGATGCGTCCGATTCAGAGCCTCGGCAGCGGACGGTTTATCGCGTGCTTCGAGAAAAAGGCGCAGCCGGACTTCAAGGGCTCACTCTCAGGCGGGATCACCGTTGCGTTCGAGGCGAAGTTCACGGACTCCGACCGGATCAAGCAAACCGTAGTCACGGACGACCAGGCGAAGGCGCTCGACCGGCTGCACAACATGGGCGCGCGCTGCTTTGTCCTTGTCAGTTTCGCATTCTATGAGTTTTATCGCATCCCGTGGGCGGTGTGGCGGGACATGAAGTGCCTGTATGGCAGGAAATACGTTACGCCAGGCGATATAGAGGAATACGCCGTGAAGTTCAACGGGTTTGAAATCAACTTCCTCGACGGTATGACAACTTGAAAACGATGCAGTGTGTGGGAATGGGGGTGACCAACATGACGATCCAAGAGGTTGTGAAACTCGCCGCGGAAACTGGAGCGATCACCGCGCTATCCATGATCGACAAGTGCGCCGATGGAGCCATGAAGCAAACCATCGAGAGCGTTGTCGCCGAGGCGACGCGCGCCGGCGCACATGCCGTGGAAAAGGAACGGGTGAATATCCGCAAAAAAGAAAAGGCCAAGGCGATGGATCGCCGTATGTACAATACGCGCCTCCTGCTCAGAAACTACAACAGTTTGAAGGCGCATTGCGAGAGTGCCGTGTATGAAATCGCAACCCAAGACGACGAGCCGGCTCCGGGCGAGATATGGGATATGCTGAATCGTTCCATCAGGAATGAGGAAGTTTACATAGACAGCATCAAGCGGTCAGCAATGCGCACGATGATTATCCTACGGCACATCGAGCGAATGCTGGATATTTACGCGGCTTATTGTGACAAATCCCCCATGCAAAGCGTAAAACGGCAATACCGCGTGCTCAACGCGAAATACCTCATAGAAGAACCGATGTCCGTAAACGCCATCGCTGACCGGGAACATATTCACCCAAGGACGGTTGATAAAGACCTCGACGCGGCGGTCGAATGCGTAACGGCGCTCCTGTTTGGCATTGACGCCATCGGTGGCGGGCGGCTCACGGAGTAGAGGGTACGCTGCCGGCGCCAGTGCGCCCCTGCCGCCGCGTTTCGGATGCTCCTAAAGGAAACCATAGCCTTAAATTAAAGCCCCTAATAAGGGCATTTATTGGGCGTTGACAGGGCATTCCGCAGGGTGCTATACTGTATGCAGCAAAAAGCGCAAAAGCGGCCAACATGGGCCGCTTTTTTGTATGCACAGGGAGGAACACAATGCAATCTGCGGGCTCACGCTTCAAACGCAATCCTTCGCTATACTACTCCATGTCCATCGCATCAACGTGGGCGGGCGTCGGGGCGCTCATGGTCGGGATGCAGATGGCTCGCGATTACGGCATCATACCGTTTTTGCTCTGGGCGTTCGGGAACACGATCGCCTGCATTCTGTTCGGAATCTTCGCGCCGCGCATCCCGAAACTGCGCGAGGTGTTCAGAAGCCGAATCATGCACTATCTCGTCGGTTTCATGTGCGTGTTCCAGGTGTGGACAAATCTCAACGGCATCCAGTCCATATTTGATGACACGCCTTTGACCGGCGTTTTTGGGATGGCGCTGGCCTATGCCATTGCCATAGGCTTCATCATCATGCTATGGAGAAACGGGATGATCCGCACCGTGCTCTCGGATTATGCGGCGTGGATTGGCGTTTATGCCATCGCCCTCCTATTGACGGTTCTGGCCATGATCTACTCCAGGGGAAACATGATCCCCCTGACGATGGGCGCCGATCAAATAGGCATCGGGATCGAAAAGTGCGTTCTCCTGCTGCCGGGTCCTTTCCTCTACCCGTATTTTTTCGAGATGCTCGACTACAACGAGCAGAACGGGGACGGGACGAAAAAGATCAACATCACCCGCGTTTTCATAAACGGCGGGCTTCTTTTTGGGGTGTACCTCATCTTCACATTCCTGCTTTCGTGGACGCGCTTCCCTCCGGCACTCAGCATTGTTCTGGCAGTGCTGATTACCCTGCTGTCCACGGTATCATCGTTCCTGTACAGCATCTACATCACATTCGGAAAGAGGCTGGGGCTGGCAATCAATGTCGCCACCGTCGCGCTCTGGCAGTTCATCATACCGCTGGGCGTTATGGGCGCGTGGACGCTCATGAGTTCGATCCGCATCTGGATCGTATTCGGCGCTATCGCATTCGCCCTCGCGTGGCATTGGAAAGAGAAGCGTTCGCAAGCAAAGGATGGCAGATGAATGAAGTTATCGAAATTCGGAACGCCCGCCGCGGAATGGTACGAGGCTTACGAGCGGTCTGTTGAGATCGTCGGCAAGGACAACGTGGAGCGGCTGATTGACAAGGCGGTAGCGCGCATCAAGGAGCACGCGCCCTCCACGCACGCGACGTTCGGATGGTCTGGCGGGAAAGACAGTCAGGCGCTGCGCGTCATCTGCGACCGCGCCGGCATAAAGGACGCGATCATGTCCGAGTACGGCGTCGCACTGGAATTCCCGGAGATCAGAAAGTGGCGGTATGACAGCATGCCGGACTTTACGAACGTGTTCAATCACGATCTGCAGTACGACTTCCTGAACAAGCACCCGGAGCTCCTTTTCCCGAAGGACAAGAAGCAAGCCGGCCGGTGGTATCATCCGCAGCGAGCGGCCTGGAACAAGTACGTGGCCGCGCACAAGTTTGATGCGATTATCCTCGGGCACAGAACGCAGGACGGGAATTACTGCGGGAAACCGGGCGACGGTGGCGTCTATTTCAACGGAGACACCAAGAAGGTGTGCCCGATGTACGACTACACGCACATGGAGATGCTCGCGATCATGAAGTACGGCGGGTTCGGATTCGCGCCGACGTACAACTGGCCGTTCAAGGATAGCTTCGGGCTTGGGGTTCGCGGCTGGCCGGAGCGCCCGCAGAATCCGGGAGACAGCGAAGATAAGCCGATGGACGAGGTGGCACAGATCGATGTGCAATGCCTCGTCAACGCCGCTCCGCACATCAAGCGGATCGCGGATTACCTTGACAGAAAGGGGATTCAGTACTGATGGCACTCAAACGAACCGAGGAAACGATTGACATCACACTGCTTAAACACCCGGAGCGCAACGTGCGCATCCACGGGCAGAAGCAGATTTCGGAGCTTGTGCGTTCACTCAAGTTTGCAGGCCAAATCAAGGCGCTCGTCATCGACGAGAACAACGTCGTGCTGGCGGGCAATGGTTTGCTCGACGCGATGCTGGAGAGCGAGTACACGGAGGCATGGGTGCTGCGGGTAACCGGCGCCACCGAGAACGACAAGAAAAAGATCATGACGATGGATAACCGCATCTACTCCCTCGGTGTGGACAACCACAGCGTGATCGAGGAGTTCATCAAGGAGCTCTCGCTGGACGGCGAGCTGGATATTCCGGGCTTTGATGATTCCATCCTTGCTACCATTGCCGCAGAAGCGGAGCAGGTTTCCAAGATGATCGAAACGTTCGGCGTGATGTCCGACGAGGATAAATCCCGTCTGGACAGAGCCGCAGAGCGCAAGGAAGCGCTTCTTCAAAGGGACGCAGATTCTCCCACGCCCGGCGAAACGGTACAGCCTTCCTATGCGGATCATGCAAGAGCGGAGTACGCTCAAGTCGTTCACGGGGAAGCGTCGGGGCAGGAGCAAACCGCGCCGGTCGGACGGTTCGTGATCTGCCCGAAGTGCGGGGAGAAAATCCTGATATGAAAAGGAGGTGGGCTTGATGAGCAGGGTCGTCAAGAGGACCGCTGATATTGATGTCGTGACGGCCGCAAAGATGCGCATCAAGAACATCTTCGACAACGGTCGGAAGGTGTACATCTGCTTCTCGGGCGGTAAAGACAGCATTTGCCTCGCGCAGTGTGTCATGGAGCTTGTACAGGAAGGGAAAGTAGATCCCGCGCAAATGGAAGTGGTGTTCATTGACGAGGAAGGGATGTACGAGGACGTGATCGAGAGCGTCGCAAAGTGGCGAAGCATATTCCTGCTTGCCGGCGCAAAGTTCACGTGGTTCTGCCTCGAGGTCAAGCACTTCAACTGCCTCCATGCGCTCGTGGATGACGAGAGCTGGGTATGCTGGGACAGGTACGAGGAAGCGAACTGGATGAGGACGCCTCCACCGTTTGCCGTTCGGACGCACCCAATGCTCAACCCGCGCAATGAGAACTACCAGAGTTTCCTCGCAAAGTACATGGGCGACGGCGCGAGCGTAGACGGCGTGCGCATGGCGGAATCATTCCAGCGCGCGAAGTACATGTCAACCTCAATGGGTGCCATGATCGGGAATCAAGGCAACGTCTCCATCGCGAAGAACAATCGGATCAGTCCGCTTTACGACTGGAAGGATGTTGACGTGTGGATGTTCATCAAGGATCGCAACCTTGATCTGCCGGTCGCCTATATGTACATGTGGCAAGTTGGCGTGTCCAAGAACAGGCTGCGCGTATGCAACTTTTTCGCCATAGACACCGTATGCTGCCTGAACGCGATCAGCCAGTTCTACCCGGAGCTGATGGACAGGATATGCCGGCGCGAAGAAAACGCTTACCTCGCGCTCTTGTATTGGGACAGCGAAATGTTCCATAGACGCACGTCGCGGCGGAAGGAACTCGAGGGCGAGGAAGCGCCGAAGGACTACAAGGCGCTGCTCGACGAGACGTTCGCCAACATCGACACGCTTTTCACGAATCCTCACGCGAAGAAGGTCGCAAAAGCGTACCGGCACTCCTACATCTCGCTGCAGAGCATGATGACGCCGAAGCACTATAAACGGATGTACGAGGCGCTGAAAAGCGGTGACACGAAACAGCGCTCGCTTCGCGGCGTATGCGCCACGATACGCAATGATTTCGTCGCGGTAAGCGAAGCAGAGGAAGCCGCCCGCAGGCAGAAAGGAGCACAATGAACAGCGATCTTTTGTATCCGTTGAGGAACGTGCAATTCGTTCCCCGCGATGTGCTGAAACCGAATGACTACAACCCAAACAAGGTCAGCCAGCAGAACCTTGAACTGCTCACGCGGTCGATTCTCACCAACGGGTGGACGATGCCGCTTGTGGTCAGGCCGGACATGACGATCATTGACGGCTTTCATCGCTGGACGGTTTCTGGGCGCGAACCGCTTCTAAGCCGGCTTGGAGGTATTGTTCCCGTAGTTGTAGTGGAGCACGACAACGAGGCCGACGACATCTACGGCACAATCACCCACAACCGAGCGCGTGGGCAGCACTTGCTCGAACCGATGAAGGCGATTGTTAAGAAACTGCTGGGGGAAGGGAAAACAGTACAGGAGATTGGCAAACAGCTCGGCATGAAGCCGGAGGAAATATTCAGGTTGTCTGACTTCACACGGGACGATTTCCTTGCAATGATGACGAAAGGCGTGACCGGATATAGCAAAGCCGAAGTAGCGGTCAACATCTGAGGAAAATGCCCCTACGATTCAAACGAACTGACGAATAAACTGAGGTGGTGGTGATGCCGAGGCCGCAGAGTCCAAAGCGGAAAGAAGCATATGACATGTGGATTGCTTCCGATAAGAAGATGCTTCTCAAGGAGATCGCAAAGCGGCTCGAAGTGTCGGAATCCCAAATCAGGAATTGGAAGCAAAAGGATTCGTGGGATAAAGTTGCGCAATCAAATGACGTAGCATCGAAAAGTGGCGCAACGAAACGCCGTGGCGGGCAAAAAGGCAATAGAAATGCTGTCGGACACGGCGCGCCATTGGGCAACAAAAACCGGTTGAAGCACGGCGCGTTCGAGCGGTTCGCCTTCGAGCACATGTTTGAAGATGAAATCGAGGTGGCGAACGACACGGAGCTTGATAGCATTGAGGACGAGCTAAAAAACACGCTGGCTTTCCTCAAGGCGAAGGAGTTGCGGCTGATGAAGCGCATTCAATCCGTGCGGCAATTGAACACGCGCAACCTTATGATAAATTCCGTTTCAAAGACAAAAACCGAAAAGCTCTACGGCGTATTTAAGGAGGACGAGAACGGGAACCTCGTCAAAGACAAAGGGACGGGATTCTTTGACGGCGAGCGTTCGGATACGACCGTCACGAATACTACGTCCGTCGAGGAAGCGCTCAATCGCCTTGAAAGCGAACTTGATAAGACGCAAGCAAAGAAACTCAAAGTGCTTGCGCAGCTCGACAAGATGAAGATCGACCGCGAGCGCCTCGAAATCGAGCGCATCAGAGCGCTGGGCGAAAACGAGCAGAGCAAGCTTGCAAACGAATGGGTAGAAGCCCTCCTGTCATCCGAGAATGGAGACGATCCTGATGAATGACAGAGTAAAGGCGTTCAGGCGCGTACAGAAAAAGTATAAAAATGACCCCGTGGCATTCGGGCGCGAACTTTTACACTTTGACGCCGATGAGAACCAGGCGCGCGTCATGATGGATGTCGCTGACTACAATCGGATCACGGTGCGAAGCGGGCAGGGCGTTGGCAAGACGGCGCTCATGTCCATTATCATATTGTGGTTCCTTACATGTTACCCATACGCTCGCGTCGTGTGTACGGCGCCGACACGCCAGCAACTGCACGACGTTCTCTGGTCGGAAATCGAGAAGTGGCGCGCCAAGTCCCCTCTGCTCTCGGCGATCCTGAAATGGACGAAAACATACGTCTATATGTCGGGATATGAAAAGCGTTGGTTTGCGGTCGCGCGAACGGCGACAAAGCCGGAGAACATGCAGGGATTCCACGAGGACAATATGCTGTTCGTCATTGACGAGGCGTCCGGCGTTTCGGAGCCGATCATGGAGGCGGTGCTCGGCACGCTGTCAGGGCCAAACAACAAATTGCTCATGTGCGGCAACCCGACGCAAACCAGAGGGACCTTTTATGATTCTCACACGCGGGACAAGAGCGTGTATCAGTCACATCACATTTCGTCTCGGGATTGTCCGCGCACTAACAAGGAGAATATCGCGGCAATGGAGCGGAAATACGGGAAGCACTCGAACTTCATTCGCGTTCGCGTAGATGGAGAGTTTCCGCTTCAAGAGGACGATGTGTTTATCCCACTTTCGCTGCTTGAGGCAAGCGTTCAAACTCAGTTCGCGCTCAAGCGCCCGATAAGGATCGACATCGGGTGCGATGTGGCGCGCTTCGGCGATGATAAGACAGTCATCGCCTATAAGATCAACGAAAATGTTACGATCCACCTAAAGATCAACGGGCAAGACCTGATGAAAACTGCGGACAAGATTATAGAGCTCGGCGTTGATCTTATACGCCAGTACAAGTATACGGGCACCATCATGGTCCGCATTGACGATGGCGGTGTCGGCGGCGGCGTGACGGACCGCCTAAGGCAGATTAAAAAGGCGAATCAAAAGCGATTTGCGTGGATGGAGGTTCTGCCCGTGCAGTTCGGGCGACGCATCAAGCACGCATACTACTACGATTCCACGACGTTCATGCTCGGCGTAATCAAGAGCATGCTGTCAACCGTGGATGAGGAAGGGAATCCCAAGGCGGTTGACTTGATCCTGCCGAACGATGCCGACTTGATTGCGCAGTTGTCCACGAGGAAGTACGAGATGACGGAAAACTCAAAGCTGCGCGTCGAGAGCAAAGACGAGGTAAAAAAGCGCATCGGCGTGTCTCCTGACGAGGCCGACTGCGTTATGCTGCTCTGCGTGCCGGCGATGGCGCGTGGAAGAAATGGAGGTGAGAGCGCAGATGAGCGAGGAAACGGATAAGCGCGGTGCGGTCGTGAATGTTCGTGTCATCAAATCAAACGAGCCGCCCCTCGGCGGGATCGCCAAGGCTGACCATGTAACGAGCATACAGCCGGAGGAAAAGTCCACTGCCGGAGACTGGATAGAGCCTCCCTTCTCGTTCGATGGGCTTGATGTCCTATATTCGCACTCGACGATCCTGCCCCAGTGCATCAATGCCTACAAGGGCAATATCGTGGGTTTTGGGATCGGTATCGACTACACGGATGATTCAGACCAAGAGGAAAGCCCGGAGATGATCGAGGAGTACAACCGCGTACAGCGCATTCTCGATCTCCTTTCTTACGACTGCGAAACCAAGGATATGTTTGGCAAGATCGTGGAAACGCGCGAAAAGTACGGAATCGCCTTTGTTGAGGTCATCCGCAACCTTGCCGGAGAAGTCGCGCAGATCGAAAACATCAGGCGCCCCGGAACCGTCCGGCAGACAATCGAACTGGACCCGTATCTCGAAGTTCCGTACTACTACAAGGGCGAGATGCAGATCCGCAGAAAAAAGTTCAGGAAGTTCAAGCAGACGGTCGGCGGAAGAACCGTATACTTCAAGGAGTTCGGCGACCCGCGCATCATGGACAAGCGCACCGGCCGGTACGTGGAGGTGCTTGAACTCGACTTCCAAGCCAATGAGATCATCGACTTCCCGATTGGCGATCAACCGTATGGTATGGTTCGCTGGATCGGGCAGATGCTCGGGATCGACGGCGCGGCCAAAGCGGAGCGCCTCAACAACAACTACTTCGAGAACGGGCGTCATACGCCGATGATGATTATGATTCAGGGCGGAACCTTGTCGGAAAAGAGTTTCGACAACCTGAAAACCTACATGAACGAGATCAAAGGTGAGCGCGGGCAGCACGCATTCATGGTGCTTGAGACGGAACTGACAGACGCAAAAACCCAATTTGATGATGTCAAGCCTCCGACCGTCACCATAAAGGACCTGTCTCCTATGTTGCAAAAGGACGAGCTCTTCCAAGGGTATCTGGACAATGTGCGCAAGAAAGTACAGTCCTCCTTCCTCTTGCCTGATCTTTACGTCGGATACACGACCGACTTCAACCGAGCGACCGCGCAGACGGCGATGGAGATCACGGAGAAGCAGGTGTTCATCCCCATGCGCCGCGAGATGGCTTGGGTCATCAACCGGAAACTGCTGGGTGATTATCAGTTCAAATTCGTAGAGATCAAATTCCGTGGGCCGGACATCACGAACCCGGACGATCAGGCGAAGCTTCTCAATGTGATCGAGCGTGCGGGAGGCATGACGCCCAACGAGGCGCACGAGCTTGCTGGAACGATGTACGGCAGAACCTCCGAGGATTACGAGGGCGACTGGGGCAACACGCCCCTGGTATACGCCAAGATGCTGGCAGACAAGGAGGCGAGTGCTGCCGAAACGCTGAACCTGCTCTCTCAGGTCGATGAAAAGATCACAAAAGCTCAACGCTCGGATTCGGACGAGTTGGTCGCCGTCATGAAGCAAGTGCGCGCTCTGCTGGCTGAAAAGGCGAAAGGAGGTTGATGCAATGTGTGACACGTGCGCGAAACTTGCAAAAGCCATCGACGCCTATATAGCCAAACAGGATGATGACTTGAAGGAGGATTTGGAGAACGAAGGATATCTCGAATCAGGTGAAAGCGTCGATGAAGCGACCGACATGGAAGACGACCTTGCAGAAGCGCTCAACCGCGAAACCGAGCGTGTCGCGGATCAGTTGGACAAATCGGACGATGTCGGTGAGTTCCTCGAAAATACATGGGGCGTCATCCAAGACAGCTCCGCGCTGGCTGACGACATCCAAGAGATATTTGAGGACGGCTTCAACCGCCTGATACCGAAGCTTGTCAATGCGTATCTGCAGGACACGGATATGTACCTCGTGTCGGACATAATCAGCATGAGGACGACATCGTGGATAGGCTCATGGAGCGAAAGCCTCGGCAGCCTTATGAAACTCACGTCGCACACGGACATCGAGAACGTCCTCACAACGTGCCTGAATGCGGGCAAGAGTGTAGCCGAGGCAACGCGGCAAATCATGGATCGCGGGATACGCACCAACTACCAGAGGGCGCGCGCGACCGCAGTAACGGAAATGCTAACGGCGCATTCGGTATCACGGAACGAAGGCCTGATGCAAAGTCCAGCCGTCGAAAGCAAGGAATGGCGGCATTCGGGAACGCGAAGAAACAAAGCGCGCCCGAATCACGTGGCCATCGACGGGCAGGTGGTGCTGAAAACGGATAAGTTCGAGCTTCGCGGCAACGACGGCGCCATGTACTATCCGGAGTACCCGAGAGACACGGAGCTTCCCGCCAGTGAACGCATCAACTGCCATTGCATCCACAGAGGTATTGTCAACTCGAACGTGCTCGGCCTTTCCCTCGAGGAGCGCAAGGAACTCCAACGGCAGATCGTGGAGACGGACGATCAGAAGTGGCTTGCCGAACTTGACGAGCAGAACAAGGCCAAGGCCGGCATCGAGGACCCCAAGACCGCGATAAACAGTCTGCTCCCGAACGCGAATTACGGAGGACTAAGTGCGACGAAAACCGTGAGCCACAGCATAACGCCTTCGATAATTCAGGAACCGAACGCCGTCATAGACGTTGTCGATAAGAAAGGGGGAGTCAGCCGATACATCTACGACGGAGCGGGTAAGATCGTCTGCAGGATTGACAACAGCGACCACGGGAAGCCCAAGATTCATCCTTTCGGCGATCATGGCGCGCATTACACGCGCGCGCTATACGACAAGAACGGAGACTTCACCAAGTACGGTCGCAACATGGCGCTTACCTCGAAGATGCGCAGGCTCGTGAAGGACATCATCATCGAATAGGAGGATGCTATGTATAAACTCGAGGATTTCAAAAGAGACGTCGAGCAGGATCACGCGGAGGTGGTGTTCACGTTCAAGGACGAGGTCTACTTCATATCCGAGAACATCGGCACCGGCACGAACAATGAACCTCTTTACATCAGCGGCCCGCAGAACGACGAGTTCGTGCAAAACGCGGACGAGGTGCTCGACCGGCTGCTCGTGGACGGCATCCCGATGCGCGAGCAAATGGACGCCATCGAACCTGACTGACCCACTATTCACAATAAACGAGCGCCGCCTCCTTCTCGAAACCGAGGGGAAAGGATCGGTGCTTTTTTATACCATCAACCATGAAAGGAGCTAGGCGTTAACGTGCATCACACCATTATGGACTGCGTTGCAGCGGAGGTGATCCACAATCTCGCGCGTCGAGGCCGGCGCGTGTATGGGTATTCTCAAATGAATGGGGGTGAAAATGATGGAGATTAAGAAGTCCATCGAGATCAAAGACGCGCGCATCCAGTTCATCTCCCTGGTCGATAAGGCCGCGAACCAAAAGACATTCCTGATAACCAAGCAAGAGGACGGTGCCGCGCAGTTCACCACGGTCGGACGGATTCTCAAGGTCGATAAGGAGAGTCACTACGTGACGGGCGTTGTGTACGAGCCGATGACGGCGGACGCGCACGACAACTTCATGACCGAGGCTGAAATCGAGAAGGCCGCGCACTGGTTCCTCAAGAACGGCGACAAGGTGGACATTCAGCATTCCTTCGAGGAAGCGAACGGTCTCTACGTTGTCGAAAGCTCCGTAACCAAGTCTGATTGCACTGTCGAGGAACAGGAAGTCAAGAAGGGCACGTGGTTGATGACCGTGGAAGTCGCTGATCCCGATGTCTGGAGCGCAATCGAAAAGGGCGAAATCTCCGGCTTCTCGATGGGCGGCGTCGGGAAATACGCGAAGGAGGACGTGGAGATCGACAAATCCAAAGGCGATCCGGCGCCCGCCGCCGAAAGCAAGCAGCCTGAAACCAAAGAAGGGCTGCTCAAACGATTGGCGAAGGCAATGGGATTCAACGTCGTAGAGAAGGGAGCGGTCACCGAGCTCTACGAGAAGTGGACACTTTCTTCGGCGTTTTGGAACGCCTTCAACGCCCTCGAAACCGTGTTGGGCGGCTGGGATTATTGGACGGACGAGCGCCGCTATGAGTCGGATGACGAAAAAATCCGCGAAGCGCTTGCCGAGTTCTCGGAGATCATCACGAAGCTGCTTACCGAGAGAGGCGACGGAATCGCAAAGGCGCTCCACGACGCGCGCGCGAAGATGGAGTCCGAACCGGAGTCGGTCGAAAAGGCCGGCAAGAAGATGTCCACAACCAACAAACAGAAGCTCAAAGGCATCTGCCAAAGTCTGAACGAGTTCCTTGCCGAATTCGAGGACGAGCAGGAAGAAAAGAGCGACGAAACGACCGGAGACGATGAGAAGGGAGACGAAACCGATATGAACAAGGATGACATCCAGAAGATGATCGACGAATCCATCGCGAAGGTGGCAAAGCCGGAGGCACCCGCTGCGCCCGAACCTGCCGCGGTACCCGCTGCGCCCGAACCGCTTACCGCGGACGCGGTGCAAAAGATGATCTCGGAGGCGATTGAGAAATCGCTGAACGACAAGCCCGAGGATAAGCCCGGCGCGGAGGAAGCTAAGCCCGAACTGACGCAGGAATCGGTCTCTAAGATGATTGGGGACGCGATTTCCAAAGCACTCAAGGCACGCGGTGTTCCTACCAACGTAGACGACCAGAACGTGGAGAAGCAGGACGAGAAACACTATCTCCACGGACTTCTCTAATCAAGAAAGGGAGGAAAGAAATATATGACCACCAATGAGCAAATCGTCAACAAGGCCGCCATCAGCACGGGAGACCTTGCGGCGGGCGGCATTCTGAACGCTGAGCAGGCGAAAAAGTTCATCGTCCAGACCTTCGAAAAGACCGTCCTCGGCAACCTGATCCGCCACGAGCAGCGCACCGCGACCTCCGGCGAGATCGACAAGATCGGCATCGACAAGCGCATCCTGCGCGCCAAGACCGAGGGCACCGACGACAACTACCGCGCCAAGGCGAATCTGAGCAAGATTCAGTACAACACCACGCCCGTCCGCCTCCCCTGGGAGATCAACGAGGAATCGCTGCGCCAGAACATCGAGGGTCAGAACTTCGAGTCTATCGTGACGGACCTCATGACGACCCAGCTCGGCCTCGACCGTGAGGATCTGCTCATGAACGGCGACGCGGCTGTTGCCCCCGGCAGCGACGACTACGACTTCCTCAAGGTCAACGACGGCTGGTATAAGCTGCTCAAGAACAACGCCTTCACGGACAACCGCACGAGCGTCGGCTCCGGCGCGATGTCCATCGCCGTGTTCTACGACGCGCTGCGCATGATTCCCAACAAGTTCAACAACGGCAACCTCCGCTGGCTCATGTCCCCTGCGCGCGCGCAGAAGTGGGAGGAATACTTGCTGAACCTGATGGTTACCGCTGGCGGCGGCGTGACGGACAGCGTGCTCAAGCAGCCCGCGGGCATCCCCATCGTCCGCGTTCCCTCCATGCCGAACGATTCCATCGTCCTGACCGACCCGAAGAACTTGATTGCGGTGGACACCTACAACGTCATCATCCGCAAGACCACCGAGGGCCGCGAGGCTGTCATGCAGGACAAGCGCTTCTATGTGGTGCACTTCGACTTCGACGCGATTGTCGAGGAATACACCGCCGCTTGCGTGACCTACGGCCTGGCTGCAATTTAAGGAGGAAGCATGATACACCTCAGACTGACGAATGGCGCCGGTCACTCGAACGGATTCGTTTCCGTTACGAGGGAAAAGCCGGATGCGTATGTCGAAGATGAAGCCGTTGCCGCGTTCTGCGTAGACAGCGGCTTCTTTGAGATCATCGACGACGTTCATGCGCCGATGCAGGAACAGGTCGCGCCGGACACGCCCGGAAGCGACAAAACTCCGCTCGGAGAGGATGAACACCCCGGCTCGGCCGGAGTCCCCGGTGACATCGGTGAGCTCGAAGGAATGACGGTCGCGGAGCTTCGCACCTATGCGGAATCGACCGGAATTGACATCGATGGTGCGACGAAGAAAGCCGACATCATCGAAAAGATCAAAGCTGCGGAAGGCGCAGAATAAAGGATAGGAGGAAAGAATTATGTCTCTGCATGGACATTGGAACAGTGGCGCTATGGGCGTCGAACAGCTCATCCCCCTCGGACGAATCGCATTCAACACCCCGGATGCGGCGACCGGCGTAAAGGTCGGAAAACTCCCGAAAGGGTGGGTTGTGGTCGGGTTCCTGACTCGAATCAAGACCGCATTCAACGCTGCGAGCAGCAATGCAGTCTTGCTCGGTATCGAGGACAACACGGACGAGTATCTGGACGGCGATGACACGGTGGCGGGAACGACCGGCTACAAGACCGCAACGACCGTCACTTGCCCGTTCGATGTCGGAGATGCCGACATCGACGTGTACGCCGCCTACACGCAGACTGGAACTGCTGCGACCGCTGGTGTGGCGGAGTTCTGGGCGAAGGTCGTCAAGATCGACTAAGGAGGACGACATGATAACGAGGCCGTGGGTTGTCCCGCAGGAAGTGCGCAACTACAGCGACTATGCGGATGTCGGTCAACGCGCAGACGTGAAGCTGGCATTCGACATCGCACGTGCCGAGCAGAACGTTATCTCCGTTACGAACAACAAGTTCAACGACGAGGAATTGACCGCTTTGCCTGGACCGGTACGGCAAGCGGTCATTCTCGTCGCGGAGCGCTACGCTCACAATGCGCACTTATCCTCGCAAAAGTACAAAAGCGAAACGCTTGACGACTGGTCTTATACCGTGAACGAGCCGGCGAATAGCCTTGACGATCTCGGCCTCGGCATGCTGCTCGACGAGTACGTGCTGGATGCTGTGGACGGCGATGTGACGATGCGCCTAAGAAAGCTATAGGTGGAGACATGGCGTTTGAAGATTTTCTCAACCACACCTGCGACATCTACCACGTTCAAGGGACGGCCAAGTCACCGGGGTTCGGCCTGACGGCAGCAAAGGACTACAAGTATCCTGAAACGCCCGACATCGCCAATGCGCCGTGCCACTTTGCGCAGGGAGGCTCTGGTGGTACGGTAAACACCGTACAGCAACGCGAACCGAACCGAACGTTCGAGGAAAGAATCAAGCTCGTACTGCCTGTCGATACGGACATCCGCGTAAACGACAAGATCATCGACCATCGAACGGGCTATGTGTACACGGCAGAAATCCCGCGCACCGTGCGGACACATCATATCTATGTGTTTGTCAATCGCGACGGAAGCGAGGCGTCGTTGTAATGGCTGAGATCAACATTGATATGTCGGAGTACGCAGCGTTCTTTGAACGCATGAAACAGGCTGGAAACGGCGAGTTCGAGAGATCGATCAAACTCTTCCTCGAAGGGCTCGGCTACGAGTTCCTGCGCATTGTTGAGGACGAGATCATCCGAATGCAGGTTGTCGATACGTGGCTGCTCCTTGCGTCCTTTGACAAAGGGGCGTCCGGAAACGTGTGGACAGCCGAGGACGGCGGCCTGTCGCTCGAGGTCGGCACAAACGTCGAGTACGCATCCTATGTAAACGACGGTCACTGGGCGAACAAGAAGGGCGTCAGCGTGCGGTTTGTGCCCGGTATATGGAGCGGAGACCGCTTCATATACCAACGCGGCGCATCGACCGGCATGATGCTCAAGCAGCAGTGGGTGGAGGGATACCACTACTGGGAGAGCGCGCTGAACATCATGGAGAGAATGATCCCCAAACTGCTGGACGCAAAGCTCCAGAGCTGGCTTGACGAGTATTTCGACAAATTTTGACCGCAGGAGGTGAGGCCATTGCTTGAGCAGGAGGTTGCGAGCGCAATCAAGTTTATCCACGTGGCATGTGGCTCCCCACCTCCCTACTACTGGAACGTGCCGCAGGATTTCGTTATCCCCTCCGTGTACTTTCCCGTACCGGAAATTACGACTTACGGCGACACGTTTACTTCTTACCGGTTTGAGTACATGTGGTACATCAAGTGCTTCGCTAAAACAGCGAACGACGCGCACGCGATGGGACTTGCGGTCGTATCCGCGATCAAGGAGCACCGGAATATTGTGCCTCTGATCGACGAGGACGGAGCACTGACGGGAAAGGGCTTTAGGCTGCTTGACCCATCCGCGAGAGCGATTGAGGATGGAGTATGCCAGATCACCATCCGATGGAACAGCCCGCGCCCGTACTACGATGTTCTCCACCCGTCTGCGGAGCTCATGCAGAAGTACACGATCAAGGATTTCTACAGGCCGGACATCTACCTTGCGGAGAAGATGCGCATTCAGTTTATCGAGGCAATGGAACGGTATCGCATCACTTATCCCGTCGCGGAGGCCGGGCAGACAATCAATATATGAAAGTGAGGGAAGGTCATTGACATACGAGGAAATGACGACGTCGGACCTCAGGGCGCACGCCGCAGAACTTAAGATTGAGATCGATGATAAGGCAAAGAAAGCCGACATCGTGGCTGCAATCAGAGCTGCGGAAGCCGTCCCCGACCTGGACCCCATGTTTAGCATTGACGATTTGAGGCCGTCCGCGCGGCATCTTTTCGGCATATCTGAAAGCACCTACGACGCCGCGACGAACCGCTTGAGCGGTGAATACACCGTCAAAGCAATGCGGCAGGAAATCGACAAATGGCTAAAGGAGGGCTATTGACATGGCTGGAGGAACCTTCACCAAGTCGCAAAAGAAAGTGCGCCCCGGCACGTACATCAACTTCAAGAGCACCAAGCAAACGCTCGCATCCGGAGGCACGACGGGCGTAGTCATCCTCCCGCTGGTGGCGCATAACTGGGGCCCTGCCGGAGAATTCATCGAAATCTCCAACTCTGCCCCTGATGCGAACTACGAGAAGCTCGGCTACAGCGTGTATGACGATGACGCCTTGGGAAACATGCTGCTGATCCGTGAGGCGCTCAAGAACGCAGCTAAGGTCATTGTGTTCATCCCCACGGCGGGCACCAAGGCAACCGCGACGCTCATCACGAAGCTCAAGGTTGATGCTGCGTACGGCGGCGCTCTCGGCAACGACCTGAAAGTCGCCATTGTTGCGAACGCTGATCTCGGCGTAGGGTATTTCAACGTGGTGGTCACGCTCGGAACGAGCACGGTCGATACGATCATCGGAGCGCAGAAGATCGGCGACCTCACGGCTGACGGCACGAGCAAGTGGGTCAAGTTTTCCACTACGGGCGGCGGCACCGCCGCGGACGTACTGACCGCTGCCGCGGCAACCGCGCTGACGACCGGCGCGAACGGAGCAATGGTGAACGCCGATTTTACGGGCATGCTCGACCTCTGCGAGAGCATTGCCTTCAACACGTTCGCGTTCCCCTATTCCGCGACCACGTACGCCGCGCTGTGCGCCGGCATCAAGAGCAAGATCAAGCATTTCCGCGAGGGTACCGGAAAGCGCGTGAACGCGGTTATGGCCAAGTTTGTCGCCGACTACGAGGGCTGCATCAACGTCACGAACGGCGTTATTCTCACGGATGGTACCGAGATCACGGCAGAACAGGCGGTCGCCTACGTCGCCGGGATCACCGCCGCCGCGTCCTACACGCAGTCCAATACCTACCGCCAGTACACCGGCGCCCAGAGCGTCAAGGACCCGAAGACGCACGATCAAGCGGTCGCCGCGATCAACGCCGGCGAGCTGTTCTTCTCGTATGATGACGGGTACAACGTCGTCATCGAATATGACATCAACTCGCTCACAACGTTCGCGGACGGAAAGGACGAATCGTACCGCAAGAACCGCGTGATGCGCGTGTTCGACGCCTTCTCCAACTCCCTCATGTCGAACTTTCCGCCGAACAAGTACTCGAACGACCGCACCGGGTGGGACGTGATGGAGGGCATTGGACGCTCCATTCTTGACGCTTTCGCTGACGACGGCGCGATCACCGATGTTGATCCCGAGAACGACTTCTTTGTCGACGTGGAGCTCAGCACGGGCGATCAGACCTACTTCAACTGCGGCCTCAAGGCAGTTGACAGCGCCGAGAAACTGTTCTTCACGGTTTCGACCCGATAATACCAGAAAAGGAGGATATGTCATATGTCTGTAAACAAGCGCCGCATTTCCATGCGTGAAGGCAACGTGTTCCTTGATGGGCTCAAGGTTCTTGATGCCGTCAAGTGCGAGGTCGTGTTTACGCCGGAGGTGACGGAGAGCCGCGCGCTCAAAGAGCAGGGCCTGTCTCGCCGCTGGATCGGATACGACATCACGGGCAGCATCACGGAATACCGCTCCACGCCGTGGCTCCGCAAGGCGATTGCGGCCTACAACAAAACGGGTGCCACCCCCGAGTTCACCATCTCCGCCGTGCAGGACGACAAGAACAGCGACTACTACGACGCAAACGGCACGATCCCCGTTACCCTCTCCGGCGTCGTTCTGACGGGCGACATCTCGCTCATCAACCTCGACAGCGAGGGCGAATTGCTGCAGGACGAAATCGAGTTCGGCGCGGCGAAGCTCACCTAATCTACCAAGGCGCGAGGCTTCCGTCAGGATGCCTCGCGCCTTTTTTAACTCAAACATCAACGCCACATGAATTGGAGGAAAGGCGATAATGGGCACAAACAACTTGAGATTCTTCATGCGCGAGGAATTGAAGCAGGACGTCATCACCGAAATACCCGGCGTCAAGACGTTCTGTGACGAGAACGGGCAGCCGATGCCGATGAAAGTCCGCTCGATTGGCTCCGACGAACTGCTCAGCCTGCGCGATGCGTGCAAGACGCGCCGCATGGTCAAGGATGCGAAGGGCCGCCCCCTGCTCGTAAACGGCCAGGTGCAATACAGCGAGGAATACGATTCGTCGATGGTTTCGGACGCACTCATCGCTGCCGCACTTGTGTTTCCGGATCTGCACGACAAACAGCTCTTGGAATTCTACGGCGAACAGGAGGCTACGAAACTCGTTCGCAAAGTGTTCCGCCGAGTTGAGGACTACAACTACATCTCCGAGAAGGTCTCCGAGCTGTCCGGTCTGCAAGCCGAAACGCAGGAGATCGTCGATGAGATAAAAAACTGATCGACCTCGGAGACGATTACGATGCGCAATGGGCACATCTCCTTTGGCAGCGCAGGGGAATCCGGTTTGAGGACTACTATCGCATGTCCAGAGACTGCCGATGCGTGTATATCGCCTCCGAGCAGCTTGCCATGAAACAGCCGCAAAGCGCGCTGGACGTACTGCTCCACAGCTTGTCACACATCAAGCCGAAGCGGAGAAGGAAATAAGGAAATCGGCGCTCCCTTGACCGGGGGCGCCTTTCTTTCCGGAAAGGAATGAAATTATGGCGACACTCACTGCCATATTCCAAGCGCAGGACAAACTAAGCGGCGCGCTCAAGGGCGCTGCCGATCAGGGAAGCAACGCAACCAGCGCGATCCAAAAGCTCGGGAAACTGGGCTCCACTGCAATGAAGGGGCTCACGGTCGCGGTCGGCGCAATCTCCACGGCGCTTGGATTCCTTGCAAAGAGCATCATCACAATCGGATCGGAATTTGAAACCGCGTTTCAAGGGGTCGTGAAGACCGTGGATTTCACGGGCGCAAACACATCCGTCGAAGAAATGCGAAGCGGCCTGATAGACCTATCTACCACCATTCCGATTACCGCCGCTGAGTTTTCGGAAATCGCAGCAGCGGCAGGGCAGCTGGGTATCAGCACAGACTCCATTCTGGCATTCTCCGAAACGATGGCTAACCTCGGTGTTGCGACCAACCTGACCAGCGATGAGGCTGCAACGGCTCTGGCACAGTTTGCGAACGTCATGCAAATGGCGGAATTCGATGCGGGCGGGGTGAGCAATTACTCCCGACTGGGCTCCACCATCGTTGCACTCGGCAATAACTTCGCCACTACTGAGGCAGACATCGTCAACATGGCGCAGAACCTCGCTTCCGTTGGCAAGACCACGGGTATGAGCGAGCACCAGATCATGGCGTTTGCGACAGCCATGTCCTCTGTAGGCATCGAGGCAGCGGCTGGCGGCACGAGCATGAGCACATTCGCCTCCGATCTCCAGCTTGCAGTAGAAACGGGGAGCAAAAGCCTCAGTAAATACGCGAAGGTTGCCGGCATGAGTTCGAAAGAGTTCCAGACCGCGTTCAAGGACGACGCGGCCGGCGCCATCACCGCATTCATCGGTGGCTTGAATGATATGGAGCGCAACGGCGGCAAAAGTGCCGTGGCTGTGCTTGACGAGTTGGGGATCAAAGAAACGCGCATGCGCAACATGCTCCTCGCGCTCGCAAACTCCGGCGATCTCTTGAATGAAACGATGGCCACCGCAGCGGCGGCATGGGAGGAAAACGCCGCGCTGAGCGCAGAAGCGGAATCCGCGTACGCGACATTTGCGAACCAGTCTATTTTGGTAAAAAACAAGCTGATGGCGCTCGGCATTGCGATCTACGATTCCATGCGAGAGCCCCTCGGCGACGCCCTCGATGTCGTCAGCGGCTACATGGATAGGCTGCGCGATGCGTTTGAAGCCAATGGATTCGACGGGCTCATCAGTGAGTTTGGAAAGGTCATGGGCGATGCCGTCAGCCGCATTGTAGCGTTCACTCCGCAAATCGTAGAAGCGGCGATTAGCATCATTTACGGCATCGTGGACGCCATTACCGATAACCTTGACATAATTGCCGAGGCAGCCGTTGAAATCGGCATCACACTGGCGAAGGCAATCGTGAAGATAGCGCCCCGAATCGGTGTGGCGCTTCTCAAGGCCGTTGGATCAGCGGCGAGAGCACTGTTCAAGGCTCTGCCGAGGCTTTTCAAAAGCATACCCAATTCGCTATACGAAGGCCTTGGCCTCGACAAGAACACGGTCGTAAACAAGATCAGGATATTCAGCACCTTCATCAGCAGCGCCATCCGCAAGATATTCTCCGGAGATTTCCTTGGCGCAGTCACAAGCATCGGCTTCGCGTTCAACATCGACACGGACACCATCGACAAGATCAAGAACGCGATCACAACCGTCGTGAACGCCCTCAAGGCTGCGTGGAACGCCGTGGCGAAGTTCGTTAAAGCGTTCGCGTCCATTGGCGGGCTTGAAGCGATCCTTGCCGGCGTGGTCACCTACATGGTGCTTTGGAAGGCCTATACGCTCGGCCAGGG
>JAQVBU010000020.1 GCA_028690155.1 Alphaproteobacteria bacterium | reverse complement strand
GCCTTGATCTCGTCTCCGTTTGTTTTGTGATGCAACGATGTCTGCTTGTTGCCGTTCCGGCGCTGGATTGTCCGTCGCGCCGCGTCGCGAACGTAGGCATTGTCGTCTTGGACAAGACCTGATGCGACGGTCGCAAAAAGCTCATGATTGAGACGAAGCAAGCATTCGGCAACAGCTTTGCGAACCTCCCATTTTTTATGACCCGCAAGGCCGCGCAGACGCTCGGCTAAACGATCAATGTCCTCATGTGACAGGACACCGCATTCCAAGCGTTCGCCAAGCTCATGCAGTGAATCGCGTATGCGCTGCCAATTCTCAGCACCGAGTTCCTGAAAAAGCTTTTCCGGCGTCTTGTTTTTCATCCGAAGAACTCAATGTCCGTAACGTTTCATGCGCTCGCGGAAGGCATCGGCCCCACCTTCCAAAAGATATTCGATTTTGTCTTTGACGGCATCCACGTTGCCGCTGTTCCCCAATTTTGCTTGTTGGCCATCGGAAGATAGCACAAACACGCGTTCGGCGTCTCCCAGAACAGGAATATTTGGATTGTGCGTCACGAAAATCAGCTGACGGCTTCCCTTGGCCTCGCGGACACTGCGCACGACGGTATCGTACACAAAAGCGTTGTCGAGATTGTCTTCAGGCTGATCGATCAAAAGCGGCCTCGCATCTTGAAGCAGCAAAATTGGCAAAATGACCGTACACCGCTGTCCTGTAGAAAGCTGAGCTGAGTTTTTGTATTCGGCACCGTCCTTGAGTTCAATGCGCGGCAGATCGTCAATCTCCATGGTTTCGAGTTTGGCGATGTTGTCGACGTGCTGCTGGATGTGAGAAATGATTTTCTGTGCTTGGTCTTTACCTGTTTCAGCCTGCCTTTCCAAAGCGTCAACATCCCCTGTGCGCACGAAACGCGCGAGATCGCCAGGACAGACCGAAGTGACAATACGCGGGATGATAGTGTTGTATCGGACGCCGGATCCCTTCAGCATATCGCGCAACTCGGTCTCGTAAAGAGACTTATCCTCCGCTTGCGTCACGGAAACGCGGATGGTCGGCGCGAGTTTGGTCGATAGCTCGGTAGCAACGGTGCGCCGCGCTTCATAGCGTTTATCCCGCAAATCGGAAAGACGACACGAGAAGTCGGATATGTCTTGTGCGAGATTTTTGCGCGTTTCAAGACGTTGTATCCGTTCCTTTTCTTGCGCGAGAAGTTCGTTCTGGCGGCGTTGAAGTCCCTGCCGTTCTCTGACTTGGGTACTTTGTTGTTGTACGCGGGCTGCAAGGTCGCGATAAGCCTGATCCTGCAGCGCGTGCACTTGCGCTAGCCGCTGAGCTATTCCTAAAAGCGCGTTATCTGTTTCTTGGCTTAAAGCCGCAGCTTGATGTTCCAACGTTTCAAAAGATTGAAGAAAAGCGCTAATTTCCTTCTGAATTTCCGACAAGAAGGCTCCGTTCTCGCCACGAAGCATAAACTCATCGATCACGTTATGGCACTTGCCGACGACATGTTGTTTCCATTGGCCTGCTTGGACTTCAACGTTTTTGACTGCATCGCGGAGGGTCTGAATAGACGCTCCTTCACGCGATCTTAAACTTTTTGCTTTTTCAGCAAGAGCAAGCGCGTCAGCTTCTGGGCTTCCGCTTGGCTTTGATTCCTCCAATTTCAGATTGATGCCTTCAAGCTCGGCAACCGCATGTTCGCATTCGCGCAAAGCATTTTCGTTTCGCTCGTTCTCATCAATCTTTTGACGCAAGCCATGCTTGGTGCGTTCGATCTCTTCTTGGGTCTGACGAATCTCAGTTTCCGCAAAGCGATCGATCAGCTGCAGTTGAAAACGAGCATTCCTTGCGATTTCTTCGATCTTGTTCTGGCCGTATATATCGGCCTTGAAAAGGCGGCTACGATTCAGAGACGCCGCTTGCGGCTCACCCCTGGCATTGAACAATGCGGCAGCTTCGCCGATAGAACGCTCGATGCGGTAAGGAACGCCACCTTGCGTTTCGATGTCGAGAACGACTTTGCCTGAACGTAGATTTTCATCAACGACTTCCTTGTTTGCTTTGCTTCTCTCCTGCGGATCGTCCGAGCTCAAAAGAAAACGAATAAATTCCAGAACGGTCGTTTTGCCCGTTCCGCGCCCGCCGATAATACAATTTAACCCGTCTTCAAAATCAAGGCGCAGACCATCAAGAAAGCCGCCAGTGACGGAAAGAGCAAGAATGCGATGGTGGGATGCAGAGGACGGTTCTTCTTCAATATCTTCCTCAATCGCGACGGCACTGGTTCCTTGGATCATGATTTTCCACGCCTTTCTTTCCTTGTTTGCAGCAGGGTTCTTCAACCGGAAGCTGCGCAAGCTTATCGTATGAAGGCGAACAAATCAAGAACATGCGATGTTGTGCATAGTGACCGTTAATAACTGAAACATAAGGCTCCTTCCTTTCTCCTTCCTTTGGGCTTCCCTCGGGCAGCAACCGCACCCTCCAGATTTCCTTCCCTGAAATTCTCCAATCTCCCGACACGTTTTGAACGAACCGGAGGGATGGAGAATGACCATTCAGCATTTTGGACAAGAGCAGCTTGCGCAGCGCTGGGGGATTTCGACCAGCACGCTAGAGCGCTGGCGTTGGTCTGGCGAGGGGCCACGTTTTTTGAAGTTGGGCGGACGAGTCGTCTATCGCCTTGAAGATATCGAGGCTTTCGAGGCCGAAAAACTCCGCAACAGCACTTCAGGTGCTGCACCGCAAATGATGCCGGACTTCCGGCAGGAACGCGCCGTGCCTCAACCAGCTCCCCAACAATCCCCGCAAGTCACCAGCAGAAGGAGAGCGTCATGAACATCCCGAACAGGATCACGATAAACCAACTGCGCGACTTGCCTCCCGGAAAGATCGCAACGCTTTCGATCGAGGAATTGTCGCTTTTGTCGGGCGATCTCGCCGAGGCCAAGGCGCATATCGCGGCCATCGAAAACAAGCTGCGTAGCGGGCTTGATCTCAAATACGGCCAAAAGGCCTTGGAGCTTCGCAGGGCCAGCGGCAAGGACACGGGTACGGTGCGCGTGACGGACGGGCGGTTCGTCGTCGTGATGGATTTGCCGAAGCGGGTCAAGTGGGATCGCGTGAAGCTCGCAGGAGCCATTCGCACCATCGTCGAGCAATGGCGCGAGGATCCGGAACAATACGTTACGACCGAACACAAGGTTTCGGAAACCGCCTACGGCTCTTGGCCCGAAGCGATCCGCAAACTGTTCGAGCCCGCACGCACCGTCGAGCACGGCAAGCCCACCTTCAAGATCGAAGCTTTGCCAGAGGAGGATGTGTGATGGCCTTGCGCATTGTCACGGCGGACGAACGCCTTTCCGAAGCCAACCAAAAAACCACCGTCGCCATCTTCGGCCCTAGTGGCGTCGGCAAAACGTCCTTAGCGAGAACGCTTCCGCCAAAGGAAACGGTCGTCATCGATCTTGAAGCGGGCATGAAGTCGCTGCAGGGCTGGACGGGCGATAGCATTCCGGTTCGTACCTTTCCAGATGCGCTCGACATCGCCTGTTTGATCGGCGGCGTCAATCCGGCGGCGGACGCGAGCGGGTTTTTCTCACAGGGGCATTACGAGCATGTCGTAGCGACATATCCCGATCTTCTGACGCTGTTGTCCGGAAAGCGGTTTGTCTTTGTCGACAGCATCACCGACCTGACGCGCCAAGCCATGGCATGGGCGAAGACGCGACCAGAGGCCTTCTCCGAAAAAACGGGCAAACCCGATACGCGCGGCGCTTATGGCCTGTTGGCGCGGGAAGTCATTGGTCTCCTGAAGCACCTGCAACATGCTCCAGGCAAGACCGTGATCTTCGTCGGCATTCTGGAATCCCTCACGGACGATATGAACCGCACAACATGGCAGCCGCAGATGGACGGCGGAAAGGTCGGACGCGAGCTGCCAGGTATCGTCGATCAGGTGATGACGCTGTCCTTGTTCGACCGCGATGAAAGCGGCTGGCGGCACAACCCAACCTCCGGCGCCGAACGCCGTTTCGTTTGCCGCTCCGGCAATTCGTGGGCGTTGCCTGCCAAGGATCGTAGCGGTCGCCTTGAGATTACCGAAAGCCCTGATCTGGGCGCGCTTCTCTCCAAAATCAACCTCCAAAAGAAAGGATAAGACCATGAGTTTCGATATGAACGATGCCGAGCCGCAAAAGAGCGGCGAGATTATTCCCGATGGCACCTTCGCCAAAGTCTGCTTGACCATCCGCAAAGGCGGCACGAACGGCGAAAGCGAAATCGACAAAGAGCTTTTGAAGGCTTCGAACAGCCCAGGCAGCGACGTGCTGATGCTGGACTGCGAGTTTACCGTTGCCGAAGGCCCGCATGCGCGGCGCAAGTTTTGGCAGATGTTGACCGTCTCCGGCGGCAAGGTGGACGAGAAAGGCGTGTCCATCGGCTGGAAGATCACGAAAAGCACGATCCGCGCTATGATCGACAGCGCGCTCGGACTCAATCCCGAGGATATGAGCGAGGCGACAAAAGCCAAACGCATCCTGCGCGGCTTCGCCGACCTGAACGGCATCACGTTCGTCGCCAAGATCAGGATCGAGCCGTCGAGCGATCCCCGCTACGGCGACAGCAACAAGCTGGATCGCGTGATCCTGCCGACCGAGCCGGAATGGAAGAAGGTGATGGACGGTCAGGACGTTCCGGCGGCCCCCAGCGCGCTACGCCGGAAACCGACTTCTGCGCCGACCGCCCCAGCAGCCCCCGCATGGAGCCAACCACAGCAACAGGCGGCGCCCGCAGCTGCGGCTCCTGCCGCAACGCAAGGCCCAGCCTGGCTTAACGGGTAGCGGCATGAATTCCGACCAGTGGCAAAAGCACGTCACACAGGAATCGGCCAAAGCCATGGGGGCGTGGCTCGAGGGACGCGGCGGTCTGCACAGACCCATCGCGTCCCTCACCATGGCGGATCTCGAGGCAATGGCAACGAGCGCGATCTCCCGCTTTGTGGTGCTGGGGTCGGAGAGGCTGAAGGAAGAACCAGATGCTTCTCAAGATTTGAGTTGGCTTTTGGGCGGTTAGCCCTGTGCGCGGTGTGCGGGCGCGAGCAACGGGGGTTCGGCTACCTCCATCCGCAAAAGCCGGAAGCGCAATACCGCTTCTGTTCAAAACAATGTCAGGACGCGGGATTTGTCCATGCAAGCAGGAACAACGGAATGATCGACAAAACGGACATGGAAACACAGGCGATCAAGGAAGCCCGCCGCTTCTTCGCCGAGGCGTTGAAGGAACTGGGGCTGATGCCATCCTTTCAAAACCGCAGCGCACAGGAGATCGATCAGGTCATCGAAGCCTGCGTGGACGGCTTTCAGGAATCGATGCGTAAGCAAGTCGCGGCCAGAGACGGCTGCAACGACGAAATCCCTTTTTAAGGAACGACGATGGCGATGGATTTCAATCACGGCTCGGCATGGGTTTACGGACAAGAGGCAACGGTTGCCGACAAGATCAACGCGCGGATCGACGAAGCGATGGTCGCTCGCAACAAGAAGCAGAAGCCCCGCGCTTATCTGGGCGGTAGCCGCGTGGGCGAGCCTTGCGCGAGGCGGCTTGTTTACGAATACCTTCACGCGCCCATGGACGAAGGGAAGGATTTCGACGGGCGCATCCTGCGTGTGTTCGACGCGGGACATAAGTTCGAGGATTTGTCGGTTGCTTGGCTGCGATTGACAGGCTTCGATCTTCGCACGAACAAGAAGGACGGCTCGCAATTCGGCTTCAGCGCGGCGAACGGAAAGCTCGCGGGACATATCGACGGCGTGATTGTCGCGGGGCCGGATGTCGGGATCATTTGGCCCGCGCTGTGGGAGCACAAAGCGCTCAACACCAAATCATGGAACGATCTTGTCAAACACGGCCTGCAAGTTTCCAAGCCGGTCTATTTCGGGCAGGTGCAGCTTTACATGGCCTATATGGAATTGTCCGTCGCGCTTTTCACCGCGCTGAACAAAGACACGGAAGAACTTTATCACGAAATCGTCCCCTTCGATCCCGCCGAGGCGCAGGCGCTTTCAGACAAGGCCGTTTCCGTCATTCGTGCCGCTGAATGCGGCGAGCTATTGCCGCGTATCGCAGCCGCCTCCGATTTCTATCTCTGCCGGATGTGTCCCTATGCCGAGCGCTGCTGGAAGGAGGCCGCATGAGCGCGTTTATGCCGTCTCCCTGTCAGGCCGAGGCGATCCACAAGATCAGCGAATGGTTCACGAACCGCACGAAGGAGCAGCAGGTGTTCCGCTTGTTCGGTTACGCGGGCACGGGCAAGACCACCATCGTCCGCCATGTCGTCGAAGAGCTCGGGCTTGAGACGATGGACAAACAGAACTTCTGCGACGGTGGCGTTCTTTACGGCGCGTTTACAGGCAAGGCCGCTCTCGTCATGACGCGCAAGGGAACGCCCGCTTCGACGATCCACAGTTTGATCTACCGCGTGTCGGAAGCGACGCCACAGGAAATTGAGCGCGTCGAGAAGGAGCTCGCCGATCTTGTGGCAAGAGTTGGCCAAATGGGTCCAGCCGAGCGCACTTTTGCCCTGACGCAGATCAAGCGTCTTGAACTGCGGTTGATGGACGTTCACACGCCACGCTTCGTTTTGAACGAACAGTCCCTTGTGCGCGACGCCGATCTTCTGGTGCTCGACGAAGTCTCGATGGTCGGCGAGGAAATGGCGAACGATCTGCTTGCCTTTGGCACGCCGATCCTCGTTCTGGGCGATCCCGGGCAGCTGCCGCCCATCAAAGGCGAAGGCGCTTTCACGGATGCGGTGCCGGATGTGATGCTGACGGAAATCCATCGCCAAGCCGAAACCAGCGCCATCATCCGCCTCGCTACCATGGCGCGGCAGAACATTCCTATCCCGTTCGGCATGCACGACGCGTTCGTGTGCAAAATGCCGCACCAGCAGGTGACGCCCGCGCAGATGCTCAACGGCGGACAGGTCATTTGCGGGCTGAACGCCACGCGGATACGCCTCAACAGCGGCATGAAACGGGCGGCGGGCTTCGAGGGAGATTATCCGACAGGCTCCGGCGAAAAGATCATCTGCCTCAAGAACCGGCACGATCTCGGCATCGTCAACGGCATGTTCCTTGAGCTTTCCGACATCCGCGACGAGGACGCCTATCGCTTCAGCGCCGAAACCAGAACAGAAGACGGGCAGAAACTCCCAGGTCGCCAGCGTTTTTATAAAGGGCATTTCGACGATCACGTCCATTACGACAAGAACCGGCTGACGCGAGACTGGCGAGAGATCAAGAACCTTATCGAGTCCGTCTGGGGCTACGCCATCACCTGCCACAAATCCCAAGGCTCGCAATGGGAAAATGTCATCGTGTTCGACGACAAGTTCGGGCACCGCAAACCAGACATCCGCGCCCGTTGGCTCTACACGGCGATCACGCGAGCCGAGAAAGGCTTGGTGATCCTTGATTGACCTGAACGACGTTTCGCCGCCAACGCCGACGGTTCGTTACGATCTGGACGCCATAGCCGAAAGGCTGCGCGAACGAGCAGAAGTCTGGGTGCCGCAGTTGTTTCCCAACGGCACACGCAAGGAGGACGAATGGCGGCTCGCGAACATTCGCGGCGACGCCCCGCGCAACACAGGCTCCTGCGTCATCACACTTAAAGGCGAACATGCAGGCGATTGGAAAGACTTCGACGGCAACCGGAAAGGCGGCGGCCCGCTCAGCGCCCTTGAACAAGCGACAGGTCTCACGGGCCGCGAACTGTTCGCCTACGCCGCCGAGCTTGTCGGCTGGTCGTCAGCCGCGCCGCAAAAACAACTACCCGCGTCCGTCTCGAAGCCTGAAAAAGACAGCTCGCGCGAGATCGATATCATCCTGTCCCGAACGCAATCAATCCGCGACACGCTCGTTGAGACCTATTTTGAATCGCGAGGGCTGGGCTTCCCTGCAACGCCCGATCTTCTCTTTCATCCCGATCTTGCGCATTGGGACACCAAGACCGGCTATCCCGCCATGGTCGCCATCGTGCGCGACGCCGACGGCAAACAACAGGCGCTGCACCGCACCTATCTGAAACCCGATGGCTCCGGTAAGGCGGAGGTTTCCAAGGCGAAGAAGATGCTGGGGCGCACCGCAGGTGGCGCAGTTCGGCTGGCGCCCATCGGCGATAAAGGCATCCTCGGCTTAACGGAGGGGATTGAAACCGCCTTAGCCGTTATGACGGCGCGTCCCGATCTGCCCGTCTGGGCAGCTTTGTCGGCCCCAGGGCTGGAACAGATCAAACTGCCGCCCGAGGCCAAACGCATCGTTATTCTGGCAGACGATGACGCCTCCGGCGCGGGGCAACGAGCGGCAGAGACGTTAGCGAACAGGCTGCTGGTCGAAGGCCGCGAATGCGCCGTCGCTATGCCGGACAAGGAAGGAGAGGATTTTAACGATCTCTTACGGCGCGAGGGCGCGAATGGCGTGAAGCGTTGCCTTCAAGCGGCGCGGACGCACGAGCGGTCATCTTTGCTGGTGCCCAAAGCGGACAACGCGACCAGACGCGGGTTGCCGATAGGTTTTGCGGATCCGGAAATCCCTCTGCCTTTGCATCGCACGGACGAAGGCAACCTCGACCGTGCCGCGCGGCAGACGTGGCTGTTGCTCCACAAAGCCAACCTTTCGCCTTGGCTCTATCGCGTGGGGAGCGTGCCGTCCTGGGTCGTGCCGGACGACGACGGGTTGCCCATGGTGCGCGGTCTGACGGATGAGCGGCTGCGCTATATGCTGGCCAAGATCGCCGACTGGCGCAAGCTCTCCGCCAACAACCAGCTTGTGCCCGCTCATCCGCCATCATCTCTGGTCAAGGCGCTGCTCGCAACGCCCGATCCAGTTTTACCCGTCTTGGCAGGCGTCGTGACCGCGCCCGTGTTCGGCCGCAACGGCGAATTGATCACCGACGCCGGTTATCATCCGGACGCGCGGCTGCTTTACCACCCGCTATCTGGCTTCACCGTTCCGCCTGTGCCGCGTTGCCCTACGAAAGAAGAAATCGCCGCAGCGCGCACGCTGATCCTTGACGATCTGATGGGGGATTTTCCGTTCGTCGGCGAGGCCGAACGGGCGCACGCCGTGGCCTTGCTGCTGCTCGGCTTCGTCCGCGCCATGATCGAGGGGCCGACGCCGCTGCACCTGATCGAAAAGCCCACGCCCGGCACAGGCGCGACGCTTTTGGTTGACGCCATAGCAACGATCCTGACGGGCTCCGGCGCGAGCGTCATGACCGAAGGCTCCGAGGACGAGGAATGGCGCAAACGGCTGACCGCCAAGCTTCGCCAAATCCCCGCGCTCGTTCTTATCGACAATCTGCGGCGCACGTTGGACTCCTCCGCGCTGGCGGCTGCGCTCACGGCTCCCTTCTGGGAAGACCGCATCCTCGGCGTATCGGAGATGACGCGGCTTCCTATTCGCTGCGTCTGGATCGCGACGGGCAACAACCCCGAGTTTTCGAATGAAATGTCGCGGCGTCTCATTCGGATTCGGCTCGACGCCCATGTCGACAAACCCTCGCGACGCCAAGGCTTTCGCCATCCCGATCTGATGGTCTGGGTTCGCGCCAACCGCGCAAGTCTGGTCTCGGCCTGCCTGAGGCTCTGCCAAGCGTGGATCGCGGCAGGACGTCCCGCCAACCCCGAGATCATCGGCAGCTATGAGAACTGGTCACGCGTCATGGGCGGCATTTTGCAGGTCGCGGGCATCGACGGTTTCCTAGCCAACATCGACGAGATGATGGAGTCCTCGGACGCCGAAGGCGCGATGTGGCGCGGCTTCGTCTCTCTTTGGTGGGACAGCTTCGGCACGGCGGAGGTCGGCAGCGGCGATCTCTACGATCTCGCGCTCGTCAGCGAACCGGCCTTGCCGCTCGGCGCAGGCGGAGACCATTCGCGCAAGATCCGGCTCGGCAAAGCCCTGCGCCGCGTGCGTGACCGGATGTTCGATCTGGGGCATATCGCCGTTCGGGTCGCCGCGACAGGCCCCAAACAGCGCGCCATGTGCTGGCAGCTTGCCGTGATCGAACAGCCGGCCTGTGGCGCGACGGTCACAGGAAAACACTCACCACACTCACTTCATGACGACGAAAAAGTGAGTGTTGCGCCGCTCGAACCCCGACACTCACTCGACACTCACTCAGAAAGCGATCTGCAAAATCAAATAGCTAGTGAGTGTGGTGAGTGTAGTGAGTGTTTTTCCCACCCTATACACGCGCGCGGGCACGCGCGTGCGCAAGAGGAAGGTGCCCAAAAACACTCACAATACTCACAACATTCACCAACCCGCTGCGAGGAAAAGGATTTTTGCGGTGAGTGTGCCGGTGAGTGTCCGCGCCCGTCCACCCAACACTCACTCACGCAAGACGAAACACCTGACTGGCTTAAGGAGGCTCTGCCATGACCGAAAACAAAACCACAACGTCTGTTCTTGCGCTTGATCTCGGCACACACACGGGCTGGGCACTTCGCCAACGCGATGGCGGGATCGCGAGCGGCACGCAGCATTTTGCGCCCAGTCGGTTCGAAGGCGGCGGGATGAGGTTTCTGCGCTTCAAGCATTGGCTCACGGAAATCAAGCAAACGGCGGGCGGGATCGATGCCGTGTATTTCGAGGAGGTCAGGCGGCATGTTGGCGTGGATGCAGCCCACGCTTACGGAGGCTTTCTCGCGCACCTCACGGCGTGGTGCGAGCATCACTCCATTCCGTATCAAGGCGTGCCCGTCGGCACGATCAAGAAACACGCGACCGGCAAAGGCAACGGCGACAAGAAGGCCGTCATCGCCGCGATCAAAGCGAAAGGTTTCGATCCCGCCGACGACAACGAAGCGGACGCGCTCGCGTTGCTTGATTGGGCTTTGAAGAACGGAGGTGCGTCATGAGCGGCATGCGTTGGACTCCGCGCGGTTTCGGCGGCGATCGCCCAGACCCCGAACGCGTCAAACGCGAAGGCTGGAACAGCGAAGGCATTCTCGTCGTTAAGGCCGACGACGACCGCCTGTCCTGGCCAGAGCGAGAGTTGATCCAGCAACTTGGCGAAAAACTTTACGGCAAACGCAAAACGGAAGGAGCGCGGCATGATTGAGAAATGGACCGCATCGCTGATCGAAGAACGCCTTGTCGAAGCGGCGGACGTGTTGAAACGCATGCCGCCCGTCAAGGTGCGCGGGTATTTCAACACATGGCCGACCATCGTCCACGACTTCGGCGATCTGGTGGGACAAGAGCCGCAGCGCCTCAAACGTCCGTATCCGTCCGCCGCCGCGATCAGCCGTATGGAAGAAACGCTTGGCTGGACGGTCGGGCTTGATGCGATTGATGCGAAGATCGTCTGGCTTCGCGCGTATGGCGAACGATGGAAGGACGTGTGCTGGCGCGTCGGCCTGGGACGTACGACGGCGCATGAGCATTGGCTTTACGGTTTGTGCGTGATTGCGTGGCGGCTTAACGGTCGCAGGTTTAAGCAAAACCCCTCGTATCGCAGCGTGCTTGCGCTAGCTGCTAAGTCGAAGTTGTGAGTGCTGGATACAAAAATGTCCGCCGAACACTTTTGTATCGGACAAAAACGGAAGAATTGGTGTAGTTTCTGGTCATACTCGGGAGAGACGCGTTCGAACAATCCCCCGATTGAAAGCGAACATGAAGCGGCAGATTGAAGTGGGACAAATGCTTCGGCGCGGCGGCGCGCGCGGTAAGTTGTGGCGGGTCGAAGAGATTCTCTTCTGGCCTCAAGGGACGCACGTGCGCATGAACCGCGTCGATGATCCAACCACCAAACATCTTGTTGCTACCGATGCGCTAGACGACAACGGCTATGAGGTCGTTGATCCTGCAAGGCTTTGAAATCTTGGGTCCTTCCTGCGCCTCAGCGTATGCTGGCGGCAAGAGCGCAGGACTTCGCTACATGTAGGGGTTGAAAGCGGGAAGCCGCCCCACAGGTTGTGGTTTCGAGCGTAACCCAATTATCTCATGGAAAACAAAGAGTTAACCCGCCCCGTGGAGGCGGATTCCTGCCTGGACTCCTGACAAAGGGAAGCCAGCTTTTCCTAACAACAGAGGTTTGATTTGAATGGTCTGGCTTTACCTGCCGCCGGAGGCGATTTCGCGTGCCCAAAAGGGCGCGCGTTGTTTGGCCTCTCGCTCTGCGCGGGCGCAGGCGGGCTCGACCTCAGCCTCCATCTCGCCGCGCCAGGATATCGAACTGTTTGTTACGTCGAGCGGGAAAGCTACGCCGCAGCCACTCTCGTGGCGCGGATGGAAGACTCGGCCTTGGATCGCGCGCCTGTCTGGGACGACGTTGCGACCTTCAACGGCAAAGCGTGGCGCGGCGTGGTGGATATCGTCCACGGCGGCTATCCATGCCAGCCGTTCTCCGTCGCTGGGCGCAAGCTCGGCGACAAAGACCCACGCCATCTCTGGCCGCACATCGCGCGGATCGTCCGCGAAGTCAAACCGCCAGTTTGTTTCTTTGAAAACGTCGGTGGACATTTACGACTGGGATTTGAACAAGTCCACGATGACCTTCGATCAATGGGTTATCGCGTTAAGGCGGGCTTGTTTACAGCGGCAGAAGTTGGCGCGCCGCACAAGCGCGAGCGGCTCTTCATCTTGGCTTACGCCGAGGGCGCAGGAGAGCGGCGAAAAGCAGGACACGTTCCTCAAGCGCAACGGCGACAGGACGGATCGTTGCTTCGGGTCTCTGACGGCGCAATCGGCGTTATGGCCTACGCCTCGGGCGCACGAGCCGGGCAGCACAAGTTTGGATCACGGGATCAGTCTGACCGAAGCCAGCAAATACTGGCCCACGCCGCGCGCCTGCACCGGCAAGCGTTCGAGCGGTTTGAACCGAAGCGAGATGATGCGCCAATGGGCGACGCCGACGGCGCGGGACTGGAAAGACGGCGTTCTCGTCAACAGCAAAGCGAAGACGCGGAGCAACCTTTCCCGCCAGGCCCCGAGGACGAGGCTGGGTGGCAGCGCTATCTCGAACGCGCCCCGCACCTTGAACCCGCTGTTTGTCGAGGCGCTGATGGGCTGGCCAACAGGGTGGACAGGCTCCGACTTTGCGGCAACGGCGTGGTTCCGTTGGTCGCGGCTTATGCGTTTTGCACTTTGGCAACTCAAGCCATCAAAGAACACGGATCAGCATGACCTATTCAACACTGCATAATATCGCAAGCAAGATTGAGCTTTGGGATATCGACAAGCTCGTGCCTTATGCCAACAACCCGCGCACCCATTCAAAAGAGCAGATAGGCAAGATCGCGGCCAGCATGATGAAGTTCGGATTTGTAAATCCGATACTCGTGGATGCATCCGCCGAAATTATCGCAGGGCACGGACGGCTTCAGGCCGCTAAGCATCTTGGACTTGAGCGCGTGCCTGTCATTGTGCTCGACCACTTGACCGAGGAAGAAAAACGCGCCTATGTCATCGCCGACAACCAGTTGGCTCTTGATGCTGGATGGGATGACGGTCTTTTGAAAACGGAACTGGCAGCGCTGGCATCGCTCAATTTTGATTTGTCTGTGATTGGTTTTTCAGACGAAGAGCTTGCCGATCTGTTGGGAGACGCGGAAGGGGCCGAAGGCAACACGGATGACGATGCCGTTCCGGAAGCGCCAGCGGAACCGAAGACAAAGCCCGGTGACGTTTATGTTCTGGGCAACCATCGTCTGCTCTGTGGCGACAGCACCGTCCTTGCCAATGTTGAAAAGGTTCTTGATGGCGCTTTGGCGGATATGGTGTTCACGGATCCGCCCTACAACGTGGACTACGGCAATACGGCCAAGGACAAGTTGCGCGGCAATGATCGCAAGATCATGAACGACAATCTTGGCGACGAATTCGAAGCATTCCTTTACGACGCTTGCGTGAACATGGTCGCTGTTTGCAAAGGCGCGATCTATGTTTGCATGTCGTCGAGCGAATTGCACACGCTGCAGAAGTCCTTCGTCGCAGCAGGCGGGAAATGGTCGACTTTCGTGATCTGGGCCAAGAACACATTTACGCTGGGTCGTTCAGACTACCAGCGCCAGTACGAGCCGATACTTTACGGCTGGAAACAAGGCGCGGATCATTTCTGGTGCGGCGCACGCGATCAAGGCGATGTGTGGTTTGTCAACAAGCCGAGGAAAAACGATCTGCATCCGACGATGAAACCTGTCGAGCTGGTCGAACGTGCCATCCGCAATAGCAGCAAGAGTCGCGATATTGTCTTGGATTGTTTTGGCGGTTCCGGCAGCACCATGATTGCCTGTGAGAAAACGGGCCGTCAGGCGCGCCTGATCGAGTTGGATCCCAAATACTGCGACGTGATCGTCCAACGTTGGGAGGAGTTTACTGGCAAGAAAGCTGAGTTGGTTTCGCAACCTTAAACACAATCAAACCAGCGCATGCAGGTGGTTAGGAGATGGTTGTAATCGCCGCTTTTGGCCTCGGCTATGAACGCCTTGATTTCATCTTCCGGCAGGCAGGCCTTCCTCGCAGCGCGTTGGCAATGGCCGAGGATGGCAAAAGCATTGCCGTCTCGTCCAGAAAGGCGAACCTGTACTTCCGGATAGCGGCAGCTGGGGGTCGGAACGCGCAGACCGACATAGCGACCGTAGCTTGAGCCGGACGGATCGACATAAAGCGTTTGCCGCTCAGGAGCGATGACGGCGATGACTTGACGTTTCTTGTTGAGGTATCCTCCTTTTCCTGCAAGCCACTCACGATCACGAAGAGGGGCTGCGATGAAATCATCGTATTCTTCAGCGCTGAGTTCTTTAGTTTCCACGATTGATACGCGGCTGCCTAGATCGTCGGTGTCTCTGGCGGCTGCCTCGACCTCGTCAAAGCGGAAAGGCTTGCGGGCGAAGCGGACAAAAAGTTCTTCGGACATGGTCGCCTCACGCTGCTTTGGTATCGTTGATGGCTTTACGGAAGTAATTCCGCCAGCTCCTGTTTTTCAAAATGTTGTCGATGTGTTCGGCAATCGCTTCGGGACTCCCAGGGCCGCCTTTGATGAAGCTCAACTCGTCGGCAAGATGGCGACCGAACCGCGCATCAAGAAGATCGCGTGTATGTTCAGGCGTAAGATCAAAGCGCTCTGCAAGCAGTTTGCTCATCGCGTTCCAAACCATCGGCGCGTCGTAGTCGCTGCGGGCGCTTGTGCCCCAAAAGCCCCATTCGGGGTTGGCGGTGGGAAGCGGGTTGTTGTTTTGCATAATGGCCTCCAATGAATGCGTTTTTCTCATTACATGGTGATGATCGCTCTTCGTCGCAAGATTATCCACTCAATTAGGGATCATTTATTTGCGAAGATAAGCGCCGGTTGATTGTTAGATAATCAACCGGCGTGCGTGGATCGCTTCATGGCTTGGGCGGCACGATTTTATAAATGCGTTTGCCGTCTTTTGGCTTTTCGGAAACGATTTGATAACCACGTTTCTTGTGCAAAGCGCCAGAGAGCGCGCCGCGCACGGTGTGCTTCTGCCAGCCCGTCGCGTCGACAAGCTGCTCGATGGTCGCGCCTTCGGGTCGGCTCAACAGTTCGATCACCTTTGTGAGTTTTGTCTCCCGCGTAGGCGCGTCATTTGTCGACTTCATGGCCGCGACGGCGGCAAGACCCGCCTGCATCGGCGCGGACAACGCCTCGTCGTTTGTCGGTTTGCCGTTGCTTTGGGCCTTGGTCTTGATCGCCTTCTTGACGAAGGTTTTGGGCTTGGCCTTGCCCTGTTTTGGGGCCTTTTGGGGCATGAGTGTTCTCCTTAAAAGTTGTTGTTCAACAAGGACATGAACGCTTCATTCGCGGCACTTATCCAGTGAATAACGAGCAATCAGATGGCTAATTTCGGCTTATTCCGATCATTAGATGATCGTGCGGAAACGACGCTGGGGCGCAGGAAAATGGCAAATGGGAGTCAGTCAACGAGAGTTCGCCGCCCTGTGGGGCAAAAGCCGAGGCGCAGTGCAAAAAGCGATTGCTTCAGGGCGCATCCGGCTTGAAAGCGATGGGACAATCGACGCGGATAAGGCCATCGCCACACTGGCGAAAAACACAGATCCCGCGCAGGTGCGGCGAAAAGAAAAGCCGAAGGGAAAGGCGGTGCCGGAAGCAGCGATCCGCGCCGTCGGCGACACGCTGCGAGAGTCCGGACATGCGCCGTTAACGGGCGGCGGCACGACCTTCGTGCAGGCCCGCACGGCGAACGAAGTTCTGAAGGCGCAAGAACGTCGCGTCAAACTGCAGAAGCTTAAAGGCGAGCTTGTCGACAGGGCGCAGGCCATTGCTCTGATCTATCGCATCGCGCGACAGGAACGCGATGCTTGGCAGATGTGGCCGACCCGCGTGGCGGCGGCGCTGGCGTCTGAGATCGGCGTGGACACGCACCAAGTTCAGGTTGCGCTTGAAAAACTGGTGCGCGAGCACCTAGCGCAGCTTGCCGACATCAAAATCGAAATCCGCTCATGATCGGCATCTTCGAGGACATCGCCTCTTTCGACGGGGCGGACGCGCTTCTGCGCGGTTGGATGGACGGGCTTATGCCGGATCCGGATCACACGGTTTCGACATGGGCGGACGAGAACCGCGTCCTCTCACCGCGCGGCGCGAACGAAGCCGGGCCTTGGCGCACGAGTCGCACGCCGTACTTGCGCGAGATCATGGATTCCTTGTCGCCGTCGTCGCCTTGCCAGCGCGTCGTGCTTATGAAGGGGGCGCAACTCGGCGGGTCGGAATGCGGCAATAACTGGATCGGCTACGTCATTCATCACGCGCCTGGCCCGATGCTGGCGGTGCAGCCGACCGTCGAGTTGGGGCGGCGCTTCAGCCAACAACGCATCGACCCGCTGATTGAGGAAAGTGAGATTTTACGGGAGCGTGTGGCTCCGGCGCGGTCGCGGGACAGCGGCAACACGATCTTGTCCAAGGAGTTTCCGGGCGGGATCTTGGTCATAACCGGCGCAAACAGCGCGGTGGGCCTGCGTTCCATGCCCGCGCGGTATCTGTTTCTGGACGAAGTGGATGCTTATCCCGCAAGCGCGGGCGAGGAAGGCGATCCTGTCGCGCTGGCCGAGGCTCGGACGCGCACCTTTGCGTGGCGGCGCAAAGTGTTCTTGTGCTCGACGCCGACGATCAAGGGCATCTCGCGCATTGAACGCGAATACGAGGTTAGCGACAAGCGCAAATACTTCGTTCCATGTCCGTTTTGCGGACACAAGCAGGTTTTGCAATTCGAGAGGTTGCGCTGGGAGAAGGGGCAACCGGAAACGGTCGCCTATCACTGCGAACATTGCGAAGCGCGGATAGATGAGCGCCATAAAACCTTCATGCTGGAGCACGGGGAATGGCGCGCGACGGCGATCAGCGCCGATCCGCTCACGGTTGGTTACCATATCTCCAGCTTGTATTCACCGCACGGCTGGTTGAGCTGGGAGCGTATCGCCCGCGAATGGGAAGCGGCGCAGGGAAACGACGAAACGATGAAGGGTTTCAAGAACAGCGTGCTCGGCGAGACTTGGGTCGAAAGCGGCGAAGCGCCGGATTGGCAAATCCTGTGCGAGCGCCGCGAACCCTATCGTCTGGGAAAGGTTCCCAAAGGAGGCTTGTTCCTGACCGCAGGCGCGGACGTTCAAAAAGACCGCATTGAAGTCGATATCTGGGCGTGGGGTCGCGGGCTTGAAAGCTGGCTTGTCGATCACATCGTCATTCCCGGCGGGCCGGACGATCCGGCTGCATGGGATGCGCTGGCGCAACTGCTGACGCAAACATGGCCGCATGAAAACGGCCCACAGCTGACCATTGGCAAGCTGGCCGTGGACTCTGGTTATGAAGCGCCCGCCGTCTATGCGTGGACGCGCAAGATGGGCGGCGCGCAGGTCATGGCCGTCAAGGGCGCGGAAGGGTTCAACCGCGCCAGCCCCGTGACCGGCCCGACTTATGTGGATGTCAGCGAAGGCGGACGCAAAATCCGGCGCGGCGCAAAGCTCTGGGTCGTCGCGGGATCGACGTTCAAAACGGAGACATACCGTTTCCTGCGTCTTGTTCGTCCGACAACCGAAGAGCTTGAGGACGGCGCTTTGTTTCCGCCCGGCACGGTGCATTTGCCCGAAGGCATCGACAGCGAATGGATCAAACAGCTCACGGCGGAGCAGCTTGTTACCGTCAAAACCAAACGCGGCTTCTCGCGGCTGGAATGGCAGAAGCTGCGCGAACGCAACGAGGCCTTGGACTGCCGCGTTTACGCCCGCGCCGCCGCGTGGATCGTCGGCATCGACAGGTTTTCTGAAGCGCGATGGAAGGAACTCGAGGCGCAAGTCGCGGCGGCAGAACAGGAAAGCGCGGATGGCGCAGAAGAGACTCCGCGCAACGCAGGCGTTTTGCGCCGCAAGCCGCAGAGCAAGCGGCGGACGTTTCATTCATCATATTTGAGATAGACCCATGACCCTTGACGACATGAAAGCGCGCCTTGAGGCGTTGCTCGCCGCGCGTTGGCGTGGGGTGCGCAGCATCGATGTCGAGGGCCGCCGCATCTCTTATGCGACGGATGCCGAAATGGCCTCGGCCATTACCGATCTGGAGAAACGCATCGCCGTTCTTGAAAGCGGCAAGCCGCGTCGGCGCGTCCTTACGTCGGGCAGCAAGGGACTTTAAACATGGGAATGCTGACCAACATAACCCGCCTGTGGCGCGGTGCTTTCGGCTCGCTTGCGACCGGCGGCTTCGAGGCTTCGCAGGGCAATAGGCGCCTGCGCACTTTTCAGCCGTCGCGCCTGCATTTGAACACGCTTCTTGTGGGCGCAGGCGCGACGATCACGGCGCGGGCGCGTTATCTTGTCCGGAATAACGGCTACGCCTTGAATGCGGCGGAAAGCTGGACGGGCAACGCCGTGGGCGACGGGATCACTCCCTCAAGCAAGATCAGCAATGCCCGGCTAAAGAGCCGTGTCGTGGGGACATGGGCCAACTGGACAGATTATGCTGATGCCGAAGGGCTGACGGATTTTTATGGTCTGCAACGCCGCGCCGCGCGGGAGATGTTTATCACGGGCGAGACGTTTTTCGTGTTCCGGCCCGTTCCCCCGTCGCTTGGGCTGCCTGTGCCGCTTCAATTGCAGCTGTTGCCGACAGAAATGTTGCCTTTGACCAAGAACGAGGTTCTTGCGAACGGCAATGTGATCCGGTGCGGAATCGAGTTCGACGGCAACGGGCGGCGCGTGGCCTATCATTTTCTGCGCCGTCATCCCGGCGATCTGACGCAACCCGACCTGACAAGCGAGACGGTGCGCATTCCAGCCTTGAACGTCATGCATCTGATGGATGCTGGGGACGCAGGGCAGTTGCGTGGCGTCTCGCGGTTGGCTCCTGCCATCGTCAAGCTGTTTCTTCTCGACCAGTACGACGATGCGGAGCTTGACCGTAAGAAGGTCGCGGCGATGTACGCGCTGTTTATCACGACCCCCGCGCCGACCGAGCCATTCGATGCGACCGAGGAAGACGAAAACGGAGAGCGCGTCATGGACGTGCAGCCCGGCCAAGTCACGATGCTAGAACCCGGCGAAGAGGTTCAAACTTCGTCGCCTGCCGATGTCGGCCAGACCTACGAGCCGTTTCAGTACCGCACGATCTTGCAAATTGCTGCGGCGACGGGCGTGCCATACGCCTACGTCTCCGGCGACATGCTGAAGGCGAATTATTCGAACTCCCGTATGGCGCTTCTCGAGTTCAGACGGCGCGTCGGAGCCTGGCAGCATTCGGTCATGGTTTGGCAGTTGTGCCGCCGCGTCTGGGAACGCTGGATGGATATGGCCGTTTTGTCGGGCGCGTTGGCGATCCGGAACTATGAGGCCAAACGATCCGAATATCTCGCTTGCGACTGGTTGCCGCCCAAATGGGACTGGGTCGATCCGCTTAAGGACGCCAACGCCGAAATTGCGCAGATCAACGCAGGGCTCAAAAGCCGGACGCAGGCCATCGCCGAGCGCGGCTACGACATCGCGCAAGTCAACGCCGAGATCGCGGCGGAGAGGCAGCAGGAAGCGCAGCTTGGGATTTCGTTTCAAGAAACGAAGGCTGTGCCCGCGCCGCAGCCCGATGCGTCGCAGGACGAACAAAACAATCAAACGATTGAGGAACAGCAAACGACATGATGAACGATCTTCCGCATATTGCCGCCCGCGTGTTTGGTGCGCCGTTGATGCTGGCGCGGCCCAAGCTGGACGTGCTGCTTTCCGTCCTTGGCCCGCGTCTGACGGGCGCTTACGGCGAGACTCTAGCTCTGGGCGGCGAAAACGCGCCCGGTGACGACGAGGATTTGCAGATCACTTCCGATGGCGTGGCTGTTGTTCCGGTGTTTGGGACGCTTGTTACCCGTTCCAGCTACCTCGCGGCGCTCAGCGGTCTAACCAGCTATGCGGAAGTCGGGCAGAACATCGAAAGAGCCTTTGCCGATCCGTCCGTGCGGGCCGTTTTGCTTGAGATCGACTCTCCCGGCGGGGAAGTCGGCGGGCTTTTCGATCTGTGCGACAAGATCGCGGCGCTCAAGACCCAATATGGCAAGCCGCTCTGGGCGTTAGCGCATGAGGGCGCGTTGTCTGCGGCCTATGCCATCGCCTCAAACGCCGACAAAATCGTTCTGACGCAAACGGCGGAAATCGGCTCCATCGGGGTCGTCGCCGTTCATGTCGATGAAAGCGGAGCGGACGAGCAAGCCGGTCTTGCCTGGAACTTCATCTATGCGGGCGAGCGCAAGGTCGATGGAAATCCCCACGAGCCTTTGGCCAACCGCGCGCGCGAGGAAATCCAAGCGGACGTCGACGGGCTTTATGCCGCCTTTGTCGCGCTCGTTTCCAAAAATCGTGGCCTTCAGGCCGAAACTGTTCGCGGCACCGAAGCGGGCGTCTATCGCGGCGCGTCCGCGCTTGACGTCCGGCTTGCCGATGCCGTGATGAGCCGCGAAACGGCGCTTGCCGCTTTGGGGTCTTCTGTCACGTCGACGTTTTCTCAATTCTCAACAAACCGAAAGGACAAACTCATGAATGCCGATCCCCAGAAAATCGAAGCCCAAACGCATGTTGAAACGCCGCAACCCGAGCAGCCGCCTGCCGCTCCTGCAGCGGATCCTGCGCCTACGCCCCCGCAGCCTGCAGCCGAACCGGCCCCAGAAACGGCAGATCAAGCCGCGATTGAGGCGAAAGTCTCGCAAAAAGTGCGCGAAAGCTACGCGGAAATGGCTCAAATCGCCGCGCAAGCCGCACGACTGGGCGTAACGCTTGATGTGGCCGAGGCGATGGCAAAAGGACTAAAACCCGACGCCATGCGACGCGCCGTGCTTGACGAGCTGGCCGCGCGTTCGAATGCGACCGGCGTCGTTGCGGCGGCGACGGCCCCCACGGCCACGACTGTCGACAGTCCCATCGTCCGCCGCGCCCGCGCGGCAGCCGAGAAGTCCAAAGCGTAACCGCAACCATCAAACCTGAAGGAGAAAGACAACATGACTGCATTGATGCAAAACCCCACGCTCGGCGATCTCGTGAAATACGAGCTTGAACCTCGCTACAACCGCGAGTTCGTGACTCTCAAATCCGGCACTTCCTATGCCATCGGCGCGGTGCTGGGCAAGATCACGGCCTCCGGCAAATATCGCGCTTCGCCTGTGGCCGAAGTCGTGGGCGACGAAGGCGCGGAAAACGCCTGCGCCGTTCTGCTGGAGATCGTTGACGCGACTGCGGCGGATGCTGTCGGTCTCGTCGCGGTTCGCGGTCCCATCATTCTGTCGAAAGATCGTCTGACCTATGACGCCAGTGTCGATCTGGCGGCAGAGAAAACGGCCAAAATCGCCCAGCTTGCACCACACGGCCTTGTCGTCCGCGACACGGCTTAAGCAACCTTACATATCCCACCCGAAACCGCCTTCTTGGCGGTTTTTTCATGTCAAACCTCTGGAGAAACTTATGACTGTTATCATCAATCCCTTTGACGCAAGCGGCTATTCGCTTGCTGAAATGACGCAGGCCATCAACATCCTGCCGAACATCTACACGCGCCTCGGCCAGATGGGCCTGTTTCGCTTCGAAGGCATCACGCAACGCTCCGTCCTGATCGAACAGGCGGAAGGCGTGTTGAACCTTCTGCCGACCGTGCCCTTGGGCGGGCCTTCGACCGTCGCCAACCGCGACAGCCGGTCGATGCGCTCGTTCACCGTGCCGTGGATCCCGCACGACGACAACATCACGCCGCAGGACATTCAAGGCGTGCGTGGGTTTGGTAGCGCGGACAGCAGCGATCCGCTCGCCGTTCTGATGGAACGCAAGCTGACCCGCATGCGAGCCAAGCACGCCCAGACCCGCGAGTTCATGGAGATCAACGCGCTTCGCGGCACGGTGCGCGACGGCGCGGGCACGACGCTCTACAACTACTTCACGGAGTTCGGCCTCACGCGCCTGTCCGTGGACTTCGATTTCGGCGACGACGCCTCGGACATCCAAGCGATCATCCGCGACGTCTTGCGCAAGATCGAAACGGAGTTGAAGGGCGAAAGCATGAGCTCTGTTCTCGCGCTTGTCTCGCCGGAGTTCTTCGACAAGCTGATCTCCCATCCCAAAGTCGTGGAAGCCTACAAGTTCTACGCGTCGGGCATGCAGCCTTTGCGCGAGGATGCTCGTCGTCGCTTCCCGTTCGGGGGCATCGTGTTCGAGGAATACTCGGCCACGGTCACGCTCTCGACTGGCGCGACCGAAACCCTTGTCCCCGCCAGCGAAGGCATCGCGTTCCCGTTGGGCACGCTCGACACCTTCGTGACCTACGGCGCGCCTGCCAACCTTATCGAGACGGTCAACACCATCGGCTTGCCGATCTATGCCCGTCAGCTGGCGCGTCCGGACGGCGGGGCTATCGAGATCCGCACGGAATCCTCGATCCTGCCGATCAACAAGCGGCCCCGCCTAGCGGTGCAGCTGATGAGCAGCACGTAAGCGATGGAGAACGCTTTCTCGGCGGCGATGGACGATCTGTTCGCGGATCCGAACGTCGCCGCCGACGCGGTCTATCTCCCGCAGACGGGCGGAGCCGGATCGGACGTGCGAGTAATCCTGAAACGCCCGGATGAAGTCGCGTCCTTTGGCGAGGCAAAAATCACTTCGGATACACTGACGCTCCTTGTGCGCCTGACGGACATTCAAGACCCCGAAGAGGACGACATGTTCCTGATCGGGGGCAGGAATTACGTCGTACAAGGCGCGCCGATGGCTGATGCGATGCGTCTTGTTTGGACTTTGAATACGAGGCCCGCATGAGCTTGCGCCTTGCAGCTGCCTTGCAGGGCAGCCTAACCAAAATCATGGCGCAGGAAACGAAGGCGGCGGAACAAGCCGTCACGCTTGGCGTTCGTGCAGCCACGGATGGACTCAAACTGGAGTTGCGCGGCCAAGTCACAAGCGCAGGTCTCGGCCAACGTCTGGCGAACACATGGCGCGGCATGGTCTTCCCGCAGGGACAGGCCAGCATCAATGCGGCGGGTTTTGTGTTCAGCAAAGCCCCGAACATCATCGGCGTCTATGCGCACGGCGCTTTGTTGCGTTCGACAAAAGGCCTGTTTCTGGCCGTCCCGCTGCCAGCTGCCGGCAAGTACGCAATGGGCAAGAAAATAACGCCCGCGACGTGGGAACAGGTTCACGGGCAGCGGCTCCGGTTCATTTATCGGCGCGGAGCCGTTTCCTTGCTGGTCGCCGACAACATGCGCGCGCGGACGGGCAAACGTGGCGGTTTTGCCAAGGCCAGCGCAACGGCCATGCGGACAGGACGCGGTCTGACCACGGCGATCATGTTTGTACTTGTCCCGCAAGTCACGATCAAAAAACGCTTCGACATCGAAAGTGCCGAAAAGAAATGGAACGACGCCTTGCCGCGCTTTGTCGTTCAAAACTGGCAGGAGATTTCTGAAAAATGACAACGCGGGAAACCGTTCTTCAAACCTTGTTTGAAACCCTTCAGACCATCTCTGGCCCACGGGTTTTACGGAACGAAGCCTTGCCCGAAAAAGTTCCGGCAGGCGGTTTACTAATTTTGCGCGATGGCGACCCCGGCGAACCCGAGACGATTCTTTCGCCGCTTTCCTATTACTGGCAACACCTCGCTTCGCTTGAAGTTTTCGTGCAAGCGGGCGAAGCGACGCAGCGCGACGCGCTTATGGATGCGCTGTTTCAAAACATCGCCGCCGCGTTGATTGCCGATCAAACGCTCGGAGGCTTGTGCGACCGCGTGACGCCTCATGCCGCCGACACAAGCTCGGTCGTGATCGAAGGCGCAGCGAACATCAAGGCGGCCATCGTGCCCGTTGAGTTGATTTACACCACCGACAGCCAACTCGGCTAACCACTCACAAAAAAACTGGAGGATTATCATGGCACGTGCCTATGGCGCGAATGCGCAGCTATTGGGTTTGTTTGAAGCGACCTATGGGACGCCGCCCGTGGGGGATTTTATCAAGTTCCCGTTCGTTTCCTCGGCGCTTGGCTCCGAGCAGAACCTGATCAATTCCAATCTCCTCGGCCAAGGCCGCGACCCGGCGCAGCCCATGCGCGACGTGATCAACGTCGAGGGCGACGTGGTCGTGCCTGTCGATCTGCGCAATTTCGGGCATTGGCTGAAGGGACTGCTAGGCCCGCCGACGACGACAGGCGTTGGCCCTTATGTGCATGAGTTCGTCTCTGGCTCCGCCGCGCTGCCCAGCCTTTCGCTCGAAGTCGGCATGCCGGAAGCCTCGGCTTTCTTCATGAACATGGGCGTGCGCGTCAATTCCATGCAATTGACCTTTGCCCGTTCCGGCGGCGCGAACGCGACGTTGAACTGCATTGCCCAAGGCGAAAGCCGTGCGGCGGCAAGTGCGGGCGGCACGCCAACGGTTGCAGTCTTGACGCGCTTCAACCAGTTCCAAGGCAGTGTGAAAAAGGATGGAGCACAGCTTGGCAACGTCACGGGTGCGCAGCTGACCTACACCAACAATCTGGAAAAGATCGAAACCATCCGTTCGGACGGCAAGATCGACGGGGCAGATCCGACCATTGCCGGACTGACCGGCTCCATCGACGTGCGCTTTGCGGACACGACGCTGATCGACGCCGCGACGAACAACACGCCCGTTGAGCTGGAGTTCGGTTACGTCATCGACGCGAACCGTTCGCTGATCTTCACGGCGCACGAAGTTTATCTGCCCAAGCCGAAACTTTCCATCACCGGCCCCGGCGGCGTGCAGGCCAGCTTCAACTGGCAAGCCGCCAAGCCCGATGCGAGACAGATGCTTACCGTTACGCTCACCAACGATGTGGAGGACTACGCCTAAAAGTCCTCCCTTAAACGAGGCGCAGCAAGCTCATCTGTCTGGATCTGCTATCTGTTTTCTAAGGTATTCTTGAAACAATTCATTAAGCGCACATGGAGGTTGTTGCCTACGAATTATTTTCCAGCCCATCTCTTCATCGGGAGCACAAGACGCCCACCCCGGCGGGAAGCCGAGTTCTTGAATGGCATCGTCGAAGGACTTTCCATGAGACTGAAAGTTCTTTTTTGTAAAATACCATTGAGGGTCTACAATTGACTTAAATGTTTCATAACACTCATATATGAGGCTAACTAGGGATGTAAAATAGGCGCATGAAGCTGAAACTGCGTTTACAACCATTCCGTCCTCGTTTTCATTGAGATTTGGAAAGATCATAAAATGATTTTTTGTATCGGGGGAGAAGAGAATTTCTCTCAACCGATTTATCGGCAGTGCGTTTAAACTCGTTTTTCCTGTGTGTACAAGATCGTTTCTTACCTCTACAAAAAATGGAGCAAGCGGATCCGTTCTTAGTTTCGCCCGCGCTTGTTCGTACCACTCTAAAAATCCTTCAACGTCATTCATATTGGCTTGTAAGGCAAACGTAACGCTGCGAGCAGCACTTACAAATGCACTAAAATAATAATTGGCTGAATAGTCTAAACGCTTTGTGTTTGAAAATGCCTTTAAAAAGAAATCTGCCTCCAAAATTTTCTGCTCAACCAATCCAAAAGATTCGGACATCACATAAGCTCCGTGAAAGATTCGGTTAGTTCCACGGAGATTCCAGCACAAAAGGGTGCATTTTACAACTTACAGGAGAACCTATGATCCGTCTTGATTTGAAACGCGAGCCTTATTGGCTCGATCTTGGCCACGGCGTGCGCGTGCAAGTGCGCCCTGCGACAACCGCGCTTGTCATGGCTGCACGCGTCACGGCGTTAAAGGACGCGATCGAGGATGCCGATACGGGGACACGCAGCGCCGCTTTGATCAAAAAGCTGGCCGAGCTTGCCATCATCGCGTGGGAAGGCATCGGCGACAGCGAGGACAATCCCGCCGAAGTCACACCTGAAGCGGTCTCCGCCTTGATGGATCTGTGGCCCATCGCGGACGCGTTCGAACGCCTCTATCTCGGCCCCACGCTCATTCTGGAACAGGAAAAAAACGGTTAGAGGCTCGCTGCAAATGGCACTTCAGCGGCGGGCCGGAATATTGCGCTTCCTGCGCGGACGCGGGGCTTCCTTGCAGCAAGGGCGAACCCAACAAAGACGGCGAGCTTTGCCCCTACTGCGCGAACGAGCCGCAAACAATGGAAGGCTGGGAAGCGTGGGATGTCGCATTGCGCTGTGCGGGACAACTTCGAACGGCTCAGTTCGTCGTTCTTGGCATCGATATGAACGCCGCGCTCAAGATTGCTGAAACGTTGGGCCACGAAGCCGCAACGGTCGCCGATCTTCTCCCCGCCTGCGAGTCCGGCATGGTTACGGCAATCAACGCAAAAGTTAATGAGGGCTTAAAGTAATGGCCGAACGCAATCTGTCTATCCGGCTGGCCGTCATGGACGGCGGCAAGGTCAAGGCCGAGCTGAAGGAGATCGGGGAGTCCGGCGAGAAGTCCCTGCAGCGCATCACGCTTGCAGGACAGCCCGCGTCTAAAAGCCTGATCGCGCTCAACGCCGCTGCCAACGACATGAAAGGCGCGGCCATTGGCTTGTCCAGTCAGCTCGGGCCGCTTGGCTCCGCGCTGACGGCGCTTGGCCCCATCGGCATTGCGGCGGGGGCGGCTCTGGCAGCTTTGACGTTGGGCTTGACGGCAAGCGCCAAAGAGGCTGCGTTGGCGGAACAGGCCCAGAACCGCCTACAGGGGGTGCTTCGCGCCACGGGCTATGCGTCCGGCCTGACGGGCAAAGATATCGCCGAAATGGCCGAGGAGATGGAGCATTCCACGCTGACCAGCGCGGAATCCGTCAAGAACGCGGCGTCCATTCTGGCGACGTTCCGTTCGGTCTCCGGCGATACGTTCAAACAGGCGATCCGTCTGGCGCAGGATATGTCCGCCGTGTTCGGGCAGGATCTGACAGGCTCGGCCACGCAGCTGGGCAAGGCGCTGGAAGACCCCATCAACGGCATCACGGCCCTGCGCCGCGTGGGGGTAAGCTTCACGGAATCCCAAAAAGACGTGATCGCCAAGCTGGTCGAAACGGGCCAAAAGGCCGAGGCACAAAAACTCATTCTCGCCGCGTTGGAGCAGCAGGTCGGCGGCGCGGCTGCAGCGGAAACGCAGGGGTTGACGGGGGCAGCGCATCGTTTATCGGTGGCGTGGGGCGATATGCTCAAGGCCATCGGCCAGACCGAGGTCGTGGGCGGCACGGCAGAAGCCTTTCTCAATAGGCTGGCTTCAACATTCAGGATTACGACGGAAGTCGTTTCCGCCGCGCCGTTGGATATGCAGTTGCAAGACGCGAAGAAGGAACTGGCCGAAATCGAGGCGAA
>JAQVBU010000030.1 GCA_028690155.1 Alphaproteobacteria bacterium | reverse complement strand
GACGGGAGTGCGGTGACGGAAGCGACATCGACCGTCACGGCAAATACCGCTATTTCACTGGCGGGAATAGCGGAGCACATCGCTCCGTTCCAATGGGCGCGGATTCGTTCGGGCGTGGCTGCAACGCCTGTTAATCAGGGAGCGGTAGCCGCTGCAAGGGTATTCACGTTCGGCACCGGGAAAACGCTCACGGTCACAAGCGGCGTGGATGGAATGATCGGGAATGAGCTGTCATTCTCCTTCGAGACGAACACTAAGGACGATTTGGAGATTGCAGTCTCCGGGACGCACACGACAATCAAGTTCGCGTCGGATACGTCCTCGAAAAACAGCGCTGCGGCGATACAGACGCTGATACAAGCGGCGACCATAGGCGATATCGACGTTACGACGCTGACCGTCGCGGAGAGCCCCGGGTATGCGGCGGCGCGTCCTGCTGCGACAAAAGCGGTGGCGGTGTATCAATTCCTCGACGAAGAAGAAACGTCCCTCGGAACGCTGACGTTCACCGCTGGAATAGGCGGTGCGGGAGGGAATTTCGTATCTGAAATATCCTGGGGAACGAATGACACGGACGAGCTTGCCGTCTCGATAAACGACCTCGGGAAGCTGGAAATCATGCTTGCCCCAACGACGGCGAGCAGCAACGCGGCTGCTGCGATTGCAAGCGCGATACAGGCGCTTACAGATACGCCGTTCGACGCGTTTTTAGCGGCGCTTACGGTTGACGGTGATGCTACATGGGACGGCGCGCCTCAAACGGCGTTTGAATACGGCGGTCTGTTGACGGCTGGAAGCACCGAAGGAGCCGACATAGCGGTTCCTGACGGTGGGAATCTTTACGGCGGGGACCGCTTCGAGATCGAGCTGACGATTCGATGAACTGGCAAGCGAAGGCGGACAAGGCGACTGCGGCGCTGAGGAAATTCGGTGCTGCGGTCGCCTTGGTGCGCGTTACTCAGGGAACACCAGCGAACGAATGGGACCCTCCCGCACAGACGGAAGCGAGCTATCAGGGCAAAGGGCTTTTGCTCTCCTACGCCGCGCACCTGGTAGACGGCACGACGATACAGGCCGGAGACGTGAAGCTCATGCTCGCGGCGGATATCGCCACAACGCCGGTCGCAGGAGATTTTGTCGACGTGAAAACGGAGCGGTATAGGGTGGTGCGTTCGGAGCCGTTTCAGCCGGGCGGCGAGGCCCTTTACTACGACCTCCAGTTAAGGAGGTGAGGACGTGGCAAGAGCGAAGCAGTTTTCTATCGACCTGACGCGCTGGGGAGCGTCTCTTGAGAAAGAACAAGCGCCGAAATTCATCCGCAAGATCGCGCTCGACTTGCTCAAAAAGGTGACTATGAAAAGCCCGGTGAAAACCGGACGGTTTAAAGCGAACTGGATGACCGGCATAGGCGGCGCGGATGAGACGACGACGGAAAGCACCGTCGATGACGCTGTGATGAGAGGTTCAATAATCCTCTCGGCATACCGCGACCTCAAACAAATACACATCTCGAATAATCTCCCCTACGCGGCGGCGCTTGAGCATGGACATTCCATGCAGGCCCCTCTCGGTGTGGCTGAAATATCCGTCGAAGAGATTGAAGCGCATTTCAACGGGGGTGCGGCATGAACAGCAAATCAACCTTCGATACGCTTGCGGGCGCGTTTTCTACCGGCTGGAAGACGCTGAAAAGCGCCGGCCCGCCTGCGGTGTACGAGGCGAAAACGCCAATAGCATGGCCGAACGTCAATTTCACGCCTCCGTCCGGGCCGTGGGTGCGGTTCAACGTCCTCGACGGAGAAGGCGCGTGGCGCTCCATCGGATCTCCGGGAAGCAATATCGCCGGGTACGTAGGCGTGGTGGTGATTCAGATTTTTGTCCCACTTCTCTCCGGCGAATCGACCGCACGCGACTATGCAGACGCAGCAGCGGCGATTTTCCAAGGACAGGTAATCAGCGGTATCCGGTTCTCACCGGCGACCGCGCAAATTCTCAATACTTCGCTGGCCGACGGCTGGCATCAAATCAACGTCTCCATTCCATTCCGGCGGGACGTTCTCATTTAACAAGGAGGTAATCAAATATGGCGATAGCAAGCGCCGACAGGGTGCGGCTGGCGTATGTCGTGGAGCAATCCTCCGGCACGACGCCGACCACTCCCGCGCTGCAAATTGTGCGCCTGACGGGTGAGTCGCTCGACGTGACGAGGGAAAACATCGTTTCCAGCGAACTTCGAGCCGACCGGAACGTGATGGACTTGATTCAGGTGGGCGGCGGGGCCGGGGGAGGAGTGGAGTTCGAGCTTTCCTACGGTACGTATGACGATTGGCTTGCAAGCGCTCTTCAAAGTTCTTGGAGCGGGGGGAGCGCGGCAGACCCGGACAAGATTGTGGCGAGCACGGACATGATAAACGGCGCGTATTCGGTCGCCGCCCACCCGGCGACTCCTGCGCGGCTTACAGTCACAAGGACGGTCGTCGGCGAGCCCGATACGCCGGGCAAAATCACCATCACTGGGGTTGGCGTCGACGACTCTATCATCTCCGACGAAATAACGCCGGGCGCAACGGGCGTGACGGTGACGGGTACGAAGATTTTCAAAGAGGTTACGTTCGTCGTCGGCTCCGGATGGACGAGCGACGGCACGGCAGACCAGATCACCGTGGGCGTTGCTGCTATGGCTACGGTGCTGAAAAATGGGTCGACGCCGAAGAGCTTCACGCTGGAACGGACGCTTCTCGACCTTACCCCGAACGCCTATTTTCGCTTCAAGGGAATGCAGGCGAACGGGTTCAGTCTTACGTGCGCCACAAAGGAGATAGTAAAAGGCTCCTTTGACTTCCTCGGCATGTCGGGAGAGGCTGCGGAAGAGGCTGTAGCCGGAGCATCGTATCTGTCCGCAAGTACAACCGAGGTGATGGACGCCGCTTCTGGTTTCGCCGGGTTCTCCGTCGCAGGGCTTTCCGGTGTGCATGTTTCGAGTCTGAGCCTTGACGCGACAAACAACCTCCGCGCTCCGACAGCGGCGGGGAGCGTGGATGCGCTGGGGATCGGCGCTGGGCGCTTCGAGCTTTCCGGTTCGTTGGAAGCGTACTTCGAGGATATCGAGCTGTACGAGGCGTTCCTAGACGGCGACGCTACGGCGCTGGCGTTCACTCTTGGCAGCACGGCGGGAGAAAAGTACACCTTTACAATACCAAATATTAAGTTCGAGACGGGGACCGTGCAGGCGCAGGGCAACGACAGCGACATTATGGCGAGTATGACCTATCGGGGGCTGTACGACTCCGTGAACGGGTGCACGCTTATGATCGAAAGGGGCGTTGCGTAGTGAGCGGACCTTACAGCGTATTCCGCACTGACAAGGCGCTTGAAAAAGAGGGGATCATCCTCGACTACGGCGATTTCAAGATCAAGATAGCGCGAGCAGGCGGAGCAAACGCCGCATTTCAGAAGGCGCTTATTTCAAAGATCAGGCCGTTTAAGAGACAGATCGATGCGGGAGCCATTCCGGACGACGTGGCTGAAAAGCTCTTTCTCGAAGTGTACGCGGAATCAGTGGTACTCGGATGGGAAGGCGTAACGGACGAGCACGGTAATCCGCTTCCGTATTCCAAGGAGAACGCCGTCAAGCTGTTTTCGGACCTTCCCGACCTGTTCCGCGACGTGCAGAGTCAAGCGGCGTCAATCTCGAACTTCCGGGCGGAGGTCACGGAAGACACGATAAAAAACTGACGGACGCTCTCCGCTGGGAAATTCAGTGGGGAGCGTCCGTTTCATTTCTTGAAGACCTCGCGGAACAAGGCGTCCGCGTGAAGTCGCTCGAATCGCGCCCGGAGCTTGACGAGGGCGTGATTTTCTTTTGGAACGCTTTTCAGATGCTCTCTCCGTCCCGCTCCGTGGGGATGGCGTTGGGCTGCATTCCGCTTTCGGAAATACTCGCGTTCTGCGATATGGCGGACGTGCGCGGGGTGGACGAGAGAATCGAGTTCGTCCGCGTCATTCAGGCGATGGACGCGGAATTTTTGAAGCATAAGCCCGGAGGAGGTGGGAAGAATGCCGGTGCTTGACGTAGTGGTAAACCCCTCCGGGGCGTTATCCGGAACACGGACGGTACAGCGCAGTCTTGCCGACATAGGGCGAAGCGCGGTAGGCATGGAGCGCACATTCGGCGGGGCTGTGGGGCGTTTGAAGGGAATGCTCGCCGGGCTAGTCGCCGCCGTGGGATTGAAGAATCTCGCAAAGGGTTTTCTTGATGCGGCGGTGACGGTGCAGAACTATCAAACCTCTTTGCAAGGCGTCATCAAGAATGCCGAAGAGACGAAGCGCGTCTTTGACGACATCAATAAATGGGCCGCGTTGAATCCGGTCGATACCGACGACGCCATACGCGGGTTCGTTCTTCTGAAGTCCGCTGCGGTGAAAAACACCAAGGAGGCGGTCGAGGCGGCGGCGGACCTCGCGACGGTCATGCAGGTGCAGATCAGCGACGTTGCCAGCGCGGTTGTCAGTCTGAATACAATCCAGCTGCGGCGGCTCGGTATTCTGCTTGACCAGACTGGAAGCAAAGCGATTATCCAGAGCGGAAATGTCCGCAAAGAGGTCGAAAAAGACACCGACAGTATCCGCGCCGGGCTTATTTCCTTGATACAGGAGAATTTCGGCGGAATGATGCAGTACGCCGGGAACACGTGGTCCGCCGTCATGAAGACGATGGGCGGTCAGTGGAACTTCCTCCAGCAGGCGATCATGGGAAGCGTCGGGAGCGGCGGGCCGTTCGACCGCTTGAATCAGGCGGTAATAGGCATCCGCGACCGCTGGAATGATTGGATGCAGTCGGAGGATTACAAGACCTTTGTTGAACGTGTTCAAGGTGCGGTAAATAGAGCAATCGACGATCTTATTTCTTTGGGCGAAGGCATCGGCGGGGTTTTTATGAAAACGCTGGAGCATGTTGACAAACTGATCGTCGCCCTGAAAATGCTGGCCGCATACAAAATTTCAAGCTGGACGCTGGCGATACTTGGGATATCCGGCCCAGCAGGGGCGGCTGTGGCAGGCGGGGCGGCGCTCGTGGCGTTTGCTGACAGTGTGGCGAATGCGAAAGACTCGCTGCAAGAGTTGGAGGGCGAAGCTCAATACCTTCGCGCTGAAATCGCACGAATCGACGCGATGAATGTTGAGGTCCCAATAGAAATAGACCCTCGGCGGGTTGCCCGTGAGCGTCTGAAAGAGATCGAAAGCCAAATAAGCAGGATGCGCACGATCATCGACATGGAGGACGTTTCGAGGGTCCCCATAGCGTCTCCCGTCGTCCCCGACGATGACGGGAAAGGGGGCGGCAAATCTACCGCCTCCGGTCCCTCCGCCGCCGAACGCCTCATATCCTCCATCCGCGACAAAATGCAGTACCTCTATGCGGACGGGAAGGACTTCTTGCCGGTGATTGACCAGTGGGCGGCGAAGCTGAAACCACTCTCCGAGGACTGGAAAAAGATCGTCGATTTGCAACGGGATATTCGTTCGGAAGAATCCACAAAAGCGGCTGACGACGCCATCGCCGCGATGGAACGCCTTGCAGAAAAAGAACGCCAACAGGCCGAAGCATTGGAAGCAGCGCGGGCTGGCGTTCAGAAGTTTTGGTCTGAAATGTCGTGGGCGAATCAGCAGGGATTTATGACGGATGAGAACTACTTTGACATGCTCTCTCGGAGCTTTGACGGTCTGAAAGCGAAACTCGCGGCTGACTCCGGCGGATTCCTTGACCTCTCGCAGTGGGAGAACTGGACGGAGGAAATGAAAACCACGTTCGCGTCCATGCAGTCGGTCGCCTCACAGATAGCCTCAACACAAATGACCACGCTCAACGAGCAGTTGGAAAAAGGCGTCTTATCTCAGAAGGAATGGAACGCTGCGGTACAGGAATTGCTAGACAAATATTCCGCGCTCCCTTCGGTCGTGGAGCAGGTGAACAACGCGCAAAAGAACACAAAGAAAACCTCTGACGAGTTCGGCATCAGTGCAAAGCTCTGGGCGAACGACCTCTCACAAGGACTTGC
>JAQVBU010000001.1 GCA_028690155.1 Alphaproteobacteria bacterium | reverse complement strand
TGCTGCCCGCCACAAGGGAATTGCTCGACACATACGACGACCCCACAACATGCAACTTATAGCCCGGTGTTGTCGTGCCGATGCCCATGTCGCCCGCCACAAGGGAATTGCTCGACACATACGACGACCCCACAACATGCAACTTATAGCCCGGTGTTGTCGTGCCGATGCCCATGTCGCCCGCCACAAGGGAATTGCTCGACACATACGACGATCCCACCACATGAAGCTTGTAGGCGGGGGTGGTCGTGCCGATACCAAGGCCCGTCGCCGTCCACTGTCCCTGCGCCGTGCTGGCCAACGTCAAGGTCAGCCCCGTCGTGCTGATGACCAACGTATCGCCCGCGCCGTCCGTCAAGGTGTCCAGCGTCGCGCCGACCACCGTCCCCGTGACGGTCAGATCGCCGCCGATCGTCGTGCTTCCCCCTACGGCCAAGTCGCCGCCAATCGTCGTGTTGCCCGTGATGTTGGCGGAGCCAATCACATGAAGCTTGTAGGCCGGGCTGGCCGTTCCGATGCCGACGCTGCCGACGACATAGGCCGTGCTCGTTATTCTGGCGTTTCCGTTTACATCCAGCTTGTAGCCCGGGGACGTCGTGCCGATTCCAAACCGTCCTGCCGAGGTTAGAATGAGGCCCTCGGTCCAAGTAAGCGTCGTCCCCGCACTGACGGAAGAGGCATAACGAACATGCAACGAGCCGCCGTTTTTATAGATTTGATAGTTGCCGGTCGTGCTGCTGCTGCGCCACGATCCATCGTAATAGGCATCAAAATTGAGAGAAAGATTGTCATGCGTCCAGTTCAATTGCTGGAAGACGGGGTGCGTTGGATCCGTCGACGTATAGGCCGCGACGTGAGGCCCGCTGAGGCTGCTGTCCGGTCCGTATAACGTCAATTTATAGGTGGGGTCATCGGTCCCGATTCCCAGACCCGTCGTGTTCCAAACGCCCTGAACCACGCTCCCGAGAATAAGGGTAAAACCTTCGGTCCCGACCGTAATCGTGTTGCCATAATCATCCGTCAACGTGTCCGATGAGACCAACGATGCCGACGTGACCCGCCCATATTCGTCGACATAGACTTCGTTAAAAGGGCCGCCCGTGTTGGAGATGCCCGTCGTGTCGAGCCGTTCATAGCCCAAGGTTCCTAGGGTGATATAGCTGGCGTTATTGCCGCCGATATTGATCAGTCCCTGCGGCACCGTCCCCGCGCCCGTACCGCCCTTGCTCACCGGCAGAATGCCCGTCGACTCTTCCAAGATCGCTCCCGATGTCGCGCCCGTGATTGTTCCCGACACGGTCAGATCGCCCGTAATCACCGTATCGCCACCGATGTTCATCGGGCCGCCGATTTGGGTGGTATAGGCACCGTTCACAGTCAACAATCCATTGACCGTTAAGGTGCCGGCCCCGCCGCCGACGGTCGCGCTCCCGGCCCAAAGCGAATCGCTGATCGTCGCGCTGTTGGCCGACAGGCTGTCCGCTGACAACGATCCGGAAAAGATTCCTGTCGACGCCGAAAGGCTAACGGATTCGATTCCGCCGGCCTGATTGACCCGGAACGGGTAAAGCCCCCCGGACAATTGCCCTACGGACAGATAAGGAACCGCCGTCCCGCCCGTGCCCACGTTGGTCGCGACATGAACCGGGCCATATGTGTTCAACGACGGCGTGGACGGCGTGCTGCTGGAGCCGATCGTCACCGTGCCGCCTGCGGCCATATTGCCGGCGGCGGCAAGGTCGCCGGTCGAGGCCGAGATCACAAGAGTAGGCGTCCCGGATGGTCCGACGCTTACATCGCCCGTCGTTCCGATGCTAAACGAACCGGCCGCCGCCGAGAAAGTGCTCGACAACGCCGCGCTGATGGCCGTCACGAAGCCCGAGGAATTGACGAGAAAATTTCCGGCGCCGACATTGACCGAATCCGAAAGAATAGCCCGCAAAGCGGTAAGCGACCCGCTCGTCATGGTCAGATTGCCTGCCGTGATGGTCTGATTGCCCTCAACGGTGAAATTGCCGGGGACCTGAAGATTGCCTTGCGAATCCACACTGACGCCGGTCGCGCTGTATGTCGCCGTGACCGTTCCTTCGTCGGATCGCACCTGCCACACCGAAGCCCGGTTCACAGCGCTGGCCGCATTGACCAAGATGCCGTAGTTTCCAGAGGCGGTCGTCGGGGTATCGCCGCACGTGGTGTTCATGACGCCTTTAGGACCGGAAGAGAGAATCTGGAACGCAGGATCGGACGTCGTCGGCGCGCTGTCCCATCGGCAAACAAGATAATAGTGTCCCCAAGGATCAAGTTGTTTGACACCGGCCACGGGCAGGAAAATGCCGACGCTAAGCGGCGGTGTCGTACCGGAAAGAAGAAACGTTTCCAAATCCCCGCCGCCCGAAGCTTGAGGGACGTGGGAATCGGTGCTTTCGGGAATCGCCTGTAAAGAAATCGGCGTTCCGGCAGGACAGTTGGTGTCCTCGACGCCGGACACAAGAGGCGGGCACAAAAGAGGGCTCACCGCCGAGCCGCCCAAAACGGACGTTGCGGCCAGAGTGGTCGAGGCAGCATCAATATCGCGCTTGGCGCTAATGGCCTTGACGAGCGTGATGTTGTTGCGGATTGTCTGCGCGTAGCCGCTAAAGAGGATGCCGGCGGCGATGCCTGTCAGGACGAGGAGATACAGGACGGCTGTGATACCAAATCCGGCGTTACCTTTCCGAATGCATCGCCGCATATTCACTACCTCCTGCCCCCTAAGGATTGAAGGATGCTCGTCGAGTGTTTTCCCGAACACGTTGGACGACCAACTATCGCGACAAAGCCCGAGTCTCGCCCTATTGGGTATGCGCCGATGCCCTCCGGCGCGGCGCGAGGCTTCGCCTCGGAAGGAGATACGACAGAAAAAACCAATATAGCACAAAAAGCCCTGTTTTTCAACAGTTTTTCTCTATCTTAGGCGTGTGGAGAAGCGTTGAGGCCCCAAAGGCGAGGGGATCGCCTTCACCAAGAAGTATGCCGGAAAGAAATGAAAGGTCAACGTCTTAAAAAGCAAGAACCCGCCGGAAAAAAATCTTCCGGCGCGATCTTTACGAAGATCGAAAAAGTTTACTCTTTTTTTACTCTTTCTCTTTCTCTTCCTCAACCCCGCGCGCCTTAAGCCCCCTTAAAGGGAACAGCCGTGACTAAAAGAATCCCGCTCGCTTTTTCCCAACGGTTTGCCCGGCCTGTGGTTTGGAACGTCCTCTTGAAGAACGGCTAAAATAAGCTCGTCGTTTTTCGGCATTACATCATCCGGCAGCCCATCGTTGCAGAAATCCTGTATAACGCGACAAGCTTCCTTTTTCTGTTCCGCACTTAGATGCCCGGCCCACCGCTTGATATCGTCCGCACCATAAACATCGCTGTCCTCGCGCAACATTTGAAGCCAGGTTCCGGTCAAAGTCCCATTGACCCCCAACCCCATGCGCTCGCGGCCTTTGGCATCGCCGTACATTTCCAGAAGATCGCCGTACAAAACCGGAAGCAACGTCTCCCAGAAAGAATCCTCGGCACCTGTTTTCTTAAGGTCCCGTTGAACGCAACCGATTTCTCGCCCGTCAGACAGCCCATCCCTGCCGTACGTATTGAAAAACCCCGCTGCCACCGCCGACGATAAAAAGGCTGTCGCCGTCAAAGGCGTTAGAGGCAAGATTTCCTTGAAAACAATGGGCATAAGCAGAAAAGCTTCGATACAAAATTCTCCGCTCAACGCTTCCGCCCGATCATGCGCGCCGCAAATATCGTGGATGGGATAAAACGTCTCGCAAGCCCGCCTTCCGACTTCCGTCTCGCTTAAAAAAGACTTAACAGCCGGAGTTGGCTCAACCCCACCGGCCCACATGGCCGCCCACAGCTCTTCCTTGCTCAAAGGAAGGCGCCCCCAAAAAGGATAACCCACGGCAAGAACGGAGTGCATTCTTGCCTGTATTTCATGGCCTTTCCTGAAATCAGAAAATGAACACATCTTGCTCAATTCAAGCACAAGCCTCTTCAAGCCTTTTTGCGAACGCGTCACCTCGTACGCGCCTTTCCAGAAGGCCCGACCAATATCTTCCGCTCCTTCTCTGCAAAAAACGCCAGACCTCTTCCATGCAATCTCATGATCGGCCTGAATAACATGCGTCGTTTCATGCCCCAATGTCGTTGTCTTCGCTTTTCTTCGTTTTAGATAAACGATCCGCTTTGGCTCGAAACTGCGGAAATAAACAAACCCGTCGGACATAATGGCTCTTTCCACCCGATTGAGCCATTGCTCAAGAACTGCCGGCACAAGAAGACGTAAGCGATCTCCGTCCTCCCGATAAAATTCTCGTTGCCGTTTTATCTGATCTTCGTCCAGACACTCCCAAACAGATCGAATCTTGACGTCAAACCTCGGTGTGATCGCCAGCTCTAACCCTTTGGGCGGCCATTCGCCAAAATCGGCGGCAAAAATCTCGGAAATCGACGCGTGGCCCTGACGATAAAGAGCCTCCAACCGCTCGTGACGCGCGATGCCGATAACATCTTCTTCTGAAAGATTTCCGGTACGTGCTTTTATGGTGCTGTAAATAGACATAAGTCCTGTTTCCTTACGAAGAACAGTGTACCCCAAACCCCCGCAACTAAATAAACCGGAACCCGCCGCTTCATGGTTAACGCCGCCCCGAAGCACAAAAAAACCCGCCGAGGTCTCCCCCGGCGGGCTTTTTGTTCTCGTTCGAAGAAAGCTTATTCTTTGTCGTCCTTCTTCTGAGCCTTCTTGATCGCGGCACCGAGGATGTCGCCCAAGCTGGCACCGGAATCGGACGAACCGTATTCCGCCATCGCCTTCTTTTCTTCCTCAACTTCGCGCGCCTTGATCGATAGACCGACGCGGCGGCTCCCTTTCTCGATGCTGACGATCTTGGCATCGACCTTTTCGCCGACGGCAAAACGATCCGCCCGTTGTTCGGAGCGATCCCGCGCCAAATCGCCGCGCTTGATGAAGCCGGTAAAGCCTCCCGCCGCGTCGCCCAGGGTAACTTCGATCCCGTTGTCCTGAATCGCGCTGACGGTGCCCGTCACCACGTCGCCCTTCTTGAAGTTAAGTTGCAAGCTTTCGAACGGATCCTCGCTAAGCTGCTTGATGCCCAAGCTGACCCGCTCCTTCTCGCTGTCGATGTCCAAAACCTTGACCTCGACAACTTGGCCTTTTTGATACTTCTTGATGGCTTCTTCCCCGGATTCCTCCCAGGAAAGGTCCGACATGTGGAGCATGCCGTCGATATCGCCGGGCAATCCGACAAACAAGCCAAACTCGGTGATGTTCCGAATCTCGCCCGACAGCGTGCTGCCAATGGCGTGCTCGGCGCGGAATTTCTCCCACGGATTGTCGAGGCACTGCTTGATGCCAAGGCTGATGCGACGCTTCTGAAGATCGATGTCGAGCACCATAACCTCGACTTCCTGGCTCTGCGACACGATCTTGCCGGGAGGAATGTTCTTCTTCGTCCACGACATTTCGGAAACGTGAACCAGACCTTCGATGCCCGGCTCCAGCTCGACGAACGCACCGTAGTCGGTGATGTTCGTGACGCGGCCCGAGAACTTGGTGCCGACGGGGTACTTGGCGGCAACGCCTTCCCACGGATCGGATTCAAGCTGCTTCATGCCCAAGCTGATACGCTGAGTCTCGGCGTTGAAGCGGATGATCTGCACGTTGACCTGTTGGCCGATTTGCAGAACTTCCGAAGGATGGTTGATGCGGCGCCACGCGATATCCGTGACGTGCAACAGGCCGTCCACACCGCCCAAATCGACGAACGCACCGTAATCGGTGATGTTCTTGACCACACCGGAAAGCACCTGGCCTTCCTTGAGATTGGCGACAAGCTCGGAACGAGCCTCGGCGCGGCTTTCCTCAAGCACGGCGCGGCGGGACACAACGATGTTGCCGCGCGCCCGATCCATCTTCAAAATCTGGAAAGGTTGCGGGGTGCCCATCAATGGGGTGACGTCGCGCACGGGGCGAATGTCGACCTGCGAGCCGGGCAAAAACGCCGTGGCGCCGTTCAGATCGACGGTAAAGCCGCCTTTGACGCGGCCAAAGATGATGCCCGTGACATGCGCCTGCTTCTCGAAGGATTGCTGCAACACGACCCAGCTTTCCTCACGCTTGGCCTTCTCGCGCGAGAGCGAAGCTTCGCCGTCACGCCCTTCCATGCGCTCCAAAAACACTTCGACCGTATCGCCGACTTTCAGCTCGGCCGGAACCCCGCCCGTAGCAAACTCGCGCAACGGCACGCGGCCTTCTGATTTCAAACCAACGTCAATAACCACGTTGTCGTCGTCGAGCGAAACGATCTGCCCCTTGACAACCTTTCCTTCAAGGTTTCCGGTCTTGCCGAAAGCCTCATCCAACATCGCGGCAAAGCTTTCGCCCGCGCCTTGATCCTTCACGGACGCCGTCGTCTCGGCCGCGTCCTTTATCGATGAACGTCGAGTCATAATTCTTTTCTCTTTCTTTGGAATAGCGGGCGACGGATTGAAGAATCCCAGTCAACCTGCATGCTTTCTCTTTATGCGCGCCGGAACGGCAACGCCTTCGGTTTCATTCGAACGCGCCGGTTCGGAGAAAGGCTGAAAGCAAGGCCTTCTTCCCCAACGTCACGCGCCCGTCGCCAGCGCCTTGCTGGCAATCCCTACGCACGCCTCAAAAGCCTGATCCGCGTCGAGGCTCGTCGTATCGACGATCACCGCGTCACGGGCTGGCTTTGTCGGAGCAAGAGCCCGTTCGGCGTCACGCGCATCCCGAGCCTGCATATCCGCAAGGACAGCGGCGTAAGTAGCATCTTGTCCGCGCTCCTGCAACTCTTTAAACCGCCTTGCCGCCCTTGTTTCCGCCCCCGCCGTAATAAAAAGTTTAACCGTCGCATCGGGCGCAACAACCGTACCGATATCACGCCCATCCAAAACGGCTCCCTTTTTCCCCTCGGGGGGCGTTAAACAAAAATCCCGTTGAAATTTCAGCAAAGCGGCCCGAACCGCCGGGATCGCCGCCACTTTCGAGGCCGCCATCGAGGCCTCGTCCGAACGCAACGCCTCGCGATCCACTCCTTTTGTCACCGCCACAGGATCGAGCGCCTCGGCCGCTGCCTGAGCCGCCGCCGCATCGGAGGGATCCTTACCCGCCCGCAGAACGGCCAACCCAACGGCACGATAGAGCAAGCCCGTATCCAACCACGCAAAGCCAAAATGCTCGGCCAACCGACGCGCCAACGTCCCCTTTCCGCTTGCCGACGGGCCATCAATGGCAATGACGGGATAAAGGCCTTCTTCTTTGTTGTCCATTTTGTTTATGGCTCTTTTTTTTCTTGCTTCTCAATAAGTTGGCACAGATCGAGAACAAGCTTACGCACCAGCGCCTCGTCATCGCCTTCGCCCATGACCCGGATCAACGGCTCGGTTCCCGACTTCCGCACCACAAGGCGGCCTTCGTCGCCGAGCTTGTTTTCCGCGTCGGCCAAGGCTTTCTTAACGACAGGATCGTCAAGAATCTCTCCCCGCGCCCGAACATTTTCCAAAACCTGAGGCACCGGTTTGAAAACCGAGCAAACCTCGCTGGCCGCGCGGCCGCTTTCCTGAATGACGGCCAAAACCTGAAGCGCGGCCACCAGCCCGTCCCCCGTCGCGCTGTAGTCGTTAAGAATAATATGCCCCGATTGCTCGCCGCCGACATTGCTGCCCGTCTCGCGCAACGCCTTCGCCACATAGCGATCGCCCACACGGGTTCGGTGCAGCGCGATTCCCTGCCCGACCAAGAACCGCTCAAGCCCGAGATTCGACATAACGGTCGCCACAAGCGTCTTGTTTTTAAGACCGCCCCGTTTTGCCCACGAACAGGCAATAAGGGCCATCAACTGATCCCCATCAATCTGACGGCCGTTCTCGTCGGCCATGATCAGACGATCGGCGTCGCCGTCCAGCGCAAGGCCCAAGTCGGCCTGATGAAGAAGAATGGCTTCCTGCATCAATTGCGGACAGGTGGCCCCGCAACGGTCATTGATGTTGCGGCCGTTGGGCGTGACGGCCAAGGGAATAACCTCGGCGCCCAATTCCCAAAGGACCGTCGGCGCGACCTTATAAGCCGCACCGTTGGCGCAATCGACCACAATTTTCAGTCCATTCAAGGTGTTGCCGGGAAAGGTCGCTTTGACATATTCGACATAACGGCCCGAGGCATCGTCCAAACGGTTGGCTTTTCCCAAGGCGTTGGACGCCACCCGCGCCTCGGAAAGATCGCTGTCCATAAGCGCTTCAATTTCAAGCTCCAACGCGTCCGAAAGCTTCTCTCCATCCGGGCCGAAGAGCTTGATCCCGTTGTCCTGATAGGGATTGTGCGAGGCTGAAATCATAACGCCCAAATCAGCCCGAAGGCTTTTCGCCAGCATCGACACGGCCGGCGTCGGCAAAGGGCCTACAAGAATGACGTCCATGCCCACGGCAATAAAACCGGCCGTCAAAGCCGGTTCGAGAAGATAGCCGGAAAGGCGCGTATCTTTACCGATCACAACGCGATGACGATGATCGCCGCGCCGGAAAACGCAGCCAGCCGCCATGGCCACGCGCATGGCCGTGTCGGCCGTCATAGGCTCTTGATTGGCACAGCCGCGAATGCCGTCTGTCCCGAAATATTTACGAATCATAGGCTAAGGCTTCTTTTCAGGGGAAACGAGGAACAGAAGATAGTCGGAGGTCTTTGAAATCTCAACGGGTTTCAACCATGAAGGCGCGGCGCCGTCCAGAAGCCGTTGAATAAGAGGTTGTTTTTTATTTGTATTTTTCATTCTCAGCATGCCCTTTCCATCATTTTGCAAGCTGAGGCTGCGCTCGTCGTAATAGCCTTCGCCCCAAAACATGAACGGCGCCTTTGAACACACCAGGACGGCATCCGCTCCCCACTTATCCAAAACAGCCCGCGCCGCCGTGTCGTCAAGCGCGCTGAAAAAAGCATAAGCGTCCTTGTTGGCCAGCACATTGAAGTTTCCGGCCAAAACGCGATGGTCGGTCTTGACAAGAAGTTCGGGGCCGTCGTTGCCGGTGTTCATGATGGTGCGCGGCACAGGCCCCACCCTGTCGGGGTCATTGAGAACGGGCAAAACCGGTCCGAGATCGCAGGTCGTCAACGCTCGTGTGGCAGGAAAAAGGATGATGTCGGGATAAAAGGCCTTGTGATCGATCACGGAGGGAATCACGATGATCGGCAACGGAGCCAGAACGGAGAAAAGGCCGATCTCGGCCCAGAACAAAGGCCGACCCGTCAACTTTCGCCGCGCGAAAGCCAGCCCCGAAACCAGAAGAAACGTCAGCGGCGCAAGGGCGAAAAACTGCATAAACCGCTCAAGCCGGACCTGCCAGAAAAACGCTCCGACGAGGGCCGTCGTCAGAAAAGCGGTCTGAACCAGCCAGACTTTTCGCATCGCGCCCTTCGCCCGCGCTGCTCCGACAACACAAACGATCAAGGCAAGGCACGGCAGAAGCATCCGCCGCATGAAGTTAAGGCCCGCCGGCAGCCACGTGGCCGTGTTGTAGGGATCGACCTTCATGAAACGGGCCAACGGCTGCGCCTCGGAAATATGATCGAGCATCTGTGTGGCGTTGAAGGAGTCGTAGTTAGCAAAGGGCCCCAAAGCGGCCTGAGGAACGATAAGAAAGAAAAGACCGGCCGCCTCAACCCCCAAAAGAACGTAAAGCAGAAAACGGGCGCCCCGCGAGACCAGAAGCCGCCCCAGCGCGAACCCCGCGATCAACGCGCCGCCCGCCAAGGCCGCGAAAAGCGCATACGCCGGAGAAAACCACGACAACGCCCTGCTGTGGAAGAGATCGGACCACGGCAACGCCGCCGGAAGAAGGAGCACCGTCCAGCCCGTCAAAAAAGCGCCAAACACGGCGCCTTGACGCGCCACAGTCCCCCTCTGGTCCAACGCCGCCAAGGCGCCGAGAACCGCGATGAACACGGACACCCACGGCACAATCTCGGCCCCGATCCAAAAGCCGCAAGCAAAAGCAAGCGCGACAAGAGGCATCGTCCAAGGCTTTTCCCTTCCCTGCGCCAACGCCAAAAGCCCCCAGCTCCCGAACCCGGCGATCAAAACCTGCACGCCGTGATGATCGATCCGGCCCGGCGTAAAGCAAAAGAGAAGCGCCGGCGCAAAAAGCACGAACACCGTGGCCAGAAAAGCCCGGTCTTTTCCGACAAAAGGCACAGCGCTCGCCTGGACCAAAACCAGCAAAAGAACCAGCCACCCCAAAGGAACGAGAAACGCCGCAATCAACACAGCCTGCGTCACGCTGACGAACGGCATGAACGGAAGAGCCACAAGCGCGAGCGGAAGATCGACAAGCCTCGACCAGTGCACGACGGTTCCGGCATCGGGGCTCATCCGCGAAACCGAAAGATCGTACCAGCCCTGCCCCTGCAAGAACTGGATAACCTCGTGCGCGCGCATGAAATCATCCGGGCCGGCCAGCCGGTACGTAAAGAGGGGGCTTGTTCCCTGAAGCGCGAACGCCATAACCACGACGCCGAAGACAAACCACGGCACCCACGCGTTGGGAGACGATGCCCGCATGATCAATCCTCCTCGCCCGCCAGCGCACGGCGGGCGACATCCAAAGAAAAGCCGGCGCGCGCCAAGGCGGCCAAATCCTTGCGCGCCGCATCATCGCAGCACGGCTTCGTTCGAAACACACCCAACCGCCGGCGCTTGGCCAAAACCCGCGCCGCCTGCAAATCCCCTTCATCGGGCGCCAGCGCTTCTTCTTTCTCGGCCAAAGCCTGGCGCACATGCCTCTCGGCCACGCCTTGCTGCGCCAGCTTCTGAACGATGGCCCGGCGCGATTTTCCCTGACGCCGCAAACTCCCGACCTTCATTTCCGCAAAGGCCGCATCATTGATGACGCCCATTTTTTTGTACTTGCCGACAAGGACCTCGATCGCGCGATAAAGTTCTTCTTGGCGCGCATCATCCGCCGCAAACGCCGCGTGGCTTAACGCCGCACGACGAATTCGATTGACTAAAACCCGACGCAACGAGGCCTCGGACGCCGCGTACCGTTCAAGGTAATGAAGCGCCGCCGCACCAAGGCTCTGAACTGTCGGGGTTTTTACAATCTTAACCATACTTGTCTTTTCCCTGCGCACAGGTCTGCATATTACCTTAATATTAAATGTTTTTTAAGCGTCTTAGCGACATAAAGAAAAAGGCCTGAACGAGGTGGTTTTTTTATGCACGAAGACACACATCGTTATTTCATCGAGCTTCAGATGGCGGGAAACGAAGACCTTCCCCGCCGCAAAGAGGCCGAAGTGCGCCGTGCGCAAGCCGAAGCGTTTGTCGGCCACGTTTCCCGTTGGCTTCAGGAAGAAGATCTAAAGGATAAAGTCGCCTCGATCGCGATCACCGCATTGGGCCAAGTCCTCATTACGTGCGAGGAAGACATCATAAGCCGCCTTCGCGAGGACGACATGATGCCGATCGCCGCCATTCGGTCGAGCGTTCCCCTTGCCGGGAGCCTTCAACGAGTCGGTGGCTGGTAGTGGTTTAAAGCACACCACACTGTTGACATAAAAAGAGACGAAGGGCTTCAAGCCCCTTTTTTTTGGCTGCGCTTGTTTCCAAAACCCCGGCAAGTGCCGCCGGGTGCTTGGCGATAAGAGCGTCAACCTCGCCCACACGGGCCGCGCGGCCCGCGTCGGTGATCTGATCCATTTTGGTCAGGATAAGCTTGTACAGAACCGCCGCTTTATCCAGCTGATCCATCATGGCAAGATCGCTGTCTTTGACCTCATGCCTGCCGTCGAGAAGAAGGCATACCACGCGCAACGTTTCGCGTTTGTTAAGATAGGCCTTGATCAAACCTTCCCAGCGCTTCTTTTCGACAAGAGAGGTCTTGGCGTATCCATAGCCGGGCAAATCGACCAGCATCATCGTTTGCTCAAGATCGAAGAAAATGATCTGCTGTGTCCGCCCGGGCGTATTCGAAGTCCGCGCCAAACCCTTGCGCCCGGTCAACGCGTTGATCAGGGAGGACTTGCCGACGTTCGAGCGCCCAACAAAAGCGACTTCCGGTCGCACAGCGTCCGGAAACTGCGCAGGATCGGAGACGGCGCGCACAAAAGTGCAGTCTCGCGCAAAAAATTTCCGAGCCTTATCGAGATCTTGATCGATCATCGTTCGAACAACTTTTTCCCTTCTTCGATCTGCCAAGCAACAAGCGCCGGGGCATAAAAAATCAAATCGCGGCACCGACGAATGACCGCCAACGCCGCCGCAACGTCGCGGGGCAACCCTAGCATGCCGCCGAACACCAGAAAACCGGCCTCTTGCACGCCTAAGGCGCCCGGCACAGCAAAAGCCATGCTGGCGGCCCCCTGAATCAACGATTCAAGCATAAAGGATTCCAACAGCGAAAAAGGATGGCCCACAAAAAAAAGCGCCAGCCAAATCTCGCCCGCCCCTAAAACCCACCCGGCAAATTGAGACGCGCCACACACAAGAACGCGCCAACGGCGGCGATAAACCGTACTCACCGCCCTGTCGAGTGCCGCGGCGCTCCCCACAGCCATCGCGCGCCATTTCTCGCGAAAGGCCAACCGGAACAGACGCGCCAAAAGACCGAAAAACCCGATTCTCTGGACAAGCGCGAACGCCGCGATCAACGGCGCCGACACCACGAGGCCCCACCCCAACTGCATCGTCGTGTTTTCATCGTTTACATAAAACGCAAACAGCACAACGCCGAAGCCGACGCAAAGAAAAACCGCCACAACGGACAACGTCAATTCCACCAACGTGATGGCAATAGCGGCATTCTTGCGCATACCGTACGCGGTCAGAAGGCGCACCGCGGCAATTTCGCCGCCGATACGTGCCACGGGCATTAAATTGTTGACGGCGGCGCGAACCCACATAACGTAAACAAACCGCAAAGAAGACAAGCGGGTCTTTCCCGGAACCAAAACACGCCAACCTTCGCTGGAAACCGCCAAGGGGATCACGTTATAAAGAGCGACGACCACAAGGCCCCATCCCGCCTGCGTTAACGCCTGCAAGACAAGATCAAGGCCGCTCCACACGATCAGGGCCGTAGCCACCGCCAACCCCAGAAGCCCTAAAAGGGTTGCCCAACGAAACATGCTTAACCTCTCCATCAACCCGTTGAATTGTCTCTTGATAGCATTAAGCACGCCCAAAGTTATAGTCGTTGTTTTGAAAAAGCCGTCTTGCTATAAAATCAGCGATGTTCCGCATGCACGCGGAGCTGGTTTTTGACATGGTTTAAACGTCATGAGATTTCACATGGGCCGCCGACGCCGGATTTTCGAGGGTAAGGCTAAGGTCTTATACGAAGGCCCTGAACCCGGCACGCTCGTCCAATATTTCAAGGACGACACCGTTGCTTGGCACAGCAAAAAAAAGGGCACCATCACAGGCAAAGGCGTCCTGAATAACCGCATCTCGGAATATCTGATGAGCCGACTCGGCGAAATCGGCGTGCCGACGCATTTCGTGCGCCGCCTGAACATGCGCGAACAGCTGATCCGAGAAGCGGAGATTATCCCCCTGCGTGTCGTCGTACGCAACGTCGTAGCGGGTTCGTTGTCGCAGCGCCTTGGACTGCCGGAAGGCTCGGTCCTTCCACGGTCAATCGTTGAATTCTATTATAAAAAAGACGATCTCGAAGACCCCCTCGTCTCGGACGAGCACATCACCGCATTCGGCTGGGCCAGCCCTTATGAGATTGATGAAATCATGGCGCTTTCGCTACGCGTCAACGATTATCTGTCCGGACTGTTCCTCGGCATTGGCGTCCGGCTTGTCGATTTCCGGCTTGAATTCGGCCGTCTTTGGGAAAATGACGAGCTTCGCATCGTCCTCACCGATGAAATCAGCCCCGATAACTGCCGTTTGTGGGACATTAAAACAAACGAAAAAATGGACATGGATCGCTTTCGCTGCGATCTTGGACGGGTCGAAGAAGCCTACCAAGAAGTCGCTCGGCGTTTGGGGATCCTGCCTGAATCGGCCACCCCAGCCAAACCGGAAGGGAAAAAATCATGAAAGTCCGCGTTGATGTCATGCTCAAGGAAGGCGTGCTCGATCCTCAAGGAAAAGCCATCGGCCAAGCGCTCGGCACCCTTGGGTTCTCGGGAGTGCGCGACGTCCGCGCGGGCAAAGTTATTCTTCTCGACCTTGCAGAGACGGACCCGGCTCGCGCGCGTGACGCGGCGACCCTTATGGCCGAGAAGCTTCTCGCAAACCTTGTTATCGAAAACTTTACCGTAACGATTTTGGAATGACGGCGACGCGCTTTCTTCTTCCCTCTGCTCTGCTCGGCGTCCTTCTCACCGGGGCTTGCCAAAACATTCCTGTGTACAAGGAAGCCCTTGGCACTTATCCGGAACCCCCGGGCACGCCCGAAACGCTTCTGCCTCAACTCGCCGACCCCATCAATACATTCTGGCGACCGGGCTACTGGGCCCCGGGGACCGGCGATTCGTTTGTCTGGATCCCCGGCGCTGTATTGGAACGACCCCATCCCACAGCCGTCTGGACGACGGCCCGCTGGGTCCGCCACATTTACGGATGGACTTTTGTGCCCGGCCATTGGGATTAATCCTGCCGAAATCCGACCCGCTCTTTGATTGCCAAGCCTATTGTAAAAACAGGTGTTAGCCCTGTTTTTATCCTCGCAAGGCTCGCACTTCGCAGGGCTTTGGCCCTGCTACGCGCCAAACGCCTGTGGCGTTTGGTCACGTGAATGGTTGTCGTTAAAAGACGCCAACCTTATCACGATCGGCGTTAGTTTGATGAGCGAGCCGATTCACGTGAACGGTTGTCGTTAAAAGACGCCAACCTTATCACGATCGGCGTTAGTTTGATGAGCGAGCCGATTCACGTGAATGGTTGTCGTTAAAAGACGCCAACCTTATCACGATCGGCGTTAGTTTGATGAGCGAGCCGATTCACGTGAACGGTTGTCGTTAAAAGACGCCAACCTTATCACGATCGGCTCTAACGCATCAAAACTGAGAAAAAGGCGCGCAAAACCGCCGCGCTTATCAGGACAACCGCCAAAAAACTGCTGATTGTCACGGCGGTGGGACGCCCGATCTTACGCGCAATGTCATCCCGGTTCTTGTTTTTCGCCTCAAGGCCGATAATTTCTTTTTGGATGTTCAAATAAAGAAGTCGTGCCGCAATAAAGTCTTTTTGATCCCTCTCGATCGTAACCGGATTGTCGATAAGCTGAAGCAGAGCGGACAAATCGCCCGCAGCGACAAGATCCTTGGCGCGTTTCTTTTTGGCCTCACGCAACGTCTTGCTGAAAAACCGCTGCAAAGCGGGATCGACCACGGAAGAAAGCCACGAGGCAAGGTGCGGCAGATTCTCCGGGCCATACTTGTACTGAAGCTCAGCAAAAACTGTTAAAAGCGCCATCTTTCGATTCAACAAATCTTCAGGGCCGCTCAATGAAGAAAAGGCGGAATTTCCTCGTCTTTCGCGCACAATAAGAAAAGCGGCGATGTGCCGATCCATCGGCTCGCGCCCCTGATTGCCGCGCGCCGCCACACGTTCGAGCGCTTCCAAAAGTTTTTTGGGGGCCGTGACGAACTGATCCCGCACGAGAGGGCTGAGACAAGGCAGGCCCGGATTCGATTCGTAAAGAGCCCTCTCGATACCGTTCCCGATTGAGCCCTTTTCAATCACATTACGGATACGATCGAACATCTGCCCAAGCGTGACATAGTCCGTCCGCTTTTCGCCCTGCATGTGAATCCACAGCGACACGAAAGGCCCTGCGATAATCTCGGATAAGACCTGAATGTCGCAGCCCCCCGAAAGGGCATTGACCAAAAGCGCAGGAACGCCGGCCGGAAGCACCGACAACCCCCGGTATCGAATGGGGGCTGAATGATCGAGAATGATACAGACTTGAGCGACCAACTGGTCTTCGTAATGCGCCGCCTTGCCGCTTTGTTTAAGCTCATTGACGACATCTTCAATCGTGTGGGCCAGGTCGTTGCCGTTTAACGCGCGGCGCAGCCATTTGTTAAGCGATTCGTTCTCAATAACCTTCGTCGCCTCGGATGGATTAGACGCAAAGGCCTCGGCCAGCGGGGCGATCTGCCAGTATTCTTTGCCAAGGAAGGAGAAAAGGCGCGACGCACGACGGCCGGCGTCCGAGCTCTTCAACGTCATGCGCCGCCCGCCAAGCCATTGCTCCAAATCGTTTGGAGTCCACCGCTGCGCGGGGTCATCGGCCAGAAGGCCTCGCAAAATTTCGATGTGCGTCGGCAACAATCGGCTGTTTCCGATCACCGCGCCAAAGCTTCCTTTTTGCAGCTTAAGATCAATGATCTCCTTGTCGCTCAGCCCTTGAAGCGGGTTGCGCCCGAGAACAAGGAGCGCCAAGGTAATGCCGAAAGCGTAGCAATCGTCGGCATAAACGCCCACGCCCCGACCAAAGGGCATGGCGCGCGCGCGAGAAGGCGGCTCGAAAAGAACGGGCTGGCCAAAGCCCGCCGGAGACGACAGACATTCGCCAAGCTGGGGGATCGATGCGGTGCCAATGCGCCAAAAAATGTTTGTCGGCCGAATGGCGTTGTGAACGAGGCCCATGTTGCTAAGGGTCATCAACGCATCGATCATGGGCGCAATGAAGAAGCGATTTGTCGCGTCTTCGCCGAGAGGGGGGCGCACTTCGTCCAACGAGGTCATCATCCGCGGAGCGGTCGGTTTCTGATACACAAGCGCGTAAGCGTTTGATTCGCCTTTCCACGGTATGACGCCGCCTTCCACGAAGGGGAGCACGCCACGGTTATCGACGTTCCGCATTGAGGGAACCGATTCGAAGCGGGGCGGAATCTTGGAATCGCACACGATCGCGTAAAGGCTCGACGCGGCGTCGCCACGGAAGCGCGCCACAAAAGCCGGGCCTCCGGGGCTATCGAGATCCGGAAGGGGCTTGGAAGGAAAAATCTCGAGCCGGCCTCCCAGAAGGATCCCATTGGAAGAAGATTTTTTTTGGTCGTCGTAGGCCATAGAGTCAGTCGGCGAGTCAGAAAGAGGAGCGCAAGTTTAAATCATTTTTCCGCTTCAGGGAAAGGTCTGTTTTACATAAACCGCGCTTAGGGGCGCGGCGGAATCGAAAGACGGCACCGCCAAAAGCGTATCGCCGTCCCACAAGGACGGAAGCGTTGCCCGCGCACGACCCCAAGGCACGCGAGCGCGCAAGTCTGGGGCCACAGCATCACAAACCGCATGCGAAACGACGCCCAAAGGGCGCACGACGCCGGAGAGCGTCCGCGACGAGACAAGCCATCGATCGTCCCACAAGACCGACTGCCCCGCTGACAACGGCACCCTTTCGCTCACAGCGGCCAATTCCCGGAAAAAACGCAAGGACTTACTCGAGGCCGAAATCATGCACCCATGAACGGTCCGCCCCCATGTCGGCGCGTCCCCCCATGCCGCCGCAAGCAACGCCTCCAGCGCATCGTAGGACGGGGGATAAGGACCCTCGTGGACATAGCGCAAAGAAGCGCGTAACGCCCGCAACGCCACCGCACGCGGCGCGGTCGCCAAAGCGTCGCGCGCCACACAAACGACGCCACCCGGACAAACACGTCCCGATCGCGCCAAAAAATCCCGCGTCATAATCTCCAGCGCCTCGCGCGCGTCGCGTGCATGCGTACGCAACGCGATCAAACGATCCTCGGTAAACCCTTCGCGCTCCAAAAGAGGCGCCACTTTGCGCAGCCGGCCGCGCGCGTACTTTTCCGAGGCGTTGCTGGGATCATGCACCACCGCAATGTTCGCGGCGCGGCACGTCGCCTCAAGCCGCGCTCTTGGAATCGTCAGAAAAGGCCGAAGAATCCGTATTCCGTCGCGCACAAGACACGGATCGATGCCCGCCAAGCCATCAAGCCCACTTCCCTTGGCCAGGCGCATCAGTACGGTTTCCGCCTGATCGCCCCTATGATGCGCCATCAACAAATCCCCGGCCCCCAAACGACGGCATGCCGAGGTCAACAAGTCGTATCGAGCGCGTCGCGCGGCTTCGTGCACACGCACAAGGCTGTCCTCGTGATGCCACGGCAAAATCTCAGCGTCGATGCCCATCGCTTTGAGCCGCCGCTGCACTGTAGCCGCTTCCTCAGCCGATTCTTCACGTAAGCCGTGTTCGACAATCAACGCCACGCAGGAACTCTTTCTCCATCGTTGCGCGCAAAAAGCCAAGGCCATGCTGTCGGGGCCGCCGGACACGGCCAAAGCCACGCGCGGCGCGACCGAGTCAAAGGACTCCATCAGGCGCGCAAAATCCTCCGCCGCCAACGCTAGTTCGGACATTTCAGCTTCGCGCGCTCTTCCCTTGCCCGGGTTTTAATGGTGGGCGAGGCATTGGGATACTTGTTCTTCAATTCATTGAAGGTTACGCACGCGTCCCCCGTTTTCTTCAAAGCCTCCAGCGACATCCCAAGCTTCAACAAGCTGTCCGGCGCCTTGGCTCCTTTAGGGTTTTGTTGATAGGCGTCCGCAAAAGCCACGGCCGCCTCTTCAAACCGGGCGCGCACGTAAAGCGTTTCGGCGTACCAATACTTGGCGTTATCCAGAAGTTTGTCGTTCGGGTTTTTATCAATAAAAGCCCGGAATGCGTCCTGCGCCTCTTTATAGTTAGCCTCACGAAGGAAATTAAACGCCCGCTCATATTGTTCTTGAGGCGTTAGGCCATAGCCTTCGGAAACCGGCGGAAGAGACGGCGCGCTGGGCTGGTTCACAGAGTCGGTCACCTTCCCGTCACGCAGCTTAAGGACGCCTAGCGTCCCTTCCGTCTTGCCCTCCGCCGCGCCTTTTTCGAGAGGCGTCGTCGTTTCAATTTGGGCCTCGATCTTCTTTAAACGCTGCTCAACGTCGCTCTGAAGACGCTGCATCGCCGTATCCAACTTGTGAATCGAGAACTCCATCTCCTCGAGCCGACCGTTGAGGGCGCGAAGTTCTTCTTCTTGAGAGGAAAGGCGAAGTTCGTTCGCCGTCGGGCTTGCGGCCAACGTCGGCGCGGCCGCGAAGGCCACGACGCAGGGCAACAAAAAAAGGATGGCTTTTTTCATAGGAAACAAGGGGCTCAACAGGATCGAGGGAAGCACGCGGCGCTTAAAGCGGCGCGCACCTTGGAAGGCGAGTGTATCACTCAATGTATGAAACGTCAGCCCTAAAACGCCCTCGCCGCCTGTGCCTTTCGCCTTTTTTAAGGAGCACCCGCAAAGGCCTCTCCCACCCACGGGGGCCCTCACGTGGACTTAATCCTAAGCGCTTTGCAGCAAGCCGACTTTACGGCGGCGACCACGACGTGGAATATCAGCAAAGTCACCAAGAATATGGGCTGGAATTTCTCCGTTGTTTTGAAGTTCGATCAACGCCCGCTTCAACGTCAGCTTTTCACGCAAATCGTCCTGATCGCCGATGCTCATGATCGCGAGGCGGTTTTCGATAAGGTCCTTCAAAACATCTATGCTTGAGCGAGAAAGAAACATCTTTTTTCTCCATAAAAATATTTTTCTAAAAAGCTCCTCGAATGTTTCTATTATTTATCTAAAATGTTAAATATTCGTGAAGGTTTTTGAAAAAGTTTTGAGTTTTCAGTGTGTTAGGATGAAGCCTCGGAGAAAACACCCCTTGATTTTGTGCGCAAAACAGCTTGTCAATATTACCACTTTGTTAACCCTTGCCTTTGGGGAGCACCCCAAGCGCCCGTTTTTCGCTCGGTAAGGGGTTTGGGGAAAGCAGGGGCGACGTCGGCGGTTATCGGCTCCACCATCCCCCGCCAAGAGCCACAAAAAGAGCCGCTGTATCGGCATACCGCTGGGCCAAAGCCGACGATTCGTCCGCCCGCGCCTTTTGCATGGTCTGTTTTGCCGCAAGCAGCGTCTCCCACCCGACGGCGCTTGTATCGAAACGGGTTTGGGCCTCTCTCAACGCCTCCTCGGCGGCGCGACGCGCGGTTTGACGCGTTTCCAACGTTTGGTCATCAACTTTCAAGGCATGAAGCGTATCCGCAACCTCTTGCAGCGCGGATAAAACCGTTTTCCGGTATCGACGCGCCGCGCGGTCGAAAGCGTCCCACGCCGCAAGATTTCGCCCGGTCGTGTGGCCAGGCCCTAGAAGCGTTTTCGCCAAACTTCCTTTTTGATTCCAAATTCCGCTTTCCGGCTCATCCGCTTTCTTCAGAAGGGATTCCACCGACCCCGTCTCGGCGGTCAAAACAAACGACGGCAACGTCGCCACATCGGCCGCGCCGAGAATAGCGCCCGTCTCTTCCACCGCGGCGCGGGCCGCGCGCACATCGGGCCTTTGAGCGACAAGCTCGGACGGCAAAGACGAAGGAATGCTTTTGGGGGAAGCTTCATCCTTCAACCAAAAGGTCGGGCCAATCGTTTTCTCCAAGGACCGCCCCGTCAACGCCGACAACGCATGGCGCGTGACGACAAGCCTATGTTGTAATCCGGTTAAGGCCGCACGCGCCTTCTCCAAGGAAGCGCGCGAATCCGTAACGGCGCTTTGGGGGAAAGCGCCTGTCTTCAAGCGCAACAGGGCGAGCCCCAAAAGTTTTTCGCGCGCGGCCACAATTTCGCGCGCGGCCGCAATTTGGGCTTGCAGGGACGCCTCGGTAGCGGTCTGCGTAACCACATTGCCGGTCAACATCAGGCATGCCGCGTCGCGAAGGAAATGCGCATCCTTGACTTTCTTCTTTAACGATTCGACCGATCGATGCACGCCGCCCCATGTGTCAAGGGAGTACGATACAGCGACCGATGCGTCGCGCAGCGTATAAAGCGGCACGGACGGCGAGGATGACGACGAAACGCTTCCACTCAAGGTTGGAATAAAGGCCGCTTCCCCTAAAGAAACATTGGTCCGCGCGCGACGCAAAGCCACCTCTGCCGAAGCCAGATCGGGGTTCTCCCGAACAGCGCGGTCGATCAGCGCATTCAGGGTCTTAGAGTGAAAAAGGGTCCACCACTGGGCGGGAATGTCCTCGCCCGCCGCTAAAGACGTCGACCCGCGGGCGGCCATGCCGGGCAAAGCGTCGTAGCCATAAGCCGAAATGTCCGGAGATGGAGGCGGTGAAAAATCGGGTCCCGCGACACATCCGGATAAAAAAACCGAACTCCAAACAAGCGTTGAAGCGCAGAAACGTTTCCACTCAACCATGGCGTGGGAAATATACCGTCAAGGTCGCCGTGCTGTAAAGGTGGAAAAGTGAGGTCTTTTTACAGTGAAGAAAAGGGGTTGCGTCACAATCGAGTCCACGCCAAGCTGCACGCGTGTGGGCGTTTGGCCTCGGCAAAAGAACGCTCGCGCAAAAGAACAAGCTTTTCATTGACAAAAAAAGTTTGTATGGAGGCGAGCTTTTTTGATTTTCGTGTGCGGTTTCGATTGTGGTAATGGACGTTCAACATATTGATTTCACTCCCCCCGTTATCGCCCACCGAGGCGCCCCTTTGTGTGCGCCTGAAAATTCGCTTGAATCCTTTATCGCTGCCCACCAGGCCGGAAGCCGATGGGTCGAGGCCGACGTCAAGCTGACCTCCGACGGCATACCGATCGTTTTTCACGACGACACGCTTGAAAGAACCACGTCCGGTTCCGGCACGGTTGCGGACACGCCATGGTCGATTATCCAACGGCTTGATGCGGGGTCTTGGTTTTCCCCCACCTTTTCGAAAGTTCGGGTGCTTACCCTGTTCGACCTTCTGTCTTTTTGCGCAAAAACCTCGATGCGCTTGGTCTTAGAGCTTCGCCCAAGCCCGGGCCGAACCCGCGCGACGGCCATGGTCGCCTTGATCGAGGCGTCGAAATCGTGGGGGGAAGAAACCCCGCCGCCGCTTGTCTCAAGCTTCGATATGGATGCCCTTATGATCGCCGCCCAACTTCGGCCGGATTGGCCGCGCAGCCTTTTTCTTAACGAATGGGACGACAACTGGCTAAGCATGGCCATTTTAACCCAAGCGTCCGCCCTATCCTTCAACGAAACCGTCTTGACGCCCGAACGGCTTGAAAGAATCAACGCCGCGCCGTTCCCGATTCTGGCGCATACCGTCAACAACCCGTCCAGAGCCAAAGAACTTCTTGGTCAGGGAATAAAGGCTGTTTTCTCGGATAACGTCTCGGCCTTGCTGGCTTCTTAAAATTTTTGGGGAAATCGCGAGGAATCCCTTGATAGGGAAGGGATGTTTCTGCTATTGGCTTGCGCCTGTGTTGCGCTGCGGCCGTGGCGGAACTGGTAGACGCGCAGCGTTGAGGTCGCTGTGGGAGAAATCTCGTGGAAGTTCGATTCTTCTCGGCCGCACCAGAACCCATGAGAACATGGGGGATTTGGACGCTCTTGTTTTAGAGGGCGCGGCCATTCGTTCTCTTCTTCAAGAACGGCCGACTTTTTTCTGTCAGCACCCTTTCATCAGTCTTTTCTTGAGTGAGGCAAAAGGTTCGTTCGACTCGGCTTGGGTCTCTTTCGTTTTCTATTCTTTTTTCGGGTTTCTTCTAAGCCTCCGGAAGCGCGAACGGCTGCATAGACGGCCCGCGCCCAAACGCTTGAGCCACAAACTGCCACAAACCATTGAGCGATTTTCCAACGAGCCCTCGAGAACCCCCGAAATGACTAGAGGAAAGAAAAAAAACCGCCCTTTTTGCTTTACTGGCGAGAAGCTAAAAGAACCTTTTGCCTTGATAATAAACAAAATAGATTGCCTCCAGCAAAAACGTTCCGGTTATTAAATGAATATTTAAGGGTTTCAAGGCATCCTGAGCCCTAGAGCGATATCATATTTATGGATCTTTTATGGATGCCGCCCCTAACATAGTTAATTTTGCTTTAACGAAAGGTTTGTCGCGGGCCTTTGAAAGTATAATAATGCCTTCCGTAGTATATGGAGGGGCTTTGGCTATGCCGGAAGCAGAAAAAGTACAACTGACAGCAGAAGAAAGAAATGCTGTATTGGATCCGTTTAGCAATCCGGAAGCATGGAAGTCTCTGTGGATGAAGGCTGGAGCTTGTGCTCAACAGAAAGCCGTAGAAGAGAATGATCGCCTTGGCTTAGATTCGCACGGAACGATCAATGGCCGCTTAGCAGTAAAAAACCCGGACGGAACAGTAACGTTTGTTGAAAAGTTTGAGTTATAAGTTTTTACCTCTGAAACTACTTCATCGAGGGATTTCATATGCCCAAATTGATGATGCTGATCGTTGGTGGTCCCAATGGAGCAGGTAAATCATCGATCACAAACTCTGTCATAGATCTGTTTGGACAAACTCTCACAAAACTAAATGCCGATGAGCGCACAATAGAGCTTCGAGCATTATATCCAGAAAAACCCCTTCCCGAATTGAATCTTATGGCCGTCCAACAGATAGATTCTGAAGTGGAAAATAGCATAGTTGCGGGGAAATCGTTCTACGTTGAGACCGTTCTATCCTCTTCAAAATACAGGGATGACGTTCTCGAGGCAAAAAAGAATGGGTACAAGTTCGCCCTCATCTATGTTTCCGTTTATCCACCTGAATTGTCTGCACGCCGCGTAAAGGACAGAGCAAAAAAAGGTGGGCATGGTGTTGATGTCTCTAAAGTCATCGAACGTTATCATAAATCACATGAACAACTAAAGTGGTTTGCAGATCAAGCGGACATGTTCTTGGTTTTTGACAATAGCACGTTTAATAAACCTCCTATATTATTGGCAGAGAAATTTGCGGGGCAAGAGATCGTCCATCACGTTAAGGGGTCAAATCCAGAAGTCGATCGGGTCGTGGCGGTTTTACAAAAGAACAGGGCAAAAAATCCCACGCCTTGAATTGTTAAATTCAAATCCTGATTGGAACCCGAGCTCGATCGTTTCTCGAATCAGGGGCGATTATAGTCGGCTGATCGGGTTGAAAATTATTCAAAATTGCGCCCCATTCAACCATCGTATTAACACGACGTGTGCCGCTGAAAAGTTCGATATAGCTCCAATTGGGCGCATCAGCGGGGTCGTCCCCGCGGATTTTTGTTGTTTCTTTCGGATTGTCCCGACCGTCCGTTCTCAAAAAACACGGGGATTCTGACAACGCTCTGAACGCCACACAACCAACCGAAAAAGCTTAGAGTTCTTCCCATGCCGCAGAAAAGCGAATCAAGGCTGTTGTAGGCGACGGCGGCCTTCTTCGTGCCCATCGCAATAATGCCGTAAATCGGCGGCGCCGGAGCAGGAAAAAATCAAGGGTGGCGCCGCCGAACAGATGCACACGCCTTTTGTCGTTTCGGCGCTCCGTTATTTGGCCCCATCGGAAAGAAGTTTCTTCATATCATCGGCGGCAGGGATTTTGCCGACGGCCTTAACCTCGCCATCGACGACCAATGCGGGGGTCATCATCACGCCGAACGCCATGATTTCCTCGATGTCTGTGACCTTTTCAATCTCGAAGGGAAAACCAAGGTCTTTGGCGGCGCGTTCGGCGGCTTCGGTCAGCGCTTTGCATTTCGAGCATCCGGTGCCGAGGATTTGGATTTTCATGAATGTTCCTTTCTGTTCTGCTGGTCATGGGGGCTGCATAGGCAGCACCTCGAAAGCGACGGTTCAATCTGAAACGTCGCATGGTGGATGTTGAAATGCTCTTCCAACTGTTCGGTGATCGATCCCAGAAACCCGTCGTTCAGCTGGCCTTGCGGCATGATAAGATGTGCGGTCAATGCGTTTTTGGTTGTGCTGAGGGCCCAAATATGAAGGTCGTGAACGGCCTCAACGCCCGTTTGCTTTTCCAGCCACGCGTTAACCGCCTCACGATCCACCGAAGAGGGAACGCCATCCAACGTCAGGCAAAGAGAGGATTTCAAAAGGCCATAAGCAGACACCGCGACCATCAAGCTGACCCCGATGGCCATGACGGGATCAACCCATGCCCAGCCTGTGAAGAAGACGACGACACCGCCCAGAACGACGCCAAGCGACACAGCGGCATCGGTCATCATATGCAGGAACGCGCCTTCGGCATTCAGATCGTCGTGGCGATCGTTACGAAACGAAAGCGCCGTTCCCGCATTGATAACAATGCCCAGCGCAGCGATACTCATGACGAATCCCGCCGAGACATCCACGGGTTGTGAAAAGCGATGGACAGCTTCCCAAACCACGGCCCCAACGCCCAGCATGATCACGATGGCATTGGCCAAGGCCGCAAGGATGGTGGCGCGGCCATAGCCATAGGTGAAGCGGCCATGAGCCGGACGTCTGGCCGCTACGACGGCGCCCCAAGCCATCAAGAGCCCGGCCACATCCGTCAAATTATGTGCAGCATCGGCCAACAAGGCGAGAGAGTCCGACGCAAGGCCCGATCCCGCCTCAACCAACACATAGCCCATATTCAGCGCTACAGCCCATTTGAAGGCGGCGTTCAAATCCTTTTGCGGCCGATGCGTATGGGGCTGTGTGTGCATAACAGATCACCCGAACACGGCGTTGAAAAGATAGCCAACAGTTAAAATGCCGCAGGCGACAACGCTGAAATAAACGACCAAAAGGCGCAACGACAGAACCTTGCGCAGAATAATGAATTCAGGAAGAGACAGCGCTATCACCGACATCATGAAAGCCAGCACCGTCCCCAACGCCGCGCCTTTGCCAAGCAAGGCCTCAACGACCGGAATAATCCCTGCCGCGTTCGAGTACATAGGAACGCCGATCAGAACGGCGGAAGGAACCGTCCACCACGCACCCTTGCCCATAATGGAGGCCAACAGCTCGGCCGGGGCATAACCATGGATGAAGGCTCCGGCGGCAATGCCCGCAATCATCCACGGCCAGACTTTGCCGACGATCTCGCGTACCGCCGCGAGCCCTTCCTTGATGCGGTCAACCGCCGTCAGTTTTTCGGAGGACGGATTGACGGCTCCGGCGCGGGCGTTCTTCACCCAATCTTCAAGCCAATCTTCGAGATGAAAACGGCCAATAACCCATCCCGCCGCAATAGCCACGCCGAGGCCCAAGCCCAGATAAGCCATCGCAATCTTCCAGCCGACAAGCCCGAAAAGCAAACCAAGCGCAACTTCATTCACCATCGGCGCGGAAATCAGAAAGGAAAACGTCACGCCTAACGGAACGCCTGCCGATACGAAACCGATAAACAAGGGAACGGCCGAGCATGAACAGAACGGCGTCACGATCCCAAGACAGGCGGCGGCAATATTGCCAAGGCCTTCATTCTTGCCCGCCAGCAAAGCACGTGTGCGTTCCGGCGAGAAAAAGCTGCGGATAATGCCCATCGCAAAAACGATGAGCGCCAGCAGCATTAAAACCTTCGGCGTATCGTAAAAGAAGAAGGTCAGCGCCTCGCTCAGACGCGTTCCCTTTTCTAAAGGAAACAACGAAACAATCCATTCCGAAAAAGGGGCGAGCTGCGCATAAAGAACGACCCAAAGCGCAACCCCCAAAAGCGTTGCCGCGATCCAACGCGGCGAAGCGTTTTTGTCGGTGGATTCTTTTATAATAGTCGGTTCGGACTGGCATCGGCACTTCATGGACATTTCCTTTTGGAGGGTTTTTCAAGGCTAAGGGCCGCGTCAACAAGCGCAATAAGCTTTTTGGACAGATCCGGATTGCGGCGATAGCGCACCCATTGGGCATCGCGCCGATCCACAACAAGGCCGACTTTCTTCAGAGCGGTCATATGACGCGACATGGTGGACTGGCCCTTGTCCAGAACGTCCATGAGTTCGCACACGCAATGCTCCCGCCCGTCCCACATAAGACGCAAAGCGTCAAAGCGTGTCGGTTCGGCAAGAGCGGAGAGGACTTTGATTGTCTGATTCATGGATCGATTATGCATGAACAAGCATATGCACGCAAGATCATTTGCTAGGGGCCTTCTGATTGACCGCGAAACAAGGCCGAAGTCACAGAATGGCAAAGGGGCATGGCAAAGCAGGGCTCGTTCCCCTTGGATCGGGCCTTCTCTTGAGCTAAACTTGCGATGGACTTGGTCCAGTCAAACAAAAAAGTGCGGAATGTCCTGCAAAGCAGGGCCCTTTTCGTGCAAGCTTAGGATTTTTTAATGAGCGCACCTGTCCCCACCCCGCAAATCATTATCGTTTTCGGCCCAAGCGGGTCTGGGAAAACCTTTGTCGGACAGCAGATCGGCAAAAGCATGGGGTTTCATTTTTACGATGGCGATTCAGACCTCACACAAGACGTGAAAGATGCCCTCGTAGCAGGCCAACCGGTCACAACGGAAATGCGCGTGCGGCTTTACAGCCATTTTGTCGAGAAAACAAAAAAGCTTCTCGCCTCGGAAGAAAACGTCGTCTTCGCTCAGACCCTCCCCAAAGACAGCGACAGACAGATCTTTCTCAAGGCCTTTCCAGCGGCAACGTTCGTTTGGGTCGACGCGACCGATCACGTTATTGCAAAACGGCGTCAAACCGAAGCCGCGCTTAGAGCCGTTTTTGAAGAGCCCGATTCTTCTTTTCCCTATACTCGATTTGTAAACGACGCTGACGGCATACGGAATCTCGCGCGTTTTCTCCGGACATCGGCGTTAAGAACGTTAACGCCCCAATATACGGTGGAGCGGTACCGATCCTTTCTTGCCGACGGGGCTAAAGGAAAGATAGACGAAGGCGCGGGCTTGCTGCCGTGCCCTCAAGAAGAGCGGGTTTCAACGCAACATATCCCTGATTTTGTCCCGTCTTTGGACCTTTATCTCTATAAACCGAATTTTGAAACACAGGCGCCTCAACCCATCTATATCTATTTGCCCGCCAGTTTTGTCGGCATGAACGCGGCCATTTTCGGTGTGATCTGCAAAAAACTATGCGCCCTGTCGGGGCGGCCCATTGCGGCTTTTAAATATCCGCTTTCTCCCGAAGCAAGCCTGTCCACACAAATAAACGCAACGACAAAAGCCTATGAAAAGCTTGTCGGGGACGGTCGCGCTTTAGGCCTGAACATCGACACGAGCAACATCGCGTTAGGCGGCTACAGCTCTGGAGGTTATCTCGCGCTGCATGTAACAAAAAACGTGCTGACAAAAAACATCCCCACCCCCACAAAGCTGTTGCTTCCCTTTCCGGCCCTGGATGTCGGCGACGCCATCGAAGGGAACCCCAAAGACCCCATCGTCAATAAGTCCTTTATCGATTGGTTGTTTTTCCAGCCCTTCGTCAACGAAACCCAACCCATCCGTTCTTTCTCCCTTCTTCATCAGGACTTCACAGCGTTTCCGCCCATGACCATCATCACAAGCAATTGGGATTATTCGTTGGGGCATGTGATGCGGTTGAAAGAACTTAATCCGAAAGCCGAGATACGGAACGTAGGCGATAGCGGCCATGCTGATTTCTGGTATGACCCGAAAGGAAAAGCTCTTGCCCTTCTTGCCCAAATTTTAAGCGCCGCCTGAATCAGCGTGAAATAATCTCTTCTGTTTTTTTCGAAGGGACGACAGGCGTAATGGCCTCGCCCTCGCCCATAATGTCGAACATCAGGCCTTGGCCGTCCCCGCGCAAAGCGACCGTCACGGCGCCACCTTTTTGCAGGCGGCCGAACAGAAGCTCGTCGGCCAGCGGTTTTTTCACATGTTCCTGAATGACCCGAGCAAGAGGTCTTGCTCCATAGAGGGGATCATAGCCTTTTGTTCCGAGCCACGCGCGCGCCGCGGGCGTCAGGCTGAGCGTGACGCCGCGCTCGCTAAGCTGCCCCTCGAGTTGAAGAACGAATTTTTCAACCACACGCTCGACCGTCGCGCGCGAAAGCGGCGCAAAGCCGATGGCCGCATCAAGCCGATTGCGGAACTCCGGCGAAAACAGTTTGTCAATCGCGGCGTTATCTTCGCCTTCACGACCGTCGCGCAAAAAGCCCATAGGCGGCCTCGCCATCTCGGCCGCGCCCGCGTTGGTCGTCATGATAAGGATGGCGTTACGGAAAGAGACCCTCTTGCCGTTATGGTCGGTCAAAAAGCCATGATCCATGACCTGAAGCAAAAGGCTGAAAAGATCGGGATGCGCTTTTTCGATTTCGTCCAGCAACAGCACGCAGTGGGGCTGCTGATCGACGGCATCGGTCAAAAGGCCGCCCTGCTCGAATCCGACATAGCCCGGCGGCGCGCCGATCAGACGGGACAGGCTGTGTTTTTCCATATATTCGGACATGTCGAAACGCGACATCGGCACGCCCAAGCTTGCCGCCAACTGCCGCGCCACCTCGGTCTTGCCCACGCCCGTGGGGCCCGAAAACAGATAGCTGCCGATTGGCTTCTCCGGTTCGCGCAGCCCCGCGCGCGCCAGCTTGATCGCCGAAACCAAAGCCTCGATGGCGGGATCCTGCCCGAATACAAGCGTTTTCAGGTCTCGTTCGAGCGTTCGAAGCGTCGCCCGATCGTCCGCGCCCACGGTCTTCGGCGGAACGCGCGCCATGGTGGCCACGATCGCCTCGATCGTGTCGACGCCCAGAACCTCGCGGCGTTTGTCTTCGGGCAGAAGCATCTGCGACGCGCCCGCTTCGTCCATCACGTCAATCGCCTTGTCGGGAAGCTTGCGATCGTGAATATAGCGCGCCGAAAGATCGACCGCCGCGCGCACCGCTTCGTCCGTGAATCGCACGTTATGATGCGCTTCATAAACCGGCTTCAGGCCCATAAGGATTTTGACCGCGTCTTCGACGGAAGGCTCGCGAACATCCACCTTTTGGAACCGCCGTGCCAAGGCGTGATCCTTTTCGAAAACGTTCCGGAATTCCTTATAGGTCGTCGAACCAAGGCATCGCAACGCCCCCGACGCCAAGGCCGGTTTGAGAAGGTTCGAGGCGTCCAACGTCCCCGACGACGTCGCCCCGGCGCCTATTATCGTATGAATCTCATCAATAAAAAGGATCGCGCCCGTCACGGCCTTCATCTCTTTCAAAACGCCTTTGACCCGGCTCTCAAAGTCGCCGCGATAGCGCGTTCCGGCCACAAGCAGCCCCATGTCGAGGGCAAAAACCGTAGCCTCTTTTAAAACATCCGGCACCTCACCCAACACGATGCGCCGAGCCAAGCCTTCGGCCAGCGCGGTTTTACCGACGCCGGGATCGCCGACATAAAGGGGGTTGTTTTTTTGGCGGCGACAAAGAATTTGGATGGTCCGGTCAATCTCTTCGCCGCGACCGATCAGGGGATCGATGCCGCCTTCCTGCGCCTTGGCGTTCAGGTTGACGCAATAGCGTTGAAGCGCGCCCGGCTTGGCCCCGCCGCCGTCTGCTGCAGCGCTTTCCTCGCTTTCGGCCTCCGCAAGATCGTCCGCTTTGGCAATTCCGTGGGAGAGATAGTTGACGGCATCGAAGCGGGACATATTCTGTCCTTGAAGAAAATAGACGGCATAACTTTCCCTCTCGGAAAACAGGGACACAAGAACGTTCGCGCCCGTCACATCCTCACAGCCTGCCGACTGCACATGGATGATGGCCCGTTGAATGACCCGTTGGAAACCCTCCGTAGGCTTGGCATCGGAAACGCCCGTATCCAAACCCATCTCCGGAAACTCTGTTTCAATATGATTGAGGAGATCCGCGCGTAAAAGCTCCAAATCCACTTCACAGGCACACAAAACGGAAAGAGCGTCCGGATCCTCAGCCAAAGAGAGAAGCAGATGTTCAAGCGTCGCATATTCGTGGCGGCGCTGACTGGCGATCGTTAAGGCACGGCGGATGGTTTTTTCAAGATTTTGTGACAACATAGCCCACAATCCTTACGGTCTCAAAATATCCTATATCGTTCTGACGGGCTAATAAAAAAGGGGTTCCCCCTCGAAAAATACCTTTTCTTATTGTCGGCCCAAATCGCTTACCCTCCATCTTAAGGTATCATCTTTCTTCTTATTTCCCCGTGGATTAGCCTTCTTTTCCGTAAAAAGGCTCTTTCTCACCCCCAACCATCAAAAGTTGCGAGGCCTCCTCGTCCGGAAAGCGACTAAAAGCCGAAAGCGTTCGGACCAACCATAAGATTCGGTTCTTACAATCAAGGGGGCTTGCCGTTGTTTTTTAGGGAACGCCCGGTCTATAAGAGACAGAGAGAAACCCTTTACCGCTTGAATGAAACGTTCTTTATGCTCGTCCTTGGAATCGAAACCAGTTGCGATGATACAGGCGTCGGCATCGTCGACGAAACGCGTACAATCCGAGCCAACGTTGTCGCGTCCCAGCTTCAACAGCACAAGCCTTACGGCGGCGTCGTTCCCGAAATCGCCGCGCGGGCGCATCTGGACGTGATCGACGCCGTTCTCGAAGAAGCGCTCGCAAAAGCGGGCCTTTCCTTGAAAGATCTGGATGCCGTCGCCGCCACAACAGGGCCGGGACTTATCGGCGGCGTGATGGTCGGATCCATGGTAGGAAAAGCCCTTGCCGCCGTTCAGAAGCGTCCCTTTCTGGCCATCAATCATTTGGAAGCGCATGCCCTCATGGCACGCTTAACGCACGACGTGGCGTTTCCCTATCTGCTGTTGCTCCTATCCGGTGGGCATTGCCAGCTTTTGCTGGTTCGCGGCATTGGGAATTACCGGCTCTTGGGCCGCACGATTGACGATGCCGTGGGCGAGTGTTTCGACAAGGTCGCAAAAATGCTGGGCCTCGGCTATCCCGGAGGCCCTCTCGTCGAACGCGCCGCATCCCAAGGAAACCCGCGCGCCTTTGCCTTGCCGCGCCCCATGCTTGGGCGGGATGGGTGCGATTTCTCCTTTTCCGGACTTAAGACCGCCGTGCGCACGCAACTTCATGGACGCACGCTTACCCCACCCCTTGTTTCGGACATGGCCGCCAGCCTTCAAGAAGCCATTGCCGACACGATCGACGATCGAACCCGGCACGCGCTGGACCAAATAAGAAAAGAAAATCAAGGGATCACGGCCCTCGTCGCGTCGGGAGGGGCGGCCTCGAACGCATGCCTGCGCGCACGCCTTGAATCCTTGGCTCTTGAAAAAGGGGTCCCCTTCGCCGCGCCACCGCCCTCGTTGTGCACGGATAACGGCGTCATGGTTGCTTGGGCCGGCCTGGAACGCTTCCGTCGCGGCGAGTCGGACGGTTTCGATGTCGCCGCACGGCCACGCTGGCCGCTTGAGGAAAAGCGAACAGCCTGATTAGAACCGAAGCCGCTTTTACTAAAGACCTTGTTCCAAGACCGTTAAAACGATGAAGGCCGCCACGCGTGGGACAAGAGCGCCTATCTCATTGAAAAGACTTTAGGCGGCCTGCGCCGGAACGTCCTGAGTAAGAATTTTGTAAAGCGTAGCCGCATCCTTGGCCTGGCGAAGGGCCGCGCAAAGAGCCGGGTCGCGCAAGTGGCGCGAAATCGTCGCCAAAGCGTGGAGATGATCGGCCCCGGCATCTTCGGGCGATAAAAGCAGAAAGACGAGATCAACGGGCTTGTCGTCGATCGATTCGAAATCGACCGGCTGCTTCAGCCGCGCAAAAAAGCCGAAGACCTTTTTGATTCCGGCCACGCGCCCGTGAGGAATGGCAATTCCTTGCCCCACGCCCGTCGTGCCGAGCCGTTCGCGTTCCCAAAGAACGTCGAAAATGGCAAACTTGTCTTCACCAAGAAGCGTGGCCGCGCAGGACGAAAGAGCTTCGAGAACATCTTTCTTCGTTGCGGAATCCAGAGAGGCGTCCACCCCTTGTGACGAGAGAACATCGCGCATCGTCAACCCTTGAGCCATGGCCCCTCCTTTTCCAAGGTCTAACCCTTTGCCTTCTCGGAAGGATCGACCCAACCGATGTTGCCATCAGCACGACGGTAGATCATGTTCAGCCCGCCGTGGGCGCGGTTCCGAAACAACAACGCGGGCAAATCGCCCAGATCCAGCCGCATAACGGCCTCACCGACGGTCAACGTTTCGATGGGCGTCGTCATTTCGGCGACGACCGTGGGGTTGTCCCCGACTTCTTCTTCGGTCTCGTCCTGCGTATCGCCGGTCAAGACAAAAGCGCTGGCGAGCAAGGCGTCCGCCTCTTCCAAACTGGCGTCGCGGTGCTTTTGCTTGATCTTCGTCTTATGGCGACGCAAACGCCCGGCCAACCGAGACAAAGCCCCATCGAACGCGACATAGGGCTGATCAGCAAACGCGGTGCTCTGCAGCAAAACGTCGCGCGCGCCCGAAACAAGGATATCCGACCGGAACAAGTGGGCGTCCTTAGAAAAAGTAACCGTTGCTTCCAAGGTCTCGCCGAAATAACGGCCGACGATATCGTCCAAATGGGTCTGAACATGAGAACGCAGGGCATCGCCAACGTCGATTTGTTTGCCTTTGACAGACAGTTTCATAGGTGTGCTCTTCAATAAAAGTTAAAAGTGGAACTCGTCTCCGCATCCCGGCGCTGCAGCAGCGACCGGGAACCGCCCTCCGCCATGCGGCCAGCGCCTTAATAAAGACGCGAGATTTTTGAGCGTTTCGCTCCCGCAGCAAAGGACACCCTCTTCTTTTTGAAAAAGAAGGTCCCGTACATAAGGACAACTTCCTCTTTCTGTCAAGAAGAGCCCCTCTTTTTGCAAGAAAATCTTTTATAAACAGTGGATTAGGTTCTCTCGCCCTTCGCAAAAACGGCCCCCTCGGCTCAAAGTATAGGGCGCAACCCCTTACAAGAAGAGGAAAAACCCAAAACAAAGGCCCCGGCCAGAGGGTCGATTAGGCAAGAATATCGACAAGACGCTGCGTTAAGTCGTTTTCGAGACGAAACGTGCATGCGGCTGCCTTTACATTCGTCTCCGCCGACTTCAACGCCACCATATCTTCGGCAAGATTTTTTCCCATTGACGAAGCATTAACCATGCGATCGGCGACCTGTGTCACTTGTGCCACGCTTTGCTGAAGGCCGCTAGCCAACGACGAAACAGGTCCAAACATAGCGTCATTCCTTCTTTTTTGGTGATCGACGGCATTGATTCTAGAGGGGTTGAGCTTAACAATTCGTCAATAAAAACAAAGAAAAAGTGAAGTTTTTCAAGCGTTTTTTTTCGAAAAAAATGCGGCGAATTAACCTCGGATTCAATTTTCGTCGATACAGTAGCCTTATCAAGAGCAGCAATGCAAAAACACAAATCGAGGGAAAGACCATGTTTCAGAATTACGATATCAACAGCGCCTTTGGCACCACGGACGAAACCCTGGAGCGCTTAGTCGCCATGACCAATCAAACCAATTTGGTCGCCCTCGATAAAACGATTGCCGCGATCCGCCGGTCTCCGGCCAGCTATGCGGCGGCGGCAGCCCGGACAGGCAGCATCGGCGAACGCATTGTTCGCGCCGCTTATGAAGTCGGCATGACGCTTCCTGAAGAAATGCGCGCCTCGACCGTAGAAGATAAGGTCTTCGGATAACCCTTCCCTCTGCTCTTCGATAGAAACTCGGCTCCCAAGGGGCCGAGTTTTTTTTGCGCCCCGCGCGACACGCCTTATGTTAAAACAACGCCGAAAAGAAACGGGTTTTTCTCGTGGACTTGCGGCGCGAAAGGATTCTATCTTCTCTGGCGCCGAAGAAAGCTTTGAAAACAGAGGGTTCGATGAAGATTCTTCCCGTCATCCTGTCCGGCGGTTCCGGAACGCGGCTTTGGCCTGTGTCGCGATCCGATTATCCTAAACAACTCCAACGCCTTGTGGGAACGGCTTCCCTTCTTCAACAAACCGCCCAGCGTCTGAGCCAAAATAAAACGGTTCTGCCTCCGCTCGTTTTATGCAGCGACAGCCAACGCTTTCTCGTTGCCGAACAACTTCGGGAAGTGGGGATCGCGCCCTCCGCCCTCGTGTTGGAACCTGTCCCCCGCAGTACGGCCCCCGCCTTGGCTGCGGCCGCGTTATGGGTCAAGGACCCTCAAAACACGATCTTGGTCGCCATGCCCGCCGACCATTTTATCGCCGATCAAGCCGCTTTTGCGCAGGCCATCGATAAAGCGGCCCAAGCGGCGGAACAAGGCCTGTTAATGACCTTGGGAATCAAGCCAATCCACCCGCATACAGGCTTCGGCTACATCGAACGGGGCGACCCCGTGAATGAGGCCGAAGGCATCTTCGAAGCCAAACGCTTTAAAGAAAAACCGGACGAGGCCACGGCCCAAAGCTATATTGAGGCGGGAACGTTCTTTTGGAATGCCGGAATTTTTGTCTTCCGCGCCGATATCTTTTTGGAAGAAATAGGAAAATACCATCCCGAGATCGTCAAAGCCTGCCGAGCGGCGCTTGATGCCGGAAAAACGGATCTGGATTTTTTGCGCCTCGACAAAGAAACGTTCGCCCAAGCCCCCGATATTTCTGTCGATTACGCCGTCATGGAAAAGTCGGCCCGCGTCGGAATCCTTCCCGTGTCTTTCAAATGGAGCGATATTGGCGGGTGGCCGGCCCTTTGGGCGATCGGCCAAAAAGACGGAAAAGGGAACGTCATCGAAGGGGACGTTCTGCTGAAAGACACCGCACAAAGCTATATTCGCAGCGACGGACGCCTTGTTGCCGCGATCGGATTGAATAATATGGTGATTGTCGATACGGCGGACGCCCTTCTGGTCGCAGCCAAAGACCGTGCGGACGAGGTCAAAGATCTGGTCACACAGCTTAAAAAAGCGGGGCGTCCCGAATGCCGCGAGCATGCCCAAGTCTGGCGACCGTGGGGCTTTTATGAAAGCCTTGCCCAAGGCCCGCGGTTTCAGGTCAAAAAAATTATGGTCAAACCGGGCGGCAAGCTAAGCCTCCAAAAACACCTTCGCCGGGCCGAACATTGGATTGTTGTGAACGGAACGGCAAAGGTCCAGATCGACGACAAAACCCTGCATATCGGCCCGAACGAATCGACGGACATCCCCTTGGGGGCCGTCCATCGCCTTGAAAATTATGGATCCGAGCCTCTTTATCTTATCGAAGTTCAATCCGGCGACTATTTCGGCGAAGATGATATCATTCGGCTTGAAGACGCCTATCGCCGCGTCTAAGGAGCACGAAAAGGAGCAAAACGACCATGGCTGATCTTGTAACCGGCGTGGCGGGATTTATTGGCGCCGCCGTCGCCGAAAAGCTTCTGGCGCAGGGCTCGTCCGTAATCGGCATCGACAACCTGAACGATTACTACGACGTCAGCCTCAAGAAAGCCCGGCTGGAACGTCTGCAAAAAATGGGGAAAGGGTCTTTTTCGTTTTACCCCTACAATATCGCCGACAAAGAAGCGATTTTCGGCCTTGAGGCGTCCTGCCGCGACGTGACCCATGTTCTGAATCTGGCCGCGCAGGCCGGCGTCCGCTATTCGATCGAAAACCCCTTTGTCTACGTCGAATCCAATGTCATGGGGTTTGTTGTCATGGCCGAGCTGGCCCGACGTCTCCCCAAGCTCAAACACTTTATCTATGCCAGCTCCTCGTCCGTTTACGGCGGCAACGACAAGATCCCCTTCTCTCCCGACGATGCCGTCGATCAACCGATCTCTGTTTATGCCGCCACCAAACGAAGCGACGAGCTTTTGGCCTATACGTTTGCGCATCTTTATAAAATGCCGTGCACGGGGCTCCGCTTTTTCACCGTCTATGGTCCTTGGGGCCGCCCGGACATGGCCGCCTATTCGTTCACATCGAAAATTATCGCCGGACAACCCATCCCCGTCTTCAACAACGGAAACATGCGGCGCGATTTTACGTACATTGACGATATCGTTCACGGAATCCTCGGCGTTTTGAATCTTCCCTTCAAAGAAGTGGCCAAAACGCCTACCCGTGTTTATAATCTTGGCAATTCCCGATCCGAACGCCTGATGGACTATATCGGCGCGATCGAGAAGGCTTTGGGGAAGAAAGCCATTTACACCTTTCTCCCTATGCAACCCGGCGATATCGAAGAGACTTTTGCCGATATTACGGCAAGCGCAGAAGATTTTGGCTATGCGCCAACAACGACGATCCAAGAGGGCATCCCCCGTTTCGTCGAATGGTACAAAGCCTATCATCGCGTTTAAAAACAAGGAAGGAAGAGACTATGAAGATCGTCATGCTGGGAGCCGGATACGTCGGCCTTGTTTCGGGAACGTGTTTTGCGGAGTTCGGCGTTACGGTAACCTGTGTTGATCCGGACGAAGGAAAGATCAAACGGCTGCATGACGGGATCATCCCCATTTTTGAACCGGGCTTGGACGCTTTGGTCAAAAAGAACGTCGCCGCGGGACGCCTAACGTTTGCCACGAGCCTATCCCAATGCGAACCGGACGCCGACGCCGTGTTCATCGCGGTGGGCACGCCGACGCGGCATGAAGACGGCCATGCCGATCTTTCGTATGTTTATCAGGCGGCCAAAGATATCGCCGCCTACCTTATCCCGGACCACTTCACCGTTGTCGTGACAAAATCGACCGTTCCCATCGGCACAGGCCGCGAGGTTGAAAAAATAATTCGCGCGGCCAATCCGCAGGCTGACTTTGCCGTGGCCTCGAACCCTGAATTCTTACGCGAAGGTTCGGCCATCGGCGACTTCATGCGCCCCGACCGCGTCGTCTTCGGCACCGACAGCGACAAGGCCGCCGAGGTCATGCGCGCCCTCTACCGTCCGCTTTACCTGATCGAAACGCCCATCGTCCAAACGACGCTGGAATCGTCCGAGATGACGAAGTATGCCGGCAACGCCTTTTTGGCGACGAAAATCACGTTTATCAACGAAATCGCAGACCTGTGCGAAAAAGTCGGCGCCAACGTGCAGGATGTGGCACGCGGCATCGGGCTTGACGGGCGCATCGGCAAAAAATTTCTGCATGCCGGGCCGGGCTATGGCGGCTCATGCTTCCCCAAAGATACGCTGGCGCTAACCAAGACCGCCCAGGAGAAGGGCTCGCCCATCCGTATCGTCGAAACGGTGATTGACGTCAACAACAAGCGCAAGAAGGCCATGGCCGACCGCGTTATCGCCGCCGCAGACGGCAATGTAAAAGGCAAAAAAGTGGCCGTGCTGGGCGTGGCCTTCAAACCGAACACGGACGATATGCGCGACAGCGTCGCGCTGGATGTCATTCCGGCGCTGCAAAAGGCGGGGGCGCTTGTTCAAGCCTTCGACCCCGTGGCCATGAAAGAAGCGGCCAAGCTTTTACCCGGCGTTGTGTGGACGAAAGACACGTACGAAGCGTTGGCCGGGGCTTCGGTGGCCGTTATCTTGACGGAATGGAATGAATTTCGTGCGCTTGATTTTAAGCGGGCCCAAAAAGTTATGGCGGCTCCGGTTCTTGTGGATCTTCGCAATATCTATAAACCCGCCGACATGGCCAAAACCGGCTTTTCTTATTCCTCAATCGGGCGATAACTTAAGATTTTCGTTTTCAAAAAATGGGGCGAGGCCGGACGCGGTCGCCTCATCTTTTTAGAGGCCCGCTCAGAAAATGGGAAAAATCCCTTGACTTTTTCCTTGGGATCACGTATTGACAATTCCACGGCGGTTTGCGTCCTTTTGACCGTTGGCCCCTGTCGTTGACCGGGGCTTTTTTTGTGGACGCCGCCGTTTTTTCTCCATCTTTTTCGTACTTATCGGATTGGAAAGGACGACGCCATGTCGCTTCAAGACTCGTACTGTGCCCTCGAAACGCTTCCGGCAACCTTTGCCGAAGGGGCTTCGCTTTCGGCCCCCATCAATCTTCACGGCCTTCGGCTGTTTGGCCTTGCTTTGCCTTCCGAATGGACCGAAGCCTCCATCACGTTTCAAACGTCGGCCGACGATGGCTCGACATGGGCCGACATGCAAACCCAGGACGGCAATGAACTGAGCGCCGTGGCCACGGCCGGAAACTGCACGGTTCTCGATCCTCTTCCGTTTGCGGCCGCGCAACACCTCCGACTCAGATCCGGGTCGTCCTCGGCGCCCGTGGCGCAGGAAGCGGCGAGAACGTTGCGTCTCATCTTAAGATCCGTGTAGCCGCACGGCGGCCCTTTTTATATCAGGCGACCGGCCCGGATTCGCCGCCGCCGTATTTTTCGGTCAGCGCCTCGATCCGTTCCGGCGGAATGCGTTCGAATAGAACGGGGATAGGCTCGAAAGGCGTTTTGGGCTTGAGCGCATCGAGCGCAACCCTAACGCTTGTCGGCCAGGAAGGAACGGCCGTCTCCTCGCCGAACGCCTTCAGAATTTTGGCGGCGGTCGCCGGAATAATGGGTGCCGACAGCACCGCGAAAAGACGGCACAGATTCAAGGCCACGCGCGTCGCGACGGCGGCGGCATCTTTGTCCGTCTTGATGCTCGTCCACGGTGCGGCCGCGGCAAGGTAGTTGTTTCCCTTGACCCAGATCGCGCGCAAGCTCGCCATCGCCTTGCGATACTCCGGCACCGTCAAATTGTCCGTGTATTCCTTGATAAGCGCCTCAAGGTCCGCGACGAGTTCCTCTTCGTGGGGCCCGAAAGAACCGCCCTCAGGAATGTGCGCGCCGAAATTGGCGACGCAGAATTTCGTGATCCGGTTGACGAAGTTGCCCAAAACGCCGTTCAGATCTTTGTTGACCTGTTCGCCGAATTTTTCGAACGAAAACGACGAATCCCCGCTTTCGGGAATATTCGCCATCAACCAATAACGCCAATAGTCGCTGGGAAACTCCTCAAGCGCCGCATCGGTGAAGATCCCGCGCTTTTGGCTCGTCGAAAACTTCCCGCCGTAATACGTCAGCCAGTTCAATCCCTTGAGCTGGTCGACTTTTTTCCAGTTCTCGCCGCTGCCGATCAACGTCGCGGGAAAGCTGATGGTGTGGAAGGGAACGTTGTCCTTCGCCATAAATTGATAGTAGCGCACGTCGTGGCCCTCGCACCACCAGTCGCGCCAATTCCGTTCGTTCGGAGCCTTGTCCGACCACGTTTTCGTCGTGGCGATATAGGCGATCGGCGCGTCGAACCAGACGTAGTAGACCTTGCCCTCGAATCCCGGACGGTCCACCGACACGCCCCAACTCAGGTCGCGTGTGATGCACCGATCCTCCAACCCTTCCTTGAGCCATTTCTTCGCGATGCCGATCACGACGTCGGGCCAGTCGGTATGCGAATCGATCCATTTTTCGAGCGGCTCGACCATGGCTGATTGTTTCAGGAACAGATGCTTGGTCTCGCGGATCTCAAGGTTCGTGCTGCCTGAAATGGCCGAACGCGGATTGACAAGATCCGTCGGGTCGAGAACGCGCGTGCACGATTCGCATTGATCGCCCCGCGCCCTTTCATAACCGCAGTGGGGGCACGTCCCCTGAACGTAGCGGTCGGGAAGATACCGCTTGTCGTCAACGGAGTAGAGCTGACGAATGGAGCGTTCTTCGATCAGGCCGTGCTCTTCCAGTTTCTTCGAGAAATGCTTGGTCAGCGCGTGATTGTCCGGATGCGAACTGCGACCGAATTCGTCGAACGAAATGTCGAATTGGGCATAGATGTCGGCCTGCACTTTATGCATTCTGTCGCAATACGCGGCGACGGGCATGTTCTGCTCCTGCGCCGCCAGTTCCGCAGGCGTGCCGTGTTCGTCGGTTGCGCAGATGAAAAGAACCTCGTTGCCGCGCTGCCTGTTAAACCGGGCATACACATCGGCAGGCAATATCGAGCCCACCAGGTTCCCCAGATGCTTAATCCCGTTGATATAGGGAAGCGCGCTTGTGATAAGAATCTTCATACGACCATCCCAAAAGTTCAGTGGAGCGTGCCGCGATCAAAACACAGGATAAGAAAAACCGGCCGTCGCCGGCTCCTGTCATTACGCCTAGCCCCTTCAATTTCCGGTGTTTTTCAGTGTACGACCCTTTAAAACAGACTTCAAGGGCGACAAGCCGCCGTCACGGATAATAATGGGGCGTTTTGGCCGTCCACGGCGAGGATGGATATCTCTTGTGCAAACGACGAAACCATTTTTCGCCCTGATTGGCGGTGCGGCGCTTGGTTTGTGAGGAATCCGATTCCGTATACCACTGGCACATCCACTTGCGCTCGACGCCTTCGGTGCATTCGATGAGGCGATGGAGGGCCTCGGCCTCGACATCGGAGCGCTCTCCCGTCCGCTCGAAAAAAGCCGCAGCATCAAGGAAGTTCTGGATGGGCGGAACGAACGACGCGTTGTTCTCAAGGTAGCGGCGGCACGGGACGCACGCGAGCGACAGCTCGGCCAAGGCGTCGGAGTCCGTTAAGCTTAAGTCCCTGTAGGTGGACGACTTCGGCATCAGGGCGTGATAATACATATAGGTGGCGACAGCCACCAGGCTTGCCGGATCGTTGGGGTCATGCGCCAAGGTTTCGACGGCGGCACGGATGGAAGCGTACCCTTTGGGGCCCTTGGCTTTTTTATAGAGGTCGGCCATGCTGGCATAGTCGCGCCGGAGAAGGAGCTTTTGGAACAACGCCTGTTCGAGCGCCGTGCGTGTCGGCTCGGCGAGCTCGACGTCCCGCAAGACCGAACGGAGATCGTCTTCCGTCGTGGCAAAGACGGCGAAGTCGGCAAGGACGTTTGGATTGGTTATCCCGGAGTCTTTTCCGAAAAGGCCCGCGAAGTCCCCGTCGTTCGCATAAAGAGCCGCGATTTGAAGCTGCGACTGATCGTCGTGCGCCACGGAGGCGATGCGGCGCCAGGCCGCGATGGCGGCGGGAATGTCGTTTTTCCCCGCCAAGGCCCGCGCCCTCAAAACTTCGGTGCTCAAAGAGAGGACCGTGTTTTGAAGCGTCTCTTCGGGCGGAGTCCGTTTCAGCAACGCGTCATACTCTTTCTGACGGAAAAGAAGGTACGCCTGGACAAAGCGAAACAACGCGGGCCGCGTCGCGCGGTCCTCTCTTTTTTGTAACGCGTCCGCGGCAGCGGACCACCACTCTTCAGGCACCCCCTCTTTCGAACGGAAAAGCTTGTACGCCAGCGCAAAAAGGCTGTCTTTCTCGGGAGAGGGTGCCCCTTTATGGAAGTTCTTGTATTCGGCGAAGGCCTCGGCGCTCCGACGGATCGCCGCCTCGGAAGAGGGCGGAAAATCCGCGAACACATTGTTGAAGTAAGCGGCAACAGCGTCATCTAGCGAAGCCTGGTCGTCCGCCAAAAACATGATTTTCCGTTGGATCCCACGCGCGCTTTTCGCATAAAGTCCGGACGGATACTGGGCGACATAGGCCTCGAAATCTCTTTTCGCCGCGCTCAGCCGTTGTTGATCGACACCCTCTCTGCGATAGCCGTCCCATGGGGCTTGCGCAGCGACCAGTTCCGTACGGGCAATCATGTAAAGAGCCGCCTGATGAAGCCAGGACGACGGTCGTTGCCGCGCGGCGAGTTCCCTGAACCCTTTCAGGGCCTTGTCGAAATCTTTTTTATAAAGAGCCTGCGTCGCTTCCAAATACAACGGATACAAGCCTGTTCCGGGCATCTTTTTCAAAGCCGCCAGATCCTCCGCCGCCGTCGAGGCGCGGGGACTTTTGCAAACGGCGGGAATTTTTTGCCTTGCGTCAACGAACAAGTCGTACCCGCCCGTCACGGCGGGGTCGGCGAAAACGGCCCGCAAAAAAGAAGCGTATCGATCGATCATGCTTCGCGAGCAGCCCCTATCCCACCCATCGTCCTTCTTAAAAAGCTCCAGACTTTTGTCCTCAATATTTTTGGACTTCAGAAGGCCTGCGATTTCGTCGCGATAGCGTTGAAGCACGCGGTCGATGAAGCCGGCCCGGTCCCAAGAGCCATCCTCCCGAGTCCAGTCAAACTTAAAGCCAAAATCAAGATGCCCCTCGAACGACGGCGCGTCGTCCTTCATGAGAAGCACAAACTTTGTCTTGGGGCTGTAAGAAACATAGTCCGTCAAGGGGCGATAGTCCGGATCGATATAGGGCGGAGCATCGTAAACGGGTGGGAAAGGGCCGTAACAGGCGAAGGCCTGCGCTCCCATGGCAAGAAACGCCACAAGAGAAAGGACGGGAAGAATGCGTTTCATGGGGCGCCTTCTTTCTGAATAAAAAAGACCACGCCTTTATAGTAAGGGTTCGTTTTAAGACCCGCAACGGCGTTCGAAATCCCGCCTTTTTCAAGCAATCCTATCTGAAAAGGATAATTGGCCTTCTTAAGGGCGTTGGCATAAAAGGCTTCGTCGGCAAGGGGCCTTCGTCCGCGATAGAATTGAAAGACAATCCCGTCCGCCACCGTCGCGAGCCGGCGCAAAGCGGCGGGATCGCCGCGAACGATCCAGTCGCAAAGACCCGTCACGCTAAGCCCTTCTGTTTGCGGCAGGGCGGCTCGAAGCGCTTCGATATAACGGCCGTAGGCTTCGAGCTTTGAGGTTGGAACGTCCGCGTCGATTTGAAGTCCTCGAACGTTCACGGCGTGGCGTCGCCAAGCCGAGGCCGTTTCTTCGTAAAGAGCGGCCATGGCTCGAGCCTCGGGCCAATCGCCCTCCTGCCGGAAAACAAGGTAAACCTTTTTTCCTTTCCGCAGGGGAAATGGAAAAAGACCGTGTCGGCTGTACCTCACCTCCCCCGAACGATTCTCGATCACGCCCTGATAGATATAGAGGGCATCAACGCTCCCCGCCGGAAGATCCATCTCCGTTATGCCGGCCCAAAGCCAATACGATCGTCCTTCGTCTTGAAAAACCGCAAACTCCTTGAAAAGGGGCCACATCACAAGAACGATAAAGAAAAAGGCGGCCACGCCGTAAAGACCGCGACGCGGATGGGACAACACGTTGCTTCCGGAACAAGAATGATGGCTCATCGCAACAGCCTTCCGTTTGCCTCAAATCCCTCGGCACCGCGTGGGGGTCGACAACACGCGCGCTTTTTCCTTTTAAGGATCTATCTCGAATGGACAAAACAAAAATTCGGCGCGCGCCGTCCGGCTTTTCTCTCGGACTTTTATGATAGTATTTGACAGAAAAAGGCGCACCATGATAAAAATTTCTTGAAAATAAGGACGTTAGACGTTTTGACATGTTAATTTTGTTTCACACGGAATCACTCTCTGCTGAGCCTCGTCCTCAAGAAGGCGACGGGCGGGGATGCGTGTGGAACGCGGCGTCCGTCGATTTTTCCCTCAGCTCTGCGGCTGCGTCGGCTTTCGGTATCGACGCCTCTGTCAACGCCGCGAAAAAACCCTCCAAAAAACGGTAGGCGGCCCGTTCTTGACACGCGCCGCCTTCCTGTCGGGCACCAGCTTTTGAGCCCCGTTTAGACCGTATATCGGCACCCCTTACAAAATTTTTTGGAGATTATTATGGAAAGTTGTTCTTTCCGCGTCTTTGCCCCTCAAGAACGGACGCGCACGTCCTTGGCGGTCCAGCCCGTCACCGAAGCGTACAAGGAGGCTTTTTCCGCCCTGATCTGCGAACAAGCCGCCCAACATTCGGCCAGCACGACAAAGAGCCGCGAAGAAATCGACACGTTGTGGAACGCGGTGGGCGCCCCCGACGGCATCAACGCCTTTCTTGTCGTTGACGACGCCACGCAAAAGCCGTTGGCCGCCGTGACTTATACCTCCTGCGTCAGCAGGATGGGCGAAGGGCTGTATCTTGAGGACATCGTCACCACAAAGGCCGAGCGTGGTCACGGCATCGGATCGTTCGCCATGTCGGCACTGGCTCAACTGGCGCAGCGACGGGGCGTGTCCTACATTTCATGGGAGTGCGCACACAGCAACCATGTAGCCCAAGCCTTTTACGACGGGCTGAAAGCCGAGCGGTTTGAAAACAGGCATACCTGGCGCACGTTCGGTCTGATGGAGCGGGAGCCACGCGACGACGAGGGCGCGGAACCCTACACCGTTCGTCGCATGACACCTGCGGACAGCGAGGCGGTCGCCGCGTGTTTCTCCTGCCAACACACGCCCCTGTCCGGCCGCGCTCTTGTGAACCGGGACTTCGTCATGGCGGTCGCGGAAACGTGCGACCGCGAGATCGTCGGCGCCGCCGTCGCGTACCGGAACTACTCAACGTTCAGGACGACAAGCGGCCTTCATCTGGAACGCGTAGCCCTGAAAAGAGACGATCCGGCTCTTGCCCGTTCGATCCTCGACTATTTCGCCGAGGCTCAACGGCAAAAAATGTGGGACGGCCATGTCGATTTCACCATCGATAATGCCGACACCTCTTTTTGGACGCCCGTTCTGGGGCAGTACGGCATGGAACCTTTGTCGTACGGCAACGATCCCATGGTCGTCCGCCGTCTTTCCGGAGACGCGCTTGCCGCCGTGGCCGAGAAGACCCGCCACGAAAGCCTCCGTCCCACGTCTCAACTCAGGGAGCGCCGTCTAAGAACGTCGGCTGAACCGCTATGACAACTTCGTGCTATTACGATCCCCATTGTGTGGATCACGACCCCGGCGTGAATCATTCGGAACGCTCGGCACGCTTGAAGGAAATCGTCATGGCCTTGAAGGACCCATCCTTCAAGGACGTGAGATGGCCCGCCGTCGCGCCGGGACGCAAGGAGGACATCCTTCTCGTTCACACGCCCGCCTATGTGGACTTTGTGTTCGACTCCGTCCCCCAAAGCGGGTATCGGGAAATCGAGGTCAACGACGTCGTTTCCGATTACGATGAAGGCGAGGTCACCGTTCTGTGCCCGAAGTCCGGCGACGCCGTTCTTTACGCCGTCGGTTCGGTGACGGGCGCCGTCGACGACGTCTTGACCGGCAAAACGACCAACGCGTTCTGTGCGGTGCGGCCGCCCGGCCACCACGCCCTGCCCGACAAGGCCATGGGGTTTTGCGTGTTCAACAACATCGCCATCGGCGCGCGCTACGCTCAAAAACGATACAACCTCGGACGCGTCGCCATCGTCGATTTCGATCTGCATCACGGCAACGGAACCCAAGCCGTTTTCGAAAAGGACCCCAGCGTCTTTTTCTGCAGCACGCACCAGCTTCCCCTGTGGCCCGAATCGGGCTATGCGGAGGAAACGGGCGCGGGCAACATCTTGAACGTGCCCATGGAGCCCCATCTTCCGCGCGAGGCGTGGCTTCAACGATGGAAAGATCTTGTGTTGGGAAGATTGGAACAAGAGGCCTTCGATTGCCTTTTCGTCTCGGCCGGTTTCGACGCGCACAAGAATGACCACAAGAGCTGCCAATCGTTGGAAACGGACGACTATTTTCGGCTTATGGCCGACCTTCTCTCGGTTGCCGAAAGAAAGTGCCGGAGCCGGACGATCGTCGTGTTGGAAGGCGGCTACGACATCCATGCCAGCGCCTCGTCGGCCGCCGCCGTGATGCGCGCTCTCTTGGCGGCACCCTGAGCCGATCCGACAGAAAAGACGGTGGGGACAAAAGCGCGCGAGCCGCCTTTTGTCCTACGTCTTCTTAAGCGGTTGGGAAACCGCTTTGTTTTACCCTTAACACCGCCGACGCAATCAAGGAGCGATGTTAACCAAACGCACGCAACCTTGAAAGGATTGCCCATGCAATAAAGCCTGTGTTATAGGCCTCCTGTGATAATTTTTATGGCGTTTTTAGGGCATCACTTTTTTAATTACCCCCGGCCTTTGGAGGAAAAAAATGTCTGCTAAAGAACCGAACGACCCAACAATCGCTCAGCTTGACTCTATTGTTGAGGCCTTTAATAGCCTTCCCCCGACGTTGTTAAAAGAAATCTACGCAGTAGCCACGTTGAAAGAAACGATAGAGTTAAGGGATCATATGCTCCATTTCCTGGCAGCGAATTATGGCCTAAAGCTACTCACTCTGGATAAAAAATACGGGCACGACGTCTCACAAGAAGCCTTGGACGCCTCCCAAATTAACCTCTTGATCCGAGTGATTAAGATCATGGACAAAGAGCTGGCCATCGCGGCCCGCATTGTCCCTCTGGAAACCGTCGCCAAATTTTTAGAAGTCCCGCCCATCGACTGGGACGGCGTGGGCAGGAAGATTCTCAGAAAAATAGAAGTCCCAAACGTCATCGCCCTGTTCGATGCGGCTTTCGAGCTTCAAAGAAAAGAAGCCGAAAATGCGAAAAACGTTGCGGGGGAAAATCGCATCAGAACGAACGCACGCCTTGCCCTCTGGCAAAAACAACCAACGCCATGATTGCCGGCCAAGGATTGGCTCGCGCATGCTTTTTAGAAACCTTCTTTCACTTCGTTAATTACCCCCGGCCTTTGGAGGAAAAAATGTCTACTAAAGAACCGAACGACCCCAAAATCGCTCTGCTTGTCTCTATCACTAAGGCATCTAAGAACAGCATCTCCCCGGATCTCTTAAATAAAATCCAAGCAGGGGCCACGTTGGAAGAAAAGGCTTTGTTAGACCTAGATGAGCTCATGTTCGGGAACGCGGAGTATGACCTAACGCTGCTCTCTACGGCGAAAAACATGGGGCACAACGTCCCGCAAGAAGCCTTGGACGGCTCCCGAATTGACGTCTTGATCCGAATGATTAAGCTCATGGACGACATGCTGGCCATCGCGGCCCGCGTCGGTCCCTTGGAAGACGTCGCCAAATCTTTAGACGTCCGTCACATCGACTTGGACAGCGGCGCTCTTACGGGCAGGAAGCTTCTCGAAACGATAAAAGCACCAAACGTCATCGCCCTGTTCGATGCGGCTTTCGAGCTTCAAAGAAAAGAAGCCGAGAATGCGAAAAACGTTGCTCCGGTTGTCAGCGCAACAGAAAAGCCCGGCAGAATGGATACACAACCTGCCCCTCAACAAAAACAACCGACGCCATGATAGTTGGGCGAGAATCGGTTAAAAAGAAATCCCTTTTTAAAAGCACGGAACCAAGCAAAGTCGTTTGTTTTGAGACTTGGGCACAACAGGGCCTTAAGCATCATTTTGCTTGTTTTTCTTATGAAAATAATTCGGCCTTATCTTAAGGAAACTTTTTCTGATAAATTATCGGCGGGTGAACACATTCAAAAAATATTTGAAAAATTTAAGAACGACATGAAGTCCTTTTCTTCGACAAACCCCGCGGTTCAAAATGTCCCGCCACTCCCGTGGAACTCCTGTCAAACGAAAGGGCAGGAATCGCCGCCCCCGTGCTTGAAAAGCACCCGAAAAGAAAAGGCCGCGCAGCTCGCCCTTTTCTCTCTGGCTGCCTTGGAACTTTGCGCCTCTTCAAAAACAATCCCGCCCGAACTGTTGCTCGCGGTCCCACTAACAACGTTGGCTCTTAACGGAATTATCCCTATATATAATCGTTATCGTTCGCCTCTTCGAAAGACAACCCAATATGCCAAAAGCGCTCGCGCTCTTGCCGCACAAGAGCGGCTCCAAAAAACAGCGGAAATCTATAGCCAGCGGCTTGGTCTTCCCGACGTTCCAGAAATTCGCGTCTGGAAAGGGGATCTTGATCCAAAAAAACACGGCCCAGGCGCCCTCGACTTACGAAAAAAGAAATATGTCCTATTCGATCAGAAATCTTTGGAAACCGAAGACATCTCTGCACTGGAAGGTATTTTAGGACATGAGCTCGCACACATACAGCAGCACCACACACAAAAACAAAGACTCCTCGTCACATTGATGGGCCCGCCCGCCATCGTTTCCCCTATTGTCTTTTTTGTCCTTTCAGCTTTTGCCGTCAGTGCCTTGAGCCAGCGTCAGGCTGAATTTCAGGCCGATCGCATTGGCGCCGCCCTCTCCGGAAATCCCAAAACGCTAGCGCACTCTCTTAAACAAAGAGACGGGAGGCCGTTCCAAAACGGCCGCCTCGAAGCGCTAAAGGGAAAGTTGTTCGGTGCGGACACAACGCGCACAGAAAAAGCCCTTACTGCGCTGCATGCCTGTGCAAAATTCAGTTACAATATGTTTTCATATTTCGTTAGTGCTTCGCACCCCAGCACGGAACGTCGTTGTGAGCGTCTGAAAACCTTTGACCATCCGCCCAAACGCTATAAAACCGATTCTCTGAAATTCCGGATTCTTGATTTTATTCCTTCCGAGACGCGACGAAAAGGCCGCTCTCCAGTCGACGCTCCAGACAGGCCCATACGGCTATCCGAGAGTATTCTTCGCCCACGTCCTTAACGCTCTTTTTGCTTGTTCGGGAAGTATGGTGTTGAACGATTCCCGGCGGGCGGCCTCGTCTTGTCCTTGGATAGAAAACGACGAACAGGGAAGGAAATGGGGTTCCCCTTGCGGCGTTTCTTGGTTGAACAAACAGAAGCCAGCACCATATTCCTGCGCCGCCCGATCCCGCGACCAAACCAAAAGCTGTCCTACGGGGAGGACGCAAAGGGGGCCGCGAGCGCCGCCCGAAGCGAAAGGATGTTCGTACGCCTTGACCGAAAAAGCAAACGCGGCGCCGATGGGGGAATCGAGTTCTGGTTCGACGTTGACGGCATCGACAACGAAGCAAGACTTCTCGCCGAAAACTTCCTCCGAGGCCTGATCAAGGGCTTGGATTAAAAGAGGGCGGGTCTCGTCTTCGATGCGTTTGTTCTCACCCTTTTTTCTGAGGATTTCGGCTTCAATCGCCGAAGCCTTGTCATCGTTATCGTCATACTTAAAAAAGCTCATGTCTCTTTCCCTGTTCAAAAATCAGAGGCCCTCGCCTTAAAAGCCCCTGCGGGCGACCAGCCCTAAAAATCTGTCCGAAAAATTCTGCCCAGACAATAAGGGGCCTCCGCAAAAAAGAAAACGGTAAAAAAACTTTCAAGCCCTCTTTTTCGTTAGGACGGAAGAGGTCCGACAAGCTTCGTCGTGTTGTTTTTCTGTTTTGGTTAACCAGCGGCCTATCTGGATAAAATCTTTTCCGGCGCATCGGCTTGTAACCGAAAGCCTCTAAATCAAATCACGCCGAACATGGGGAAACGTCAATCGGCAAGCGAGCCGAACGCAATAAAAATTCCGTCTGTTAGCTATGCCTGAATTTTCAGGCTGGGAGATTTAGGGACTAACGAGAACTGTCAATTTTATAGACAGCCGCCTGATCTTTTTTGACGTATTTTGACTTGTCCATCGGCTTGGGGGCCGCATTAAGTTCGCTTTCCATCTCATCTACGGTCTTTTGAAGCGTATTTTTGCGGACTTCTTCTGCTTTCTTTCGACTCGTAATTTCTTTTATTGAAGGCAAAAAAATCCTGGACAGGCCGTATGCAGTTAGAGCCACTGCTGTCCCTGCGGCTATGCCTATTTCAATTTCCGTTTGCAGATCCATCAGCTCCCTCCATAAATATAATTAGCTTTTTATTAATGCTGTTCAAGCCGAATTAATTCTTTCAACAAAAAACTTGAATAATTTTTGAGGGTTGCAAATTTGCATTAAACATTAGAGTTAATTTTTCTTTTTCTCTTCACAAAAACTTCATTTTTAAATTTCTTTAACATGTTGAAAGTAAACACAAATATTGACTCCTTGCTGCTTTTAACTGTACGCTTTCCACATTGTTTTAATGAATCTTTCCAAGAGACATAAAATGATCGCTTCGGCTTCTGAAAAAGAGAAAAAGGAATCCTTGGACACGCCGATTGCCGACTCCATGAAAGCGTTAGAAAAAGAACTGCTCCAAAATTACAAAGGAGCCCTTGACCGCGCAGCCCATAAGCGAGGAGCGCCCACTGTTGAGGAGCTCTCTAATAACCTGAGCGATCTGTCGAAAAGGATTGCCGATATAGATGAAGATAATGTTATCCCGGGGGGCATATCAACGGGCGCGGATCTTTCTGTCAAGGACCGGAAATCTATGGGCGACGTCCCCGCAGAAATTAAATCCAATAAAACTCTAAAAAATTATAAAGTCCGATATGAAAAACTTTGTCGGAGAAAAGATGAGTTAAGGGTCATATTAAATGACATGGCCTTGAGCGACCTTCAGAAGGGGAGAGATAGCACAAACAAGATAGTTTTCATCATAACATCTGCTTTCCTTGCGCCTTCAGCAATCGTAACGACGATCGCAACAATCTGCGGAAATGATGACAAGATATTTCTGTTGTCTCTATTTGGGTCGACGACGGCAATAGGCGCAGGAGCAGCGATTATTGCTATCAAATTCAATTCGGCCGAAGCAAAACCAGCAAATGATGTTGGACTCCCGAACAAACACAGAATTACTGAAAAATTCAATGCGTATAAAAGCGCAGTGACACAACATGGCAGCAATGTGTTGAACGCGGCTTCAAAATACGCAGACTCGCTTTGCCATAAAGGAAAAACATGGGTCGAAGACAACGCCAAGGAATTACCAAGAGCAGCACAGGGTTTAAAAAGACGGGTTTATAATAGAAGTCCAAAAAATCAATAGCCCTTGGATGCTTTTTGTTGTGCTCAGATATTTCTTCCTCATGCGCACATCGCGATGAGCCGTTCAGCGCACTAGCATCCGCCACAACAAAAAAAGGGAGAGGGGGGGGGCACAAGGCCCCTTTTTTTGTTGTGGCGGCAGAAAGGCAACGAACACGACACGTCCTATCCAGCCAGTCTGTTGATCGAGCGTGATAATTCATAAGAAAGGCCTTTTCAAAACACACATAGTGCATCACAGAGGAGGCTTCCTATAAAAGTCAGTATGATCGCCATTATACTTGTAGTAATATTGGGCCGTGAAAGGGTGGTGGCATGAGAAGTCTTAAACTCGCCAAGGCCTTTACGCTGATCGAATCCGGTCCCGTTATCCTTGTAACGACGAACGACGGTCGCAAAAACAACATCATGACCATCTCATGGACCATGGTGCAGGATTTTACCCCAAAGTTCGCGATTGTCACCGGTCCTTGGAATCATTCCTATGCCGCCCTTTTTAGGACGAAAGAATGCGTCATCGCCATTCCGACGATGGACATGATCGACAAGGTCGTCGGCATAGGCACCTGCTCGGGCAAAGAGATGGACAAGTTTGAAAAATTTGGCCTTACGCCGCTCAAAGCCAAACATGTTCGCGCCCCGCGGATCAAAGAATGCCTTGCAAACATCGAATGCCGCGTCGTCGATGTTATCGAGAAACACAACATCGTCATTCTGAGCGGCGTGGCCGCCTCTTTTGATGCTTCCCGCAAAGAGAAGAGAATGATCCATGCCGTGGGCGATGGAACCTTTATCGTCGACGGCCGCAAGATAGATCGAAGAAAGATGATGAAATCCAAGCTTCCAGAGGGCGTGTAGATCGATCCGCGTCCGGGGATGGCTTCAAGGCATCGTACCGAGGCCAACTGCTTTTCACAAACACCTCAGTTTTAAAAACTGAACGTCAAGCCAACTTCGCCGCCATAGCTTGCGATGCGGTTGTTTAAAAAGGTGCCGGAGGCGACCACGCTGACATCGATAGCCTGAGCCCTGCGATCAATTGCGGCTCGCGGTGCTCGCCCAAAAGTTTTTGGGGGATGGGATTTCTTTGCGGCGCGGCGGGGCCGCTCGCAAAGTGGCCATTTTCTCGTCGCGCCTGCGCGCAACGCGCTTGTCGCTCCTGAAAATTGTCGAACCCGGCGGGCCGTTCACCGCATTCGCATTCGCCATAACAAAGGGGGCACAAGGCCCCCTTTGTTATGGCGGTCCGGCTGCCACCCGCAAGGTACATTCTCTTTGTTTGCATTGTTTTTGGATGGTGTTTTCGTCGTCCTCGAGCAAATGAGAAAAGAGCCTTTGTTTTGAATGAATTATTGAAAAAATCTGCCCCAGATACAATTCATGTGCATCCATTCTTTTCAAAAAGAAGAATTAATTTCTTGGTAGGACATTGTATGCCATACTTTTAATAGATGCTTTTGTCCCCCCTATCTTGAGAATCCCAGATGTCTTCGACTTCCATAAGAATCGCCTATGAGGGAGATGCCATTGACAATGGCACCATGGATGTTCGTGATCTTGCCCCAGCACTACTTGCGATAGGGCATCTGTGTGAAAGATCAAACGAAGCTCTTTATGGAGAGTCGTCACAGGTTGTCGTCCGTGTTGCGGCGGATTTCAAAAAAGGATCTTTCGTAATAAACCTCTTGCTGGATCATAATATTCAACAACAGGTTATGGATCTTCTTTGCGGAAATGCTGTTCAGTCGGCGCTTAACTTAATAGAGATTCTTGGCCTGTCTGCCTCCGGTACTGTAGGTGTGTTGAAGTTTATCAAATGGGTCGCAGGAAGAAAATTTAAGAGTGTGACGGAGCTTGCTGATGGCAACGTTAAGATTGAGATTCAAAGCGAGAGCGTTACAATTAACAAGAATGTTTTAAATCTATTTCTTAATACGACCGTTCGGAATGAAGCATACAATATTCTAAAACCGCTTGAACGAGAAGGCATTAGTGCATTTAAGGTGCTCGGCGGAGAAAATGAAGAAACATATTCCAACGAAGATCTCAAAAATTTTATCCCCCCAGAGAGCGATAAAATTCTTCTTATCGATGATAAGCGGCAACAAGCGTTTACTATTGTGAGCCTGTCGTTTAGGGAAGAAAACAAATGGCGACTCTCAGATGGACAGAATACGATTAATGCTCGAATTGTTGATGAAGAATTTATTTCAAAAGTATCCCAACATGATCTTGAGTTTGGAAGCGGGGACAGTTTGCTTTGTGATGTTCATGTTGAGCAATGGCAAACAGCCAAAGGCCTACAGACGGAATATACTATTGAAAAAGTAAACAAGCTAATCAAGGCGGCAAGACAAATTGCACTACCCTTGGAAAAGCCCTAAATAAAGATGCCTATCAGGCAAGGCCGTTATTTCCGTCGATTATATGGGCTTTGATTGGTTGGTTTCAAAGAAACGTTTTCTTGGCTCGCCTTTGCACGGATAGCATCCGGGGTTCTCCCTAATTTTAGGCCTATAACACCAGTAGGGGTGTTCCCCTTTGCCAGCTGTTTGAGTTGGGAAAGGTCTTGTTTAGTCCAATGAGTCCCTGAGTTGCGTGTAGATTTTGACATTCGAACCCCCAAAAGTTTAATGCAACCTATGTGGGAATGCTTTCTGTCAAATGCAAGTGCTCTTCTGAATTTTTTGTATCTACATCCGCCTAACCGGATGATACCTGTAGAGAACAAATCCGCTAACCCATTGACGACTATGCAACCGTACTTCTCTCGTTTAGTCCGGTTGCGGTAGAGAATTTGCGCTCTCTGTTCAAAAAATGTTCCGAAATGATTAGCAGGGGAAGGAAGCGGAGAATCGGTCTCTGGTACGGAAGCGATTGAAAATCTTGAAGAACAATCAATTTGTAACCGGACTGCGACGGCGGAATTTCGTGAAATATTTTTTCGGTCAATGGCGGTGGACTAACCGCTCAACCAAAGACTCGCTGAAAGAGCATTGCTCATCCCCCTACATAAAAGGCTTTATAAGTCTGAAATCGTCTTAACCACAAAGATGTTCTTGACTTTTCTCGTTATGGAAGCCCCTATCGTTTTTTTTAGGCGAGGCAACATGATTAGCAAAGTTATACATTTTAATGCGACGCAGTTGGCGGAGCGTTGGGGCGTGTGTTCGGCGACTTTGGACCGCTGGCGGCAACGCGGCAGAGGCCCTCTTTTCATAAAAATCGGGAATCACGTCGTTTATCGGCTTTGTGACATAGAGGCCTATGAAAACGCCCAACTTCGCCAGACCACAGACAAAGATCTGGGCGTTCCCATCGATGGGACAGCAGTATAAACCGTCTCTTTTGCTTCCGGCAAATGAAGGGTTCAACTAAGTTTGGTGGGGAAGTCACTCTGATATTCGAAACCCTTGATACCGAAAGATCCGGTTGTTGCGCAAACGCTCAATGCAGAAAAACCGAGAAGGGCTTTTGGCTTTGGGATCGAGAATATAAACAAGCATCGAATAGACATAACTTTCAGGCCCAGAACCTGTAATATTTTCCATTTCTTCAAGGCCGCTACGCCCAACCCAAAGTTTGGCGCCCTTAGGGGCAAACTCCAATTTCGATTTCTTCCAAAGGATTATGCCGTCCTTACCCCAGTCTACGATCAGATACTTATGAAGTGGACGCGGTGCTTTCGTGCGAACCGTCCAACACGGCCAGCGCTTCTTTTTCCTTCCGTCGATGAAGCTCTCCAGTGAACAATACTCGATTGTCGTTATGCGCCCCAGAGGAAATCCGGTCGGTTGAATTTCTTTGCCGACCTTGAGTTCTACGCGACTGATCTTTTTCATGCAGCTATCCTTGAATTCTGGATTTCAATAAGGGAACGAAGAATGGGATCAAATCCTTCTAGGGCGACATCAATGGAGCACAGATCCAAACTATAAACCGGAACGTACTTATTTTTATAGTCGTCCAATCCTTTAGTCTCAGACCCGCCATAGTTGATATAAGGAATTCCTCGTTCCCAAAGAGCCTCAGCGGTGGTCTTCATGACAAATTCGGACAATCCATTGCAGTGTGCGTTGCAAAGGCTAACCCAAGCATTTGCGATCTGCAGAGCATTATTTGGCAGCTCCCACATCGTTACGGCCTGGACTTTCTCGTCCACAAAGAAAATGTGTCCACCGAGTCGAAAAGATTCATCCTTAATCAAAGACATCGTTTCGATATAAGGGGAAATGAGCTCCTTAATCTCGTGTGGGTTGGTTGTCCTGTTGCTCGCCCAGCGATTTGCAAACTCAATAACTTGCTTATCGTAAAATGGGGTTAGAGGAACAACAGAAGTCTTATGCTTTTTCATCTGTTTTAGGTGATTGCGGGCCTTCATAAAATCCGAACCACTCATGTTTTTTACTCTCTCCGTCGAGAGCGTGCGAACTGGAAAATGCCAATCAAGGACCGTTTCCTCAATCTGTGAAAGAGCGACGGAACGCCCTAGCGGACATTTAATGTCACGCAAAAAGGAAGCGTGTATATCTTCTTTTTTGATGCGTGCAATACGGATTCCAGCCGGAGGAATCGGTATCTCGGTCAATAGCTTTTGAAGTATCTTGCTGTTCTCTTCTCCTCTTGGAGGAAAAATAAGAATTTGTCCATCGACGTTTGGATGCCAGCAGACCGGAACATAGGTATTGCCGTCTTGATAAAGCCATAGGCCCTTTCTTCCGGTCAGCGCGTAATAAACTGGGGAAGTCAGATAGCTATCCAAGTCCTTTTCTTTTCCAAGGAATGCAAAAAACAAATCCCAATTCTCTTTGGTAAGACGTAAAAAGCGCCCCAACAAGCTTGCTTCGATCTCCCACTCTTCCATCTGAATTGAAAGAGAAGTTGATGCAATAAATTTCAAGCTCGAATTAAGCCGTCTCATTTTAGGCCTTTCTTGGCGCTACTGGATCTGCGTGCATCCAAACAAAATTGAAAAGCTTTCTGGCGCTGTCGGCAAAACGAGCATCCTCAACAACAACAACACGAGGGGAGGGTTCCCAAGAAACAAGCGCTAGCTTCGGGCCATAAATATAAAGAGGATAAGGACTGAAGAATTTCCCCGGAATGCATCTATAGCTATCAAGGGGGGGGATAAGATTTGGATCGTCAGGGCGAACCAGAAGGCGATGAGTAATGCCCGCTTCCTTGCGCAAACGGATCTGCTCGGCCAACCATCCCAAATCAAGATTCTTGATGGACTCGCCTTCATCTAAATGGGCGATCAATATTTCTCCACCGCTATCGCTCAGTGTATTGTAGAGATCTTCCACAAGTAGTCTGTTGGCGTTCCCCCCTTCATACGCGGTGACTATGCGATTTTTTTTCCTAAGACCGGAGTCAGGAAGAAATTCGAGCCCAGCGTCTTCGAAAACCTTCTGGATTTTTTCCATTGTTTCGCGTCTGCCTTGAGCCGATCCGCGTTCAATTTTGTTGATAGCGTTCACAGTAAGGCCGGTTTTTTCTGCAAGATCTGATGTTTTCCAATCAAGTAGTGCTCTTGCCGCCCTCAATTGTTCCGCGTCGATCATCTGGCCCCCTAAGCCGAAATTAACCCTTATTTAAGCAAGAAACTGCCCAAATTGGATTGATGTCAACTTTTAGTTTGTTTTATTCCAAAAGTCAAGGAATCGGAGAATGGCTCCAAGAATAAAATACATTTGACGAAAGTAAATGTCAATGCTACAAGTGTTGTTGTAACCAATACCAGTTATTCTTTGATTGTTTTGCCATTTATTATTTTAAAGGGAATATTGCGATGAGCGGAACAGAACAAGCCTTATTAGACCGCCACGGCGAAATCGGTCTCATGTCCTTCCTTGAGCAATGGGAACGCAAACGCGGCATCAAGCATATGGCTCCGGTTTCATTTGAGGATCGTTGGGAGCATTTTATTAATGCCACAAATGATAATCTCGCCAAACTGACCGCCTCTGCCGTGGCTTGTCACTAAGGACTTCCGGATGAGCCACTCACCAAAACCAATTTCCAAGAAACAGACAGCGGATAGCGATGGATCCTTAGAAAAGGATCTTTCGGTATCCGAGTTGAGGGCCCTGCATAAACGGCTCGTTACTTTGCGCTCCGCGGCTAATGAGGCGGGCTCGGCAAAGGAGAACAATAAATCCGTCCGCGCCCTTATAGCTTTTGCGGCCTGTGATTTTGGCGTCAATGAAGACGTCGTCGATACTCTTGTTAAGGGTCATTTTCAAATTACGAACACTAATGAGTTGAACGAAAACAATCACGATGAGCTGATCGATTTTCTTGAGAATTTGGACATTAAGCAATTTATTAATTGACCGGAAATTGAAGCGATGACGAATGTATATCTTATGACCGGCGCACAATGCAGAATGGCCCGATCACTGTTAAAGTGGTCTCGTGAAATGCTGGCCAAGGAAGCAAACGTTTCTCGCGGTACAATTTGCACCTTTGAAGATGATACCCCCATTCGTGAATCTATCATTTTGGACATTCAAAGCGTGTTTGATGCCCACGGTGTCGAATGTAATTTCGACGGCAGCGTAAGACCGCGTTCGGATGGTATAAAGGATTTTCGTGGATTGGGCGGCTGCGACCGATTCTTCGAAAACATCGAAAAGATGCTTGAAGAAAATGACACGGGCGTCATTTGCAGAATTGGCGCTCAAGGGATACTGACCAACATTACGGGCCGCAATGGGTTGACCAATTTCGACCGCCTTCAAAGCTTGAGCAAGCAGACTCAGGTGAGATGCCTGCTGTCTGATCAGAAAATATACTTGCCGGGAACGCCTTCTTTTGAAGTCCGGGTTTATCCTGAAAGTCGCCCCAGCATCATTGCTTCCGAATTTGCTTATGGCGACGAGGCCACTTTCGCCGTTGAGCAAGATTCCCACTGCAATTTCCGCCATACGGCCTATATGGTCATCGAGTATTCCAATCTTGCAAAAAGAATGTTCGCCTCTTTTGAAAAACATTGGATAGAGGCCAAGCCATATATGATGGCTGCTTCAAAAAGGACCGCTTCGGCCTTTGATTGCCAGACCTCGCGGTTTGATGACTATGTCGAACCCAGACGGCAGGCTTGTTACTAGCCCTTTACTTCCAATTGCTCGTATTCTTTAAAGCGGCCTCTTTGGCCGCTTTTCTTTTTCTGGCTCCGATGAAATAAAAGCCAAAAATTTGGGCAAAAAACCTAAAATAGAAATTTGCCCAATTTAACGACCCCCAAATGGGCAAATCGTCCAAATACTCACGTTGTTTCTAACGCTCCAGACATGGATACTTGTCTCATTGATTAATTGAAATTCAATGAGAAATATATGGCTACGAACACCGCAATTACGAAGACCGTTGTTGATGAGCAGGAGCCCAACGCTCAAGCAGAAGTTTTTACGGCTGAAATTCTCCAAGGCAATTTTGCGTCTGATGCTGACCGCGAAGAGTTTGCACAGGCAATCAAGATGCATGGGGTTACGTTTTTGTATCTTGCTAACGCTTCGCAGCCCCAGCCTTCCCCTCATGACTTAAATGTAATGGGCAAATTAGGCCGCGCATTGTCGCGTTTTTGGCCTGAAGCCTTGGTTATTGGGGGCTGCCATGACTAAGGACGAACAGTTGCGCCTTTCTTTGCTGTTGGCCTTTCAAGCAGTGATTACGCATGGCGGGAAGATCGAGGGTGACGCTGAAAAACGAATCCTTGGGCTTGCGCAGCGCATGAACGAATTCTGCGATCTGCAGCTAAAACAGGCCTTTCCAGAAGAAATGATCAAACTGGTTGATGACAAGGGAGCGGCGGAAATTGACGATGCCATCGCCATCCATATCGAGAACCTGAGAACAAAAAGCTCAACACAGCTCCCACAGGATAAAGAGTCCCTCATTCAACTCTATGATCGGCTCCAGCAACGCAAATCGCGCCGGATGCAGTGGCAGTTCTACGCCACAGCGAAGGAAGAAAAGGTTGCTGATTTAATTCTTCAGCTTCTTGACGATGAAATTGAAGATTTAGATGCGGGGGCAAAGCAATGAGACCCGCAGTACAGACAAAATCCAAGCCTTCTTTCTCCGTCGTCGATCTTATTACGACCGACAAGGACAAAAGATTTGAACAGCCTGCGCGCATGGCAGACGCAATTATTCGGATTATCCAAGAACAAGGAGATTGTCTGCCTCAAGACTTAAGTCCTGAAGAGTTTCCTGCTCCATATGTGGCTCGATACTGGCACATGGCCCATACGATGGCTAAAATTGAACTCAAATGCGCGCCGTCCCGTTCCGCATTTCTAACTGTGCGCGGGGCATCTCATGCCTGAAACCAGGCTTCCTTGTGCTATAAGCCAACGCCCCATCATCCAACCCCTTGCGTTCCCGTTTGGCAGTACTATGATTTTTGAGAAAATGAAAAGGTTAAAAAGGTCAGCCGCTAACAAAGTAAAAAGAGATGGTAGAAATGGCTAAAGAAAAATCAGCATTGGATAAGTTCGATGAGTATAAATACTATTACGCCACTAATCGAGAGCAGCAAACTTTGATAGATAAAGTGGTTCTTGATTACCCGGCAAAAGCGACCCCGTATTTAATTAATTTGATGAAGAATTCTGAAGCTATAAGAAAACAATATTTGCCTTCTCCATTAGAGTCGAAGACGGTTGGTTCGGCTCAGCCGTTTGAAGAAGGGAAGCATTCATCTAAAATTTATGGATTGGAAAGAGTCTACCGAGACCGAGTTTTATTGACCCCGCATTTTGATTGTCCAGCGTATTGTCGTTTTTGTTATAAAAAAAGCCGAGTGATGAGAAATCATCCCGAAATGACTTTTGAACAAATTGATGCTGCCATTGAAGAAATCTCTAAAATGGATGAGGTCAGAGGGGTGTTAATCACGGGCGGAGATGTCCTTGTAAACACCAAAAAACTCTTTTATGCATTGGATCGGCTCGTAAAACTGGACAACATTTTTGAAATTCGGGTTGGAACACGAACCCTGTTAACCTGTCCGCAAATCTATACAGACAAACTTTGCGACCGATTGGCTTCATACATCAAAGTAGATGTAAAAAATCCCGCCAAAAGCAAGTCGCTTGCCATGAACGTACATTTCAATCACCCTGACGAATTGACACCTGAGGCGATTCAATCAGCAAGCAAGCTAATTTCCAGAGGGATTCTGCTTCGTAACCAGACGGTGCTTTTGAAGGGGATTAATGACGATATTAAAACGATGAAGAAACTGTTTTCTTTGTTGTTGAGGAATCGAATTATTCCATACTACATGAATCATTGTATGCCAGTTGAAGGCAGCGATCATTTGCGTTGCTCGGTACAAAAAGGGATTGATATTTACAAGAACCTATGTACCGAATCCTCTACAATCATTCCGCACTATGTCTATGCTCCTTCTGCTGGCAAGGTCCATTGCGGCGTGGACACAGTTCTCCGTTGTGAGAAGGAGGATGGTTTGAGCATCATTCGAACGGAAATGGAGTATACAAAAGATGAATTCTTAAAACTTACAAAGAAAAAAACTTTGCCCCCCAAACACGAATGCAACGAAAAGGGCCATATCGTTGGTTGGTATTTAGATGGAAACGATGATTAAACCTCCACTGAAGGCTTTCGCCGCGTTGCAAGGGAACCATTCACCCAAGGACTACATCAGCCTTGGAATGCATATTGAAGAGCTTGGTTTTGATCGGATTTACGTTTACGACGATTTGCTTGATTATCCAGCTTGGCCCATATTGGGGCTGATTGCCGAGCATACCAAGCAAATCCAGTTAGGGCCTTGTCTGGTCAGCGGTCTTTATGCGCATCCAATTCGAATTGCAAGAGATGCTGCTTTTCTGGATCGATTGTCGAAAGGCAGATCAATTCTTGGAATTGGCAAGGGGGCATTCCTTGAGTCGGTCGGGATGAAATTCTCAAATGAATTATTAAGAGAGGCCTCGATTGAAACGGTTCTTCTGGCACAACAGATATTAAATAAAAACGAATCGCCCTTTGATGGCAAGCACTTCAACAAAGCTGCACATGTAAAACTGAACGACAACACCATCAAACCAATTCCTATAGTCTTTGGTTCATGTGATCAAAGAATGGCGTATTTTGCAGGCCAATGCTGTGACGAATTCCAAACCGGGGAGATATGGAATTCAGCGTTTCTAAAACGTTTATACGCTGAATTGCATTTGGGTAGTGAACAGGCCAAGCGGAATGTTCCTCCTTTTTCAGTAGGCGGCATAACCTGCATTTCGGCAGATACCAAACAAGCTTATGAAACAGTTAGACCTCTTGTGGCCTTGTATCTGCCCTATTTGAACAGCATTATACAAAATGAGCATTTTATACTTTCAAAACAGGAACTTGAAAAAGTCAGACATTACGTTAGCGTGAGGGACATCAAGAAAGCGGCATCCTTGATCTCGGATGAAGTTGTGGACTATTGTGCTCTGGTAGGTTCGCCCGATCAGGTCTTAGAAAAAATACATTTATTGCGTCATGAAATTAATATTTACGGTATTTCCTTTGGCCCACCTTATGGAACCCTCGGAAACACCATAGAAAACTTAAAGTTCATTAAAGATGAGGTTGTTTCGAAATTGTGACTCAACTAACATAAAAACTTAGGGTTTTAAAGCTTTTGACGGGGGTCATTAATGAGGATTCATTTCTACAAAGCGTCCGTTGAGGAGATAGCGGAAGCGGGAGAGTCTTATCTGAAAAGACATAAGCCCAGAGTTGTTTCGTTCCTTCTTCCCGAGGAATCCTGGGCAAACCCTCTTATAAAAAACGATGCGGCGGCTTCGCTGGAAAAATGTCTGGGGAAATACGCCCCGGGAAATCCGACGACGTTCGCCATGGCGTTAAAGGTTGTTTTTCATAAAGCCCAAAAAGAACTGGGATATGTTTGTACGCACCGGCATGTGTCGGTTGATCCGCACGATTACAAGCATTCCTTAAGGCGCAGAAGGCATAGGCCTTTGAGTTTAAGGCTTTCCAAAAAACATTTGATCGTAAGCTTGCGCCCTAAAATTTGAAAAAGCGCAGGGCTTTTTCTTGATAGGAAAAATAGGCTATAATGGGAAAATGGAATCTTTAAAGCATCCGACGTTTCGTCGTTTTGCCGGGTTATCAGCGTCTCTGATTAACGATTAGTAAGGAGTTGCGGCAACATGATGAAAAATGTGGCGTTGATTACAGGGGGCAGTGCAGGCATTGGTGCTGCGCTTGCTAGATTGTTGGCTTCTGAATACGGAATCCGGGTCTTCATCGTTGGACGAACCTTGGAGAGCCTAAAAAAAACAACCGAAGCCCAGCCATATATTGAATATATTCAAGCGGACATTTCCACAGATGAAGGCTTAGATGAAATAATTCATCATTTGAACAGGGATCAAGTCAGCATCAGATATCTAGTCAGTAATGCGGCAGTACAGAATTTATCTATGTTATCTGATGTTACGAGCGAAATGTTTTCAAATTCGATCAATACAAATGTTCGTGGCCCATTAAAGCTCATTACTGGAATGCTCCATAACGAACGCTTTCTCCCGAATGCCAGAATATTGACGGTTAGCTCGACGAGCCGCAACAATATACAAAAAGGAATGGGGCTTTACGCGATATCTAAATCGGCCCTGTTTACGCTAACTAAGGCTCTGAGAAAAGAATTAGAGGGGCAATTACTGATAAATAGCATTTATCCAGGAACGGTAAATGGCACCAACACCGCACAGAGCATGCAGGAGTCGAAAATCCCTGAGATATTGGAACTTAGATCCCGGCTAAAAACGTTCCTGCGAAACAACAAGCAAATTAGAATTATATCTCCTGAGGATTCCGCAGAATTTCTTGCATGGGTATTATGTAATACTTCCGATCAACAGTTTGCCAATCCTGCGATAGCTATAAAAGAAAACACTGTCCCTATGGGGCTTGATGAGTGGGATATCCGGGATTCTGAATGCTATATCGGATGTGATCTGACAGCCGGAACAAAACTGAGGGCTTTAGAAGCGTTTCTTAGCAGCAACTGATACCGCTCTAGGACTTAAGGAGATTGGAATGAAGCCTTCTTTTTTACATCTTGGCGAACCCATAACAATAGGACAAGTCCCCCAAGATATGTTGGCCCTGACTTTGTGCGCAGATCGATATGGCGAGCCGTCAAAATCTATGAAAATTGAAAAGGTAGACGTACCATCGGAATTGAACGATTACGAAATTCTCATTTATGTAATGGCTGCAGGGGTCAATCACAACGCAATATGGGCTGGACGAGCAAAACCTATTGATGTGCTTAAGAACACGCAGAGGTTGGATCGCGATACAAGATCCTATTTTATTCCAGGTAGTGATGGGGCGGGAATCGTTTGGAGGGTTGGCCCAAACGTTACGAATGTAAAAGTAGGCGATGAGGTGATCCTTCAGAGCGGGTACCTTGGGCCTGAACGTATTATACGAAATTCCAGAGAGCCATTACCTAACATACGAGCTTGGGGTTACGAAGTTAATGGGGGAACGTTTGCTCAATTCACTCGCGTTCAATCCTACCAATGTATCCCAAAGCCCAAACACCTATCTTGGGCCGAAGCCAGTTGTTTTATGGTCAGCGCGGGGACAGCCTATAGAATGTTATGTCATTGGACCCCTAATGAGATAAAAGCAGACGAGCCCATACTGATATGGGGAGGAGCTAGTGGCTTAGGCTGTATGGCTATTCAAATATGCAACATGGTGGGGGCTAAGCCAGTTGTCGTAGTTTCAAGCCCGGAAAAAAAAGAATATTGCAAAAAAATAGGGGCAGTCGGCGTTATTGAGCGAACCGCGTTTCATGGCTGGGGTAAAATGCCAGACATTGAGGATCGCGAACGGTTCGAACAATGGCGCAAACATGTCAAAGCGTTCAGAAATGCATTCTACGAAGCCCTTGGTGAGAGACGAAATCCAACGGTCGTATTGGAGCATCCCGGAGAGAGCACGTTTGCGACCTCTCTGGCCGTTGTAGAACGTGGAGGAATGGTCGTCACCTGCGGGGGGACCAGTGGTTACTACGGGAATTTCGACCTACGTCAACTCTGGGTAAATCAGAAACGCATTCAAGGCTCGCATTTTACAACAAGAGAGCAGTGTATTGAAATAACCAAACTGGTTTCAGATCGAAAATTAAATCCTTGTCTATCTAAAGTCTACTCCTTTGAAGAAGCGGTGCTTGTTCATCAACTTATGGCGGACAATCGGCATCCGCCCGGAAATATTTCAATTCTGATTAATGCCAAAGAGGAATCCTAGGCAGAAAAGGAAGATGGATAAGTGAAAAAAAACAGCGAATTTACAGAAATTTTAGCGCGACATGCTGAACTATTTGGTAAAAAAACAGCGTTCATAGAGCTTTCTGGTGGGAAAGAGGTCGGTCGAATTGACTACTCAGCGTTGTTTGCAAGGACTGTCAATCTAGGAGAGGAACTGCGCAAACAAGGCTTGGCGGGTAAATTGAGCGTATTGTATTTTCCGGCTGGCATTGATGCAATTGTAACACTTATGGCCTGCTTTCACGCCGGAGTAATTCCAATTGCCAGAACCTTTGCCCCTGGATCAGAAGAACGATTTAAGTTTCAATTTCATTCTTTGCTACAGGAAATCGGATCGGTTGTCGGTGTAATCAGTACAGCCCCCATCTTGAAATTAATTTGTAACCAACAAGGAGAAAAACTAAAATTCTTTGATATTGAAAACCGATCCAGCAGTGTTTTTGCTGAAGCATGCGACCGAATAGAAGCCAATTATCCCGGTGTAGCTTTTGTTCAGTTAACATCGGGTTCTACCGCCCGGGCCAAAGGGGTAAAAATCAGTTTTGATAATCTCCTTTATAACCTAAAGAGTTGCCGGGATATGTGGCAAGTCGATTCCGATTCTGTAACCGTTACTTGGGCACCTCATTCTCACATATTTGGTTTGGTTACAGGATTGTTACTGCCAATTTATACCGGCAGCACATCGGTAATCATACCGCCATCCGATTTTTCAAAAGATCCGCTGTCATGGATAGAGGCGATATCCCGCTACAGGGGTACGCATAGTGGCGCACCCAATTTTGCCTACGAAACCTGTGCATCTAAGTATTCTGAAAGAAGAATGCGCGACATTCGCTTGGATTCATGGCAAGTGGCGGGTTGCGGTGGCGAGACGGTCAAACAAAATACCTTAAATAACTTCTCTGCTAAATTCTCCGATCACGGATTTGATCCCAGAAGTTTTTGTCCTTCCTATGGAATGTCCGAAAACTCTGGCGTGGTGTGTTCTGTGAGAAAATCCGATCCGGGTAAGTACTGTGTGGTCAATCGCGAAGCATTATTACATAACCGGATTGAAGAATCGGAAACAATGGATGAAGGGCGTTCAATCGCCTTGACATCAATGGGAGAACCCCCTGATGGCACAGAGATATTCATTGTAAATCCGAATACATTGTCTCCGCTGGTCGAAGGACTTTTAGGTGAAATAGTAATCAGTTCCCCTTCATTGCCCCTAGGATATATTGAACAGTCGCTTGATGCTGAATTTATAGTATTAAAAGATAGGGACGGAATAGATAAAAGGTTTTTTAGAACCGGCGATATCGGCTTTATAAAAACTGGATCCCTGTTTGTTACTGGAAGACTCAAAGAAGTAATCATCATAAAGGGCAAGAACTATTCACCTTATGAACTAGAAAGATGTGCAACTCATATTAAGCATGCCAGAATTTTGGGATCAAACGCGGCTTTTTCCGTTTTAATTAATTCTCAGGAGGTCGCCGTCTTATATCAAGAAACGAATCGGAAATTGAATCCGAAACAGCAAAACGAAGTAAAACAGCAGTTGCTTGACAAAATAAAGCAATACACGAAGTTAGACCTTTATGATGTGATTTTGATAGACGAAGGGGAAATTCCGAAAACCGCAAGCGGAAAAGTAAAACGTATGGAGTGTAGGGATCATTACCTAGAACGAAAGAAATCAATCGAAAGCAAGGTTGGGCAAGCATGACAACAGCTAAGGAGTACATCCTTTTCCCCTGGGGAAAACAAACGGAAATCGAATTAAAACCGATAACCCGTGCTAAGGGCATCTATTTCTGGGACCAGCAAAACCGATACTTTGATATGGCTTCGCAATGCGTAAACGTCAATATTGGTCACGGGGACGAGGACGTCATCAATGCTATAAAAAAACAATGTGATGTTTTGCCGTATGCCTATTCTAATTTTTCTGAACCAGCTCGGATAGAAGCCGCGAAAAAGATTATCGAGGTTGCTCCAAAATTGATGCGGAAGGTTTTCTTTACAAATTCGGGGGCCGAGTCAAATGAAAACGCAATTAAAATTGCTCGGATGTATACAAAACGGCACAAGATTTTTTCAGCATATCAATCCTATCACGGAGCGACGCTAGGAGCCGGTAATCTTACGGGAGATGCGCGAAGGTTTGCTTGTGAGCCGGGGTTGCCCGGATTTGTAAAATTTTCCTATCCCCATCGTTATCGTAGCCAGATACATTTTGATACGGATGCCGAAATGAGCCGTTATTTCCTTCACATTTTGCGTGAGCAAATACTTTTTGAGGGACCGGATAACGTGGCGGCTATTTTTGTCGAGCCGATTATTGGCGGCAACGGGGTGATCATTCCGCCTGATGGGTATTTGCAGGGGATCAGAGTACTGTGTGACGAATATGGAATTTTGATGGTAAGTGATGAAGTGATGACCGGGTGGGGAAGAACCGGTGCAATGTTTGCAATTGAACACTGGGGGGGATCCCCCGACATGATTACCGTTTCCAAAGGGGTGACAAGTTCGTATTTTCCGCTTGGGGCTGTTTTGGTAAATGAGCGTATTGCGAAACATTTTGATCAAAATGCTTTAAACTGTGGTTCCACCCATTTTGCTCACCCGATAGGATGTGCAGCGGCTTCCGCGTGTATCGGCGTTTATCAGCAGAAAGATCTTGTCAACAATTCCGTTGCTATGGGAAACCTGTTATACGAAAAATTGCTTGAGTTAAAAGAAAAACATCAGACAATTGGAGATGTAAGAGGTAAGGGTTTATTTAGTGCCATCGAGTTTGTCGAGAATCGAAGCACGAAAGAACCACTGAAAGACCTCGGCCCAGTAATGAATTTGCTCAAGGAAAAAGGCTTCTGGACCCAGAATCGGCGACATATATTGATTGTCGCTCCACCGCTGATTATAAGCAGAGAAGAACTGAAGGAAAGCCTCTTCATTCTAGATGAGGTGCTTACCCAATTGAACCTCTGATCCCAATAAAGGCCGTGATTTCATGAAGAAAAAAGAAGACTTGTTAAGGGTCCTTCAAGAATTGGATATCCGCTATAAAAGTTGTAGCCACGAGCCAATTAATAATGTGCAGGATGCAGAAAAATATGGTCAGAAAATCGAGGGGGCTCATTATAAAAACCTATTTCTCCAGGATACTGCGAAAAGGGTTTACCTTGTAGTGGTGTTAGACAGCAAGAAAGTCGATCTTAAGAAATTAGCGCAACAGATAAACTCGAAGCGACTTTCTTTTGCCTCTCCTGCATGCTTAGAAGCTACGCTTGGAATTATGCCTGGTTGCGTCACCCCCTTAGCCCTAATCAATGACCCAGAAAAGAAGGTTAAGGTAGTAATTGATCGGGACATATTGAGGGAAAACCAGGTGCACTTTCATCCGTTGGTTAACATCGAAACACTAACAATAACGCCGGACGATTTCATGAAATTCATTGCGTTCTGCGGACAGGACAAAGTATTCTTCACTATCTAGTTGCTGCGGTCGTTTAGATTCCAAGAGCAAAGAGAAACTTGAAAATCAGGCAAAAAGGATCCCACATGATTGGATGCCAACAAAAATATTTAAAGCCAGAAACAGTTCTTGACCTTTTTACCCCTGAAGAAGTTGACGATGCACGCCGTCATGGGAAACTTCTTTCTATGGAGCTAGAGCTCACAAATGCTTGTAACGCAGCTTGCAAATATTGTTATCGTTTTGCGGCTGAGGGGCCTCAGCCCCCATCGCCCGATGAACTTACACTTGAGCAAATTGAGGGGGCTGTTCGGTTAGCCCATTCAAAGCATGGTCTCCGGAGCATTTGCATTTTAGGCGGAGAGCCCCTCATTCCTTCCGTTCGTAAAAAATATATTGGACTGCTTGAGGTTTGTAACGAACTCGGTATTCGACATTTAACAGTGACCAATGGGCTTTTTCTTACTGAGCAAACCGTTCAAACTCTACATGATCTTAAAGCATCAGTTTGTGTAAAACTCAACGGCATGACTCCGGAGACGCACGATAGTCTGGTCGGAGTAAAAGGAGCCCACAATAAATCGATGGAAGGATTTAATCGTCTTATCTCTTTAGGGTATGGACGGGGGAATAAAGAATATCAGCTTGCCTTTGAAACAGTAATTGTGCGCGACAATTATGATCAAATTGAAGATATGTGGGTTTGGGCTAGAGATAGAGGAATCATCCCGTATGTTGAAACACTAACGGATCAAGGGCGTGGCGCCAAACACATGAAGGAACTTCAAGTTGGAAATGAGGATTTGCGTAAACTTTTTGAACGCATCAACGAAGTTGATAGAGAAAAATACGGATTTGACTGGGACATTACGCCACCAATCGTTGGTGGTCACTGTTCTCGATTATACACAGGCCTTTATGTTCAGGCGACAGGCACTGTTTGCCCTTGTGCTGGTGTCGATATGCACTTGGGCAACTTGCAGAAACAAACCGTTTCTGAGATTCTCTCATCTCCGCTTGCGAAAGTAACTCGGAATATTGGGGATCATATTACAGGCAAATGCCGGGAGTGTGATCTCAGCGGAACTTGTTATGGATGTCGAGGCGCTGCTTATCAGGCTGGCGATCTGTTTGGTGAAGACCCTGTTTGTTGGCGGGATGTCGGTAAGTGAGGATTAAATGCGCCTTATTATTCCAGAATAGTCCTTATCATCAGGAAGATTCTTCAATGACGTTGTTATGATAAACTTTCTTGAAATGTTGATTACTTGAAAGCCTTCGCTCCTTTGCAGACAGCGCTATTAAAGTAAAGATTGCATGCCGCTCTTGCCGTTTCTTCGAGGCTGCTGATTTTGTTATAATTTGGGATTATTTTGGACACTATCAACGGCATTTCGGTGCAAGCCAGTAGTATTGTATCGATATCTGGATGCTTTTTTGCCTCTTTAATAACCAGTTGAATGTACTTCCGCTCGTCGTCAGGGGTAAATTTACCGGATATGAATTTTAAAATGTTCCGAACGGAAATATCAAGCAGCTTCTTTTCGGGAAGACAATACCCTATGCCCGCCTTGTCGAGCGCATCCTGATATAAATTAGTTTTTATAGTCGTTCTTGTACTCAGGATAAGCGCTTTGCGGATCTTTTTCTTTTTAAGAGCCCTGATAACGATATCGATCATGGAATGGAATCTGCATTTCACGTTCTTCGTAATTTCGTCGGAAAAGGCATGCATCGTGTTGCACGCCAGCATCAGATCGGTAGCCCCCGCCCTGCATAAGGCCTGCGCTCCTTTGTTAACGAGTCTAACCGTGTCGTCGCGCTTTTGGGTGTCGGAAATAAGATCCGAAACTGGAATGCTGTTGATCAGAACGTGGGGAAAATCCGAATTCTTTGTTGCGTGAAACTCTTGGATGCTAATCAAGTTTATTAAGCGATAAAGTTCACAGCTGGCTTGAGGCCCCATTCCACCCAGAATGCCGATAATTTTGTGGCTGCTCGGGCCCTTGTTTGTAATCATATTTATCCTGTAGGTCACTTGTAATTTCGGAAAGTTTCTCGATTGTGGCTCCGAGTTTTTGTAAAGTAAAGAAATCTTGAGCGGTTTCTTTCGGAGGAACAAATTCAGCAATCTTCTCTTGCGGATCGCCGATAAGTACATCCCCCTTTTTATATGGATAGTATGTGGGGATTTCTCCTGTTTGAACCAAAAGCGGTATGATGCGGTGCGAACATCCGGTGGAACGAGACATGTAGGCCGTTAAATTAAAGAAAGGCCGTTCTTTTGCTCCGCCCATTGGAATAATGGTCATGGCAGAAGCTGGGATGAATTTATCAAGTGGATAGTGAGGCCCGTAACCTCCATTCAGAATTATATTTGCTGCGGCATAAAGAAAACAAGTTTTCTCGCCGTTATTGTGTCTTTCTCCATACCTTTCGATTTTTCTGACATCCCTGGCGATTTGAGCGGGTCTCTCCGTTTCAATAATTTTTGCAAGCTCATTTAATGAGACACGATCAATTTCACATTGTTTGCCTGCAACCAGTTCAACATTCTCGGCAATCGTGGGGAAGAACTCTTCAATAAAACGCTTTAGGTAGGAAATCGATAACTTCGAATTTGTTTCTGCTTTCTTCGCAGAAAGTTCGTTTGTGTCCGAAATAAAATCAGAAGCTTGATAGATGACATATTTCAAATCAGAAATACCCGCTGATTTGAGCTCCTTAATAATTTCGAGTCCAGGCACAATTAATGCGGGAAGTCTAAGGGGTACGCCATCTTCCGAAAGCCCCAATCCTGTGGTGATAACAATGCCTCCGTTAATACGACCTCTCGCAATGTCTCTTGCAAGAAGCTGCATTTCGAATGCGGCCTCCGGGGAAGAGGCCCTAGATACTCTGAAATTTCGGAGATATTCAGTGGTTGAATCCGCATCCCCTCTAACCTTAGGGGGTCTTCTCAACAAAATCCCTCTGTGAACTGTGTCTTGTTTAAGCATGAAAAACTTAGCCTACAAAATACAACAAAATTGAGTATACGCTTAAAAATACAGGCAATTTATTACTTGCGCAACCCTTAAATCCAGCATCAGATAACGTTTCTTGGATAAGGCGTCGGCGCTGGCGTCGCTGGCAGGAGTGGAGGGTCTCGAACCCCCAGCCCCCGGTTTTGGAGACCGGTGCTCTACCAATTGAGCTACACTCCTAATGCCATAACAACTCGCTTAGCCTACGCGCCAGACTGCAAGTAACCATGTGGGAAAACAATTTTTAGCCTAACAGCATTCCTATTGCTAGTAAAAGCTGCCACTACCCAAATAGAATCTCGCTATTCATCACAAGCCAAGCCTGCTTTCAGGGTTACATCTTTTGGTCATTTTGAGAGCTTTTTTATAAAATCAATACCGAGGGCATTCCTTACCAACGCCATTTTTTCTTCAGCGATGCCACTTGCAATTTCAGATCCTTGGTCAATGACGCTCTTTAAGTAAGTTTTATCGGCCATCAGCCGTTGAGTCTCTTCACGAACTGGCCTCAATCCCTCACAGACCGCCTCAATTACCTGAGACTTCAGAAAGCCATAGCCTTTGCCGTTGAAACGCGCATGCATTTCGTCGTCGCTCGCGTTTGAAACAGCTTGATAGATCGTGAGAAGGGTTCTAACTCCCCCTGCGGCATTATCAGTATCAATAGTACTCCCGCTGTCCGTAACAGCAGACTTGATCGCCTTCGCAATGACATTCGGAGGATCTATTACGCCGATAGAATGGCCGACTTTAATCTCGCCAATACTCTTGCTCATCTTGGCGTTGGGATCGTCCAAACCCATAATTCTTGCCCCAACCTTTCGGATCATAGCCTCAGGCAACGAGAACACAGGACCGAACATATTATTAAACCGAATAGCAACGTCTCTGGTTAACTCAATGTGCTGCCGCTGATCCTCTCCAACGGGCACCAGTTTTGTGTCGTAGAGCAAAATATCGGCGGCCATTAAGGCAGGATAACAAAGCAAGCCGCTTCCAACCGTTTCTCTTGCTGAAGCCTTTGTCTTGAATTGCGTCATGCGTTCAAGCCACCCCAACGGTGTGACACACGTCAATATCCACGCAAGTTCGGCATGTTCGTGAACAGTGGACTGAACAAAAATAGAGCTCTTCTTTGGATCAAGTCCGGACGCAAGATAAATAGCCACTGTTTCCCAAATTTTCTGGTTGAGAACAGAGGGATTGATTGCTTCAGGGACTGTCAGCGCATGCAAATCTACGACACAGAAAAGCCCATCGAATGTGTCCTGTTCCTTTGCCCATACAGACAACGCTCCAATGTAATTGCCAATATGAAGCTTGCCCGATGGTTGAACACCGGAAAACACGCGAGGCTTACTAGTCATCTGAAACGCTCCTTATCATCTATTGCTCTCTTTTGTATTTATTTGTTTGCTCCACTTGCGTTGCCCCCCATTTATAGACTGGCTAGAGGTAGAGTCCTCTGTAGAATGAACCGACTCCTTTTTTGTTGCCAAAGGGAAGCTCAGTTTTCCGGCGGTTAAGGACTTGAAGAATCAATAAAATCCCTATGCTGTCGAGCATATTCTAGTGGCGACAGATTGCCAAGAGACGAGTGAGAACGGCTCGCGTTATAAGCTCGCCGCCATGTCTCAACTATCTCTTTCGCTTCGTGCAAGGCCACAAACCAATGAGGGTTCAAGCATTCGGCGCGTAATGACTCGTTAAAAGTTTCGATAATGGCGCTATCGGTTGGTTTGTCGGGGTGATTGAAGTCGACCCGCACCTGATGGTGACAAGCCCATAGATCCATGATCCTTCCCGTAAACCCTGCTCCACTATGGGCATCCTGCGCGTATCTGATTTCTTAATGCCGAATAGTCTATTAAAGCACGAGTAAAAACAGCAGTACTTGGTGCGAGTGCAATTTCATCTGTGAGTTTATTTTGAAACGCCCGACTGTATTCCCTGATTAGTGGGCAGACGCAGGCGGGGTTAGAACTTGCCGTCTCGCAGGCGCTTAACGAGATCAGCGCGAGTGCGAGGAGCATCCATTGTGGCACGAAGTTGGGCATCTTTGATCTCCACGATTTTCTTAAGTTGGTCATAGCGTTCGGCGGTGCGACCTGTTTGGCGCGCGCCTAGCAAGATGGCGGTGACAGACAAAGCTGCTGCTCCCCAGCCGATCAATTTTATGGCGTTGCTGGAAAACCAGCCTGTGATGAGCCCCCACATTATCGGAGGCCTTTCCGGCAATCATCAATCCGCGCCCAGACCATGATGCCAATGCCAATCAATGTGATGGCAAGAAGAAGCCATTTGGCTGTATCGAGGTAAGGAGCGAGCGTTTGAAGCGTGTCGCGTGCCGGATCGAGGCTGTCTTTAATGGATTCCAGTGCGCCCACACCCACCGTCGCTGCCGTAGCGGTCTGTCCACCCTTTACGGTGCGCGTGTGTTGCAGATTCTTGGGCGGAGGCTCGACACCAGCCAGAACCAACGCCTTGTCGATTTGGGCGGCTGTGTAGGGCTGCTGGCCGTTTTCATGCTTGATAATGGCCGTAACAAGCGGTTTTAGGCTGCCATAATCATGCATATTGAGGGGATGATCGGCTCTGAAGCCTGTGTCCTTCGCTACATCGGCAATATAAGCGGCGGTGTCGTTTTCGTTAGTAGGAGCCCATCGGTTGATAATTTGGCTGATGGTGCGGAGGCTGTGTTCGTCTTGATATGCAATCAGGGTTCTGGCCAAGGCACGAATGCCGTAAATCGGTGTTTTGAAGACGAAGAAATATTCATCCGTCTGGCTTTCTGCCAATCCCTGCCATGGATCCTTGGATCTGCGAAGATTGCCCGGATTGTTGTTGCGAATGCCGCGAGGCTTATTCTGGGTGGCCATTTTATCCTCCTTGGTGAAGCAAAAAGGGCGGAAAACAGCTTTCTTGCGTTTCCGTCCCTGTGGTTTTGGGATGAACCCTTAGAATTAAGCCGTTATCTGAGGGGGATTCGTATGTCCGTTGAATTTCGAATGGTCGAAAAGGCCTTGAACTTTTTACAATCCCGGCAAGGGGAGAAATTCACGGCGCGTGAGCTCGCCTCTGAACTTTTTCGACTTTATCCCGATGAGTGTCAGCAAAAGAGGCTGCGCAGCAAGGCCAAGGTCACTCGGCTTGATACCGACGAGGCCCTTATCCAACAGATATCGGCGGAACTGAACGTTACGACGCTTGGAAGCTCGCCAAACATCAAGATGACGGACGAACGCCCTCGGCATTATTATTTCAGTACAAAATCGGATGAGGCCGAGATCGAGGCGGCAGAAACCGCCGGTGCGTTTCCTGCGGTTGGGGCAAAAATAGCCTATACCGAACATGACCTCTATCCAATGCTGGGCCAGTTTTTGCTGAAGCGATATAATATCTTCAGCAAGCGGATCGACGAAAAGCGTTCAAAGAACAATCATGGGCCTCACGGCAACCGCTGGCTCTTTCCTGATATTGTTGGGTTCGAGGATTTGAGCCGGGATTGGGACGAGGAAATCAAAAGCTGCGCCCAGTATTTTGGGAATAGAAAGACGCGCCTCTGGTCTTTTGAAGTCAAAAAACTGATAAATCGTTCGAATGTCAGGGAGGCCTATTTCCAAGCCGTCAGCAATTCTTCATGGGCCAATTTTGGCTATCTTGTCGCGACGGAATTTCAGGGGGTTGAGGAAGAACTCCGCATCCTTGCAGGCCTTCATGGAATCGGCGTCATTCGTTTGAATGTTGATATGGATGACGGTGGCCCTGTTGAAAGCGAGATAAAAATCCCAGCTCGCGAGCGCGAGGACGTTGACTGGAGTGCGGCGAACAGGCTTGCTCAGGAAAACACGGACTTCTTGGAATATTTGAAACTCATCAGGCGTTTTTATCAAACGGGTGATCACACTCCTGCGGAATGGGACTGCACTGAGGATTGATTTGTTTTCGATTTTCTTTGGTTCTTATTCTTTCGGCTCCACCAGCATTCCAAAGACCCTCATCTTTTTGCCTTCGGCTTCGAACAGGCCGATCCATTGTTCGAACCCTGCGTTTGAATAGCGTTCCATCGTAAGGTTGAAGCCTTTGACATTGTTCTTTTGTGCAACGAAGCAGTTGTCAAGCGAACGATAGGTTCCTACGTCAAGTGACGTGCAGGCCATCTGTTTCGTTTTGCTTTCAAAGATGTCGAGGAGAACTTCTCTTTCCAGATCGCTGCAGCCGTTGTTTTGCACGTCGTCGACGGTGGGGATCCAATCTATTTTTCTGTTCATAGTCTCCTCCAAATTTATTAAGCAGCGCTCTTAATCACGCAGACATGAACGCTCTTTCTGCGTTGATTATCAAGTGGATAAGGCGTTATCGTGTGGCAATTATCTGCGAATTTTGATCATCTTATGATCCGTTCCATTTGTGTTCATCATCTCTTGGCGGACCACCAGCGAAAGAGATTATCGAGCACAAAGCCTGCCAACGCGCCGAGGGCGAGGATAACGGCAAATCCGCCTTTCCATCGGTTGGCAAGGCGGTCGAGCTGATCAAGACGCGCATCGATTCCGTCAAACTTCGTCTTTAGCTCGGTAATGGCGGCGGTAAGCGCGGCGACTTGCGCTTCGAGGCGTCCGATGCTGCGGAAGTATTCGGCGTCGGTCATGATTTTTGCTCCTTGATCGGACATATAGTCATCCGGCAATGATAATAACGATGGGGTGTTGAGCGCTCGATGTTTGGGTGGCTGCACTTGCGCGCAACACTTCAATGGCCGTTTGTGATATCTGGCCGCGTCTGGATGCCGGGCGCTTTAAGACTTCCGCTGCAGTTTGAGAAACTCTCAGGGCAGCATCGGAGGGCTGACGCACTACCTCCGTGACTGTTTGTGTGATGCGCAGCATTATGCTTGCACCTTGTAGCCAAACTCGGCGTTGTTAATAGCGCTTTCCGTCCACGCCGATGATGTCGAAGGGTTCTGCTCAAATAGTTGCAGATAATCGACGTAAGAATCTGAAAGAGCCGCATCGGTTCCTTCGTAATTTGTCCCGCTGATGCGCGTGATAGCGCGAAGAAAACGGCTTCCAGCATCGTCCTTTCGGGCCAGAGTATTTAATTGAACGCCAAAGACCGTCGCATTTTGAACAGATAAATCGCTGAAGGAAAAGCTGTCGAAATACCCGGCTGTTTCAGCCGCGTTATAGCTTGTGTCACCATCTGGCGATGTTTCATCGACATTTTCCCAATTATTGGTGCTACCCGTCGGCGTAAATTGAGCGGAAGCTCCAGCGCCTGAAGGAAATAACGTATCGACACGAACGTCGCCCAAAAAGCTGTTGTTAGCGCTGCCTGTCCCATCGCAAACATACAAATCATCAATAAGATATGCGCCAGCGCCGCTTGCAGAGCATCCCAAGCGAAGAGAGCAGGCCGTGGCGTTTGATGACGAATATTTGGTGTCTCCCGTATAGGTCAGGATAGGTGCGCCATCCTTTCGGACTTCGAGGGATCCACCGGAATCCGCGATGGTAACTTTCATTTCAAGATAGCACCAACCTGTGCTGGATAATGCCGATGTTGCTGCCACAAGGAGTGTAGCCATATCCCCGCGATAGGCTTGGATAAGATTTGCAGTTGTTAGAGACAATGATACTTGAGCGGTTCCGGCGCTGTCATATAGAACTAGAAATGAACGCTCATTGGTTGGGGCTGACCCAATCTTTAGTGCAAACCCAATTATCCACGTTGATTGAGAGTCGATCAATTTTGAGAAATACCCGACACTGCCGCCTGTCGTTACGGCAAGGCTTCCCGCTCTACGGCCCGTTTGGTTTGGCGCGGCGTTACCGGATGAGCTTGTCGTCCATTTATAAAGCATCTGGGTAAGGGTTGTGTAGTGATCGAACCCGTCAATAAAGCGCAAAGCCATAATGTTATCTCCTTTAAGTGCGAACGCCTGCTAAAGCAAAACCGATGTCGGCTAGCGTGTCGTCAGGGGTGGATGAAGCAACAAGCGTCAGAATATCGCCTGCCGCGAAGTCGGTCGTGTTGGCGCAGGTGAAGGTCGCGCTTGTGCCGGATGCGGCAAAATTCATGGTAGCGAACTCGATCCCGTTCTTGCGGATCGAGAAAGACACGGCAGCTGTTGCTGTAGTCGCCGCTACGCCTTTGCTGAGAGCCATGCCAGAAAGAAAGCGGATGGCTCTTGGCAGGGGAAAACGCATGATGACGGCCCCAGTGCTGGGTTTGCCTGTCAGCGACCCGCCGATGTCATAGGGCGCGGCCCCGGCTTCGGCGGCAATCGTGAAATCGCTGCCGTTGCAATAGAGGAGCTTCCTTTCGCTGCTTCCAAAAGAGATAGCAGTGCCTGATGGAGTTTTGATGGAGATCGCATAGCCGCCTGTGGTTCCATTTTCGACATAGATGAATTTGGCATGCACAGGAACTGTGATTGTGCGAGCCGCCGTCAATGTTCCTGTAAACTTTAGCGCCATGTTGCCGATCATCTGCGCGTCGGTCAGCGTTAAATTGGCGTCCGATAGCGCGATGTTCGTGAACTGGCACAACGCTTTGTCTAGAACGTCAAATGCCGTGTTGGCCGTAACTTCCTTCTGAGCTTGGCTGGCTGCAATGTGGTCGATGAGAAGATTTGGCGTTGTCGTCATGGCTTAAACTGTGGCCTTTCCGGGATAGCCCCGTCCGATAGTGCTGTTCATTTGATAAACGGCGATGGAGAGAACGCTCTGCGCCGTGCCGAAATCGGCTGTTTGATCTGCGGCGCTGTAGGATGCGCTTGTTGTGTTGGAGGTAATCGTTCTCACCACCGTGTTGCCGTTCAAAATGTCGATCTCATAGGCTTCCGTGGCCTCGTAGTTCGAGATGTCGATGCTATCGAGCCACTCCCCGTGCCATCGTGCGCGCATGACCCAAGATATGGTCAGGTTGCTAGAACCATCGCGGGTTCCTTTAATGTGCACGGGTGAAAAACACCGCAGGCTTGCAGCGTTGAACTTCTGGCTTGTCTGAGCTGCATCATCCCAATCCCCGCCAGATGGAATAGCTTTGTAATAGGATGTCTGTCCGATCTCGGTTGTGGCCATCGGCGTGCGGTAGAACCCGTCCGTGGCGAGAACCACAAATCGTTCGCCGATTTTATGCGCACCTGTAGCCCATTCCGTGCCGCGCCGTCCGCGAAGGAGGCCGGAAAGCTGGTAAAGGTTTTCGGCCAGAAGCGTAGCGTTACGCCATTGGATAAGCTCATCGCCTAAAAGGCCGATATTGGCCCAATTCAGTATTTCCAAAGCCGTTTTACTGTCTAGCGTCCCGTGGGAGAGTGCAATCTGGACATTATTCGTCTCATCCCATGACCAAGAGCTAAGGGGAGATGCCAAAACGCTCGACGCCCAGCCATAGGCCGGAGCGGCAGAGCCTGTGCCGATGATGCTCCATGTTAAAGCATCCGGCGATTTGTAAAGGCTGGCTGTTCCGTTGTTCTTGAGCGCTAAGGCGTAATAAAGCCCCAGCCCATCGTCCTCGGCGCGCAACATGGGTAGATCCATGACCAAGGCCGAGATCGGTGTGGAAATGGGGATCGCTCCGGTTGTGATCGGAACGCCAGTGCCTTTGGCCTTGGATGTATAGGCGATTTCATCCTCGGCCACTGCTTTGCAGGCCACGATATTGTTTCCGCCAAAGTCTACCTGCGTCAGGCGCAAGGCCAAGGTCGCATCCGGCAGCAAAACGTCTATCACGTCCGTTGGATCAAGCCTTAGCCATTTGGGGGGCAGGTTAAACTCGAACTGGTTGCGCCCGATCCATGCGCTGGTCAGCGTTTTATCCGCGACCTGCGCTGCCTCGTCTGCCGACAAGGCGATGGAAAGCTCGACTGTTTGCTGATCCTTGGTTGTAACGGCATTGCTGGCGCGCGCGGCGTTCTGTGTGTTTGATTGGTAATCGCGGTCTGGATCATAATGGGTCAGGTCGATCCGTTGTGGAAGCTCAAGCTCCTGCGTGCGGGTTTCCGTAACTCTCAAAGGATTATCGTTCGACGTTCCTTCGACTGCGCCAAGGTCGTTGTAAGGGATCGTTGCAGCCGTATCCTGTCCACGAGGAATGAAGCGAAGCATGCCATCCGTTTCTGCCGCGTCGATGAAGTATGTGCCGAGCAAAGGCTCTATGGCGTCACGGGCTGTCGTGCGGCGACTCATGACGTAGCCATGCACAGGTTGGCTGACTTCGTTCGTGAGAATGTCGGTTTGTTTCAATCCCGCTCGTTCGCATAAATCCGTCAGGATGGACGACAAAGCCACATTGTTCGAGCCATAGCGTTCGAGGGGATATTTAACTTCTCCCGCGCCAGTCATTATCACGGCGCTATGCGTGAATTTTTCGTAGCAGCCGGAATGGTGAGTTGAATTTGTTGGGCGATAAGAAATTAGATCGATTATCTTTTCGATCCGCATGCTGACCAAATCGACAAGGCTGGCATACCTATCGCTTACGCACCACAGGCGGCCCTGTTGCGGAAAGGCGTAGTCTGCCTGAAGCGTAAATCCTGCCGAAAGGAGAAGGTTGTCAATGTGTGCAACATATCCGTTGTCGGGATGCCATTTGACAATCCTTTTGCACATGTTGATTTTGAAATAGAGATGCCCTGTTGTCTCATCCCAAAAGATGACTTCCGGGCGCTGGCCCTCTGTCCAAGCCATAATGTCCCATTCGGCCAATTCTCCGCCATGTATCGCATTAAATGTTACCCTTCGGATCTTGTCGCTTGCGGCTTGCCAATAGCGTCCGTCAGGGTCCGAGCACATCGGAAAGTCATGGCCGCTGATAAGCGGAAACCATTGTGAAAGGTCGGCAATTTCGTTGAAGTTGAGGTCATAGACCTTGCGCGAACGATGAACGTAAATTTTATCGCCGATTACAAAACCGGATGTGCTGTAGTTAATGCGTTGTTTGGATTTTGCGACAACAGCTAGCGTTTCGGGATGCCTTTTGACCAAGTTCATGCTGACGGCATAGGCATCCGTGGCATGATAAAAATACCCCTCGCTGTCATATCCGTAGGGGTCGCCATATATGCTTCCGCCCAGCGGCACATCCAGCAAAAGCTTATTGCCGACAAGATCGTACTTAAATATTTGAGAAGAAGATGTCCCAATAAGCGTTCCACGCGCTGGATCAAGCATTCCTCCGCTTGAGGTCATGCTCGAAGCCTTTTGCAGAATTATCGCGTCGCAATCCATGCCACCGGAAGCAACGACTTCGGCGCTAATGTTTGGGATGCGGTTAGCGAAGTCGGCCAGTTGCAGGTCGGTAAAGGTCAGAGAGCAAAGCCCCCGATATCCCGGCACGTTGCCGACACCAAGGTTCATTTCTATAGTGCTGTCCGGCTGTTGGTCTTCCGCGCCTGTATGGATGCGGATGACGCCGGGGTATTTCTCGGTCGCTTGCGTGTTGCTGGCCGTAGCGTCGTAAATGAGCTTTGTATCCGCCCAAACACGCCGAACTGTCGAGACAGGGCCAACGCAAAGCCCAACGGCGAAAGAAGCCGAATAGCTATAGGACGTGCTGGTCGCCCCACCGCCACCGCCTTTGCCGCCTTGACGTGAAACGTGCCGCGTTTCTTTAAGTGGTGTCGACCAGATGACATTGCCGGACACGCGCATCGTGCCATAGACAAGCTGAATCGTGCCGCCATAGGTAGATGTTTGGACAGAAAGATCGCTGAGTCGCGAACCTTCCGTGTTTGATCCTTTGCTGCCAAAAAGCAGATTGCCAAGCATGGCCCCAGCCATCCAGCCGATGGACGCGCCTATCCCGATGGCGGAGGTTAGCCCTGCGCCAGCAAGTCCAAGAGCAAGAACGGCCATTACGGATTCTCAACAAAATAGGGATAGCGATAAGCGGCTACAATCCGGCGTTTCCAATCTTCGTCCAGCGCGTGTTCGACCACTTTGCCAACGCCGGAATAGCTATGGATGATGCCTTTGTCAGTGATCAGCGCAACATGCTGGGGTTCGCGGCCCCATGCCATGAAGTAAATGTCAGCCAGCGTGGCCCCGGCCACGGGGATTTCGACAAGCCACGTCGTCAACCCCTCGCGCATGCGGCGGCTGTTGGGCAGCATGGAGTAGTTGGCGAATGCCTGAGCTTCAGGAGAAGCCGAATCATAATCGACCAGTTTCAGAGCTGTCCCGACGCCTTTAATCAGACCTATACAGTCGCATCCGGCTCCTTTGACTGAGGCTTGGTGATGGAATGGCGTGTTGAGCCATGCGCGGGCTTCAATCACTGCGTCCATGCGTGTGGCTTTATTTTCCATCGGGGTAACTCAAAACTGCGTCCGTGCCGGGAACATGGGGTTCGCCGCGAAAGTTCACGGCGTTATTGTATTTTGAGCAGCAAGTCGTGAAAGCCTTGTCGCATCCGGGTTGGACTGAATAACCATCGCCTACCGCAATTTCAGACGGCATGGGCAGGAACAATTCAAATGCCCCAGCCGCAAAGCTTCGGACTTCCATCTTGCGGCCTGTGTTCGCGCCGCTTATCCATGTGACAAGTCCGCCCGTCCAATAATCGTCCGCTTCGGTTCTGGCGATATCGGTGAATCCATAGCGGTCTTCTGCCGCCGTGACGGTGCTGGCAACTATTAATGCCGCCAGATCGATCTTGCAGCGCGTGTCGCCAAGGTCGGCGCGGCAATCCGGCGTGTAGAGTTCCCCAATCTGCTGCGAAAGCGCTTGCGTCAGACCGCGTAGTTCAGCTTTGAATATCGTGTCCTTTAGCTCGACTTGGCCGATAGTTCCGCGCTTCATAACGATCTTGCCTTGCGAGAGTGCGTTCCAATTGACCAGAAAGATCAAAACTTCCGCATTGTCCCAAGTCCCCGCGCGTAGATCGGGCGCGGCCAAAGCTTCGCTGTCCAGCGCACTTTCGATGTCGAGATTGTCGACCGATAAGTCCGAAATCGTATGGATGGCCGAGCGCGTATAGCCAGTACGCGCTTCATAAACGAGGCCATCGATGGTCAGATCTCGGTCGAAGTCAGTAAAGCCAAACATAACCCCGTCTTTGCGCGTAACTTTCCAGCATGTTGCAAGCGTGGTTGTCTCGTCCGCGATGTGAGCGGCAAGCTGTGAAGTAGCTGTTTTCATGGCTATACGCGGATCTCGATAACCGGAATATCCGACCATTGATGAAGGTCGAATTGTTCGATACTGACGGCCATGCTGTCGGTGTCGAAGCGTACAGGCACGTCAAACTCAAAATCCGCCGTGACTGTCACACCCTGTGCTGGGGCGACCGTAAAGGTTAGGACGCCTGTTGCTGTGTTGATCGACCAACCCGATGTTTGTTTGACACCCCCAAGGTATGGAACAACCGTGCCTAAGACAGGCTTTGTAATCGTGCGCGTCTCACCGCCAGCGCCGGAGGCATAGCTTTTGACAAGTTGAAAGGCCTTTGTCGTCCCATCGCCTGTGCCGAGGGCTTGGGCGCTTGCCTTGTAATCCGTCCAATCTTTGAACCTAAAACCATAAGCCTTGCCTTTGCGTGCGCGGAAGAAGGCAATCAGCGCGTTAAGTTGCGCTTGATGCTTCAGGCCAGATGCCGCGTTCCATTTAAGCCGTGCCGCTGACCAGTTGGCATTGCGTTGCTCATGGCCAGAGGCCATTGAGACGACTGAGGTTAGATATTCTGGCCCTCCAGTCGCGCCATAGGCAATATCGGGCGGAAATTGGACTTCGTGAAAGGTCAAAATAACCTCATCAGTAACAATATGTTAGCGGCATTGTCGAAACCTTCATTCTGCATTAAACTCATATCTATTGAGACCAGTCTTACAGATTCGAGAAAGCAATGGCGGATGACGACCAACAACAGAACGATAAGCAGCGGGTAAAGCTTCAAGAAGAGAGCGATAAAAACGTCGCATATTATGAAACATTCTTAGGGGCGTGGGTCGAAAACCGCATGGAGACGGACAAGCAGATCCTCACCTTATCTTCCGCCGCTATCGGCTTACTGATGTTCTTTTACAAAGATTTAGAAAACCCCATGCAATTCTCAATATGGCTTATTGCGGGCATTCTTTTTATTCTGTCCATTGTCCTAGTTCTGTGCATCTTTCAGAGCAACTCAAGCTTCATAGAATGTCTTATCAAGGAGGATAATCAGGTCTTGCAAGACACTCTTGAGAAAAAGTTACAACTTCTTACGGCATGGGCCTTTCGTTTGTTTCTCCTAGGGGTTCTATCTTCTTTCGTTCTCGCGATCATTCGGTCCGATTTTGTACTTATCAAGCTTCACGGAGGTCAATGATGGTTGGCAATGATGATCTAAAGAAAATCCCGACCTCAGATTTAACGCGAGGACTGCATGGCGCGGGTAAATTGAAGCCTGTGGATCAAAATTCTTCAGAAGAGAAGCCAAAACCGGGGACAGATAAGAAACCCTCATAGTAGAGAGGCATCGAATGATTGAAAAAGGAAAACCCTTTGGAAAGAAAACGGTTCATGGTTTTGCCATGGATGGACTTCATGGTGCGGCAAAGTTGCGTCCAAACGAAGTACAGAATGGTCTAAGTGGTGCGGCTTCTTTAAAGCCAACAGCAACAAAAACTTCATCAGCACCCCAATTGCCGCCTTCATCGAAAAACGATAAGTAAAAAAGATCGTTTTTTATAAATTTCTTCTTGCCCTATTGATTCCGCGTGCGGCTTCTGCAGAGATCTGACTTTGACTGGCCCGAAAGCTGTTGGCATCCGGCGTCGAAATATTCATCACAAGACTTATCGGATTGCCGGAGCGAGCATTCTTGGGAAGAACGGTTTCTCCTCGCTGAAGGATGGCTGGGACTTCGTCAGGCCGCAGCCCCGCGATGCCTCCTGAATGATAGCGCGGCGCTCCGGCAAACACATAAGAGGGAACCTGCTTTGTGGAAGTAGCCTCGCCAACCAAGCCCCCTTCATGGAAAAACGAACCGATAATGTCGGACATAAAGCCGCCGCTTTCTAGGCTCGAACTCATGGACTTGAACAACGGCCCTGTAATCGATTGCTGCACCACCATGCGTGTGATGTCGGCAACGATACTATTAGCAAGATCGTTCAATCCGTTGAGACTGATTTCGCCGGATGTGACCATGTTCACGATAGCGTCCTCGGTTGCTTTCATCGCGTCGGTAAAAGCGGTTTCGATGGCAGAGGCTGTATCCGTCGCGCCTTTTTCATAATTCTTAAACGCACGCAGAATGCCTGCTTCGGGGTCTGTGCGCTTGGAGAGAAGCTCATCGCCTGCGTTAGTTAGCGATTTATTATAAACTTCCTGACTGATGGCCCCGGCATTCAAAAGTTCGTTCAGGCGGGCGATCTTGTCGGCATAGGCTTCCGTGGCGGTTTTGGCTCCGTCCGTAAGCTCTTTGCCTTCCTGTTTTAGCTTGTCGAGCTTTTCCTGCGCCTCGGTTTGGTTATAAAGCGCCGTTGCTAACTGCTTGGCGCGGTCAATTTGTTCTTGCGTCGCTGTTTCCGGTAATTTGGCCAGCGCATCGGAAACAAACGCCTTGCGCTTGTCGCCCAGCTTGTCCATTTGGCGCGTAAGATCGTCGATAATCTTCTGCGCTTCGGCAAAAGACTTCTGATCAAACAATTGCGCAGCCAGATTGCGAGTCTGGGCTTTTTCGGCATTGCCTGCCTTGCTGGATAGACGGCTGACGGCTTGATCGATAAAAGCCCGCCGTTCGTTGCTGATGCCAAGAAGTTTTTGTTTCAGATCGTCGATGACTTTCTGATTGGCGTCGGCCTCTTTCTGGGCGGCTTCCGCAATCGGCTTTTGAATAACCTCGATTTGGCGACGGGCTAGTTCTTCGGCTTGTTTGATCGCGGCATCGACGTTTGTGCTGTTGCCGCCATCCTTTTCGCGTAAGTTTTCCAAACGCTGCTTGGTTTTTTCAAGCCCGTCATTAATCTTGGCAATCTTTTCGGTGGGATCGTCGACCAATTTGGCTAGAGCTTCGTCGATGCCTTTACGCTGCTGAAGCAATAGGTCGGCGCGACCTTGCTTTTCTGCCGTGGCGCGTCCGGCCTCGGCTTTGGTTCGTTCGGCGGCTTCCGCTTCTTCTGCCTTAGTTAGCCTTTCAATCTCGGCGCGGAGTTCGGCGGCTTTCTTCTTCCGGACGTCCGTGTTGCCTTTGTAAAGCGGCTGAACGGCAGAAGGCAGGTTTTGCAGCCAATCCAGTTCTTTTTGCACCTCGGCCAGTTCGTTTTTGGCGTCGCGCAGTTGGACGGCTAGAGGGGCTTTGCTGAACCATTCGGTCGTGACTTCAAAGGTCGTCGCAAGTTGCTGCAATACGGCTTGGGCACTTCCGCTGACGGTTTCCGTCTGGCCAATTGCTTTAAGCATATCGCCCCAAGCAACTGACAGACGGTGGGTCGCTCCGGTCAGCCCTTGTGTTTCCGCAGCCCCGGCACCACCGACTTGTTGCTCAAGTGCGGCAAGGATGATCTTTTGCGCTTCGGCCTTTTGCCCAGTTTCGACCAGACCCTTAATAACGTCGCGCTGCGAGTCCGAAAAGGAAACGCCCACACGCTTTAGCGCCGATATGCCTTCGACGGGATCTTCCAGCGCCTTGCCGAGCTGTGTTGCTGATGAGGATAGATCCTGCTGAAATACGGCAGACATATCCTGCGCCAGATGAATGGCCTGTTTAAACGTGTCGCCAGATATAGACCGGAAGGTCGCCAAAATGGATGCAGCGTTTTTAACGGCTTCCGCGCTGGTGAGTGTCGAATGCTCCATTTCTTCGGCCATCTCGGCCAGTTCTTTTCCCGTAAGGCCGGAAGCATAACCTGTGGCGCGAAGTACGCCCATGAGGCGGTTTTGCGCTTGTTCGGCAAGTGCGGCTTCCTCAAAGCTTTTCTTGAGCATGATGACCATCGCGCCCAAGCCAGCGCCCGCAACAATTCCCGCTGGCCCCAATGCAGCCATAGCCGAACCCAACGGTCCAACATGGCTGGTCAGCCCGATGGCTGAACCGCGCACGTCATTGGCGGCGGCATTCAGGGCCAAAAGGCTTTTAGAGGCGGGCTGTCCGGCAAGCTCTATCTTCTTGAGCGATTTTTCGCCGGACTCCCCGATCTCTTTTAGCTCAGCCTTGACCTTGCCGCCTTCCATGACGGAAAGGCGTATGGAGAGATTGCGTTCGGGCATAATTTGTACCTATTTTTCAGCCGGTTCCAAGTGATTGCCCGTTTTTCGGGATAATCGAAAAATTTATGCCACCAACCCTTGAAAGGCCCTTTATGACTCCCTACATGACGTTGGAGCTTTTGGTGACCTATGGATTCTAAACGTAAGCACTTGGAACTAATCCAAGGAGTCGTAAACCGACTTTCCAACAATTCCTTCCTATTGAAAGGCTGGTCTGTTGTCCTTGTTTCCGGACTTTTTGCTCTTGCGGCCAAGGATTCAAAGCCGCTTTTTGTCTATATTGCGTACTTTCCCTGCATCATTTTTTGGGGATTGGACGGATATTTTCTCTGGCAGGAGCGCTTGTTTAGGTCTCTGTACGACAAGGTCAGGTCAATGGAGCCAAAAAACATAGATTTTTCTATGAATACTTCGAGCGTCCAGCCTTCTACGAAATCTTGGCCTGCGGCTGTTTTTTCCAAAACATTAATAGCCTTTCATGGAGGCGTTTTGATAACGATCATCATAGTGATGGTAGCTCTTTGGCATTATCTTTAACAAACCGAGAAGGAGACAAAAATGGCGCGTCGTGTATTTTTTAGTTTTCATTACGAAAAGGATAATTGGAGAGCAGGCCAAGTCCGCAACAGTTGGGTTACAAAAGAGGATCGTGAATCCGCTGGCTTTTGGGATGCCGCTGACTGGGAAGAAGTAAAAAAGAAAGGCGATGAGGCCATCAAGGCATGGATCAGAAAGCAGATGGATGGCACGAGCGTAACGATTGTTTTAATCGGTGCGGAAACAGCGACTCGCCCATATGTTCAGTATGAAATTCAGCAAAGCTGGGTCAAGGGAAATGGATTGATTGGTATTTATGTCCATAATCAGAAAGACAAAAACGGACAAAAATCTGCCAAGGGTGTTGATCCTTTCGTCGCTCTCGGTTTTTCGGGAATCAGAACTTATGATTGGGTCGATGACGACGGCTATAATAATTTAAGTTCTTGGATTGAGGCGGCCTATTCTCGCGCCTTGCAACGGAAGAATGCATCCTAGCGTTGATTGGACAGCCGCTCGGTAATCGCAGCCATCAGCCCGCTTTCGCAAGCGGTAAGCATTTCAGCTACAGCCTTCTGTCTGTAGCCAAGTGCATAGGCCATTTTCAGCGCGGCGTTCATGTCGATCCCGATTACGACAAATTGAGCCATGCGAAGCTGGCCAGCACAGCGTAGGGCGATGTCCCACGCTTCCCAGCCCTCCATCGTTTGAGGCTCGTTCGCGCAGTAGGGGCAAAGCTCGCCGTTGGCGTTTGGCTTGCCTTTGCTGCAAGGCAGGCCTGCATCTGCACATGAACCGCAGTATTCAGGCCCGCCGCCAAAATGCCATTTGCAGCGAGCCTCTAACCGTTTTTTTCCTGTTCCAAAATGAGCGTTGGGCCGAGATAGAGCCGTTCAAATGCGTCCGCGATGGGCCATAAGTCCATTAGTGCGGCGACCGCTTCCGGCGTGACTTCGGCGAGATTATCTTCGCTGTCGCCAACGCCTTCCCAAGCCATGATCGCAAGCTCAGCCAGCTTTTTGATCAGTGCAGCGCTTCGCGTCCCAGCATCAGCTGTGCCATCGTTATCTTTTAATGCCGTCACGCGCGCGGCCATGACGAGCGCGGTCGTAGCGGGGCGCACATGCACGCGCACGCCGTGGCCAAGGTTGAGCCAATGAGGCTCTCTTTTTAAATCAAGACGGATCATGTGTAGCTCTCCACATCGTTGGTAAGGGTTACGGTCAGCATTTGGCCTGCGTCAGGCTTGGCGGCTTGCCAGTTGAAGCTTACCTTTGCCCCAACAGTCACGGCAGAAAGCGTGCCGTTGCCAGTATTGCCGCTGACAGCCGCTCCCGTGGCGGAGCCAACGCTAATTTGGCCGAGCACATGACCAGCCTTAAGATTTTGTCCTGCGAGAATCGCAACGACATCTCTTGAAGCTGTGCCATTGGCCTCGGAGACAAGGAATTCAGCCTTATGTTGGCCTTCTGTTAGTTCAGTCATGAGTATTTATCCTTTCTGGTTGTTGCGGGAGGCGTAGATCGCTGCCGTATCGATTTTTGGCTCTGTCGATGCGGCTGTGGTCGTGGGGATTTGTGACGCAATAGCCGTGGCCTCATCGGCCACCGCCTTGGCGGTCAGAAGAGCCTTGCGAACTTCGGCAACGGGGGTTCCTTTTGCGATGAAGTCGGGAGCCTTATTCAGTGCTCCGGCCAACAGGCAGAGGTCATTGACCTCGGCCACGTAGGCCAAAGCTTCCTTTTTTGCCTCGACTTTAATGGCATCGACGTCGACGCTCGGTTGCATCGGAGCGGTTCCAGCGCCTTGAGCCTCAATGGTCAGTTCGTTTTCTTGGGTCATTCTCATATCCTTTGGTTTGGGGTTACGGAGGGGAGACAGCGATAAACGGGATGGCGCAATGTGGGCCGTCAGGTCACTAAGAGCGTCGTCAAAGGTTCCAAGTTTGTCGGCAAGCCCAGCGGCTACCGCATCGGGGCCGAAAAACATTCCGGCCTCCGTTGCTTTGACATCGTCCGGCGAGAGCTTGCGCCCGCGCGCGACGGTCGAGACAAAAAGGCCGTAAACGCGGTTGACCTCGGCTTGGATGACGTTGCGGGCCGGGTCCGACAAGGGTTCATGCGGCGACAAATCATTTTTGCGCGCCCCGGCATAGATAGCTGTGTATTTAAGGCCTGCATCGGCCTCGGCTTGGCTCTGATCCAAATGAACGGCGATCACGCCGATGGATCCGACCCCGCCCGTCCGCGAGACATAGATTTTGCTGGCCGAAGCCGCGATGGCATAGGCTGCGGAGAAAGCCTCATCGTCAGCCACCGCCCAGATCGGCTTGGATTTACGCGCGGCATAAATCTGATCGGCAAAATCAAAAGCACCACCAGCTTCGCCACCGGGGCTGTCAATATCCAGAAGGATCGCCTTGACCTGCGAATCCGCGACTGCCGCTCCCAGTTGGTGGCCAAGCATGGCGTAGCTGCACAGACCGCTTTGGGCTTCAAGTCCGACCGTTCGCCGCACCATGGTTCCGAGAACCGAAAGAATGGCAATTCCATCTGGCGTACGGTCATAGCCGCCAGTCGCCACCGGATCTTGCTTTTCCGGCAACGGCCCTCCGCTTAAGCGCGGCGACAGGACACCCAAGATGGTGTCCAACTTGGCGCGCGAAATCAGGAGCGGCGTGTCGAACACGCGCCCTGCGATGTGAGGAAGCAATGTCATGGGGTTTGATCCGGTTCTTCTGTCGGAGGAGACGGCGGTGTTTCCTTCTTGTTGTCGTTAGTCGGTTCCGGCGTGACGGGAGGCGTCTGGTTACCAAGCGGACCAAGCGTAATCCCTAAATCTTTGATGCGCTTCTGGTCGGCGGCAATGCGGCGGAACGTCTCATCCACATCGTTGCCCTCGGCCTCGATAATATCGCTGGGTGCTTTCCAACCTTGCTCCTGCGCGATCTTCTCGGCTTGACGGTCTTTGAGTGGATCGACCCATTCCCATTTGGGCGTGATCCATTTGACCGTCGTATAGCGACTTGGATCGCTGGCAAAGTTGGGCAAGGACAATGCGCCAGAGAGCGCGGCGGTTTGAATCCAGCGTTGCCAAATCGGGCGGCACATCTGAAAGACAAGTGTAGCGAATTGAAATTGCTCAAGGCGGCGACGGAACTCGACGGTTCCGGCGCGGATGCTGGAATAGTTGGCTGCTTTCAAATCGCCCGTGACATTTGTGTAGGGCACGCCAAGCGCCGCCGCGATGGACAAAAGCGTCCGATACTGGAACATTTCATAAGAGCCGCCGACATCCGCAGGCGACGAAAACTTGATGTCCTCGCCGGGAAGCAAAACTTGCATTGTACCGGGGGACAGGCCTGCTACCGAGGATCCATCCGCATCCGCAGCGCTTTCGCCAAGCAAGTTATCTTCGGGCGAGGCTTTCGTGATGAACCCGGCGAACAATGCTGCGACCTTTTTACGGTCGAGTTCTGCATCGTCGTATTGGTCGAGTAAATAAAGCTTAACCAGCGCGGGCGACATCCACGGTACGCCCCGTATTTGTCCGGGGCGTTGGGGCCTATATATGTGCAAAATCTCACTGGCCGGGACGCGGACACTCTCGCCCTGATTTTGGACAATTGTGCCGTCGCCCGGATGATTGCGGTAGAAATGGTAGGCCACACGCCGACCGATGGCGTCAAACTCGATGCCACACCGGATTTGATTACCCGATGCCCCAATTTCGGTTTTGGCCAGCGGCAGCATTTCCGCTTCAAGAAGCTGGAGCTGAAGCGGAACCGTTAACCCATCTCCCGGTCGGCGAGGCCGAAAGCGAATGAAACATTCTCCGGCCTCGAACATAGCGCGGACGGCCAAGGCTTGCAGGCCGTAAAAGTCGGTCAACCCATCCGCATCGGCTTCATCTGTCCAATCCAGCCATGTCTTTTGGATTTCGTCTTTGAGTGCCTGATCTGCAACAAGGCTGGACGGTTTGACTCCAGCGCCCACCGCGTTGGCGACAAAGCTCTCGCAGGCGTTTGAGGCATAGGGATTGGCCCGAACGATCTGGCGCGCGCGGGCGCGGAGCAGATCGCCACCGGAAGACAGAAGGCCATTGATATTTTCCTGTGTTGCCTTCCATGCCACTAAGCGGCGGTGCATCATTGCCCCTTCAAGCCCGCCCGCCAGCGTCGACATGGACAAGTGTCCCGTCGCCGCGTATTTAACCGCAGCGCCGATCCGTGAAAACAGGTTCATTTACAGATCCTTGTCGGCGTAAATCTTGATGCGGCGGTTCTGTGCTTGGCCGCTTTCCCGCCCCAAAGATTGTTCAACTTCATTTAAGGCAGCTCGTAGATCACTCATCGAGCGATATTCCACCGTCTTTCCCTCATAAGACAGGCGCAGAACGCCACTCGCAATCGCTTGTCGAAGAGCGTCGCGTTGGGAAATGGTGTAACTCATAGATAACTGCTCCTGATCACACGACGACTGACAGTCGGATGCGCTTTCTCTTGGATTTCTTGCGTAGGCTCTTGCGGTTCAGTGACTTGCCCCAGCGCCATTTCCAATTTCTTCCAAACAGCGTCGGTAAAGCGATCAATGCCGTAGGCGGAAGCAGCCGCGCGCGCATAGACGCGGCAGTCCAAAGTCTCATTGCGTTCGCGCATCTTGTGCCATTCGCGCCGAGGGAAGCCGTAGGAGTCCTTTTTCGTCACGAGGCGCTCGGCAGTCAGTTGCCGAAAATATTCTTCGTCATATTTTGGAAAGTGACAGAAGCCGACCGGATGTGGTTCGCCAGCTTCCAATCGTTCATCGGTTGGCTTGTCTTTGCGAAGCCATCCATAAAGTTCTGATTTACAAAAGGCCGATCCGACAGGCCAGATCAAAAGACCGCGTCGCTTGCGCTTACCTTGCGTCGTGACGTCCGAGTGGCTTGGTAGCCCAATCGGCGCGCCGAGACTACGAACGCCCTTAATCGCTAAGACGCGGTCCCCATGTTTACCGCGAACCCAATCATAAACTTGCGACGTATAGTGACCGCCCGTATCGATGGCAGCCTTGACAATCGAAAGACGCACGCCGCTGGAGTGGGTAAAGCCTTCATTTAACAAGCAGTCGAGCGCATCCCAAACCTCACGGTCTGATGGACGGCCTTGTAAGACGCGATAATCAACTGACCAACTTTCACGCTCACGACCCCATGCGACGATTTCGGCTTCCAAACGGTCGTCCTGAACGTCGATGCCTGCCGTCAGAAAGAGGCCGCCAGCTGGAACCGTACCAAGGCGATAACTCTCGCGCCGATCATAGAGCCGTTGCCATTCAGGTGCTTCGCCGGACTCCGCCCAAGTACGAGCCTCAATGGTGTTAACGTAAACCTTCATCGCGGCATCGTCCTTAGCCGCGATCTTACGCTCTGCAATTTGCTGCCAAGAGAGCCAAGGGCTGTAAAGTCCGGAAAGATGAAATCCAGCAGCTTTACCGTTGCCCGGTTCTTCCGCACGCCATTCGCCGCGAGCGTTCATCCAGAACTTGGCATGACTTGGAATGCCGTTGCCGCAAAGAGCGCAATAGTAAGATGCCGTCTCAGGACGATCTTTTTCCCATTGAACCCGTTTTTCTTCAAGCACCTGAAACTCGCCACAGGACGGGCATGGTATCCAGAAGCGGCGCTTGTCGGATTGATCGTATTCCAGTTCGATCCGGCTAAATCCTTGGATCGTTGGCGTCGAGACCAGAAAGATTTTTCTATTGGCAAACGTAATCGTGCGCTGCGTCGCCAGCCCAACCGGATCGCCTTCACCATCGACGTCAAAGTCATATGCGTCGACCTCGTCGAGAAATAAATACCGGACGGGCATGGAGCGAAGCCCCACGGCGCTGTTGGCTCCGGTCATAACGAGGATGCCGCCCGGAAACTCTTTGCTTTGAATCGTGTTGCCGCTATCCCGCGTCCGAGCCTCTTTGACCTTGTCGCGCAGAACTGGCGTGCTGTCGATCAAAGCGGAAACGCGTTGTTTTGACCATCGCTTGGCCATTTCGACCGTGGGTTGGACGGCCAACATCGGTCCCGGCGCGTGATGGATGACGTAGCCGATCCAGTTGTTTCCAGCCTCGGTTCCTCCGATCTGCGCGCCTTTCATAAACACGACTTTTTCGACAGGGCTGCTGGGGGAAAGACAGTCCATAATCTCACGCAAATACGGCGTGCGCTCGGTACGCCATGGCCCCGGTTCGCCGGAAGCTGTTTGCGATAGGAATCTGTTCGCATCAGCCCATTCCGAGACCTTGAGACGCGGGTCCGGTCGCAGCGCCAAGGCGGCGTGCGTTAGGCATTCTTGGATGGCGTCCATTATTCAGTCGGCTTATTCAGGTTTTGAACGTCATTAGCGGCGTCGGTCAGTATCTGGCGAAGTTCGGTGTCCAACAATTCGGCAACCTTTCGCGGATCCGTTTCTGCTGCAAGGAGCGGCGCAAGGCGGTCTGCAAGATTGAGCGTGCGGTCGCGCAGGACGCGTAAAGTGCCAAACCAAGAAATCTTTACGGAGTCGATGGATACAAGTTGGCCCGATTTTTCTTCATACGATAACTTGGCAAGACGAGCGTTGTAGGCTTCCTTGATCGCGCGACTTTGCGCGAAATTCGGGCCTGCCGATCCCATGCTTGGGCCAGACGCAGGCGCTTCTGCAGGTGCTGCCCTTTTCCGGCTATGCGCTTGATTGGTGTTTTTGCCCCATGCTTCGTCCGCCTTGACCGGATCGATAGAACCGTCCGATTCGCGTTCGATGCGCCCATCATTAAGCGCCTTGATGACCGCAACGTGGGAGACACCACGATGACGCGCATACTCGCTGATATTCATCGCCATCGTTAATCACGGTTAGCCCTTATGAGATGCTCTTTCAGCGCGATAGACCAATTTGGCGCGCCCGATCATCATGCCGAGCAGTTTGTCGACAACCTCGGCGCTATGTCCCCCTATATTCCATTCGTGCACGGATGTGATTTCCGGATACTGATCGGCATAGGCGCGACTATTCTTGTAATTGTAGATCGTGGCCACTTTTTCATTTGGCAACCGGATCACCCATTCTGCCTCAGTCTTATAATTGTCGCCCTTTGATGGCTGGCCCCAAATTTCGACAAGGTCGTTGTAATTGGCTTCAATAGTTGCTTGGTAGCAAGTCCCCGCCTTTCCTGTTTCAACAAAACGTTTCTTGGTTTTGCCTTCGCTGCGGCCTGCCTCAAATACGCAAAGCAAGGCGGAGCGCAGGCTCCATACGCTGACTTCATGAAAATCGAGGCTGTCGGAATTTCGTGTTTTTAGCGTTTCGATATCGAGTTGCTGTTTGGCAATGGTTTCAAGAAGGGCGTCGGTGTCAGTCATGGCGGCCCCCATTAAATCGTGCCGCGATGCATTAGGATCGCTGTCTTGAATAAAGCCTCGATTTCAGGAATCTGGCTTTCAAAGGACAGCACCGTTCCGATGGCTTGGTTTTGCTCCCCTTGCTGCATGGCAGCGCTGGCCTCTTTTGCGAGTTGCGCCATCTCGCTAAGGCGCTGGGCCAGACCATCAAGGTTTGCGGCGATGACCGTCTTGGTAACGGTGGCTTTTTCTGTGTTGTCCATAGCGTTATCCTTTCGTTTTAACAACACCATGAACGCTCTTTTCGCATTTATTATCAACTAGATAAGCGATTGTTTCCTTGCGAATAACTGGCAATGATGATCATCTAATGATCGTCTTTTGCCTGACCCGCGATTTTGTAGATGCGTTGTCCGCCCTGTGGTTTATCCGAAACGATTTGGTAACCACGTTTCTTGCCCAACGCATAAGAAAGCGCGGCGCGAACCGTATGCGGTTGCCAACTAGTCGCCTCGATTATGTCGGAAAGTGTCGCACCTTCAGGCCGAGATAGCAGCCTGATAATTGTCGCGAGTTTTGTTTCCTTTGGCTCTTTCGTTTCTGACAGCGTTGGTTCCCGCTTCTTATTTTTGCTTCGGGACGCAGGGTCGCCTGAAGTCTTTGTCTCTTTTCTTTTGCTCATGATGGTCTCCTTTCGCCAGCATGAACGCTCTGTTCGCGCAGATTATCCAGTCAATTAGTGGATAATCAAATTGCTATTATTTGATTTAGCGGGAGCGATTATGCAGAAGTCGTCAGTTTATTGGCGGATGTAGGGACGTTCACCCAAATCTTCAAAGAACCGCAGCATATACCCATCAGGGTCCATAACTATAAATTGGCGGGTTCCAACTTCTATATCATCAGCGCGATACCATTTTTCTTCTATGGGAAGAAAAATTTGAGCGTTGGCTTCTTGAACGCAAGCATAAAGATCGTCGACTGATTTTGTTTCAATTTGCAGGTTAATGCCCCGACCAAATGGTTTTTCAAGCGGAGCGGCAATCCAACTTCTTGAGCTATCCGGCTCAAATTCATCAAGCATGATGCGCGAACCTTGCCGTTCCAACATAGCAAAGCCATTTTCTGGTCGTGCGTATTGGATCGAGAATCCAAGGATATTAGTGTAAAATGTAAGACTATCCTCAATGTTTGAACAAAGAAGTTCTGGTGTCATTGGTGTGTAAAGATGTTCGCTCATGTCTGTTCTCCTGAGCGAACTTATAATACGCATGACAATTACAGGCAATTCATCTTACGGCGCTTCCTTTAACTCAGCTTTCTTGCCTGTGAACTCCTCCCACCGCGCGACAATCACGTCGCAATATTTTGGATCAAGCTCGATCAATCGCGCTTGTCGCTCTGTTTTCTCGGCGGCAATCATTGTTGTGCCGGAGCCACCAAAGCAATCGAGAATGATGTCGCGGCTCTTGCTGCTATTTTGAATGGCGCGTTCGACCAGCTCGACGGGCTTCATTGTTGGGTGCAGATCATTTTTAACGGGCTTGTTTACAAACCAGACGTCGCCTTGATCGCGCGCGCCGCACCAAAAATGATCGTTGCCTTGCTTCCAGCCGTAGAGGATTGGTTCATACTGCCGTTGGTAATCAGCGCGGCCTAGCGTGAAGGTGTTCTTGGCCCAGATAACGAAGGTGGACCATTTTCCGCCAGCGCTAACGAAGGCTTTTTGTAGCGTATGAAGTTCGCTCGACGACATGCAAACATAAAGCGCGCCCTTGCAGACGGCCAGCATGTTGACGCAAACGTCATAAAGAAATTGTTCGAACCCGTCGCCTAGATTGTCGTTCATAATGCGTCGATCGGTTCCTCGCATTTTGTCTTTTGCCGCGTTTCCATAATCGACGTTATAGGGAGGATCCGTAAAGACCATATCGGCCAAAGCGCCGTCGAGCACGCGTTCAACATCATCCAGAACGGTGCTGTCGCCGCAAAGCAAACGATGGTTGCCAAGAATGTAGAGATCTCCGGGTTTTGTGTTTGGCTCGGCGGGAGCTTCCGGAACCGCATCTTCATCGGTAAGACCCTCGCCATCGTTTGCCCCCTCCAATAAGGCCGCAAGTTCATCGTCAGAAAAACCAATGATGGGCAAATCGAACCCGCTAGCCGCAAGCTCTTCCATTTCTTTGCGGAGAAGTTCTTCATCCCATCCGGCGTTAAGTGCCAGTTTGTTGTCGGCGATGACATAGGCGCGTTTTTGATCGTCAGTTAGATGATCGAGAATAACGACAGGAACATCTTTGAGCCCAAGTTGCTTTGCGGCCATCAGACGACCGTGGCCAGCGATGATGCCGGATGCGGTGTCGACAAGAATGGGGTTTAAAAAGCCGAATTCAACGATGCTGGCCGCAATTTGCTCGACCTGTTCTGCAGAATGCGTGCGCGGGTTACGATCATAAGGGACAAGCTTCTCCGTTGGCCAAAGTTCAATTCGTTCGGCCATCTTCGCTGTCCAATTTGTCATGAAATCGATCCGCCCTACGCTCCCAAAATTATTCACAAATCGATGTAACTTGTAACCGGATGTAACCTGTAACCACTTGTAACCAAAAATAAATCCCTGTCGCTAGCGAGGTTTTGCGCCCTTGCCGCCCTCATACGTTTTTGGCGCGGAAGGACCCTAGAATTTGCGGGGGAAAAAGAAGCGGGGGCTTGTTTTGGTTGTTTTCAGTATCGGACACTGTCCACACTGAAAACAGTCATCAACGCTTTTCGCACTAAAGAGCCGAAAACGATGTTTCACTGTTTTCACTATCAAACACTATGACAGTGAAGACAACGACTTTAACGATGCAAATCTTGCAGCGTGAACCCAATGATTGCAGAATTTGTTGCATTTGTTGAGCGCAAAGATGTTGCAACATTTTAGATGGGGGCGTTTCGGTTATTCAAAACGGTGGCGATTTTTGTGAGTGCGAGCACCCACTGTCTCCAAGCGGTGCTGCGATCACAACCAAGTTCCCTGCAAATGCTCTTCCATCGCACCTTGGCGGCGCGCTTCCAGATCAGCTTGCGTTCTTCGACTTCGAGACACCCCATCCATGAAAATGTTTCTTCAAGACGGGTGATTTCTTCTGTTCGTGCACGCAGCTTTAACGGCAATCGTTCCTGCTGCAGAATTTCAAGTTCGGTGTATTTGATTTTCGGCCATAAGTTAAAATATCCTTGGACAACAACGGGGGGAAGCTTTTCAAGCGTTCTCACGGCGTCTTCAAGTTGATCGGCGACCATACTTTGTGTCCAGCGTTTAATCTTGCTCATGATGATCTCGTGCGATGGGGATTTCGGTTTTGCCGTAGAGTTTTTCGCCAATTCGGCAGAGAATCTCTTTTTCTGGCCACGTCAGGCGACTGTCCGCGATTGAGACGACGAGAATGCCTTGTTCGCGCCATCCGTCGCGTTTGACTTCTTCGACAGGAAGGCGTTCGCCGCCAAAAGACTGCGGAAGCCACCTCATAATTTTTCCTGTGCCTTGTAATGCAGCGCCCAATCGAGCACGGCCAAAGCCCCCGCCGTTTCTTTTGACGCCGAGACAAAACCTTTGCGCCGCAGGGCATCAATTAAACGCTGCTGGTCTGTCAGATCGCTTCCGATGACGTATTTTCGGACATCGGCCATCAGTACGCCGATGTAGGGAATTTGCCGCCAATCGCACCATGCCGTTAATTGGCCAAGAAAACCACCATAAACCACCGCGCTTTGCGTGCTTGAATGGATTTGGATGTCCGCAAAAATGACAGCGTCAAAGCCGCCGGATTTCTTCGATGTCTCTTCAAGCCAGTAGCGAAGGCGCAAAAACTTCATGCCCTCGCCCTCATAAGCCGAGGAACGAAAGGCAGCGCTGCCAAATTTAATCTCGCCATTGCGTTCGTGAACGGACCAGCCCATTTGAAGGCCAAGCGTTACGGCCAACAATGAGCATTGACGGAAGGAAGATGAATAGACGGGAACGGTTTTTTCTAATGCGGATGATGCGGACATAATTAACCCCTGTTTCAAAATTTTTCGGATAAAAGAAAAATCGAAATCGGGTGGAGGCCCTCTTGCACGAGGAGCGGGGCGCATGTCTCGCTGCATTTTACGTTCAGCCATGTGTCGCCCCTTTGTCCTTGGCGACGATTTTCATTTCACGACCGAAGGCACGCCTAACGGCGTCGGCGTATTGAGACGCAAGAAAATCCGCATGGAAGCGCGTTGGCGCAATGATGATGCCTGCGTTGAAGTCAAAGGCGCAGGGTGCAAGCCATCGCCGGATGAATATATCGTTCGGCGCGTATGGAATTTTCAATCGCGCCTGAACGTCTTCAGAAAGGCTCGCTTCGATGATAGGAGGCGTATCTTCCGCATCGGTTCGACCAAAGTTGGCTGCGTCAGGGTTTGTTTTGATCTCGCGATCAAGCCAATTGAGCCACGATTGACGCCAGCCCTTATTGCTGCGTTTGATCCCACTTCCCTTGCCAAAACTGAAATACTGCTTAAAGCGAACGGCTTGCTGACTAATGGCTGCATCAATCCAGCCACGAGACAGCGCTATTTCTCGCCAGTCATTCGGCAGGATCCAATCCACCGCGAGAGGCTTGACCTCGGCGTGCGCATTTGCCGCTGGGGGGCCTACGGGGGGTATAGATTCTGGTTTATGGACTCTGGACTCTGGCTTCTGGGGTTCGGAACTTTGCTCGGTCTGCTGCTTGTCATTTTGCTCGGATAAGGCAAAAATTCCTTTGCCATTCAAAAAGCTGGTCTGTCCTCCTTTCGCGCCGTTTTGGCGCAGTTTGAAACGCTTCTTGTTGTCGCGCACCATGCGTCGGCTATAAATGCGGCCCTGCGCATCGCGGGAAAAAACGCCGTTCCGAGAAAGCTCGCCGAGTAGCAATTCAACCTCCTGTTCGGAAACACCGCTCAAACGTGCGATGTCCGTCGAGGAACAGGGTCGTCCTGCCACGGCTACGAAGCCGGTCGGGCTAGATTTTGCCGCGATGCAGAGAAGCCGCATCCAGAGGCCTTGCGCCGCAAAAGAACACAAGCGAAGCGCTGGGTCGTTCTCCCAGTCATTCCAAAAAAACTTACTCCATGGATTTGCGTTGTTCATAAAGCAGCCAATCACGCGGCTCTAGAACTCGAGGAATCTAACGGGATGCCGGGGTCCTTGTCGGTGATCTGATGAACTTGCTGCTCTTCATATGCCTTAATGTCGCAAAGGCGGTAAACGACGTGGTTCCCAATTTTTAGAAAACGCGGGCCTCTGCCGCGTTGCCGCCAGCGATCCAATGTTCCGGGAGCAAGACCCCACCGCTTTGAAAGCTGATAAACATTGAAGTGAACTTCTTCCATTTTTGTCTCCGCGAAAATGTTGCGTGAGACCCTTTAATGTTCACATCTGCCGGACTCGAAAAAGAGCCTGAAATTGGCCCGAAACTATTTTTTATCAAGCTGATTTCATTAAAGAAAAAGCCGTGCCCGAAACGATGCGGGACTTTCAGGCATCGTTTCGGGCATTTTCCGCGAATCAGTTTTGCCAAACAGGGCGTTTTGGCATCAGGAATGTTCTTCTAGTGCCTTTTTAGCTCCTCATCACCGCTATTCTTCAGCACAAAAGATTACAAACGCCTGAAACTCGTGCCCGAAACTATAATTTTAGGTCTTTGATTTTATGGAAAAAACGTAGATGCCCGAAAAGATCCTGAATTTCGGGCACAGTTCCGTAGAAAATTTAGGCGCAGGATTCCGATGCCCCGTGCGGCTTAAATATCGGGCGAATATTGTTAGCGATGGTCTTGGCGGCGGGAGCGTGAGAGGTCCCCAGTTTATCCCGCGCCCAAGATTGCAGATGGACAGCTTCTGCCTTGAGCGTAGATTCCAGCCGACCTTGTTTCGCGCGTTCATAGAAGTGCTGAAGGACAAGCTTCATGACGCTTGGCCTCCCTATGGAGGTTGATGGTATGTTCGTTTTGTTTTCGGGTACGATAAGAGGACAAACTTTTTTGTTGGATTCAAAACGGTCACGTTCGACACGGCTCACTTCCAATGCCGAGAGATTTATCTGGCAAGACGCCTGAGCGGGATAAAGCGTGTAAATTTCTTTTCGATCCAAGGAATGGAATTGCCGTATTTCGGGAATACCGGGGACGCGAAAGATTTTCCGAAGCTCTTTGCCTGCGACGACAAAGTAGCCGGTCAAATTTGCAATTCCCTCTTGGACTGGAATTTCTTCGCCATCCGTTGTCTTTTTAAGAACGTACCGTGTGACGGGAACATCACCCAACCAAACCTGAACTTCCAGATGTTCCCGTTCGGCATGATATTCGATGTCTTTAAAAGGGAGCCGCCACCGGTCGGCCAATTCAACTAAAGAATAATGATCTTTCTCAAATCCAGACATTGAAACCATTCCACCGAATAACCCAAAATAGGTAGCCCTAAAGACCGCGCGTTGGTTGTTGCAATAACGAAACAATACACGCTATGGTCGAAAATTGCAATAAAATGTTGATATAATAAGACGTTAAGGTTAACGGTCGCAGCCAAATCCTAAATGTTTTCTCTGCTCCTCCCAAATAAGAGGGAACGGCTGGAGAATGTCGATAACGCGTAAGCCTTTCGGTTGATGGCCATCGAGAATGGCGCGCCGTATGTCCGGGGCCAAAAGGTTGAGCCGCAAAACGCGGCAAACGTAGGTATGAGAAACGCCCATTTTTTTGGCCAATTCCTCTGTCGTTTCCATTTTGTTGGATCCGATGAGCTTTTGCCATTTGTGGGCGCATAACAAGGCGTGGATCAAATGTTCGTTTTGATCCGGGGATAGTTGTGGCAGAATTTCTTTGTCAGGAAGGATGATCCGCTTGCGTCCATGTCTACGGATGAGTTTTGCAGGGATGTGAACGGAAAGAGAGTTTTGTTTATTCATGCTGCAATCCGTTGCTTATAAGCGCCCAAATCCCGCGCCAAGGATTCTATGCCTGTGCTTCGGAACTTGATATCGATGCCTTCTTCCTGAATTGTAATGCGCTCGATCAGCATGTTGACGATGCGCGCCTGTTCTGCGGGGAAGAGTTCATTCCAGATCGGCTCGATATTATAAAGCGCGTTTTTGATTTCTTGCTCCGTTAAGGACTTGTCCTGAGCGTGTGCCTTCTCCCACGTCTTGATAATAATTTCCGGCCTTAAGAAAACATGCCGCAGCTGGGCCACGACGATGTTCTCCAATTCTCCGGCGCTGACGCTGCCGATGGGGCAGCTCTCGTTGAGGCCTCGCAGTTGGTGGCTCGGTTTGTAATAGCGATATTTTCTGCCCTTCTTCAGCGTATGCACAGGGGTGTATGGCGATCCGCAGAGGCCGCAAAAGACAAGGCCTTTAAGCAGGGCAAACTCTTTAGCTGCAGTAGTGCGGCCACGAAGATGGGGGCTTTTGCCAAAGACTTCATGCGCCTCGTCCCATATTTCTTGGTCGATAATGGCTTCGTGCTGGCCGGGGTAGGTGTTCTCCTTATGGGGCATCAACCCCAGATAAATCTTATTGTTGAGGATACGGTACAGCTGGTTTTTACAAAGCGGCGCTCCATAGCGCTGATTACCTGTTTGGGTGATATAGGTTTTACTTCGAATGCCGTGCAGCCTTAATTCCCGCGCCAGCAATGTGGTCGAGCGCAGTGTGATGAAGCGGAAGAATATCTTTTTGACAACATCGGCCTCAGCAGGATTGACGATAAGTTTGCGATTGACGATGTCATAACCTAGCGGCGGGCAACCGCCCATCCACATACCCTTCTTTTTGCTGGCGGTGACCTTATCGCGGATGCGTTCGCCCGTAAGTTCACGTTCGAATTGGGCGAAGGACAAAAGAATATTCAACACGAGCCGCCCCATCGAGGTCGTTGTGTTAAATTGCTGTGTGACGGAAACGAAGCTGACGTTGTGTTTGTCGAAGGTTCCGATCAGCTGCGCGAAGTCCAGAAGCGAGCGCGTGAGGCGGTCAATTTTATAAACGACAACGACATCGATCTTCCCGTTTTCAATATCGGAGATAAGACGTTTAAGTCCGGGGCGGTTCATGTTCCCGCCGGTGTATCCACCATCGTCATACAAATCAGGAACCAAAACCCAGCCTTCATGCCGCTGCGAAGAAATGTAAGCCTCGCTTGCGTCACGCTGGGCATCGAGGCTGTTGTATTCCTGCTCCAATCCTTCGTCCGATGATTTTCGGGTGTAAATGGCGCACCGGATACGGCGCTTGACGGAGTCGTTCATGATCCACCCTTTGCGCCGACCAATCCAAAGAAGGCAGGCCCAGACCATGATTTTCCGGTTATGACTTCGGCGACTCGCGATAGGCTGCGGTAACGTCTCCCATCGAATTGAAACCCATCGGCGAGAACCGTGACTTGATATTCGATGCCTTGATATTCGCGAACAAGGCGCGTCCCGATAACCGGGCGGTGGATGTAGCGTTTGCGTTCTCTTTTCAGGTCGTTGCCGAGGCGGACTTTGGCGAGGGCATCAAGCCGTTGTTCGAGAGAGCCGATTTCTTTTTCCAACGCCAATTCTTGAATCTTGTACGTTAAGCGGCTGACGATCCATTTGCGATTAAGGCCGGGAAGTTCGGTTTGACAGATCTCCTGCCAGCGCTTTTTCAAAAGCCTGAAAGGCATCGTCTGCAATGCAGAAATTTGGGCTATAAGCTCGTTATTCATCATCATTCTCCTGCACAACAGGAACGCTCTTGTTTGCCCTGAAGTCCAGAGCTTTTCGCTTTACAAATGCTTTATTTGCAGCGGTTTCTCGCATTTTGAGGCGCAAAATCCCAAGCGCAAGAAGCGAGGCGATTTCGTCTTGGGTTTTGGTGTCGAGAGGGATGTCGTTATTCATGCCCCGATCATAATCAGAGAGATCCCAACGCCTCAACCGGAGCCATTGTCACCGAACGGGCCGCTTATAATTTCTCTGGCATCATCCGGTAGGCAGTTGCGATTACAAACGCGAAAAATCAAAATCGAGTAAATCAAAGCACTTAAGCCTCTGAACATGACGCCCAAATGTTCAGAGCCTTCTCAGGAGAAACGGCTTTTCAGGAGAAAACGGGGGATTTTAGGGCCGCAAAAGCTGCCTTCATGTTCACAGGTATTTGCGTGAAATGTTGCGGAATAAGGCTCAAATGACGCCCATCGCAGCGGCGCTGGAAAAAGTTTTATTATAGATAGTGGCGGAAGGGATGGGATTCGAACCCACGATACGGCTCAACACCGTATACCCGCTTTCCAGGCGAGCGCCTTCAACCACTCGGCCACCCTTCCGCATATCCAAATTGTCTCCGGCCGTTTCTGCCTCGTGGTTGAGGCTTTGGGGCTGCTCGCCTGCGCTCGGAACAATCTCTTTGCTCGCCTGCGCTCGCGGGCACTCGGCCACCCTTCCGCATATCCAAATTGTCTCCGGCCGTTTCTGCCTCGTGGTTGAGACTTTGGGGCTGCTCGCCTGCGCTCGGAACAATCTCTTTGCTCGCCTGCGCTCGCGGGCACTCGGCCACCCTTCTCTAAAACGCTCTTTCGTCTTCCGATTGGACGCCCCGACACGAACACTCTCGCGCAACCGCCCGGCAAGCGCCCCCGTCAAGACCGCTCTTTAAAACACACCTTTCCCTCTTTTTTCAAGGCGCTCTTTCTCAAGCCGGGTCGGTATAGCCCTTCTTTTTTCACAAAGAAAGGCTCTTTAAGCCCTTGCAACCCCTTCTTTGATCCCTATATCTCCTTCATTCATCCTTATTTCTGGGAAAAGGGGCTTTTATGTCTGCCGAACAAATGCATTTTAAGGCCGAAGTCAGCCGGTTGCTGGATATCGTCGTTCACTCCCTTTACAGCGACAAAGAGATCTTCCTGCGCGAGCTGATCTCGAACGCGTCGGACGCCTGCGATAAACTTCGTTACGAGGCCTTAACCCAACCCGAGCTTCTTCAGGACGATAACGGCTTTAAAATTTCGGTCTCGGTCGATCCCAAGGCGCGGACCATCACCATCTCGGACAACGGCATCGGCATGACCCGCGACGAGATGATCGAAAACCTGGGCACGATCGCGCGATCGGGAACGTCGGCCTTCATCGAACAAATCAAGGATAAAAAGGCCGACATCACCCAAATCGGCCAGTTCGGCGTCGGCTTTTATTCCGCCTTCATGGTCGCCCAAGCGGTCGAAGTCACGTCGCGACGCGCCGGAACGGCCGAGAGCTGGTCGTGGTCGTCCGACGGGCGCGGCAATTTTTCGGTCGATAGCGCGAACAAGACCTCGCGCGGGACCGACGTCGTCGTCTATCTTCGCCAAGGCGAAGACGCCTTTCTTCAGGAACCGCGCCTGCGGGATATCATCGTTCGGTACTGCGATCATATCGCCATTCCCATCGTCCTGAACGACGAAGACAAGCCCGCCAATCGCGCCGGGGCCTTGTGGCTTCGCCCCAAAAGCGACATCACCGACGACCAATATAAAGAGTTCTACCACCACGTGGCGCATGCGTTTGACGACGCCGCGCTGACCCTGCACTGGCGCGCCGAAGGCACCCTCGAATACACGAGCCTTCTGTTTATTCCGTCGATCAAGCCCTTCGACCTGTTCGACCCCAAGCGCGAACACGGGGTCAAGCTCTACGTCAAACGCACCTTTATCACCGATCGCGCCGAAGGCCTTGTGCCGCCGTGGCTTCGTTTCTTGCGCGGCATCGTCGACAGCGAAGATCTGCCCTTGAACCTGAGCCGCGAGATGTTGCAGCACAACCCCATGCTGACCAAAATCCGCAAAGGGATCACCTCGCGCGTGCTGTCCGAGCTGAACAAACTGGCCGCCAAAGATCCCGACCGCTATCAAAGCATCTGGGACAATTTCGGCGCCGTGCTGAAAGAAGGGCTTTATGAAGACATCGACCACCGTGCCGCCCTCGCCAAACTGGTTCGGTGCGCCTCGACCGAAAGCGAGCGGCCCGTTTCGCTGGCCGACTATATCGGGCGCATGAAGGACGGGCAGGAAAACATTTTCTACTTGTGCGGCGAAAACATCGACGCGCTTCGGCGCAGCCCGCATCTGGAAGGATTCAAGGCCAAAGGCGTCGAGGTTCTTCTTTTGACCGAACCCGTCGACGATTTCTGGCCCGGAGCGCTGGATTCCTTCGAAGACAAAAAGTTCAAATCGGTAACCAGTGCGGGCGACGCCTTGGCCAAGATTAACGGCGCGGCCACACAGGAGGATGACAAGAAAAAAGAAGACGCCAAGACCGATGACTTGATCGCGCTTTTGAAACGGGCGCTGGGCGACGCCGTCAAAGACGTTCGCGTGTCCGCCCGGTTAACGTCAAGCCCCGTATGCCTTGCCGCCGACGAAGGCGATTTGGATATGCATCTCGAACGTTTTCTGAAACAGCACAACCAGATTCGCACGGCGTCAAAAAGGGTCTTGGAAATCAATCCTTCTCACCCCCTTATTGTCCGATTGGCCGAACGGGCACGCAAAGAAGGCGCGGCCGATTCCCTTAAGGATACGGCATGGCTTCTTCTGGATCAGGCCAAGCTGCTGGAAGGCGACGCGCCTTCTGATCCCATGGCATTCAGCGAACGTTTGGCGGCCGTTTTGGCAAAAGCACTGGACGCCTGATCGTTCAGACTTTGTTAGGCTTGTTGGTCTAGGATATCCGGTCTGATCAAAGGCTATCCCGGGACTAAAACGTGAGTCAAAATACAAGGTTAACCTGTCGAAAGCTCTGCGACACGGGGGTTGTTTTGGTCGCCCTTTTCGCGCTGTACGCCCCCCCGGCGGTTGCGGACGGCGACCCGTTCTCTTTCGAGCGCGGGCTTTGGATGTCGTCGCAAGCCTACGAGGAACGCCTTAAACGTCAGGAAAAAACGCCGCCTTTGGATCCCAACAAAAAGGAAGGCTCGCTCCCCTTTCTTTTCGTGCCAAAACCGGAGCCTCCACTTAGTTTCTCTTTAAGCGTGCCGACGTTGCCCGGCCCTGCGCCCCAAACAAACGAAAAAAACTCCAAAACCGACGCCCCCGTGGTCGACGCGCGCGCCTCGGAAAAGCCCTTGTCCGCCGCCGATTGGCAACCGGCCGAGACAAGCAAGCTCTTGTCGGCTGAACAGCCGGTCCAAGCGCACCTTGACAACAATAAAGAGCTAAATATTCGCATGAGCTTTTTGCCGTCGAGGCAAACGAAGCCCGCGCCCAGCCCGCAGCACGACTCCGCCCAGACAAAGACGCGCGACGCCATTAAAAAACTCGCGGAGGAGCGCCGGAAAAAAACAGAAAAACCGTCCTCCCCCGATCAGGCCGCGTGCGCCGCCCTCGACGCCTATAGACAACAGCAACTCGACGCGCTCCAAAGCGACCGCGAGACGCTTAAGGCCCTGCAAAACGCCATAAGCACATTGGGTTTCTCCAAGCAACTGGACTTTATGACGCGGAAACAAACGCCAAAAACAACGGCGAACGCCGCCCCCACGGCGACCCACCCCCCGGCGGCGGCAAGCCCCTAACAGGCTTTGACGCCGGCTATATCTTGTAATTATTTGTTTTTTATACGGTTTTTGCTTTATTCGCCCCTCAAAATTAAGGGTTAGCTAACCATTAGTCGATACTATGCCAAGAAAGAGCAGGTGTGTTAGGCTGCCTTTTTGCTTTATTTCAATTCGTTCGGGGGTCCTTTTATGCAAAAGAAAACCTTCTTTGTTTCCTTAGTGGCAACAGGCATTCTTTCCGCCAGCATCGCCCTTCCGGCAAAAGCCGACTCCATTTGGGTTATCGACGATTACAGCGAGCGGTCGTTCAACGAACTTCAGTACCTTTTCGGCGCCGTCGCCGGAGATGAAAATTCGCCCGCGACGTCTTCGACCTACAACACAAACCATCTCCTTCAAGAAATCCTGGGCGAACTCGGTGGGGCAACGGAAAACGGCAAGGGCACGGCATCGAGTGTTTTTAACACAAACGCTCTCCTCGCGACCTCGTTCTTGGGCCGATACGGCAATGACCCGGCCAACGGCTATTTGAATCCCGATGCCCTTCTCGTCCTCGACCCCGCTTTGTCCGGGGCCGGCCTCGTCGATGGATCCGTCCTCGCCTCGACCGCGCAAGACGACGCGCGGATGCGGTACTCTAAAACAGCCGGCGATACCGAAGCCGCCACAACCCTTTTCGACTTCAGCTGCAAGAGCGGCTTCCTGCTCACCAGCGACGCCTTCTCCGAAGGCACGGCGATCAAAAAGAAGTGCGCCATAACGGATTCAGACCGGGTCGGACGCGACCGGTCCATGGAATCGTTGCTCGGCCCCATCCAGTACCTCGCGCCGACCGCGATGGCCGCCCCGTCGGACGCTACGTCGGTTTACGTTCGCTTCAACGCCGAGATCAATGCGACCTATACGCCGATTTATGCGGCGGCCGGATTCTGCCAGAACATCGCGCAAAATTCGCGCGTCCCGGTAAACGTTAACGCCAAACTGGAAAAACCCACCGTCGTCGGCTACGCCTTTCTGGAAAGCCGGGACAGCCATATCGCCGCCAACTGCTGGCGGTTCTTCGAGGAACGCGTTCAGTATCCGGAAGGCATGCCGGGCATTCTGGCCCAGCGGCATGAAGCACAGAAAAACCGATGTCAGGTCGATTACCAAAATCACATCATCAGCGCTGCCGCGCTGGCGGATTGTCAGTCTAACGGACGCAGCGCGCTCAAAGCCCGCGCGGACAGGGCGTTCCGGCTCGATTCCGAAGAGTACGTCAACTATCTGAACACCTTGGGCATCACGACCCGGGAAATGCTTATCTCGTCCGCCCTTGATGCACAGGAGCCGTTTGAGCAACACCTGCTTCTTGAACGGCAAATTATGACCGAATCCTTGTTGGCCACCCCTAAATCGGCAAACGTCTCGACTTCAAGAATCGTAACCGTTAAAACTGGGGGACAAGGAAACTCTACCCCGACCCAAGAGGAGGGGCACTAGAGCCGATTGCGATAAGGTTGGCATCTTTTGACGACAACCGTTCACGTGACCAAACACCAAGGGCGTTTGGCGCGTAGCAGGACCGAAGGTCCTACGAAGTCCGAGCTTTCGCGAGGATAAAAAAGGGCCTAAAGCCTGTTTTTACAATCGGCACGGCAATCAAAAGCTTAGCGCTTTTACCGCCCGCGCAAAAAGAGCCAACCTTTCCGGAAAAGGCCCTAAGAAGCGAAAGGACGCCGAGCAAAGGCAAGGCGTCCTTTCTTTTTGATCGCTGTTTGAAGGGAGCGGGCCTACGAAATCGGCTTAATCGTCGTCCTTCATGCCCATAACATAACATCCGGTATCCGGCGCCGAGCCGGGGCACTTCCACCCGCCTTCGGTTATGCTGTTGCCGTCGGACCACGTGATTTCCGCGGCAGCCCCGTACTTACTCCCTCCTATGGCGGTGACCCACGCCGCATCCTTGGTCGCGCTTTCCGGCGTAATGCAGGCACTGGACAGGTACGATTTACGGCAAGACCGGGTCGCCGAGGCATCAAGGACAATATAGCAATCGTCGTCATCGCATTCTTCCACGTAACCGCACGTATGAAAAAATGTTTTGGTCTCGTTGTTGTTACAGGCCGCCCCCCCATAGCGATGAATTTTTTCAGGAACATCCGGATCGGCTTGAAGAAGCCCGCCAAGACAGGTCAGCGCCCGGCATGCGGCCGAGGCCGGAAGAGGCGCGACAAGAAGGCCGACAAGGCCCAGCGCTGTCATTGTTTGCAAAAGTTTTTTCATAATTTTGTCCCCATTTCCGTTTCATGCTCCTAAAAAATTAAAGAGCCGTCCATAAGAAAGTAAAAAAAAAGGATTGAGACTTTCTTTATTTATGTCCACCCCACCGTGGCGGACGCCCAAGAAACGATGTGGAAAGAAAAAACAAAAATCAAATTAAAACAAACAGTTAATAAGCGCGCGCTCAAGAAAGCCGCGGGCGCGGCCTTCTTTCACGATTTCCTAAGGTTTCCGTGGCACGCTTGGGCAAGATTGTCCCTAAAAAACAGGGCTTCACGCAATCATCGAAGGGCTTTATAGTGTTTTGCCCTTTGCGGTTTTTTTGCGCAACGCTGGCTGTTTTTTGCTGTTAGAGGATTTGACATGGATGAAAATTCCGAAGCGTCGCGAATGCAAACGCTTGTTCTGGCTTTCCGACAATTAGGTATGCCTTTATTGCAGGCTATCAGCGCCCCCTCAGAAAACAAGGAAGGGGTTGATGTCGAGGCCCTTGACCCTCTTATCGAAAGCACGGTTCTTTTAAGCCAAAAGATGGCCGAAGGGGTTGGCGCCAGCGAAGACGAAATTGATGCCTGGGTTCGCTGGGCTCTTGTCGGATCGGCCGCAACGGTCGTCAGCAACGCGTTCAAAGCTTCGGGCCGGCCCCTAAGCGAAGAGGAAGCCGAGCATATCGCCTCGGTCGCTGTTGATCTCCAAGGAAAATTTAAGTCCCAAATCCCCTCGGGAAAAGAAGCCGTTCCCAATACGGTTGCGACGTTCCGCGCCAAGATGCTGGAGGCCATGGTTCCTGTTGTAAACGCCGTCGCACAGTATTCTTTTGGCCGTTCCGAGCACGCTCTTCTGGCCGAAGTTTCGGGGGCGCTTGTCAAAACAGCCGATCAAGTCACACGCGCCCTCGCGCCGACCGGCGCATCGCCCGAAGAATGGCGTCTTTTATGCTGGAACGTTTTGAAAGCGGCGGGACAAATTTACACCGACGCCCACTTTACGGAAGCGGATCGCCTTTTGTATATGCCGGCCGAGGAACGGGCCGCCTACTTCGCCAAGCATGGACAAATCGTGCCCATGCAAAACGTTTGGCAAGCTTTTAACCAACGCATGGCTATGCTGGCAACACTGGCAACGTACCTTGACGTGCCGGAATCCGCGCGGCTTGATGTCGGAGGATGGTAGTCCATGCTGACCGCTCAAACCTTCGCCGCGTGCGTTCTTCTTGCGGCAAGCACCTATCAGGTTCCTGAGGCCATCGTCATCGGCATCATGAACGTCGAAGGCGGGCGAATAGGCCAAGAAGTCGGGCCAAACAAAAACGGAACGTACGATCTGGGGCCGATGCAGGTCAACACGCGCTGGCTGCCCGAACTTCAAAAGGCTTGGAAGGTTAGCGAAAAAACGGCGCGCTCGTGGGTGCGCGATGACGGATGCGTCAACGTCCATGTCGCCACATGGATTCTGCGCCAGAAAATCGACGCCGCCGGAAGCCTGTGGGAGGGTGTCGCCGCTTACCATTCCACCACGCCCAAACACGGCATTCCCTATGCCAACAAAGTCTTGGCCGTTCTTGACAACAAGGGCCTGATCGCGCGGGCCTCAGGCGCCAAAGCGCAGCCCCCCTCACCCAACCAAGGAGGGGGCTCTTGATGAAAAACATCGTTAAGAAACTGTTTCTTCCGGCGATCCAAAATAAACGGGGCAAAACATCGTTAACGACGCCTTCGGCAAAAACGCCGCAACCCCCTCAATCACTGCCAAACGCAACGATTATTTATGGCATAGGCGCCAGTCTGTTCCTTGTCATTGCACTCTCCCTGCTGTTGTCGGGGAAGCTGTTCTCAGGCGCTGTTCTCGGCTTCATCGGCGCATGCCTCATTGGTTTTGCGCTTCATTTACTAAAACATCAGGATTGAACCCCCTGAAAGGGTAAGCTATGAATAAGCAAGTTAAACTAGGCGGATCGCACCGATGACAAAAACAAAAGTTCTCATGGTTTCCGGCATCGCCCTCGCGCTGGCGGGATGCAACGACGTTCGCAGCGGCTGGTATTATCTGACCGGTCAACAGGAACAGACCGCGGCACCGGCCCAGTACGTTCCTCCTGCACCAACCCCATACGCCCAAGGCGTACAGCCCGCGGCGGCGGCCGTCGCGACGCCGGTTGCCGTTCAGCCCCCGGTCGTTGAATCGACAGCGCCGGCCCAGCAGTCCGACGAGCCGGCACCGAAACCCTTGGCCACTCAACCCGATATCGTTTCAATCAAATTGGCGCAAGCCGCCAACAAAGCCGCCGAAGCGCTCGATCGCATCGCGGCCATCGAACAACATAGAAACCCCGCCGTTCCGCAGGCTCAAAAAGATTTTGGCAACGCATCGGGCGCCATCATGCAGCCGGTTTCCTTGCGTTGGTCCGGCCCCATCGATCAAGCCGCCCGCGTTCTCGCCGAGCGCGCCGGTCTGCATTTCCGCGTCAGTGGACGGGCGCCTGCTGCGCCTTTGGTCGTCAACATCGACGCGTATCAACAACCCATTCTTTATGTTCTCCGCAATATAGGCTTGCAGGCCGGCTCACGCGCCGATCTTCTCGTCAATCAAAACCAAGGTGTCGTCGAGGTCCGTTATGCCGCCGCAGATCAATCGCGCTAAAATTGGCTGTCTTGTCGCCCTTCTCGCGCTCGTCGCCGCGCCGAGGGCCGCGTGTGCCCTCGATCCGTCGAACATCCTCAATCTCGGCCAAGGCGGCGATGTTTTAAGCACACAAGACTTTTCGAGCGAGGAGACGTCGTCTCCTCCGCCTCCGGGGCTTCGAGAATTGCAGCAGATGGCGTTGGAGAACGAGGACGAAACTTTTGACGTCCACAATTTAGGGCTTCAAATCCGCACCGACGCCACGCGCGAGGCCGCGTTGTCCTTCGGCGCACGAGGCGGCTTGGCGTACCGGACGTTCCAAATTCAGCGCCGCTTGGCCGAATATGATAACAGCCTGTCCAAGGCCTTCGACTTCTCGCGGCTTTTGATCGCCGCGCCGTCCGGTCTTTTGATCGAGCCCCCCATCGTTTCCGAGGCGCAGCAGGCCGTCATCGTCAGCGCAGGCGGACAAGCCGCCGCCGTAGCCGACCGCATCTATCGCATCAATCAGGTTGCGCGCATTGTGACCGCGCCCCGCAACTGGCGCCTTTATTTAGAGCGCGATTGGGGCAAAGTCGATCCGCCGGCCACCATTCTTCTTCCTAAAAGCGACGAAGAGAAGGAAACGTGGGTTACCTATGTCGAACAGGGATGGGACCACGGCCTTCGCCAAGCCGAGGAAATCTTCGAGTACGATATCGACCGCCTGACGAATGACTATGTCGGCATGATCCGTTACCGGGAGCTTTTGGCTCAAGGCATGATCTCGCCGCCTTTTGCCTTGGCCGACAATCGTGGCGTAACAGGCGGCGGGCGTGAAATGCGCATCGGCGACCGCGGCGTCACCATTACCGGCCAGTCCACTCTTATTTCGCGGAGCAGTGAATGGACTCCGACCAGCCGTTAGATTCTTTCAAAGAGGCCGTTTCGCCGCATGCTCTTGGAACATGGCCGGACGAACCCCTGCGCATGGCCGAAGAGAATGTCGACGCGCTGCTTCTGTGGTGTGTCCAAAAAGGGGCTAGCGATACCTCTCTCCAAACCGACCGCCCGGTTTACATTGAAGTAGACGGCATGCTTCACCCCGTAACGCGACGGGCGCTCGACAGCGCGGACATCGTCTGCCTTCTCAACAAAATCTACGGAACCGATGCTCAGGCCAAACTTGCGGCGGGAAGCGATCTGGATCTTTCTTACGAAATTCGCCCCGATCGTTCAACGCGCATGCGGTTTCGCGTCAACATCACGGCCATTTTAAGCCGGGGGCGGGATTCCGTTCAAATCACCTTACGGACCCTTCCTAACCTTCCCCCCAAAATGGCGGATTTAGGCATCGAGCCGGAGATTATCGAGAACTGGTCGCCGCATCAGGGGCTAATCCTTGTAACCGGGCCTACGGGAAGCGGCAAGACGACCCTTTTGGCCGCCGGCTGCCGCATGCTGATCGAACGTGCGCGGGGATGCGGTAAAATGCTGACCTACGAAGCGCCCATCGAATACGTCTATGACGCCATCGTCGGAGACCGGTCTTTGGTCGCACAAACGGAGATTCCCCGGCATCTTCCCTCTTTCGCGCAGGGCGTCCGTAACGCCTTGCGCCGCAAACCCAATATCATCCTTGTCGGCGAGGCCCGAGACCGGGAAACCGTTTCCGCCGCGATCGAAGCCGGGCAAACGGGGCACCTTGTCTTCTCGACCGCCCACACGCTCGGCGTGGCGGCAACCATCCGCCGCATGATCAGCGTTTTCGATCCGGCCGAAAGGTCGGAACGGGCCTATGCCATGATGGAGACGCTGCGGCTTATCGTTACCCAGTCGCTGGTCCCCAAAGTCGGCGGCGGACGCGTAGGCTTGCGCGAATTTTTGGTCTTCGACGAAAAGATCCGCGAAACGCTTCTGGACATGCCGATCGAACGCTGGACCACCGAAACGCAGCGGCTTCTGCTTCGTTCGGGCCAAACCATGGAGCAAACCGCAACGCACGCTTTCGAAAACGGCACGATTGACCGCCGTACGTATCTGCTTTTGACCAAGGGCTTTACGGCCGAGGATGACCAAGAAGGCCTCGACGACGATCTAAGCGGGTTTTAACATCTCTTTTGGGCATCCGGTCGTGCCTTGCGGCGACGTTTGTGCTAGGGTTTGGACTGGGCTTTCTTTTTTCTTCAACCCCATGACGCTTTATGGCTATTCACTGGCGCAATTCTCAAAAACAGGCTCGCTTCTTCGCGCTGGACGCGCGCGCTTTTGCATCCGTGTTTCTTTTTCTCATTCATGCCCGGCTGTGGACGTTTATCTTCGCGCTGGTCATCATGGCGATTTTTTGGATTGTCGAACGCCGTGGCTTGACGTTTGAATCCGCTTTGCGCGCCGCACGGTCATGGTTTCTGGGGCGACGTCGGCCGGCTTTCATCAAAACCGACAGGCGCACGTCGATCGATTTCGAGTAATTCGCGCGGACGCTTATGAGGGCTTTGTGAAACGTTTCTTTTGCGCTTTTTTTTGTCTTGCGGCCCTCGCGGGCGCGCCGACGCCCTGTTGGGCCGCCACGTTTCTCCCCTCGCAGCACGCGCTGGCCATGGTCGACCGCCCCCTTTATCCGGAAGGCTTTTCCTGTTTTCACTATGCCGATCCGCACGCGCCGCAAGGCGGAACCCTTACGCTCGGCGCGACAGGGACGTTCGACAGCCTAAACCCGTTTATCGTCAGGGGGCAGGCGCCTTTGGGAGTAAACTCAGGGGTCATGTCGCTGATCTACGAAAGCCTGATGACTCGCGGATGGGACGAACCGTTTACGCTCTATGGCCAGATCGCGCAAAGCGTCAACGTGGCCAAGGATCGCTCGGGCATCATCTTCAACCTAAACCCCAAAGCCCGTTTTTCCGACGGCACGCCCGTGACGGCCGACGACGTTTTGTTTTCCTTCCGGTCCTTGCGTGACAAAGGCCGGCCCAACCATCGTACCTATTATAAAAAAGTCTCGGTCGCTAAAAAACTTTCCCCTTCTCGCGTCGAATTTCTTTTCAAGCCGAACCCCGATGGCTCGATCGACCGGGAAATGCCTTTAATTATGGGCTTAATGCCGATCGTTCCCGAACACGATTGGAAAAACAGACCGTTCAACGAAACCAGCCTGCACCCTCCCGTGGGATCGGGCCCTTACCGCATCAAAAGCGTGGAGCCGGGTCGCTCCATCGTGTACGAGCGCAACCGAGATTATTGGGGAAACGATCTCCCCGTACGCTGCGGCCTTTATAATTTCGATACCATCCGCGTCGATTTCTACCGCGATGACAGCGTCGCGCTTCAGGCCTTCAAGGCCGGACAGTACGACCTGCGCGCCGAAGCCAGCCCCACCCATTGGGCGCAGGCCTACGACTTTCCGGCCGCGCGCGACGGCCGCGTACGGCTTGAAACACTGGCCCACCAACGGACCGAGCCCGCTTACGGCTTCATCCTGAACACGCGGCGGCCTCTTTTTGCCGATCCCGCGCTGCGTGAGGCGCTTCAATACACATTCGATTTTACATGGGTGAATAAAACGCTCTTTTATGGGGGGCTGAAGCGCGTGAACAGCGTGTTCCCCAATTCCGAACTCGCCGCGCCCCCGCTTCCTACAGGACTTGAAAAGACCATCTTGGAAAAATTCAAGGCCCATCTGCCCGCAGACATCTTCTCAAAGTCCGTGCGGCCTCCCGAAGCGGAATCCCAACGGCAATTTCGCAAGAACCTTTTAAAAGCCGAACGGCTCTTGAAGGCCGCGGGATACAAACTGCGCGACGGGGTTCTTGTCTCGCCCCAGGGGATTCCCGTTTCGTTCGAAATTCTTTTAAGCGACCCTGTTGAAGAAAAAATTGCCCTGAACTGGAAAGCGTCGTTGCGCCGTTTGGGCATCGACGCTTCCGTTCACACCGTCGACAGCGCCCAATATCAAGCGCGGCTCGCCGCCTTCGACTATGACGTAACGGCGAACAAATGGATCAATTCCCTTTCTCCTGGAAACGAGCAAAGTTATTTTTGGAGCTCGGCGTCGGCCGCGCAGCAAGGAAGCCGTAACTACGCCGGCGTGCACGACCCCGTGGTCGATGCTTTGGCCACGGCCCTGCCCAACGCCGCGTCGCGCGAAGAGTTGGTCGCAACGGCCCGCGCTCTTGACCGGGTGCTGATGCGCGGACACTATTTTGTCCCCCTTTACTACGAGGGCGCGGATCATATCGCTTCGTGGACACGCGTCAATCACCCCAAAACCCTGTCGCTTTACGGCAACGTCTTGCCCAGCTGGTTCTCAATAGACCCCGGGAAGTAGCCGCTTGGTCCGCCGCGCGTAAGCTTCGTAGGAGGGGAACGTTTCTCGCAACACCTTTTCTTCGTAGTGCATGCGCACGAACTGCCAGCCCAACTGCGCGGCAAAGAGCCCCAACGCCGCAGGAGAAAAAAACAGGATCACGATGCCGCTTGTGCCGATCGCTTCGGCTACATAAAGCGGGTGTCGCACATAGGCATAGATCCCGTGCGTGACGAGTTTCCGTCCTTCGGGAAGGATCGAAAACGACCGCCCCAGTTGCGATAAAACGATCAACGACGCCACGTTCCCCGTCAGCACAAGCGCGAAGGCCGTCATCTGTGCGCCCAAGGAAAGATCGTCGCGCGGATCGAGGAAGAGAAGCGCCACCATCAGGAAGCCGCCCAAAAACGCCGCCACTGTTGGAAAAAGGCCCGCAAATTTGTTGATGGGATCGTGACGCACGGCATAAACGCCGGCCATCAACGCCGTATAAAAGGCGACGGCCAGCGACGATAGCGCATGCGCCAAGCCGACGTGGTCGAGCCCCTGAGCGTGCGCCCCCTGCCATGCCGCATAGCTGTTTCGGAAATAAGCGCCGGCCGCCATGGCAAAGCCAAGCCCCAACAGCACGCGCACCACGCGTTCAAGCCAACGCCGCCCTCTTTCTCCAACAACGTTCTTCATCACGGTTCCTTTGGGCCTGTTTTTTTCGATGTAGGATGCTTTTTTCCTCTTAAGACTTGATTAACCCTCAACAAACGGGCATTGATGCCCAAAAAACATCTCTTAAAAGACCTTTTTATGGCTAAGACAAAACAGACTCGCGTTCATGGATGGGTCGTTCTTGATAAACCGCTTGGGCTTACCTCGACGCAAGCGTTGGGGCGCGCGCGGCGTTTTTTAGGCGGCACGAAGGTTGGCCATGGTGGAACGCTCGACCCGCTGGCGACCGGCGTACTGCCCCTTGCTTTCGGCGAAGCCACCAAATTAATCCCCTACGTCTTGGGTGGGGACAAGGAATACACATTCACGGTTCAATGGGGCGAGGCTCGATCGACCGACGATGCCGAAGGCGATGTTATCGCCCGCTCGGACATCCGTCCCACAGAAGAAGAAATCCGTCAGGCCCTGCCCGCCTTTGTCGGGCCCCTTATGCAAAAACCGCCCGCTTTTTCAGCCATCAAGATTCAAGGCGAAAGGGCTTACACAAGGGCTCGCTCGGGGGAAGCCGTTGATCTTCCTCCCCGCGAGATTGTGGTCAAAAGCTTCGATCTTATTGATATTCCTAATGAAAACAGCGCCTCGTTTTGCGTCTCTTGCGGCAAAGGCACCTATATCCGGGCCTTGGCGCGGGATTTGGCCCTGCATTTAGGAACATATGGTTTTTTAAGCGCGCTTCGGCGCACAAAAGCAGCCTCTTTCTCGCTCGATCAAGCCGTTTCGATGGACGATTTGGAGCGTTCACAGGCCGAAAATGACCATTCGGCCGTACTTTTGCCTATAAAAGCCGGCCTTTCTGGTATTCCAACCCTTACTTTGACCCCTCAAGAGGCCCATTCTTTGAGATTAGGCCAAAAAATCCTGATAAAACCCCATTATAAAGATCTTCTTGATGCCCCGGTTGTGTTTGCTGAATACGGAGGCAGTCCCGTCGCGTTGATCGAGCCTTTTGCCGGAGAATTCCGCGTGTTGCGCGGTTTTCACTTCTAACCGCCCTTTTTTCTATGCCATCTTGGCGTTCATGACCACTGCATGCACCATTCTCGGCATCGATCCAGGCCTGCGCCATACCGGCTGGGGCCTTGTCACCAAAGAGGGAAACCGTCTGTCGTTCGTCGCTGCCGGGCGCATCGATCCCGCGACGGATTGGGCTATGCCTTTGCGTCTTTTGGCCTTGGCCGACGGCCTTGCCGACATTGTCGTTCGCTATGCCCCCGACGAAGCCGCGATCGAAGAAACCTTCGTCAACAAAAACGCGCGCTCCGCCCTTCTTCTTGGCCAAGCGCGCGGCTGCGCCATCTTGGCGTTGGCTCAAAAAGGCCTTTCTGTCGCCGAATACGCCGCCACCCGCATCAAACAATCGGTTACCGGACAGGGCCACGCCGATAAAATCCAGATTCAGGCCATGGTCAAAATCCTCCTTCCCGGAGCCGGGCCCTTGAGCCCCGACGCCGCCGACGCCTTGGCCGTTGCCATCACCCACGCGCATCATAGGCACGCTCTTGCCTAAGCCCACTAAAAAAGAGTACAAAGAGAGAACCTTGGCCGTTTTTTCGTTTGGGTTCCCATGATCGGCAAACTCTCTGGCATCCTCGACAGCATCGACGACGGACGTATTGTGCTCGATGTCGGCGGCGTCGGGTATGTCGTGACCGCTTCAGCGCGGACGTTGCGCCGTCTGGGCAGCCAAGGCGAGGCCGCCCGGCTTCTTATCGAAACCTTCGTCCGCGAAGATGCGATCAACCTCTACGGCTTTATCGATTCCGAAGAGCAGGCGTGGTTTCGTTTGCTGACCACCGTCCAAGGCGTAGGGGCCCGCGTTGCGCTGGCAATTTTAAGCGTTGTTCCCCTCGACGCGTTGGCCCGCGCTATCGCCGCGCAAGATAAAACGGTTTTGACCCAAGCGGACGGCGTCGGGCCAAAGTTAGCCTTGCGCATCGTAACCGAACTTAAGGACAAAGGGCCGGCGCTTGCGCCCACCACGGCGCTCCAGACTCAAGCCGGCCCATCACCCTCGATCGTCGGGGATGCCGTGTCAGCGTTGCTGCATCTTGGCTACAGGCGGGTCGAGGCTTTTGCCACTGTTTCCGCTCTTTATCAGCGCGATCCCTCCTTGAGCCTTGATGCGCTGCTTCGCGCCAGTCTTCAGGGACTTAGCAAGGACAATGCCGCATGACAACGCCTCAAGCGCCTGAACGCCAGCCCGACCGTCTGATTGATCCCGCGCCCTTGGCCAGCGAGCGGCCGGATACCTCGTTGCGCCCGATGTTCTTGGACGATTTTACGGGACAAAAAGACCTCCGCGAAAACCTGAAGGTTTTTATCGCCGCCGCGAAAAAACGCGGGCAAGCTTTGGACCATACCCTTCTTTTTGGGCCCCCAGGGCTCGGCAAAACGACTTTGGCGCATATTATTGCGCATGAGATGGGGGTCAATTTCCACAGCACGTCGGGCCCCGTGATCGTTCGTGCCGGAGATTTGGCCGCGCTTTTGACCAACATTCAGCCTCTCGACGTACTTTTCATCGATGAAATCCACCGCTTAAGCCCACAGGTCGAGGAAATCTTGTATCCAGCCATGGAGGATTTTCAGCTTGATCTGATGATCGGCGAAGGCCCTGCGGCGCGATCGGTTCGGATCGACCTTCCTCCGTTTACCCTGATCGGTGCCACAACGCGCAGCGGCTTGATTACCCGGCCTTTACGCGAACGTTTTGGCATCCCCTTGCGCCTTCAGTTCTACGCGCCCGCAGAGCTTCAGAGCATCGTGCTTCGCGCGGCGACCAAGCTTTCAATGCCTCTTACCGAAGATGGCGCGGCCGAAATTGCGCGGCGCGCGCGGGGAACGCCTCGCGTGGCCGGAAGACTTCTACGGCGCGTTCGCGATTTTGCTGTCGTTGCCGGACATAAAGTCATTGATGCCAAAGCCGCCGATCAGGCGCTTTTGCGCCTTGACGTCGATCGATTGGGCTTTGACGCCATGGATCGCAAATATCTTCGTATGATTGCCGACCATTACGGCGGCGGCCCCGTGGGCGTCGAAACGCTGGGCGCCGCCTTGGCCGAGCAACGCGATGTTTTGGAAGAAATTATTGAACCTTATCTTATCCAACAGGGGCTGCTTCAACGCACGCAACGAGGTCGTATGTTGACGAATGCCGGTTATCGGCATATCGGTCTTGAGGCCCCAGCCCATCGGCCAGAGCCCGATCTTCTCGATGATTAAGACGATTAAAAAGGCTTTCTTTCAATGACTGAGTCCCCGCTTTTACCCCACCGCTTTCAGGTTCGGGTTTATTATGAAGACACCGATGCCGCCGGAATTGTCTATTACGCCAATTACTTACGGTTTACCGAGCGCGCCCGATCCGAATTTTTACGCGCCGCAGGGTTCGATCACCAACTCTTGCGCGAAAAAGACAATCTTTTCCTCGCGGTACGCCGGGTTTCGGTTGACTATAAGGCTCCAGCGCGACTCGACGATCTTCTTGTCATCGAGACAACCGTCGTCGAGGATAAAAACAGCTCCTTCACCATGCGCCAAATCGTCCGGCGCGGCGACGACGTTTTAGTTGAAGCCAACGTCCAAATCGTCGCCGTCAACGCGTTGTCGTCTCGAGCCGTGCGGATTCCGCCCTCTTTACGCCAGATTTTTGGTACAAAGTGATTCGTCCTTTTTCCTTTTAACCCCAAGCCCCGTGATCGCTTATGGATGCTTCTCCCGTCGCCTCGGTTCATGCGCTTGCTCTGGCCGGCTCTGTTTCTTCTAACGACATGTCTCTTCTTGGCCTGTTCGGCCATGCCGATCTTATCGGCAAGGGAGTCATCGTCTTTCTTTTGATGATTTCCATTCTGACGTGGGCCATCATTTTCGACAAAATCGGAAAGATCCGCCGTTTGAAAAGAAAGGCCGAATCGTTTGAAGAGCGGTTTTGGACCATCGGATCCATGGACGCCCTTTACGAAAAAATCAAACGTCCCGCCGATCCGATGCAAGCCTTGTTCGTCGCGGGGATGAAAGAATGGCGCGCGGCCCTTGAAAAAGAATCGTTATCAAGTCATGCCGGACGCGCCACCGTCATGGCGCGTATCGACCGCGTGCTGCAAGTTACGATCGGGCGCGAAATGGCTATGGTCGAAACGTGGATGACCTTTTTGGCCTCGGTCGGTTCGGTCGCTCCTTTCATCGGCCTGTTCGGCACGGTGTGGGGCATCATGCACAGCTTTATCGGCATCGCGCAGGCCCAAAACACGAGCCTTGCGGTCGTCGCCCCGGGTATCGCCGAAGCGCTGCTGGCCACCGCCGTCGGCCTTGTCGCCGCCATCCCGGCAACAACCGCTTACAACAAATTTTCGACCGAGATTGGGCGCTATGCCGCGCGCCTTGACAACTTTGCCAACGATTTCATGGCCACTCTGTCCCGCAAGCTCGAGGACACGCGGCCCGTGGAGGAACGTTCGCCATGGCGCCACTCATGAGCTTCAGCGGCGACACAAAGCGTTATGGCCGACGCAGTCGTCGCCCCGTTTCCGACATCAACGTAACGCCTTTTGTCGACGTGATGCTCGTGCTTTTGGTCGTCTTCATGGTCACGGCGCCCATGCTGACCGTAGCCGTGCCCGTCGACTTGCCCGAAACGCAAGCGCGCACCGTCAACCAGGATAAGGACCCTTTGATCGTCACGGTTAGAGAAGATGGCCGTATTTATCTTCAAGACAAGACCGTGCCGTTTTCGAGGCTCGCCGCAAAACTTCGGGCTGTTTCGGGCGCTAATCCCGATGTGCGCATTTTCGTACGCGGCGACAAGGCCCTTGCCTATGGCCGCATCATGGAAGTGATGGGCGCGATCAATGAGGCGGGTTTTACCAAGGTCGCCCTTGTTGCCGAACTTCCCCAAGACTCCGGCCCAGGCGACACGAAAAAACCATGAAATACGTCCCCACCGTCAACGATAAAAGCCTGAAAGGAGGCCTTACCGTGTCGGCGGGAATGCATATCGCGCTGTTTGCGTTCCTGTATTTTGGGTTGCCGCATATAATTCCGCCCCTTCCCCCGCATCGAACGGCGATCCCGATTGATATTGTCACGATTGCCGAAATCACCAACACACGCGCCGAGAAAGCACCGCCCCAAAAGGCGCCGCCCCCACCCAAAGAAAAGCCTGTGGAAAAACAGGCCGCCGAGCCCGTCCCTGTTCCCAAACCGCCGCCACCGAAGGAGCCTGTTCAGGCCGAATCCCTAGCCCCGCCCGATATGGCCAAGGCCCCCAAAAAACAAGCCCCCGCCAAAGAGCAAGCCCCCCAACGAGACCTTCTGGGAAGCGTTCTGAAAAACGTCGCCAAAATGAAGGCTGCCATGCCCCCTGCGGAAAAAGCGGAAGCGGAATCGGACGCCGAGGCCAATGCCGACGACCTCGCCCCCCTCGATCAGGCGCTCTCGAACCGTCTGAGCATCACGGAAGAGGACGCCTTGCGCCGCCAAATCGAACAGTGCTGGAATCCGCCCATCGGGGCCCGCGACGCCGAAGACCTTGTGGTTGAAGTGATTATTTCAGTTAACCCCGACCGTACGGTCGCCGAAACAGAGATCGTTGACAAGCTGCGTTATGCCAGCGATTCTTTCTTCCGCGCCGCCGCCGATGCCGCGGTCCGCGCCCTACGCAACCCAAAGTGCAGTCCTCTTGAACTCGCGCCGGAAAAATACCAACAATGGAAACGCATCAATTTCGTTTTTGACCCAAGGGATATGTTATGACTCCTTCGCTCTTTCATCGTCTTCGTGTTCTCTCCTTTCTCGGCCTGGCCCTGCTTCTGTCAAATCCCGCCAAAGCCGACGTGCGTATCGACATCACGCGCGGGGTTGTTGAACCCATTCCCCTTGCCATCCCCGCCTTTTTCGGCAAAACGCCCGCCGAAGTCGAGGCCGGGGAGAAAATGGCCGAGGTCGTCGCCAAGGATCTTACCCGTTCCGGGCTTTTTTCGACTCTCGATCCAAAATCTTTCGTCGCCCAAACCCCCTCGCTTATGGTTCAGCCACGCTTTGCCGATTGGCGCGTTCTGAACGCCCAAGCGCTGGTTGTCGGGAAGGTCGAGGCCCAATCGGACGGACGGCTTAAGGTCGAGTTCCGCTTGTGGGACGTTTTTGCTGAACAGCAAATGACCGGGCTCGCCTATTTTTCCGTCCCCTCGAATTGGCGACGCGTCGCACACATCGTCGCCGACGCCATCTATAAACGCATCACGGGCGAAGACGGTTATTTCGACACACGCATTGTTTATATCGCCGAAACAGGTCCTTCGACCAATCGCATGAAACGCCTTGCCATCATGGATCAAGACGGCGAAAACAACCGCGTTCTGTCCGACGGCCGCGCCATCGTGTTAACGCCGCGCTTTTCGCCGACGATGCAGAAAATCACCTATATGGCCTACTATAACAATCGGCCGCGCGTCTATCTGTTCAACATTGACACCGGTGCCCAGACGGTTTTGGGCGACTTCGACCACATGACGTTCGCGCCGCGCTTTGCTCCCGACGGCAACAGTGTCATTTTCTCTCTGTCCGAAGGCGGCGCCTCCAACATCTATACGATGGACCTTAAGACGCACCGCATTCGCAAACTGACGCGCAGCACAGCCATCAATTCCGCGCCGTGCTTCGCCCCGGATGGGGAACGCATCACGTTCGAATCCGATCGAGGCGGCTCACAGCAGATTTACGTCATGAATAAAGACGGATCCAACGTGCATCGCGTAAGCTTCGGCAACGGCAATTATGGAACGCCCGTTTGGTCGCCTCGCGGCGATTTGATCGCCTTTACAAAAATGCATGGTGGGAAATTTTATATCGGCGTCATGCGCCCGGACGGAAGCGGTGAACGCCAGCTCGTCGAGGCCTGGCACGCCGAAGGCCCCACATGGGCGCCCAACGGTCGCGTTTTGATGTATTTCAAGGAAAAGCCTTCGCGCGACGGGTCTCGGCCCAAGCTTTATTCCATCGACCTTACGGGCTATAACGAACGCGAAATCCCCACGCCAACCGACGCCTCTGATCCGGCGTGGTCGCCGCTTCTTCCCTAGACGCCCTCGCAATACGGGCGTCGTCTTCCGACGACACCCGTTCGCGTGAATCGGCTCGGCAAATCAAAAAGCTAGGGCCTTTTCCGCCCGCGAAAAAAGCGCGGGCCTATTTGGAAAAGGCTCTAGGCCGTTTCAAGGCCGTCCTTGCGCACGCGTGCGCAGCGTGGCACAGTAGTTGTCCTACGATCTCGTTTGAAAGGAGACGTTATGCCCTATCAAGAAAACGACTCGAACCTCAGCGCCCAAACGCGCGATCTTCACCGCGCCATCGACTCTCTGAGAGAGGAGCTGGAAGCCATCGACCTCTATAATCAGCGCGCCGATGTCGTCTCGGACAAGGACCTGAAAGCCCTTCTGATTCACAACCGCGACGAAGAAAAAGAACACGCCGCCATGCTTTTCGAATGGCTGCGTCGCCATGATCCGGAGTTGGCCAAAAAAGCCAAGGAGTGGGTTTTTACGGACAAAGCGTTCAACCACGACTAACGCGTTGAGCCGACCTCACTAAAAACCGTCAGGGCATCAAGCCTTGGCGGTTTTTTTTCGACACAGCAAAACAAGGCCGACAAACGCCAGAGCCGTGATGCCCGCGCCTGCAAAAAACGTCGCGGCAGGCCCGCTGATGTCCCACAAAAACCCGGCCAAGGCGCTTGCCGCCAGCAACACGAACCCGCTGACAAAATTAAACAGCCCGAACGCCGTGCCGCGCCATGTTGGCGGGGTGGTATCGGCGATAAGAGTTACCAAAAGTCCTTGCGACAACCCCATATGAAGCCCCCACAGCGCCACGCCCAGCAAGGCCGTCCCGATGGTGCCCGCCAACGCCAAGGCGACATCGGCCACAATCAACACGGCCGTCCCGATCATCAAGATAAAGCGACGATCCATGCGGTCCGACAGAAGGCCTGCGGGATAAGCGGCAAGCGCATAAACAAGGCTCATCACCACCATGACCGCCGGGAGCCAAGCGACAGGCAACCCGACACTTTGCGCGCGCAAGATGAGAAACGCTTCGCTGAAGCGCGCCAAAGTCAAGACGCTGCCCACGAGCACGACGCACCAGTACGCGCCGCTGAGATTGGCCAGCTCTTTCCGATTGATGGCAAATTTTGCCGCCTTTCCGTCCTTTTTTCGATCCGGTTCCTGAACGCCCCAAATCAAAAGCGCAACACACAGAACAGCCGGGATCACCGCAAACCAATACACAGCGCGGATGTCATCGGAAAAAAGAAACATCAGCGCAATCGCCAAGCCGGGGCCGAGAAAAGCGCCCACGGTATCCAAAGACTGGCGCAAACCGTAAGCCGCGCCGCGCAAGTGGCTGGGCGCGAGATCTCCGATCAAAGCGTCGCGCGGCGCGCCGCGTATGCCCTTGCCCACGCGATCCAAAATCCGCGCCGTAAAAACCCAATCGATCGTCTGGGCCAAGGGAAAGAGAGGTTTCGTCAACGCCGAAAGGCCGTAGCCCAATACGGCCAAGGCTTTCCTTTTCCCCAGCCAATCGCTGATAACCCCTGAAAACATTTTGGACAATGCGGCCGTGCCTTCGGCAAAGCCTTCTAAAAGGCCCAAAGAAAGCGTGGACGCGCCAAGGACGGACACCATAAAGACAGGGAGAAGGCTGTGCACAAGCTCGGACGAAACGTCCATCAGCAAACTGACGCCCCCCAACGCCCAGATGGCTTTAGGCAGGGCCCGCGCGCCCGCTTCTTTTTCCGGGGCCATCGTGGTGGCCTATTTCCACGATACAATCGAAGGCGGCTTGCGCATCCCAACCGACGGCTCGGACGCCGGCGTTCCGACAATAAGCGGCGCAAGAACCGTCACATCGGGGGGGATGCCCAAAAGCTCTTTTGTTTCGGGATGGTTCAGCTCCACAATCGCCATGCCGATCACGCACGAGCCCAAACCCCTCGCGCGCGCGGCCAACATCAGGTTCTCGGCCGCCAGCCAACAATCGGCGGTTCCCATCGCATCCGCCCGGGTTGTGCCGATCGCAATCAACGTCGGCGCGTTATAGAACATGTTGAATCCCGGCGTATTAACGTAGTCGAGAATCTTTCGAGACACCGCATCCGTCGCGTCCTTCTTGGACTCGCGCGTATGCGCGATGGCGCGGTCCGAAATCGTCTGCAAAAGGGCCTTGTCCTGAATAACGGTAAAAGCCCACAACTCTTGATGAAGCGCGGTCGGCGCATGCACCGCCGCATCCAAAAGGGCCTGAACCGTCGCGCGATCGGGAACGTCCTGCGTATAGTCGCGGATCGCACGGCGTGTGTAAATTGCGTCCATCAGGCTCATGGGGGAGGATTCTTGGGTCATAATGGCCTCCTTTCGCTTTCTTGAAAGGGAAACGTACCACGAGTGCCTTGTTTTTTCCACCCAGCCTTTCAGCCGCCGCGCAAGGCTCTTTGCTCAAGAAGCTCGTCCACCAATTGCGGCAGGACGGTCCCGGCTGGCCCCGTACGCTTTTCGTGGAAAGCGGGCGAGCGCTGGGTTTCGGCGAGGTTGACTTCGATGGCATGCGCGCCCGCCCTTACGGCAACGTCCACAAACCCGGCGGCCGGATAAACGAACCCCGATGTGCCCACTGCGATAAAAAGATCGCATTCTGCAAGCGCCTCGTAAATCGTATCCATAAAGTACGGCATCTCGCTGAACAGAACGATATCGGGCCTGAGCGCCCCTTCTTCGCGACAAAAAGGGCAAACCGTTTGCGGCAGAATATCGCCGAAAAAAGGGTGTCTTCGATTGCAGGAACAACACAACGCGCTTTGCAGCTCGCCGTGCATGGGCAAAACATTTTTGTTTCCGGCTTTTTTGTGCAGAGGGTCAACGTTCTGCGTCACAATGAGAAGGTCATCGCCGCACGTTTCTTCCAGCTTTTTCAGCGCCCTGTGCGCCGGGTTGGGCGAGACGTCCTGCACGAAGCGGCGCAGCTCGTTAAAAAACCCGTTTACCCCCCAAAAATCCCGCGCCAACGCTTCATGCGTGGCCACATCTTCGACCCGCCTTCCGTGCCACAGACCGTCGGGCCCGCGAAACACCGGCACGCCCGATTCCGCCGAAATCCCGGCCCCGGTTAAAACGACGATTTTTCTAAACGCTTCCGCCATAAAAATCCCTTGGGTTCCAAAAACCAAAAAGTCGGAAACATCTCATCGAAAAAAAGAGCCCTCATCCCTAGGTCGGTGGTCGGGGAGACAATGATCACAGTCAAGGGCTTCCCTTGTTCTCTTTCAACAACAATTTTCAGATATCCCAACTGTACCCAAAGCCTACCAAAACAAGGCTTGAATGCCCAGCTGGTTCCTCTCGACAGAAAGAGGCCTTAGAGAAACGCCGATTCAGCAAAAGTCCGGGACGCTATAAGCAACGAGCTCTCCGACTATAATTTCTTTGAATGAGACACGATTTCAAAAAGTGTCGCGAGGCACGGCAGAATCTCATACAGCTTTTATGTCCGCCCCCGCCAAAGATAAGAAAAGCGTCAATGCCCGAAAAAATTAGCCGCCTGAACTCCTGCCTATCTGGGATCCTTCCTCGTTAACCCGACTTCGCCAGTCCTTGCAATTAAGGGGATGTTAATCAAAAAAAGGTAAGCTTTACGCCATAATTTTTATCTTGTCGTAATTCAAAATTTAAAAAATTTAAAAGGAAAGAGCATGCCTTCTTCTGATGAGCTCGGCCTTCAAAACAAACAAGGGGTAGATTTTTTCTTCAAGGTCTTACAAAAAGCCAGCGGATATCATGAAAACGTGATCGAAGAAAAAGGACGCGATCAGAGTATCTACCTAGAATTAGATGCCAGTTTCGCTTGGGGCTATAAAAAAGCGTTTTCGTTTCTCAAGGAGAAACAGCCTGAGCAGCTTACAAAAAAGGAGATGCAAGACTATATGAAAGAGGTCTTTATCTCTGGAAAACTCAGCGCGGACATGCGCGACAACGTAATGGATCTCTTTGAAAGAACGGTAAGCGCCCTTTCAAGAGGCCTTATTCCCGGCTTCAGCCGTACAGCTCCGTCATCCGAAGTCGCCGTGGAGAGGCCCTGTCTTCCCTCTTCTTCCGGGAACGTGGGGCTAACCCTATGACGCTTAAGGCAGGCCTTTCTCCCAAACTTATCCGGAAGCAACGCCTTGAGATCAAAAAGACATCACGAGCCAGTCAGACAAACTCTTCGCTGGCACCCCGTAAGGCTTCACAACTTTTCCCCTTATGTAGGCGGCTGCTTCACGAGCGTTAGCGCACGACAATAGCGGCATGAGGGGAGAGAAAATCCTTCCTGGATTCCGCAGAAGAAACAAATGCCCGCGACGGCTTCGCCGGTGGTCGGGGAGACAAGATTCGAACTTGCGACCCTCTGCTCCCAAAGCAGATGCGCTACCAGGCTGCGCTACTCCCCGACTTGGATAGTGCCGACTTGGACAGGGATAGTCAAAAGACCTTGTTTTTGCAAACGTATTCGTGTTACCCCGCTTTTTCCGGCTTCCGTTGGCTCTTTTTCGGAGTATTTTGAGCCCATGCTCACCTCTTTTTTCATGGCTCTTGTGGAGCAAAGCCGCAAACATGCGCTTGCCCTCGTCTTGAGCGTCCTTGTCCTCTCTTGCGGCCTCGGCGTCTATGTGGTCCGCCACATCGCCATCAACACCGACATCAACCAGCTTCTTTCCCAAGATCTTGATTGGCGGCAACGGGAAAAAGCTCTTGATGACGCGTTTCCACAAAAGGTCGATACGCTGGTGGTCGTCATCGACGGGCAAACCTCCTTTGAGGCCGAACGCGCCGCTGCGGCTCTGGCGACGGCCTTGCGCGAAAACACCCGCCTTTTTTCCGAGGTTTCGCGGCCCGACGCGTTGCCCTTTTTCCGGACCGAAGGCCTTTTATTCCTGCCCGAAGAAACGTTGGCCGAAACGCTTGAGTCCATCGCCCGCGCGCAACCGTTGTGGGGCATGATGGCTTCCGACCCGACGTTGCGCGGCTTCTCGGCCATGTTGGGATCCATGGCTCAGGGCGTTCAGGCCGGGGCTTTGGAGCCGGACGTTCTTGCCCCCTCGTTAAAGGAAATCACCCGCGTCCTTGACGCGACCTTGGACGGGTCCTATCGGGCCCTTGACGTTCAAGCCATGATGCCATCCTCCGATGACTCCCCGTTTGCCGCCAGAGAAAAACGCCGTTATATCATCGCCAAACCCCTTTTGGATTACTCCGCCCTTCAACCCGGCGCCGAAGCCTCGGCTTTTGTCCGCGAGACGGCCCGGTCCTTGGCGCTGACCCCACAGAACGGCGTGCGCGTCCGCTTGACCGGCGCCGTTCCCTTGAGCGACGATGAATTTGCCAGCGTGGCCGAAGGGGCCGCGGCGGCGACCCTCCTGTGCGGCGTGCTCGTTCTGGGCCTTCTTCTTCTGGCGTTGCGGTCGCTCCGCATTGTGGTGCCCATCGCGTTGACGCTCTTTGTGGGCCTGATTGTCTCGACCGCGTTTGCCATCGTTACGGTGGGTTCGCTGAACCTGATTTCGGTCGCTTTTGCCGTCATGTTCATTGGCATTGCCGTCGATTTCGGCATCCAGTTTGGCGTCCGTTACCGCGACGAGCGCAGCCGCGAGCCCGACCACGCCAAAGCGTTACGCCAGACGGTGAACGTCATCGCAGCGCCCTTAGCCATGGCGGCAGGCAGCACCGCTTTGGGCTTTTTTTCGTTCATTCCGACCGATTATCGAGGCCTCTCCGAACTCGGCCTGATCGCGGGCGCCGGCATGATCATCGCCTTGATCCTGAACGTGACATTCCTTCCCGCCTTAATGACCCTGTTTAAACCGCCGGCTGAAAATGAAGCCATTGGCTTCTCTTTTCTCGCGCCGCTTAATACCTTTTTGACCCAAAAAGGCCGCGTCCTTCTTCTTCCTGTCGCGCTTCTGGCTGGGGCCGCGTTCGTCGCCGCGTTCCATGTCCGTTTCGATTTTGATCCCTTGAATCTGAAAAACCCGGAAACGGAATCCGTCGCCACGATGCTGGAAGCGTTGAAGGACCCGGACTCGGACGCTTATGCCGCGCAAATCCTAGCTTCCTCGTTCGAAAACGCCCGTGCTTTGGCGGAAAAGCTCAGCGGCCTGAATGAAGTCGATCATACCATGACGATCGAAAGCTTCATTCCGGATAATCAGGACGAAAAATTGGCGATGATTGCGGACACGCGCACACTTCTCGCCCCGACATTCGCGTTGCCCCGCAAAAAAGCTCCGGACGACGCGGAGGTCCGTCAATCGTTGCTCAAGGCCGCCGACGCCATGCGGGTCCTTCACGAAAATCTTCCCGAAGCCACGGCCTTGGCGAGGGCCCTGACGGCCCTGGCCGAAAGTCCATTGATCGAGACCCGGAAAAAAGCCGAAGAGGCCCTTGTCCAGCCCCTTCAGGCAAAATATGACGATATACGAAACCTGTTAGACGCTAAGCCCGTGGCCCTTTCGGACATCCCAGCCGAACTGAAACGCGACTGGGTCACCGAAGACGGCCGCTATCTGGTGGAGGTTTTTCCTAAACGCGGCGCCAGCAACGACCCGCGAGAAACGGCAATGCTGAACCGATTTATCGACGCCGTCCAAGCGGTCGCTCCCGAGGCCTCGGGGTCAAGCGTCTCTATCCGCGAATCCGGACGCACCATCACCCGCGCGTTCATTCAGGCCGGAATCTATGGTGTGGCCTCGATCGCGCTTCTTTCCTTTCTTGTTCTTCGGCGCGCCCGCGATGTCGTTTTGATGCTTCTTCCGCTTGTCCTTGCAGGCATCCTGACGCTGGCCACTTTGGCCCTATCCGGTACGCCCCTGAACTTTGCCAACATCATCGCGTTGCCCCTTTTGTTCAGCGTGGGGGTTTCTTATGCCGTCTACGTCGTTTTTTTCAACCGTCAGGGTCGGCGGGATTTTCTTCAATCCAGCATGGCAAGGGCCGTTTTTTTCAGCGCGGCCACAGTGTTAGTCGCTTTTTCCTCCCTATGCTTCTCTTCCCACCCCGGCACCTTCGGTATGGGGAAAATATTAACGATTGCCCTGCTATATTGTCTGCTCTGCACATTTCTTGTGCTTCCTCTCTTGTGCTGTTTTCATAAAAAAGATACGTTGCCCTAGAGAACATCCGACGGATCTTTGTTTTGTCTTTTAGAGATTGACCATGCCCTTTCTTCGTCTTGTTTTCGCGATCGCCTTTTTGGGCCTGCCTCTGTATCTGTCTGCTTGCGCCGACGTTCCACAATCTCCTGAAGCTCAGGCACAAAACGCGCGCCAAAGCGACTCCTATGAAGCGGCCGCGCTGGACGACAACGATCCTTTTGAGCCCGTCAACCGCGCTATTTTCGAAGTCAACGATGTCATGGATTGGCTTTTGATTAAGCCGTTGGCTGAAGTGTATCGCTTCCTGTTGCCCGATTTCGTTCGCGACCGGGTCGCCAATATTCTGGCCAACATGGGCGAGCCGGTCGTCTTTGCCAACAACCTGTTGCAAGGAGAGGTCTCTAGCGCCGGAGTCACATTGAGCCGCTTGGTCGTCAACTCGACGGTCGGCGTGGGCGGCATGTTTGAAGTCGCCAATGACTGGGGCCTGGAAAAACAAGCCGGCGACTTCGGTCAAACGCTCTCTGTTTGGGGCGTCGGAAGCGGGCCGTACCTTGTTTTGCCGTTGTTTGGCCCATCGAACGTTCGCGACGCCATCGGCCTTGGCGTCGATACCGTGGCCTCGCCGTGGCCCTACATCATCGCCTTGGATGGCAGCGAAGCGCGCGACACTTACCTGATTACCAGCTTCGCCGTCTCGGGTCTGTCGCGGCGCGAGCAGGCGCTTGACAGCTACGACGCGCTGCGGGCCGGATCCTTGGACTTCTATGCCGAAATGCGCAGCGTCTATCGCCAGTACCGCAACAAGCAGCTGGGACTGAAACCTGTGGACACAACGCCCATGTTCAATTTTGAGGATGAAGACTAGCGCCTTTTCGGCCAGGTTGGCGTTTTTCAAGATGATCGAGCCGATTCACGCGATCGGCTCTAGTGGCACCTGCGCGATGCTTTTACGGAACGGCGGCGCCCTGTAAAAGGGCAAACCACGACGCGCACAAATCGGCATCTTTTCTAACGGCGGCTAAGCGTTTCTGCGCCGCCTCGTCGTCGCCCCACTGCTTAAGCTGCCACAGGGCGTCGAGTTCGGCGGCCTCAAAGGCCTCGGCCGCCGAGGCCTTTCCTTTCAACAACGCCAAGCCCAAAACAAGGGAACCGAACGTGTGGCACGCTTCCTTAAGCCCGGTAAGCAAGAAGGGGTCTTGGGCCGCAACGACAAGACGAAGCGCGGCCAAAGCCTTCGGGTCTTGAGCAACGGGAAGAATGCCGCTTCCCGTACAAAGATTCGCCCCAAACGCCGCAGCGCACCAGTCGAGATACGGCTGCCAAACCTTGTTTTGTTCTTCGATCAACGCAGCCGGATCCGTGGCGCGCTGGCACACAAGCTCCGCCTTGCCGTAGCGCATGATGTCCTCGACGCACTCCGTAAAAGACTCCGTCGTCACGTCAAGGGTCGTCAACGCCATCTGGGTCAACGGCATCGCGCGAAGATCTTTCTTATCGCCCTGCTGCGTGAATTCATGCACCACGGCATGGGCCAAGGCCGAAGACGGGACCGTAAGGGAATTCCTACGCGGCGTTTTCAAAAGAATGCCGTTTTTTAAAATTCCGAAACCGCCCCTATCGGCTAAAATGGAAAAAACGTCCGCCTGCGCTGTCATAGGCCGCCCCTCTTAATCGTCGTCATCATCGCTGTCTTCGTCGTCATCGCCTTGGAAGAAAAGATTCCGGATAAAGCCGGGCGTCAGAAGAGAAACCGGATTAACGGAAACCTGAGGCGAGGCCAGCGTTCCGTTGATTTCGTAGGCAACCGCCAAGACGCCCTGATCTTCGCCGCCCGTCAATAAATCGCCAATCAGCGGAATGGCGTTCAAAATGTCGTTCACGACGCTAAAGGGAACAAGGGTGCCTTCTAACGCCGCCGATCCGGAATTCATATCGACCTTACCGTCTATATTTATGCCAAAAGCCGATCCGGCCGCGTGCGCATGCTTGAGCGTTATGGAGTCGCCCTTCCATGTGAACGCGCTTTTAAAGCGGCTGAACGATGCGCTGTCGGAAAGAAGGTCCGAAAAGCCGAACGGCGACGTTGCGTTTAGCAAAAGGGCCAAAACCGGGAGCTTCTCGATTTTGAACGCCGAGATTTTTGCTTCGCCCACCACAGTTCGCGGCGCTTCGGGAGTGCTTTTCCCCGTGACCCGCAACACGCCGCCTTTGATCGTGTCGGTAAAGCCAAGACCCTTCATCGCCTTGCCGAAGTTGTCGCTGGTCAACAAAAAAGTCCGCGTGCCGTCCACCTGTGGGGTCAGTTCGAGCCTAAGAGGCGCGTCGCCTTCAGCCATGCCGTGAAGCTTGATGGCCCGCCACCCTTCTCCGTCCCTCGAGGCAAAGCCGTTTGCTTGACCGATAAAGCCCTCGGCCCCGGCATAGAGCTTGTTCACGTTTAACATGTACTCTTTAGGGCGTGGGTCATCGCGCTCAAGATCCTTGCCACCGCGCAGCCCCGAAACATCCAACGACTCGCCCTTGGCCTCAAAGCGCAACACGCCCTTGTCCCCTGTCGATTGCTCGAAATGAAGCGCGGCGTTGGTCCGCCCGACGTTAAGCGTTTCGAAATCGAACGACATCAAACGATTTCCCTCTTCGGAGAGCGTCGCTCGACCTTCGGCCGCCACGCGGGTTCCTTCAAGACGGATCGGCGCGACGGACACGGGCTTGCCCGGCACAACCGTCGCCGTAAACGTTGCCTTTGCCGGAAGATGCGCCGGTTTCTGCCACGCCAAAACCGGAACATTCAGTGCCGCAGGGGTCATATCGACAGTGCCGGCAAGGATCGTTTTGTTCTTCGACGGCTTTGTCACCGACAAAAGAACGTTGATCGGGCCCTTCGTCCCCTGAAAGGCATCCACGCCCAAAGCCGCCCACTGATTGTCCCGGACCGCCCCTACAATATCGATGCGCCGCAACGGTTGATTTTTTCGCGCCTCAAAAGATTCCTTCCACGTCACGCGAAACGGCGTTTGGCCCGCGGTGATGAATCCATCGAGCGAAAAACCAGTTCCGTCCAAGTCCAAAGACATGGAGCCTCGCTTTAACGAAACGCCGGGAACAAGCTTGCTGGTGTGAAGGTCGATGGCCTGAGCCGTCGCTTGAATCTGGATATCTTTGACCTTCAGGGTGTTGAGCAAAGGAAAGCGAAGGGTTACCGTTCCCGTGATATGACCGCCGAGATCCTGCGGCGCCAACCCCAGCGCTTTTGTGTACTCCATGGGGGGGTAATTCAAAAGCGTCAAGACATCGGGAAGCGGACCAGCCACACGCAAGGGAAGATCGAGGGTCTGATCAACTTCCGACAGGCCTAAAATCGTCATCGTGAAAGGAAGCAGCCGAAGGTCGCCGATGCCGCCCCCCGCAACCGCAATCTCCATCGAGGACAGGTCGAACGTCGCTAACGCATCAACGCCCTCCAAAGGAGGGACGCCATCAAGATAGCTTACGCGCGCGCCCACGGCTTTGATCCGGCCATGCCCTTCTTGAACGTCCGGGTTGGCCCAGTCGTCGAGCGACAGCGTCCCTTTAAAAGAAATATCCGCATGTTCAAAAACGCCCTCTCGCAAATTCGTTGAGAGCCACGCGCGCGGATTGGGCAAAAGGGAATTCGGCCAAATCTCGGCGAACCGATTCATCGGAAGCTGATCGAGCGCAACGGTCGCCGTATAGTCGAGAACACGCGGCGCCGTGGCCGCCTGCTTCCCCTTGACCGAAAGGGTTAGTTGAGGACCTCCAAAATCGATTGACGCGGAAGGAACCGACAGCTCCTGCTTGGCCCGGTCATAGCGCACGTCGAGGTCAAGTCTTTTGATTAGACACGGCGAGGTCCACAAGGCCTCGGACACCAGATGGCCTTCGTCGCCATGAAGGTGCATGCTGCCGGTCAACAACGTCAAGGCGTTGTCAAAAACAAAATCGACGGTCCCGGTCAACGGCACCGCCACAACGGCAAGCGCATCGAAGCCCAACGCCGATAAATTTCCACCGGCGATATCCGCCGGAATGACGCTGCCAAAAACGGACGAAACGCGATGTTCCTGCGTCTTCGCGTCGTACGTATACCGCACGTCGAGCGAGGCATCCTCTTTGGGCTGAACAACGGCGATACGCATCCGCCCTTCAAGCTGCCCAAAACGTATACCGGGGTCCAGAAGGGGGCCGGTCTTGTGCTCGATAAAAACTTCGGGCACCGACAGCGACCATGTCTTTTTCGTTTCTTCGTCCCGAACATCGATCACCGCCCGCGTCACCGACAATCGCTTCATAAAAACGGCGCGGGCAAACCGCTCGGCCAACACACTGACCAAGGCCGCGCCCTTCTTCTCGTCCTTGCTTTCCTCCGGCAAGGAACGAAGGCGTCGGCCGCCAAAAGAAACCGTCCCCGCCTTATCCCGATCAAGCCGGATCTGAGGGTGGTCGATGGTCACGGCTTTGGGGACAAACGGCCAAGACAGCAGCCCCCAAGGGCTAATTTTCATGTCCGTCGAAGGAACCGTCGCAATGACCTCGCCTTCGGCATTGGTAACGGTGGCCTCTTCCAAGCGAACATCCAACGCTCTTTCAGCCCCGTCCCATGTCAAAAGGGCTTTGCCCAAATGAACGCGGCTGCCTGGAACAACGCGCTCGACGGCCTCTTCAAGCGGCCCCACCAAAAAGTCCGGGGTCACAGGAGCCGAACTGATCCTCCAGACGAACAAAAGCCCGCACACGATCACGATGCCAACAAGAGCGGCAATGAATTCAACGGTGTAACGGAGAGATCGCAACATGGATTATTTCAGACAACTCTGGACAAACGGCCCTTTCACGGCCTAAACGTGTGCTATATCTATCATAGGGTTTTGCGGGACGCCATTGTTTGCTCGGAGGCCGTTTTTCCCTTTCACTCTGGGGTGTTGACCTTGCCTCTCCTTCTGCCTTTTGACGACGCCTCTTTGACTTTGGGCGCCTCTTTGCTGCGCGAAGGCAAGTTGGTCGCCTTTCCCACCGAAACCGTTTATGGGCTTGGTGCCGACGCCACGAACGACCGCGCCGTGGCCTCTATTTATGCTGCAAAAGGCCGGCCGTCTTTTAACCCCTTAATCGTTCATGCTGCGGACAAAAAAGATTTTGATCCCTTCGTTGTTTGGAACGATACGGCTTGCGCCTTGGCCCGCGCCTTATGGCCGGGGCCTATTACCTTGATTCTCAAAAGAAAAGAAGGCTGCCCGCTGTCCCTTCTTGTCAGCGCTGGCCTCGATACCGTAGCCATACGCATCCCCAACCATCCGGTCGCTCTTGCTTTGTTGCGCAAAACGGGGCGCCCTATCGCCGCGCCAAGCGCCAACGCATCAGGTTTCTTGAGCCCCACGACCGCAGCGCATGTCGCCGCTTCTTTGGGCGATAAAGTCGATCTTATCCTTGATGGCGGAGCCTGCCCTGTCGGCCTTGAATCGACCGTCATCAATCTCGCAACATCAACGCCCGTTATTTTACGCCCGGGCGGCTTGCCTTTGGAAAAAATTGAAGCGGTCTTAGGCACCCCTGTTCCGGTCTTCCATGCCGAAGCCCCTTTGTCACCCCCCTCGCCCGGCATGCTGGCAAGCCACTATGCGCCGCATATTCCTGTGCGCTTGAACGCGGAACAGCCAGAGAAAGGCGAGGCTTTCCTTGCCTTTGGCCCCCAGCACCCTTGTTCCGGGCCCGTCCTCAACCTTAGCCCGTCGGGCGATGTGGTCGAAGCCGCCGCCAACCTCTTTGCCATGCTGCACCGGCTGGATCGACCCGAACACATCGGTATTGCCGTTTCCCCCATCCCCAACGAAGGGTTAGGCCTTGCCATCAACGATCGCCTGCGCCGCGCCGCCGCCGCACGATAACGGTTTGCTTTTCGGCCGTTTCGGCTAAACTGTTCTTGTCTTTTCCTTTGTCCTTTCGCGCAGCAATCATGTTTTCTCAAGACCTTACCGACAAAGCCGCTAAAGTCATCGCCGCCTATGCTGCGCAACAAAAAGCGATCGCAACGGCCGAGTCGTGCACCGGCGGATTGATTGCCGGCGCGCTGACCTCCATTCCCGGATCCTCGCGGGTTTTTGATCGCGGGTTTGTGACCTATTCCAACGATGCCAAAGTCGCCCTGTTAGGAGTCAAACCGGAAACGCTGGAACGTATGGGCGCGGTTAGCACCGATGTCGCGGAAGAAATGGCTCGTGGCGCATTAAGCGCGTCAAAAGCCGATATTGCCTTGTCCGTAACCGGTATTGCCGGGCCGGATGGAGGAAGCACCGAAAAACCGGTGGGCCTTGTTTTTTTTGGTCTTGCCACCAAAGACGGCGCCTTGATGCATTATCGTTGCCAGTTTTCAGGCGACCGCGACGCGGTTCGCACCCAGACCGTAAACGAAGGGCTTTCCCTTCTGTTGTCTTTCTCCTGATTAGCGGATAACGCCGCCCGTCACGTCGAACATCTGCGCGTAGGGGCTTATGGCGGCAAAGGCTTCCGCATCCGTGCCGGTGAACCATGCCTGAACGCCGAGCGCCAACACCTCTTCGAACAACGCATCGCGACGAACATCGTCCAAATGCGCCACGCAATCGTCCAATAAAAACAACGGGGTCATGCCCCTGTGCTGCAACACCAGCCGCACATAAGCCAGCATGATGGCGACCATAAGGGCTTTCTGTTCCCCGGTCGAACAAAGCTCGGCCGGGCAGTTCTTGGCCGCATGCTGCACCTTCAAATCACTGCGATGGGCCCCTACCGAACTCGTCCCTCGCTGCGCGTCATCGGCCCGGGCCCGGACAAAAGCCTCGCGCAACGCATCCTCGACCAAAAGGGCCGGACGATCGGCGAGCAAATCCTCGGGCAGACCAAAAACGGCGAGCGCCGCATGAGGAAAAACAGAACCGCCGCCATCGATCGCCCGCTGCAGACGCTCTGTAAACGTCCGACGCGCCGCCGCAATCGCGACGCTTTTTTGCGCGAGTTCATTTTCAAGCGCATCCAGCCACCGCCGATCCGCGCGGCCTTCGCGAAGCAGACAAAGGCGTTCCCGTAGCGCGCGTTCATAGGCGCGCACGCGGCCTCCGTGCGCTGTGTCGAAGCTATAAATCAATCGATCCAAAAATTTTCGGCGCGTCGAACTTCCTTCGACCAGCAAGCGATCCATTTCCGGCACAATCCACGCGAGGGCAAGATGCTCGGCCAACAAGCTTTGCTTGCGCATGGGCTTGCCGTCCACCTGTACCACGCGCCGCTCGCCGTCCGAGTCATTGACCGCGTTGTCCCGTCCTGTGCCGATGGTCAAGGCCCCGGTTTCGGTCCGAAGATCGATGGAAACCGCCCACGGCGTTTCAGACGCTCTGTTTTGCAAGTCCGACAAAGGACTGCGACGCAAGCCGCGCCCGGGAACAAGGAGGCTAATGGCCTCAAGAATGTTGGTCTTTCCGCTGCCATTCCGCCCCGTCAACACAACCGGCGCCTCGTCCAAGAAAAGGCGAAGCGACGAATAATTCCTAAAATTCGTCAGCGTCATTCTGGAGAGGGACACGGCTTCCGGCGCGGACAAGGGGGTCTTTTGCCCGATCGGGACGCACACGGAGGCGACGTTACCCTCCGGCATAATTGATCATCCCCGTCCAGAACCGTTCAAGCTTGCGCAGAACGTCGCCGGCTTGCGTCAGTTCCGCGACCGACAGTTCCGTATCCGCTAAAGCCGCAATTTGCTTTTCAAGGCTTTCTTCGATCCGTTGGCGCAACGCCTGCCCTTTCGCGGATAGACGAATGCGGACCGACCGTCGATCATGCGGCGACCGCTCTTGATCAAGATACTGGTTTTCAACCATTTTTTTCACGTTATACGAGACGTTCGAGCCCAGATAGTAGCCGCGCGCCGTCAATTCGCCCACCGTCATTTCATCCGCGCCAATATTGTACAGGATCAACGCCTGAACGTTGTTGATGTCACGGATGCCGGCATGGTCAAGATCCGTCTTGATCACTTCCAAAAAATGGCGGTGAACGCGTTCGATCAAAAGAACGGCTTCATAATAGGCGTGGCGCACAACGGGCCCCCTTGCGGGAAAATGGAAAAAAACATGTGACTATGCCTCTATTAGTATTGATTTTAGGTTAAAAAGCAACTCTTCTCGCCCGCAACGAATTAAGAAGAGCATGAGCGCGCGCGTGCGGCTCTCTTGGAAAAAGCTCTTGAAAAGACACAGCAGCCCTTGCGTTCCAGTGTCGCTTCGGGCATGCTGGGCGCCTGTTTTGCTGGGTCGCAACACGGCCCGAAAAACCCCTTTACCGTTAACCAACCTTACGAGGCTTACTGATGAGTCATGCGTTTTTGTTCGTCTTCGGATGCGGCTTTTTAGCCCTGCTCTATGGATTGTTAACGGCGCGCCAGGTCCTGGCTTCTCCCGCGGGTAACGCGCGGATGCAGGAAATCGCCGCCGCTATTCAAGAAGGAGCCAAAGCCTATCTGAACCGCCAGTATTTAACGATTGCCCTTGTCGGCATCGTCATTTGCGTTGTCCTTGGCGTCTTCTTGGGCGGCCACGTCGCCCTCGGCTTTCTGATCGGCGCCGTTTTGTCCGGCGCCGCCGGCTATATCGGCATGAATGTATCCGTTCGTTCGAACGTCCGCACCGCAGCAGCCGCTGAAAAAGGCATGGATCAAGCCTTGAGCATCGCCTTCAAGGCCGGCGCCGTCACCGGCCTTCTGGTCGTCGGTCTTGGTCTTCTGGGCGTCAGCGGCTACTACTACACGCTGCTGGAGTGGAAGGGCGCGGCCGATACGGAATCCGTCCGGTCGATCATCGAAGCCCTTGTGGCCCTGAGCTTCGGCGCTTCGCTGATTTCCATCTTCGCCCGTCTGGGCGGCGGCATCTTCACCAAAGGCGCCGACGTCGGTGCCGACTTGGTCGGTAAGGTCGAAGCCGGTATCCCCGAAGACGATCCCCGCAATCCGGCCGTGATCGCCGATAACGTAGGCGACAACGTCGGCGATTGCGCCGGCATGGCCGCCGACTTGTTCGAGACCTATGCTGTGACCATCGTGGCCACCATGCTTCTGGCCGCCGCGTTCTTCATGGGCTCTACCCGCGACACGATGATGATGCTTCCTCTTATGATCGGCGGTTCGTGTATCGTGGCCTCGATCATCGGCACCTTCTTCGTCCGTCTGGGCAAAAAGAAAAACATCATGGGAGCCCTCTACAAGGGCTTGATCGTCACCGGCATCCTGTCCGCCGCTTTGATCGTTTCCGTGATTAACGTCCTGATCGGCGTTGACAACTCGGTCGTCACGGTTGCCGGCACGGCGATTTCCGGCGCCAGCATGTTCTGGTGCGCGCTGACGGGGCTTGGCGTCACGGCCTTGATGGTCATGATCACCGAGTACTACACCTCGACTGAATACCGTCCGGTCAAGAGCGTTGCGGCGGCGTCCGTCAACGGTCATGCCACCAACGTTATTCAAGGCCTGGCCATATCGATGGAATCCACCGCGCTTCCCGTCATTGTGATCGCGATCGGGATCATCATTGCCTACTCGTGCGCGGGGCTGTTCGGCATCGCCTTGGCGGCGACCACCATGTTGGCTTTGGCCGGTATGATCGTCGCTCTCGACGCCTACGGTCCTGTCACGGATAACGCGGGCGGTATCGCCGAAATGTCCGAAATGCCCAAGGAAACCCGTGTCACCACGGACGCCCTGGACGCTGTCGGCAACACGACGAAGGCCGTCACCAAGGGTTATGCCATCGCGTCGGCCGGTCTGGCCGCGTTGGTGCTCTTTGCCGCGTACACGCAAGACCTTCACCACTACTTCCCGAACGTCGCGGCCGGATTCGATCTTCAGAACCCGTACGTCGTCGTCGGCTTGTTCGTGGGCGGCTTGCTTCCCTACCTGTTCGGCGCTTTGGCCATGACGGCCGTGGGTCGCGCAGCGGGGGCCGTTGTTCAAGAGGTCCGTCGTCAGTTCCGTGAAATCGCAGGCATCATGGAAGGCAAGGCCAAGCCCGAATACGGCGTGGCTGTCGATATGCTGACCAAGGCCGCGATCCGCGAGATGATCGTTCCCTCTCTGCTTCCGGTCGCGGCTCCGGTGGTCTTGTACTTCGTCATCACGTGGGTGGCGGGTCAAGCCCAGGCGTTCACCGCTCTGGGCGCCATGCTGCTCGGCACGATCGTAACGGGTCTGTTCGTCGCCATTTCGATGACCTCGGGTGGAGGCGCATGGGACAACGCCAAAAAGTTTATCGAAAGCGGTAACTACGGCGGCAAAGGCTCGGACGCGCATAAGGCGGCTATTACCGGCGACACCATCGGCGATCCGTACAAGGATACAGCCGGTCCCGCCGTGAACCCGATGATCAAAATTACCAACATCGTGGCGATTTTGCTCTTGGCCATCTTGGCCTCTTAGTCGTTACTCCGTCTCGGCGATCTGTTTTTCGGATCGTCGAAGGCGGGGGCGTTTTTAAGCGTTATGGGCGGGGGTTCTGATTCATCAGAACCCCCGCTTACAGTATGAAAAGCAAAAGCGTGGAAAAAATCGACAGCATCACAAATCATCCGATCAAACGGCTCTTCGGTCGCCGCAAAGGGCGACCTTTGCGCACGGGGAAGCGGATGCTTATGGAGACGCGGCTTCCGACTCTTCGTCTTGCCTTGGACGAAACGACGCGCGTGCCGCCGCAAACGTTCTTCGACGCGCCGCCCGCTGCGCCGGTTTGGTTGGAGGTTGGGTTCGGCGGCGGCGAACATTTGGCCGCCCAAGCCAAAAAAAATCCTGCCGTCTGTTTTATCGGTTGCGAACCCTTCATTAACGGCGTCGCCAGCCTTCTGAACCTTATTGAAGAGAAAAAGCTGACAAACATCCGCATCTTCGACGACGACGCCCGACGCGTGTTGGATAGCCTTGAAGACGCGTCGATCGAGCGATGTTTCGTTCTGTTCGCCGACCCATGGCCCAAAAAGCGCCATGCGGATCGCCGTTTCATCGGGCCGGAAAATTTGGATCGTTTATCGCGGGTCTTAAAACCGAACGGCCTGCTTCGCCTTGCCTCGGATCATCCGTCGCTTGTGGCCTGGATGCGCGAAAGCTTGGCCTCACATCCGGATTTCGTTTGCACGCATGCCGCCCAAACACCGCCCGACGATTGGGTGCCGACGCGTTACCAAAAGAAGGCCGACGCGGCCGGGCGCCCGTCCTTTTTTATGGACTATCGTCGAAAAGAAGACGCGACGGCCTAAACGTTTCATCGTACGGCCCCCAACCGTGGGCGCCAAAAGCTTCGAAGGGCTTAAAGTGGGCCTTGTAAGCCATCTTGGGCGTTCCCTCGATCCAATAGCCAAGATAAACAAAAGGCTGCGAACAGGCGCGGGCCTCCTCGATCAACGCCAGAACAAGCGCCGTGCCGAGACTGCGCGACGCCTCGCGCACCGAAAAAAAGCTATAGACCGCCGAGAAGCCGTCTGAAACCGGGTCGACCAGCATGCACCCTAAAAGGGTGCCGACGGCGTCATGCAAACAAAAATGCCGCGAATCCACATAGTCGCGCCGCATCATGTCGGAAAACTCGGCTCGATTCATCTCGGCCATAGGGCTGGTTTGATGCCGAACGCGCTCATATTCCTGAAACAGGTCAAAAAGCGCATCAATGTCGACGCGATCCCACGAAGAAACGAGGTCTTTGTTTCGACGGACAACACGGCGGAGAGATCGCGTCGGACGGAACGCCCCGGCGACAACGCGGACCGGCGTGCATGCGGCGCAGTCGGGACACGCGGAGCGATAAAGAATGTCGTGGCTTCGCCGGAAGCCCAATCGGCAAAAGTCGCTGTTAAAAGCGCGGTTCGCCGCAGGATCGCCATGAAGGTGCGTCAGAAACTTACGCTCCAGACGCTCCCGCCTATAGGGACAGGGGGAAGGGGCCGAAAGAAAGAAAGGCCGAGACGGCGACGTCATGAGCCGGGATCCGTCCGAAGAACCTCCGGCGACGACAAGAACGCCATGATCGCCTCCGACACCTCGGCCGGAGACGTAAAATCAACGCGCGGATGCTTGAACGGAACCCATTGGAAGCGCGCGTACCACAGCGTTCCCTGATGCGGGGGCTGGCTGTAATCGTACAAAGCCAGAGGCCGATACGTTTCCTGATGAAGGTCGATTGAAGACAGATTGCTTTTCTCGGATGCGTACAGTTTCAGCGCGTCGCGCTTGACCGTCCGTTCGGCGGGCGAGAGAGAAATAACGCGCACCGTTTCGTCGGATGAAATAAATTGCTGCGACCGAACGTTGGAACCGAAATAATTGTATTCCGAAAACTCCAACACGCTCACCCTTCGGCGAAGCTTGGCGCCGATTGCGTTGAGCGCGTCGTGATCGGGGTTGCCGCCTTCATAGGCGGGCACCCAGACCTGATCGGGGTGGAGCTGGTCCAGCGCCGTCCTAACCTCCTCAAAAACGCGAGGCAATTCGCGCCACAACTGGCGCGCCGGGCGTGTGCCCCAACCCACGGGTTGAAGCCCGAGCTTGGTTGCCGCTTGTTCCGCCTCATGGCGACGGCGCGTAACGCCTTCCGTGTAGTGCGCGCGCCGCCATGGCCACATCACCTCGCGAGCGAGGCATCCGTTGGTCAAATAAAGCGCCGAAACCGTAGCCCCGTTCGCGCGGGCCCGCATAATCGACGCAGAACACCCCACGACTTCGTCGTCCGGGTGCGCCACCAAAATAAGAATCCTCTTGCCAAACATCACCGATTCTCCTTCTTCGCCACGCGCCGCCATACCGGCAGAAAAGTCTCTTTGAACACCGCGCGCCAATCCGCCACATGGCGCTGCCCTAAACGAAAGGCCTCTTCGTGCCGCCGCGCGTTCGCTTCCCGATCCTTGCTCCACAACACCAAAGCGTCGGCCCACGAGCCCGCGTCGCTCGGCACCGCCCCTATGGCCAAACTTTCTCCGTAAAGAGCCGCGACGCCGCTTGATTGTGATACAAGAAGCGGGCAGCCGCAAGACAACGCTTCCGCGCCGATCAACCCGCCGATCTCTATGTCCGAGGCCATGCACAAAACATCGGAGGCCGCATAAAAGGTCGCCAACGTCTCGGGCAAAACATGCCCGGCCAGCGTGGCGCGAGGCCCCAGACGAGAGGCCACCTCGGCGCAGCACGGGCCAAGCCCTGCGACCAACAAATGAAGGTTTGCTCCCTGATCGACGGCGCGAACGCACGCCTCCAAAAGCAGGGGCATGTTTTTGCCCACGTCCACACGGCCGACAAAAAGGGCCCAAAAAACGTCGGACGGAAGGCCGTAGTCCTGTGCGATTTTGCGGCGAGCCTCGTTATCGGGCCGAAACACGGACCGATCGACGCCAAGACGCAAAAGATCCACGGTCTTTCCGATCCTCTCGCCCAGGGCCTTGTCTTCGTCTCGCAACGCCAGTATCGCCGCACACGCCCGAAGATGTTTTTCAAGACGGGCCTCTTTGCTTTTCCTTTCGCGCAAGGAAAGAGAAAGCGCCCGATCCGCCGCGCCGCCTATTTTTTTCCCCAAAAGGGCCGCGAGCGTTTCTCGCGTAAAGACTTCCGCATAAGCCGGGGTGTCGGTGTGAAACGACGTGACAAGCGGAATGTTTTGTCGTGCGGCCATTTTTTCGGCCGTTTTTGCAAAAGCAAAGTACGCGTCCGTCGTATGAATCACGTCGTAGAAGGGCAACTCTTTTGCCAACGCGCGGTGAAATGGCGCAAGATCCGTATGCGCAGGGGTATAGGGAAGAAAAGGAAGCCGGGCCGAGCTGAACACCGGCGGCAAAAAACGAAAGCGCACATGCGGCGAGAGCGCTTCGTCCTCGCCCCTTCCGGAAAAATAAACCGTCAAATCCACGGCCACCGAAGCATCATCGGCGGCGGCGCGCGCAATATTTTCCCAATATTTCACATGGCCGCCCGCCGTTTTTTCGCGGGGAAGGTCAACCAAAACCGCGACGCGAGGACGCATATCAAAGCCCTCCGACCATCATGCCGTCGATGCGCAGCGTCGGGGTGTCGAGGCCGCGCTCAAAAACCAAATCGTTTGCCGCCGTCATCGTCAAAAACATGCCCCTCAAGTTGCCCGCCAACGTCATTTCGCCAACCGGAAAAACTTTTTGTCCGTTTTCGATCCAGAAGCCGGAAGCGGCTTGGCTGTAATCGCCCGTCACGCCGTTGATTCCCATCCCCATGGTCTCCGTGACATAGAATCCCTGCGCGACATCGCGCATCAACGCCTCGGGATCGAGCGTGCCCGCCTCAATAAACATATTCGACGGCGACGGACCTTTTCCAAAGGCGCGCGCCGCGTGTCCCGTGTCTGTCATGCCGAGCTGCCGCGCGGAACGGCCGTCAAGAAGCCACGTCGTCAAGACGCCTTTGTCGATCACATTCCGTCGTGCCGTCGCAACGCCTTCGCCATCAAAGGGCCGCGAACGAAGCCCGCGCGGCCGGTGCGGATCGTCCACAATCGTTATCGCATCCGAAAAAATCTTCTTTCCCAAGGCGTCCTTCAAAAAACTCGTCCCCCGCGCGACGGACACGCCGGAAACCGCCTCCGCCAACGCGCCGATCAATTCCACGCCAACGCGCGGCTCGAAAAAAACCGGCACACAGCCCCCCGCCGTTTTTCGAGGATGAAGCCTTGCGACGGCGCGCATGCCCGCCTTTGTCCCAACGCTTTCGGGGCTTGGCAAATCCTCGGCAAAGACGCTCGTCGCCACGTCGTGGTCGCGCTGCATCGCCGTGCCTTCACCCGCGAGAACCGAAACGCTCAGGCTGTGTGTGGTGCGCGTCAGCCGCCCATAAAACCCTCGGCTCGTCGCCAAGGCCATGCCTTGCCGTTGCCAACAGGCCTCCGCCCCGGCCGAGTTGGTCACGCCCGCAACCGCGCGAGCGCCCTCTTCCGTCCGCCGGGCGCGGGCGGCAAGATCTTCGGGCAACACGTCAGAGGGGTCCTCAAGATCAAGGTCCGGCCAAACCGAGGCCGTTACCGGAGCCACGCCACAGAACGGATCGTCCGGCGCGCACCGCGCCATGGCCACCGCGCGATCCGCTAGGGCCTGAAGCGTTCCGGCATCGCGCATCGTCGAAGAAACGACCGCCTGCTTGTTGCCGACAAAAACCCGCAAGGACAAATCGCCGGCCTCCGACCGTTCAAGGCCTTCGAGCGTCCCCTTGCGCACCGACACGCTAATGGCTTCCGCATTGGTCGAAAGAACCTCCGCGTCGTCGGCGCCGGCTTTTTTCGCGCGGCTCAAAAGATCGTGAAGCCGATCCTCTGTCTTTTCCATGCGGACCTACCTTTTCCTCGGCTTCCACGTTCGAATGTTTCCCAAATCTATATGCACATGGCCATCCGGATACGCCGCCGTGCCGCCGCGTTGCATGGTTTTCGCAATTTCGCAAATCGCCTTGCTGCTTACGCCCTTAACTTTAAAGTCTACCGCCCAGCCATGCTGATGAAGGCTTTCCTTGGCGACATTTCTGTTGCGTCGAGCAAGCCCCCGATTGGTTTGCGCCGAACGATACCCGGATGAAATCTGAAAAGAAACCGTTTCGGGAAGCCCAAACCGTTTTCGAATATCGACAAGAAAATCGATAAGCTCCGGATCGATCTTTCCAATCGTGTTGGTGTGCCGATCGCGCATCAGCTTGTTGATCTTACGCAGAGCGTCCGGATCGTAGCGCCCGTCGTGAAAATACACGACATCCAATCGTTCCCCGGCCGCGGGATAGGCCAAAACAATGCGCCGCCGCGCGTCGGGATCGGGCTTTGTTTTTTCGAGTCCTTGCCCCACCATAATGGGCGAAGGCGTGTTGTGCGCCGCCGGATGCCGCGTAAAACTACACGCGCCGAGAACGAAAATAAGGCATAAAAACAGCGCTTTTTTCATGATGCACGCCCCGCCAAACGATAGGAGCCCGCATCAGAAAGGATCCAGCTTTCGCCGTCCCGATCCAGTTTTCGCCGAAGTTGATAAATGTGCGTTTCAAGCGTGTGCGTATCGACCTTGTCGCCGTATCCCCACACCGCCTCCAGAATATCCCGGCGCGGCGCGGGCGTCGCACGCTGCGCTAAAAAAAGCAGAAGAGCCGTTTCCTTTTCCGTCAACCGAATGGGTTCTTCCAAACCTTTCCTGCAAACCCATCGCTGCTGAGGATCAAGTCGGTAGGGACCAAAAACAACCGGCGACGCCCGAACATGGGGAGCGTTTTCCACATAATACTCGAGTCGCGCCATCAAATGGCCAAGCCGAAACGGCTTGACAAACGTCTCCACAACGCCGTCTCGATTCTCGTTCCGCCCCAAGAAAAGGACGATCGGTTGGGCCTCGTCCTGCGCCAATGCCGCCAACGCGGCTTCCGTTTCGGCCTCGGATTTGGCTTCGTCGACAACCACGATGTTTAACTCGTCCGCATCGCGCCGAGACAGGAATGTCTGGGCTGTTGCGACGCACACAGGATCTTCCAAAGCCGCCCTTTTCATTTGTTCGACAACGGCTTCACGCAAAGATTCGTCGGCGATAAGAAGATAAAGTCGGACCATAGGGGTGTGTGCCTCTCTTTTTTGCAAGAGTAAAGCAGCAACGCCCTTTTTGTCCAATTTGTTTTCATGCTACTCTGCCTTGTTTTTCATCGTCCCCGAGAAAACCATGCCGAAACCGCTCCGCCGTGCCGGTGTTATGGGCTGGCCAATCGATCATTCTCTTTCGCCGCGCCTGCACAGGTTTTGGCTGAAGGCCTATCGCCTTGAAGGAGCTTACGATGCCTATGCCGTTCGCCCAGACGGCTTGGCCGACACGTTACGATCGCTTGCGGCGCAAGGCCTTTGTGGCGTCAATCTGACGATCCCCCATAAAGAGACCGCGTTGACCTTGATGGACGCGCTTTCCCCGGAAGCCTCGCGCATCGGGGCGGTCAATCTTGTGTCCGTTGACCCACAAGGACGGCTTTGTGGGCATAATACGGACGCTTTCGGTTTTGCGCAAAACCTGCTGTCCTGCGGCTTCGAGCGCACCCGTGGCACAGCCGTCGTTCTTGGGGCGGGCGGCGCCTGCCGGGCTGTTTTGGTTGCGCTTCAAGATATGGGGTTCACGACCATCGTTCTGGCCAATCGCACACAGGCGCGTGCGGAAACCGCGGCACAGGCCCTGTCTTCCCCCTCCTGCCCCATCCATGTCGTGGCCTGGGACGACCTTTCCGAGGCCCTGTCGGTCGCCGACCTTCTTGTCAACACCACGCCGTTAGGCATGGCCGGACAGCCGGAGATTGTTCTCGACCTTGCCCCTCTGCCTCAAACCGCCTCGGTTGCGGACGTCGTTTATGCGCCGCTTGACACGACGCTTCTTCGCCGCAGCCGCGCCCGCGGTCTAAAAACGATTGACGGGTTGGGCATGCTTTTGCATCAGGCAAGGCCGTCGTTCAAAGCCTTTTTCGGCCAAGACCCCGACGTTTCCCAAGCGTTGCGCGAGGCGGTCTTGAAGGAGGTAGGCTAACATGCTTGTCCTTGGCCTGACCGGAAGCATTGGTATGGGAAAGAGCACCGTGGCCGACATGCTGCGCGAGCTCGGCTTTCCCGTGTTCAGCTCGGACGCCTTCATTCATAAGGCGCTGGATCGCGACGGCAAGGCCGTCCCCACCGTCGCGTCTCTGTTTCCCGAAACCTATCGGGACGGCGCCATCGACCGCGTTCTTTTAGGGGCCTTGGTCTTCTCGGATCCGGAAAAACTTCAACGCCTCGAAGGCGTTCTTCATCCTTTGGTTCGAAAGGCCGAAACGGCTTTTATTCAGGAAGCGCGCAAGAAAAACGCGCGCGCGGCTGTTTTGGAAATTCCGCTTCTGTTCGAAACGAAAGCCGAAACAATGTGCGATTTTGTCTTATGTGTCTCGGCGCCGCTTCGCATCCAGCGCGCGCGCGTTCTTCGGCGAAGAAACATGACGGAAAAAAAATTGCAGGCCATCCGCGCGCGGCAACGCCCTGAATCCGAAAAGAAAAGACGCAGCGACATCATTATCCCCACTGGGGGGAGTGTGGCTCAAACACGGCACGCGTTGTTTGCAAAACTCGCGTCGCTCGGCCTTGTCGACCCAAGGCCTACGAAAAGAGATCTTTAATCCGCGAAACGATCTGCAAATAAACAAGGTCGTTCCATGTCGCAAAAACCATCAGCGACAGGACCAAAACCAAACCGATCCGGAATCCGACTTCCTGCGCCGTTTCATTTATGGGGCGACCTAGCACGGCTTCGATGGAATAGAAGAGCAAATGCCCCCCATCCAAAAGCGGCACGGGAAAAAGATTGATCAAGCCCAAATTGATCGAAATAACGGCCAAGAACCAGACAAGGGGCCAGAATCCTTCCCGAGCCATGGTTCCGGACATCTCGGCAATCCGAAGCGGGCCGCCGATTTCTTCTGTTCCCCGCGTGCCGATCAAGACTTGGCCCACGGCTTTCAGCGTATCAACGGAAATGTTCCACGTCTCAACGGTCGCGTAATAAAGCGCTTCGGGTACCGTGCGCTTTTCGTAAACCACCGCAGTCGATAGAACCCCGATCCGCCCCAAACGATGCGCGCCCCCTAAAAGATCTTTCTGAACGACAACCTTGGGCGTCAACACCATCGTTTTTTCCTGCCCGTCCCGCTGGACAACAACCGTCACAGAAGACCCCGTGTTCAGACTCACGGCGCGCTTGATATCTTCGAAACGACGCATGGGGGTCCCATCAATGGAAAGAAAGCGATCGCCAACCTCAATCCCCGCTTGAGCGGCAGCGCTGCCTTCCTGAAGCGCGCCCACAAGCGGCGGGGAGAACGGCTGTCCCACGCCAACAAACAAAAAAGCCAGCGCCACAACCGCAAAAAGATAGTTGAAGGCCGGTCCCGCGGCGATAACCGCGATGCGCTTACCAACAGGCTGATGGAAAAAGGAAATTTTCTTCTCATCCTCCGTCATGGTGTGAACGGAATCGTCTGGCGTGCTCGCCGCGTCGGCGTCGCCGAACATCTTGACGTACCCACCCAAGGGCAAACAGCCGATGCGCCAAACGGTGCCGCGTTTATCCGTCCACTTGAACAGGGTGCGCCCAAAACCAATCGAAAAGGACTCGACCCGAATGCCGCACAGGCGCGCCACAAGGTAATGGCCGAATTCATGAACGAAAACGACGATGCCGATGACGACGATAAAGGGCAGCGCATAATGTTGAATAAAAGAAAGGATCGACTCCATCGTGGTTTTCCCCGTTCGTTTTTTTCTTGCTTGGACGCCTCCTGTATAGGCATCTTTCGCCCCTTGACGCAAGACAGCGGCGCGGTTGTCACAAAAAGGCCTTATTTGTCCGGCCCTTTGTCTCGTTAAACCTCTTGTCTTGTCTCTTGTGCTTGAAGAAAAGTGCTTTTAGAATGCACTTGTTTCCGGCGTTTTCCGCCGTTTCTTTTTCCTCGGATGTCGCCTTATGCCTAAAATGTCGTTCCGGCTTTTCGCCATTCTTACGCTGCTCGCTTTTCTTGCATCACCCCCCCTCTTCGCCAAAAATTCGCCCGCACGCAGCCAAGAAAGCGCCGCCGAAGAAAACGGCTCCGATACCTTCAAGCAATTGACCCTCTTCTCGGACGTTCTTGAACGCGTGCGCGCCGATTACGTCGACTCCGTTTCAGACAGTACGCTTATCGAAAATGCCCTAAACGGCATGCTGTCATCTTTAGATCCGCATTCTGGATATCTAAACAAAAAGAACTTTCAGGAAATGCAGACTCAAACTCGCGGCGAGTTCGGGGGTTTGGGAATCGAAGTGACCTTGGAAAACGGTATTGTCAAAGTCATTTCGCCCATCGACGATACACCAGCGGCCAAAGCCGGGATTCAGCCTAACGATCTGATTACCCATATCGATTCAAAGCCCGTCACGGACTATACCCTTAACGAGGCGGTTGACCATATGCGCGGGGCGCCAGGAACGAAAGTCGTTTTGACCATCCGCCGCGGCGGGTTATCGGGAGCGCCTTTTGACGTCCCCATCACGCGGGCGATTATCAAGGTCCGCTCGGTCCGGTGGGAACCGAAAGACGACATAGCCTATATTCGCATCGGGGCCTTCAACGAGCAAACACAAGTCGGCCTGAACAAGGCCTTGGCCGAAGCGGACAAAAAAATGGGGAAGAAACTTGTCGGCTATGTCCTGGATTTAAGAAACAATCCCGGGGGCCTTCTGGATGAAGCCGTTTCGGTCGCCGGCACTTTTTTACCCGACGGGAAAGAAATCGTTTCGACCCGCGGTCGCCACAAAGAGGAGGATCAAGTCCTCTCGGCCTCGGGCGGCGATAAGGCTCATGGCAAGCCCGTGGCCGTTCTGATCAACGGCGGCTCGGCGTCGGCGTCGGAAATCGTGGCCGGCGCGCTTCAAGACCACAAGCGCGCTATTCTTGTCGGGACGAAAAGTTTCGGCAAGGGCTCCGTTCAGACCATCATTCCCGTTCTGGGCGGCGGGGCCATGCGTTTGACGACGGCTCGTTACTATACGCCTTCCGGACGGTCCATTCAGGCTTTAGGGATTGAGCCGGACATTACCGTACAACAAGCCAAGCTTGAAAAGCTGGCTGTAGGCCCCGGCATTCATGAGGCCGATCTTAAGGGCGCCTTGCAAAACGAAGACGCCTCGGAAGAGGATGGAAAAAAATCCGTCAATAACGACCCATCTGCCGACAAGAAAACCGAGAAGGACGGAACCATTCTTGACTATCCGTTGGCGCGCGCGCTTGACCTAATCCGTGGAATCCACCTTTACGAGCAACGCGTTGCGAAGTAAGCCCTGAGCGCAGCGCCTCTTTAAAGGGGCGCTGGGCGTCCCCATCTTTAAAGATAGTAGCTTTTGACAAAAAGGCTCTTTTCGGCGCACACGCAACGGGCTACCTTCATCGAATGAACGATCCATATCAAATACTTGGGATTTCAAAGAACGCCTCGGCCAGCGAGATAAAAAGCGCTTATCGCAAGCTCGCCAAAAAACTTCACCCTGACGTCAATCCCGGACGCAAGGATATCGAACAGCGGTTTAAAGACGTTACCGCCGCTTATGACTTTCTTTCCGACCCTGCGAAGCGCGCACAATATGATCGGGGCGAAATCGATGCCGACGGTCAACCGCGCGTCTTTCGCGGCAAAAATCCCTTCGAGGGCGGTTTTCGTTCGTCGCGTTCGAATTTTGGAACGGACGGCGACGCCTTTTCCTCCTTTGGCTCCATGGGCGACATCTTTGCTGAATTCATGGGCGCCGGCGCGGGTGGGCGCGGCACACGACGCCAACCGGGCAGCGGGGGCGTCCGCGGAAGCGATGTGACTTATAAGACGACCGTTTCTTTCATCGAGGCCTGTCTCGGCGGCAAGAAACGGTTGACATTGATGAACGACAAAACCATCGAGATCACCATTCCGGCCGGCATTGAAGACGGGCACAAGTTACGCCTTAAAGAACAAGGACTTGCCGGCATGGGCGGCGCAGCGGGCGATGCCATCATCAATATCCACGTCGAACCGCATCCTCTTTTCACGCGCAAAAACAAAGACATTTATCTTGAGCTTCCCATCAGCCTTCCCGAAGCCGTTCTAGGCGCCAAAATTACGATTCCGACGTTGGGCGGCCATGTGGCCGTGACGATCCCCAAAGGAGCCAACGGGGGTGCGTCCTTGCGCCTTAAAGGAAAAGGCGTCGCCGCTCGACCCGCCGGCGACATGTTTGTGAAACTGAAAATTATTCTTCCTCACCCCTTATCGGCCGACCTTTCGGCCTTTATCGAAACGTGGGCTAAGAAAAACGCGTACAACCCTCGAAAAAAATCCGAATTTGAAACTTAGAATCCTTCGCGATTTTTCCGCCCCCGGAATGAAAGTTTATTTTTTATTTTGGCCTTTTCCTTGAGAAAGCTTTCTTTTGCACAGACGGCGCAAAAATCATGCGACAGAGCATCCCTCTTGTCTTGATTTGTGCTATACTAAAAAAATCGTGCTTATTCTATCACGCTCAACAGAGAGAGGCACAAACCATGGCCCTTGAAAATCGTATCGAAGCTTTGAAGAAAAAACACGCCGACATTGATCTCGAACTACAAAAAGAAGCCCTCTGCGTCAGCGTCGACTCGCTGACGCTTTCCCGACTAAAAGCCACCAAACTTAGCGTCAAAGACGAAATCGAGCGGCTTCAAGAAGCGCAGGCCGTCGCTTAAATCTCAAAGCACGACAAAAAGGCCGGATTCGTTCCGGCCTTTTTATTGCTTCCCTTTCCGGCGCTTTTTTTACCAATGCTTTGATCCCCCTTCCTTTTTCCGATTGCTGTTGAATTTGTCCGAACTCATGCCCATATTGGGTCTTGAGATTAACTTAGTTTATGGAGATCTTATGACCGATCCTTTCTTCCGTTCCGGCGTTGCCGGCCTTGACCGCGTCACAATGGACGCCGGACTTCGCGCGCACATGCAGCGCGTCTTCGGTTACATGGGCGTCGGCTTGGCGCTGACCGGCCTTATGGCTTGGGTCACGGCTCACACCGTTCTGGCTCAAATTATCTTCGGGTCGCCGTTGCGTTGGCTTGTCGCCCTCGCCCCCCTTGGCTTCATCATGGCCATGAATTTCAAAATGAACACCATCTCGGTTTCAGGTCTCAAGACCCTGTTTTGGATTTTCTGCGGCGTTATGGGGCTGTCGATGGGCGCCATCTTCCTGACCTATAACGAAGCCAGCATTGCGCGAGCCTTCTTTGTCACGGCGGCCACCTTCGGCGCGATGAGCCTTTGGGGCTATACGACGAAAAGCGATTTGTCCGGTATGGGCTCATTCCTTTTGATGGGCGTTTTCGGAATCATCATCGCGTCGCTCGTGAACCTGTTTATGCTCTCGACGATGCTCCAGTGGATGGTTTCGGTCGCCGGCGTCGCCATTTTCACGGGGCTCACCGCGTGGGATGTCCAGCGTATCAAGCAGTCTTATGCCGAATCTTATGGAACCGAGGCCAACGACAAAATGGCCGTTTTTGGTGCGTTGTCGCTTTACCTCAACTTCATCAACGCGTTCCAATTCGTGCTCGCCCTTATGGGCGGCCGGCGTGACTAATCGCCTTAGGCGTTCCCTCTAAAAAAAGAGGGGCTTTTCAAAAAGCTCCTCTTTTTTATTGGGGCATCTTCATAAAAGACTTTTGTCTTTTTTGTTCCCACGAAACGCTGTTACGCTAACGGCGCTTCATTCTCGCGCGGAGGAATGGGGACGCTTCTCTTGTCCGGATCGTGAAGATACGTGTTCAGCGTCACAATCGCTGTATCCAGCCTGGGAATCGGCAGCGGTTTTTCCGCCAACGCTTCAGCCATATAATGCGCCATCGCGCCCGCTCCCTCGCTGTGGAACGCGCGGCGGCCAAGATTATTCAAGGGATACCAAAGCGCCCGATCCGCCGCGCGCAGCCACAAGAACTGCGCCGGGGCCAAAACGCCGCCGTTGTCCCTCGCCCACTTCAAGGCGCCGATCATCGCGGTCGTCCGCCACGCGTGTTTGTTCATCGCAAGAAGAATCTTCCCGCCAACATTAGGATCATTAAGAAGTTTGTTAATATCGTGAAGCAACGCGTCGTCGGGGCAAAAGCCCTTATCGGGATACCATGCCGCCGCGATCCTGCCTAAAAAGACATCGCTTTCTCCGCGTCTTTGAACGCCCATCAAGGCAAAGGCCGCCAAAAGCGCGCGCATATAACCCGGCAAAGCCGAAAGGCTTCCGTCCCAACGGGGCCCAAGCTGTCGAAGAAAGGCCCGGCGCACCGAATCGCGCGCAGGAATGCCGTTTGTAAGAGGAATGCGATTAAAGGAAATCCATTCTTCCGGAGAGAGCGCTTCGGCAAACAAGGGCATTTCTTCGGGAACGGGGCCGCCCAAAATACGGCCCGATTTGGATGGATTGAAACGAACGATCGGCATCAAAATGGGCCATATTTTCGCCTGCGCCTCAATCAACGTTTCCAACGTATGCCGAATCATAAATTTTCCGGATGGAGAGAAAAGGATCGCGCGCGCGGCCAAGGCCGCAAGAATGCCGCCCAAAACCCACCGGAAAACACGGATCGTTTCGGTACCAATCGCGGCAATCGACGTTCCGGAAAGCCTGTAATAGGAAAGGAGCTCCTGATCGGGAACGGCGCTTAAAAACTTCGGTCCGAAGCAAACCGTCGTCAACCGAACGACGTCGGCCGACGGCAGATCATTATTCGCCGGCGCCACAAGCAGCCAATTGAGACACGCATCGTAACGGTGCGTGAAAAGATTGATGGTCCAAAGCTCGCCGTATCGGATCCAACGGAGAACGTAGCTCAGCCAAAAATCGCCCGTAACTTTCCAGAACAACCATCCGACAATCATCAGGACAAAAAGAAACATCAGAAGGACGACGCCGGGCTCGCTTTGATTTCCTGATCCGCTCATGAATTACCGCACATTTCTTTGACAGAACGAAGGGCCAATTTTGCCCCATTTTTCCAAGCGTTGCAACTCCTTAGGCCCTGAGCTTCTTAATCATGTCGTCAAGTTGGTCAAGGTCCGTATAGAACAGCGTTAACGAACCGGCCTTGCCTTTGTTGACAATTTTGACCTTAAGCCCGATGGCGCGCTCCAATTCCTTTTCAAGCGCCAAAACATCCGCATCGACTTGGGCCTTTTTCCGGCTTTTATGCACCTCGGGATTTTCTTGGCTGCGACGGGCCAATGTTTCCGTCTGCCGAACGCTGAGCCCCTTTTTAACGATCTCGCGCGCCAAGAATAAAGGATCGTTCGTAGGAACCAGCGCGCGCGCGTGGCCCATCGACAAGGACCCGTCCGCAATCATCGCTTGAACGCTTTCCGGAAGCGTCAAAAGACGGATCATGTTCGTAATGTGGGGCCGACTTTTCCCGACGATCTTGGCCAACGCCTCTTGGGTATGGCCGAATTCTTCAATCAACCGCTTGTAGCCCTGCCCCTCTTCTATGGGCGACAAATCTTCGCGCTGGACGTTTTCGATGATGCCAAATTCCATGGCCTCACGATCGGTCAGGTCGCGAACAAGGACGGGAACATCGTGAAGTCCCGCAATCTGAGCGGCGCGCCACCGGCGCTCGCCCGCGATGATTTCATAAAAATCTTGCTCGCCCGGTAACGGCCTGACGAGAAGGGGCTCAAGGATGCCGCGCTCGCGGATGGATGCCGCCAGCTCGTTTAGCGCCTCGTCATTGAAATGGCGGCGAGGCTGAAACGCGCCGGACCGAAGCCAAGCCGTGGGAAGTTTTTTAACGCCGCCCGAGGACGGGGTCACGGCAGCCACCGGGCGGGCTCCGGGCTTATAGGACGCATCAACGTCGCCAAGAAGGGCGGAAAGGCCTCGACCGAGGGGTGACGGTTTGTGTGCGGGTGAGCTCATGTTTCCTCTTTAGATCTACTTTAGAATTATTCTAAACTTCATCGACGATTTAGGCTTCCGCCGCCTCCGCCGAAAGCCCCCCGCCGAGAAGGCCCATCTCGCGGCGAAGCACTTCGCTGGCCAGCTGCATGTAGGCGCGCGATCCTGAACAGCGCAGATCGTAAAGCAAAACGGGCTTGCCGTACGATGGCGCTTCGGATACGCGCACATTACGCGGAATGACCGTTTCGTAAACCTTGTCGCCAAAATACGCGCGCACATCCTTTGACACCGCATCGGAAAGACTGTTGCGACGATCGTACATGGTTAGCACAACGCCCTGAATATCAAGCGTCGGGTTGAAACGTTCGCGAACGGCCTCGATCGTTTGAAGAAGGCTGGACACGCCTTCAAGCGCGTAAAACTCGGGTTGTAAGGGAATCATAACACCGTGCGACGCGACAAGCGCGTTAAGCGTAATAAGATTCAAAGAGGGTGGGCAGTCGATAAAAATAACGTCGTAGTCTTTGGCGCTTCGGTCCAGCGCGTCTTTCATGCGGGATTCGCGGCGTTCGGTCGTCACAAGCTGAATCTCCGCACCCGCCAAATCGGCCGAGGAGGTAATAATGGAAAGGTTTGGGACAAGCGTCGGACGGGCGAGCTCTTCAACCGACATGCCGTCGAACATCAGCTCGTAACAGCCCGCGCCCCTCTCCGAACGCGCAAAGCCAAAGCCCGTCGACGCGTTACCCTGAGGATCAGCGTCCACCACAAGGACGTGCTTGCCGACCGCCGCCATAGCCGTTGCAAGATTGACGGCCGTCGTTGTTTTTCCAACACCGCCCTTTTGGTTGACGACGGAAAGGATTCGGCAGGAAGAGGTCATTAGGTTCGGCGTTTTTGTTTGTATTGAAGGTTTTTGATGGCGAGAATTCTTCCGGAATCCTCGCTCAGGCTCTTGTAAAGTCTGTGCGAGAATGTCCAATATTTCTTCGCGTGTGTCAATTCTTCGCTTAAATTTTGGCCCTTCAAAAACAAAAGGGCGCTGTCGCGACCCGCAACGCGGTTGGCGTATTTTAGAAGCTCGGGCAATGGCTTAAGGGCCCTTGCCGTTACAATGTCCGCCCTAAAGTCCTTGATGGTCTCGATCCTTTCGTTCACGACATGAACGTCGAGCTCCAAATCATCGACAACGGCCTGAAGAAACGAGGCCTTCTTTTTGATGCTTTCAATGGCATAGACTTTGAGCGGAGCCGGACGCTCTTTGGACAGAATGGCAAGGACAAGGCCGGGAAAGCCAGCGCCCGCCCCCATATCAGCAAGCGTCGATGCTTCTTCCGGAAGGTGCCGCATAAGCTGGGCGCTGTCGAGAAAATGGCGCGACCATATGTGTGGGATCGTGTTTTTAGAGACAAGGTTTATCTTCTCATTCCAAGACGTAAGAAGCGCCTCATAACGCTCGAGCCTGTGGATTGTTTCACGAGAAACGCTAACCATCTCTAAAAACGCATCTTTTTCGCTTTTCATGAGAAATCGCCCATTCCAACGCCCCCTTAACGTGTAAAAAACTTTCAGGGGATCTATTCAGGACGACCTTCTAGCCTGTTTTCCGCGTCGAACATAGCGCAAAAGAGCTACGGTTGCGGCGGGAGTAACGCCGGGGATACGCGCCGCCGCCCCGAGGGTCTCTGGTCGGATCTGGGAAAGCTTCTGCTTTATCTCCGTTGAAAGACTTCCCACGGCATCGAAGTCGAGGTCATTCGGAAGAGCCAGGTTTTCGTCCTTCAAAAAGGCTTTGATATCGTCTTCCTGCCGATCGAGATAGCCCGCGTACTTTCCGTCTATCTCGATTTGCTCGGCAATAGCGCTGGTTAAGCCGTTAAGATCGGGCCACATTTGGGCCAGCGACTCCAGCGTTACCCCAGGATAAGACATAAGTTCAAACGCCGTACGAACAATACCGTCTGCATTGACCTTTATGCCTGAATTCGCCAGCTTGTTGGGTGAGGCTTTGAGCCCCTTCATCAAATCTCGCGCCCGTGAAAGCGCGTCCATCTTTTCTTCAAAAGCCTTTTTTCTTTCTTCCCCAACACAACCAAGCTTGATGCCAAGAGGTGTTAAGCGCTGATCGGCATTATCGGACCGCATGGTCAGGCGATATTCGGCCCGCGACGTAAACATCCTGTACGGCTCCGTCACGCCGCGCGAAATCAAGTCATCGATCATAACGCCGATATAGGCTTGGGAGCGGTTCAAAACGAAGGGGTCGCCGCCGCGCACCTTCAGCGCCGCATTCAGCCCAGCGACAAGCCCCAGCGCTCCCGCCTCTTCATAGCCCGTTATGCCGTTAATTTGCCCCGCCAGAAAAAGACCGGGGAGACGTTTTGTCTCAAGCGTCCTCGTGCATTCGCGCGGATCGATATAATCGTATTCAATGGCATAGCCAAAACGGATGATATGGGTATTTTCTAAGCCTTTGATAGAATGAATAAATTCTTCCTGAACATCGGTGGGCAGGGATGTCGAAATCCCATTGGGATACACGGTATTGTCATCCAAACCCTCCGGCTCCAAAAAAATTTGGTGACGCTCTTTGTCGGCAAAACGAACGACCTTGTCTTCGATCGACGGACAATAGCGCGGCCCCTTTCCCTTGATCTGGCCGGAATAAAGTGGGGCTCTGGGAAGGCTCGCACGAATAATCTCAAGCGTTCTCGGCGACGTATGCGTAATCCCGCAGGAAATCTGGGGATTGACGACGGCTTTCGTCAACATCGAAAAAAGTTCCGGAACGGCGTCGCTCGGTTGCTTGTCCACCGCGCCCCAATCAATGGTCTTTCCGTCAAGCCGAGCCGGCGTTCCCGTTTTTAAACGTCCAAGGGTAAAGCCTACGCGCTCCAACGCGTCACTCAGCCCGTACGACGCCGGGTCTCCGAAACGGCCGGCTGGCGTTTGCGTCGGGCCTTGATGAATGATTCCGCGCAAGAAAGTCCCCGTCGTCAACACGACAGCCCGCGCAAAAATCTTTTCGCCCGAAGCGGTCACAACGCCTTGCAAGACGCCGTTTTCCGAAACCAAAAGCCCTTCGACCGCGCACGCCATCAACGTCAGGTTTTCCTGTTCCTGCATGGCCCGCAACATCGCCCGACGGTAAAGCTTCCTGTCGGCTTGGGCTCGAAGGCCTCGAACGGCATGCCCGCGGCTTCGATTGAGAACGCGATAATGAATGGCGGCGGCGTCAGCTACGCGGCCCATAATGCCGTCAAGCGCGTCAATTTCGCGGACAAGCTGCCCCTTGCCCAATCCCCCGATCGCCGGGTTGCAAGACATCTCCCCAACGGTCTCGATCTTATGGGTCAAAAGAAGCGTTCGGGCGCCAAGACGCGCAGAAGCAGCGGCGGCTTCGCAGCCCGCATGACCGGCACCAACAACAAGGGTATCAAACGTAAGCATCGCGGACAGATAGGAGAAAAACTAAAAGAAAGCAATCATTTCAATGCGTTTTTTCGTCGGCCTTTATTAACACTATCCTTAGCTTTATTTTGTAGACTTGGAAGATAGCGACTATACGCGCTTTAAAAGGAAATCCTATGAGCAGGATCCTGACGCTCGACGATTTACAGAAAAAGTTCGACGCCTCGCGCCAAGACCTTTCGAGGCGGAAGGACGCTATTTTAGCCTTGGCTCCGTTGCCCGACGATTTTAGCCGAGACGTGTACAGCTTTTCGTATTTACGCGCCGAACGCGCTCTATCCAACCTCATCGCCGAGCGGCTCAACGACGTTTCGTGGCTTCCCATACAGCTCGATCCTGATAGCGAACTTATTCTCGAAAATAAGTCCGCCCTCAAACGATGGCTTAATTCTCCTCAAAACGGTCCGCCCAACAGCCTTTCTTTCGGAAATGATTTTATTCATGCCGCCACACGCGTCGCCATGACGTCCGGATGGGACAGTTCCGAATTTCAAGAAACGGCCTTGCGCATCGGAACGATCTTTCACGACTTATCCTGCCTTATCGGCCTTATTTATTACGGCGCCTGGATGGCTGAAAACGGCATTCTTGGCGTTCCCGTCTCCGGAAATCCGGATCTTGAAACCCTGACTCAGGAAATCGCAAGCGCGGCCTATTCGCCCGAAGTCGCAACCTTCATCACACGGCGGCACGAATTAGAAAAAAGATCGTCAAACAAAAAGATCCTTACGCCGTCCTTTGTTCATATTGTTTCCCCGTTAAACAACAACGATCCCATGCATCCGATATTCTAACATCTCTATATTTTTCATCTTTTTCCTCTTTTCTTTTGTGGTAAAACTATTCCATCGCAACGCTTTATGTTCATGATAAAAAAACGAAGAAAAAAACCCTCAAGACCGGCACGGATGAAAAAAAAACCGACGTCGACGTCTTTAAGAAACTCAAGGACGACGTCTTCCTTTAAGTCGTTTTTTGATTCTTCCGTTCAGGGGATTCTGATCCATCACAACTTTAAACCTCTTTACGCAAACAAATCTTTTGCTGACCTGTTCGGTTTTTCGAGCGCACAAGATGTTCTCGCCCTGCCCTTAATTCGCCCTTTAATTCCGGACGATCTTTGGCCCCAGATGGAAATCGAGTACGACGAGATGATCCGCGGCATCAAGCCGCCTTCTATCGGACGCGGACGCGCGCTTCGCCGGGACGGTCAGGAATTTTGGATCTCTTTGGCCAGAGATATCATTGATTGGAACGGTCAAAAGGCCGTCATGCTTTCTGTCTATGACATTTCGCTTCAAGTCGATTTCGAATATAACCTATTAAAAAGCGAACAAAAACTTCGATCCGTTCTAGAAATTCTTCCTTATCCTATTTACATCGCCAGAAAATCCGATGGCCATCTTCTTTTCGTCAATCGAAAAAGCTGCCTCCTCTTCCAAAGAAGCGCCGGCCAATTCCTGAAAATGAAGGCGATTGATCTTTATGCCGATCCTCAAGATCGACTTAACCTTCACAAACTCTTCGATACGGTTTCCGACATTCGCGACATTGAAGTACGGATGAAAAAAGCGCATGGAAGCGTCTTTATCGCCGAAATGGCCGCCATTCTTCTCGACTATAACGGCGCTCCGGCTTTTCTTGTCGCCTTAAACGACATTTCACAACGCAAAGAATTGGAAAATGAACTTTTCCGCCAAGCGTCAACAGACTCTCTGACCGGCATCAACAACCGTCGGCATTTTCAAAATTTGGCGGAACAAGAATTCCGTCGCGCTCGTCGTTTTTCGCGCACCCTCACGGCCATGATGATCGACATCGATCTCTTTAAACCGATCAACGACACCTTCGGTCATGCGGCGGGCGATATTATCATCAAGGGCGTCGTGAAACGCGCGCTTGAGACGCTTCGTCAATCCGATTTTATAGGACGTGTTGGCGGGGAAGAGTTTGCGGTCATTCTTCCCGAAACAACGCTAAGCGGCGCTTATGACGTGGCGGAACGTTTAAGAAAACATATTCAAGAAAAATCGTTTGTCACAAGTCACATCGCCATATCGTGCACCGTCAGCATCGGCGTAGCCGAGCTTGCTAACGACGACGCATCCATTGACGACTTAATTCAACGCGCTGATGCGGCTCTCTATATCGCCAAGAAATCCGGACGAAACCGCGTCGAAATTTCCAAGAAAAAAGAATCCTAAAGTCGATTTAGGCAAACGATTGGCCGCAAAAGCGGCCAACCTTATTGCGATCGGCTCTAGTCCCTATCGGAATTTGTCGATCCTGAAGACGAGGTCCGACGGGCAATCGTCGCCCGTTGAACGGTCGGCGTGCCGTTTTCATTGCCGCCTCCCTGCCCCATGCTATCGAAAAATTCAGCATTGGTCTTCGAGTACTTAAGCTTGTCGAGCAGAAATTCCATGGCGTCCGTAACGCCCATGGGCAACAGAACACGACGCAAGACCCACATCTTTGACATCGTGCCCTTATCGACAAGAAGTTCTTCCTTGCGCGTTCCGGACTTCGTGATGTCGATGGCGGGAAACGTTCTGCGGTCGGACAATTTGCGATCAAGGATAATTTCCGAGTTCCCTGTCCCCTTGAACTCTTCAAAAATAACCTCATCCATACGGCTTCCCGTATCGATCAACGCTGTGGCAATGATGGTGAGCGAACCGCCCTCCTCGATATTACGCGCGGCACCGAAGAAACGCTTGGGACGCTGCAACGCGTTGGCATCCACACCGCCCGTCAACACCTTTCCCGATGATGGCACGACCGTATTATACGCACGTGCTAACCGCGTGATGCTATCCAAGAGGATCACAACGTCGCGCTTGTGTTCCACGAGGCGCTTGGCTTTTTCGATAACCATCTCGGCCACTTGAACGTGGCGCGTGGCCGGCTCGTCAAACGTCGAGCTAATGACTTCCCCCTTCACGGACCGAGCCATGTCCGTCACTTCTTCAGGACGCTCGTCGATCAAAAGGACAATTAAATATACTTCAGGATGATTGGTCGTAATCGCGTGGGCGATGTTTTGCATCATGACGGTCTTGCCTGTGCGCGGCGGCGCAACGATCAAGGCACGCTGCCCTTTTCCAAGCGGACACACGAGATCAATAATACGCGACGTGTACTCTTTCTTTGTCAGATTTGGCATCTCAAGTTTAAGATGCTCTTTCGGATAAAGAGCCGTCAGGTTATCAAATCCAACACGATGACGCGTTTTTTCAGGGTCATCAAAATTGATGGCCGTAACCTTCAATAAGGCAAAATAACGCTCGCCTTCCTTGGGGGAACGAATTTCGCCTTCAACGGTATCCCCGGTTCTGAGATTAAATTTTCGAACCTGAGACGGCGAAACATAGATATCATCCGGTCCAGGAAGATAGTTGGCTTCAGGCGATCGAAGAAACCCAAATCCGTCAGGAAGAACTTCAAGAACACCCTCTCCAGAAATGGTCTGATTGGGTTGCTCGCCTATGATTTTTAAAATGGCAAACAGCATATCCTGTTTGCGCATGGAACTTGCCCCTTCAACGCCGTTTTTTTCCGCAAGCGCAAGAAGTTCGGCCGGTGTTTTGGCTTTCAATTCGCGTAAAGTTGTAGAACTCATTTTATCCTTCGTATTATCTGAAAATTTGGACACATATGACGTGCCCATGCAGATTGTGTTGTGCCAGTCGTTTGGGTGAGATTCCGGCGGTCGAGAAATTATGGCATCAGAAAATTACAACGTCGGAACAGCGTGTTTGTAACGAAGAGCGCGTATGAAGTCAAGAAATCATTATGAAACAAGCATTAACCATATCTTTAAAATAGGGTGTCAAAAAGATTTGACGGAATGGAAGATTGAGATCCTCTTGATTTTCTTTTTTGATGGAAAAATGCCTTTATGCACACATGGCCTCTTCCTTCTTTTTTTTAAAAGAAAGATAGTAGTTGTAGGTTGAGCCTGTAAAAAGAGGGGATTAAAACTTATCCTTTCTTAAGGACAGTTTTTCTCCACACATATTTATGTAGGTTTGTTAAAAAGGTTAAAATTTTATTTGTTTATAACTTATAATTAATCCTTTTTTAACCTGATGTTGAATAACTCTGTGGATAATGTGGATAACGCCCTTTCTTTTTTTCCCCATTTTTAACACATGGTTTCTCGTTTTTATCCCGCTGGTGATAAAATTTTGGAAAATCTTTTAAATAGGGTATGAAAAAAACCGCTTTCAATTAGAGGGGCGACTTTTCCACAAGAGTCACAGAAATTATGGTTTTTCATATTCACCTTGTTTCCGATTCAACCGGAGAAACGCTCGCTTCTTTGACGCGTGCGTGCCTTGTTCAATTTGAAAACGTTGATGTTAAAAAACACTATTGGAATCTCATTCGTTCCTCACAACTTCTAAAAATGGTTTTCAAGTCGTTGGAAGAAAAGCCAGGGCTTGTTCTTTTTACGTTTGTCGATGAAAAACTAAAACAAGAGCTTGAGAATTTTTGTCATGAGTATGAGATTGAATGTATCCCTGTTTTAAAACCTGTTTTAAGAGGGATGATCTCTCTTTTGGGAAAAGAGCCTATTCATAGTCCGGGGCGTCAGCATGTTCTCGACGAACATTACTTTGATCGCATTGATGCGATGGATTTTGCTATGGCTCAGGATGACGGCCATGGAGAGGAGGAGCTTGGAAAAGCGGATGTTATTATTATTGGCGTTTCAAGAACGTCGAAAACACCGACGTGTGTTTATTTAGCCGGAAGAGGAATTCGTGCAGCCAACATCCCCTTTATCTTAGGAAACCCTTTACCTGATTTTTCAAAGCTCAAAAAACCGCTTATTGTTGGTCTTGTGAAGGATGTGAAGAGTCTTGTGGAAATAAGACGTAACCGATTGAAAATTCTTAAAGAAGTTTCAGAAACCCCGTATACAAATCCCGAGTCTGTTCGTGAGGAAGTGCAAGAGTCGCGTCGTTTTTTTGTGCAGATTGGGTGTCCTATTATCGATGTGTCACGGCGCTCCATCGAAGAAACGTCTGCCGAAATTATGATGTTGTTGACCCGTCATAAGGAAAAACTTCGCCGAGAAAAAAAAGAAAAACAAAAAAACGACGCCCCTTAAATAAGGGATTGGCAGAGCAGGGGACTTAGGTTAATAAAACGTGTAACTTTTTGATTTGCTGTGTCATGCCGATCCGTCGTTCCCCAACTTTTCGATGGCATTACGCCGAAGCTACGCTTTCATGGCGCGGCTTTTCGCACTATTTTTCACCGTTAATTTTTATTGTGTGTTCTATCACGCTTCTTGTTCTTTCGCAGGCCCAACCGGAAGCCGTTATGTCGTTGCGTGCGCATGTGACCGATGCTTTAACGCCTTTTTTTAACGTCGTTGCCCGTGGCGCTTCGGCTGTCGAAGAGGTTGGAACGACGTTGCGCGATCTTGTCTCCCTGAGAAGCGAAAATGAAAAACTTCGTCAGGAAAACAGACGAATGGTCGAATGGAAAAATACAGTCGTTCTTTTGCAAAAAGAAAACGCGGAACTTAAATCCCTCCTGCATTTTAAGACTGAGCCGTCTTTATCTTATATTTCGGCGCGCGTCATTGCCGATTCAGGAAACGCCTACACGCGAGGCCTTATTTTAACCGCAGGAAAGTCGGATGGTGTTCGCGAGGGCATGGCGGCCATGACGGGCGATGGTTTGATTGGCCGCGTCATTGAAGTCGGAACCTGGTCGTCGAGGATCTGGCTCATCTCGGATCTTAATTCTCGCATCCCCGTCACAATCGCCGAAACCGGCGATCGCGCCATTCTGGCGGGCGATAACACCGAAATGCCAAAACTTCTTTTCTTGGCGCGCGATGCCATGGTTTTTGAAGGGGCGCATGTTGTGACGTCGGGACACGGCGGCGTTTTTGCGCCCAATCTTCCCATTGGCACGCTGAAAGAAACGGAACGCGGCGCTTATCGAATTGTTCCGTCCGCCGACTTAAGCCGCGTTAACTATATTCGCCTTGTCGACTTCAATCTGGAAGGCGGCCCTCTTAATTCCATGAGTAAAAAACATAGCGTTCGAAGCGGTCGGTAAGTATGGAGACGTTTTGGCAACGACTTGATCTTTGGGCCAGGGCTTCTGTACCGACTGTGCTTGGGCTTCTTTTTACTTTCTTAAGCGCGAGCCTTTGGCCGTTTCCCTATCTCGGAAACGTTATGCCTCCTTTGGCCTTTTTTGCCCTTTTTTATTGGTCGGCCCACAGACCCGATCTTTTTCCTCCTTTTGTGGCATTCTTCATCGGTCTTTTAAACGACTTTATCGGCGGAAACGCCTTAGGCCTTTCGGCCCTTCTTTATACGGTGGCGCAGCAACTCATCTTGCGCTATCGAAGTTTCTTTACCGGCCATTCCTTTTTTATGCTTTGGGTCGGCTTTACGTTATCGGCCATCATTATGATGCTCGTTCAGTGGATCGTGTTGAGCCTTTTAAGCTGGCAACTTATCCCCTTCCTTCCGGTTCTCATTCAAATTCTTTTGGCCGTTGTCTTTTTCCCGCTTCCATGCTGGATATTCATACAGCTTCAGCGTACCGTGCTAAGCTCGACTTGAAACAGACATCAACGGAATGCCTAATAATACGGAAAAAATGCGCATTTTCTCCCGGCGCGCCCTTTTGATCGGCGGCGCGCAGATGCTTCTTTTTTCCCTTCTTGCCGGGCGCATTTACTATCTTCAGATCTTAAAAGGCGGAAACTATCGCCGCATGGCCGAAGACAATCGTATCAACCTACGCATGGTTCTTCCCCCGCGAGGAAAAATTTTGGATCGGTTCGGAACGCCTTTGGCCGTTAACGACCAAACGTTTCGCGCCGTTCTTTTGCCGGAACAGATAAGCGATACAAAAAGTCTCAACGCTCTTATCGAAGAAATTTCCCAGTTTGTTTTTCTGACAAAGGAAGAAAAACAGCGCATTGATCGCGATATGCGGGAGCGTCGAAGCTTCAACGCCATTCTCATAAAGGACAATTTGTCGCGAGACCAAATGGATCGTATTGCGGCCCATACGCCCGATCTTATCGGCGTCGATATCGACGCCGGCGAAATACGGACCTATCCTTACGGCGAAACGACGGCCCATGTTTTGGGATACGTCGGATCTGTTTCGCGGGACGATATCGATGATGCCCGCGAGGAGGAAAATGAGGTTCTGATGACGCCCGGATTTCATATCGGAAAAAATGGGATCGAAAAACAATATGAAAAAGCCATGCGCGGTCAGATGGGCGACGTCGAAATGGAGGTCAACGCGCACGGGCGCGTGGTTCGTGAGCTCGTACGGCATGATCCGATTCCGGGTCGCGATATCGCGTTGACGCTTGATATAGGGCTTCAACAATTTACCCAGAAAAGAGTGGCGGCCGAAGAAGGGGCGTCCGCGGTTCTTATGGATATTTTTACGGGTGACATTTTGGCGCTTGTCTCTCACCCAAGTTTTGACCCCAATCTTTTTACGTTCGGCATTTCGAACAAAGATTGGTTGCGGCTTAACCGCGATATTCACGCCCCTCTTTTGAACAAGGCTATCGGCGGGACCTATGCGCCCGGCTCGACGTTCAAGATTATTACAGCCCTTGCCGCGCTGGATGCGGATGTCGTTTCTCCTAAAGAGAAAGTTTTTTGTCCGGGGCATTACGAGCTTGGCGAGCACGTCTTCCATTGTTGGAAAAGCAGCGGTCACGGTTATGTCAATCTCATCGATGCCTTGGCCTATTCGTGCGACACCTACTTTTATGAAGTCGGCAAGCGCGTTGGCATCGATAAAATAAGGGCCATGGCGCAACGTTTTGGCTTCGGCGAAAAAGTAGGGCTGGACTTGCCCCACGAACGAAGCGGCTTTGTTCCAAGTCGCGCGTGGAAAAAAACATCGCGTCATCAAGAGTGGCAGCAAGGCGAAACATTAATCGCGGCCATCGGGCAGGGGTTTGTACTGGCTTCGCCGCTTCAGCTTGCGGTCATGACCGCCCGTTTGGCTAATAACGGGCGGGCGGTTTTCCCCCACCTGGTCCAAAAGATCGGGGAAGAGTCCTTGACGCAAAAAGAGTGGGAAGACATGGGGCTGAATCCCGACCATATAGCGCTTGTGCGCCGAGGCATGGCGGCCGTCGTCAACCGGGAGCATGGAACGGCATCGGGCGCGGCCATTTCTCAGCGGGGAATGGAGATGGCGGGAAAGACCGGATCGGCACAAGTCCGTCGTATCAGCAAGGCCGAGCGTCTTTCCGGCGTCATCCGAAACGAGGATCTTCCGTGGCGTGAACGCGACCACGCGCTTTTTGTCGGCTATGCGCCGGTAAGCAAGCCGCGGTATGCCGTTTCCGTTGTGGTCGAACACGGAGGAAGCGGGGCGCATAAAGCGGCGCCGATTGCGCGAGACATTTTGTGGGAGTGCCAGAAGCGGTATTCGTCTTGAGCGCATCGGAGCCGGAGCTTTTTTTCGACGCAGTTGTCGAAAAGCGTGCTCCGGCGACCAACGCCCACAGCGGAAGCGGGAGGTCCGCGCTCCGCCGTTCTCTACTCTAGGCCCCTCCACCCTAGTCAAAAGAGCGCATTAAAGTCAACCCGACGTTCTTGAAATGTTCCAGAATATATTTTTGAAATTTTATGTCGTTCCGCATGAGGAACAAAAAAGGCGATTAACCTATTCTATTGAGAACAAAAAGATATTTTGTTTTGTTCCGGATTGGAAACAAAAAAAGGGCCGCGCGCCTTAAAGGATCCAAAAATTAAGCGGGGGCCAAGCGGTAGTTGTTACAAGCGGTAGTTGTTATAAGTTGTCGTCCCCGCCATTGTCCCCGTATGGGGGGAGCGGAGCGCATCGCCAAGGCGCGGGTCCTCGGCGGTAGAGTTTGTTCTTTGAATGAGGTCCTTACGGGGGAGGCCGCCATCACAACCCAAGAGATACCAAGCACCTTCTGCCCTCTGGGGGTCGTCAAGGCATGTATAATCGCTCGAAATTTTGTCGCTGTGTTTTTCCTGAATGGCGGCAACTTGTTCCGGCGTCAGAGTCATGATGTCTCCGTTAAAAAATACTTAAACTTTAAATGAAATATACCCCGCGCAAGTATTCTTGGCAATCAAGATATTAAAAAAACGAGCCTCTTTGTTAACTATTATGACCGGGCCTACAAAATAAATTTTGATAAATCAGACTGTTGCGTAAAATCTTGGAGGGTCGTTTGAACGTAGGCGCCGTCAATCGTTACTTCTGTCCCGGCCCGTTCATTCGCGTCAAAGCTAATATCCTCAAGAAGCTTTTCAAGAAGCGTATGCAAACGCCGGGCGCCAATATTCTCGACGTTGGCGTTGATCTCCGTCGCAAGGCGAGCCAGCGCGTCGATCGCGTCGTCGGTAAAATTGAGCGTGACGTTCTCGGTTTTCATGAGCGCTTTGTACTGCGTGATCAGGTTGGCTTCGGGCTCGGTCAAAATGCGTTTAAAGTCTTCGCGCGAAAGGGGGGTCAACTCAACCCGTATGGGCAGACGCCCTTGAAGCTCCGGCAGAAGATCGGACGGCTTCGAAAGATGAAAGGCCCCCGAGGCGATAAAAAGGATATGATCCGTCTTTACCGCGCCGTATTTCGTTGAGACGGTCGTTCCTTCGATAAGCGGCAAAAGGTCGCGCTGAACGCCTTCGCGGCTGACGTCATGGGCAAGGCGAGCGCTGTCTCCTCCGGCGGCGATTTTATCGATTTCATCCAGAAAAACGATGCCGTTCTGCTCAACCTCTTCAAGCGCTTCGTCGACAATCTTGTCCATATCGAGCAACTTTTCCGCCTCTTCATCTTGAAGAACGTTCAGCGCTTCCTCCACCGAAAGTTTGCGCGTCTTTACGCGCGGCCCCCCAAGCTTGCCCAGCATATCGCCGAGGTTGATCATGCCCATCTGCGCCCCCGGCATGCCAGGAACATCAAAAAGCGGCATATTCGAGGCGCCGACATCCTGAACTTGGATTTCGATTTCACGATCCATCAGCTCGCCGGCTTTCAGCATGTGACGGAATTTCGTGCGCGTCTCGGGCGTCGCGCTTTCGCCGACAAGCGCATTCAAAACGCGTTCTTGGGCCGCTTTGTTCGCCTTGGTCGTGACCGTTTTTCCCATCCGCTCCCGCACCATTTTGACCGCCGTATCCACAAGGTCGCGCACGATCTGTTCGACGTCGCGCCCGACATAGCCGACTTCGGTGAATTTGGTGGCCTCGACCTTGTAAAAGGGCGCGCCGGCCAGCCGTGCTAAGCGGCGTGCGATTTCGGTTTTTCCTACACCCGTAGGCCCGATCATCAGAATGTTTTTAGGAAGGACCTCTTCCCTGAGCTCCTCGGGAAGTTGTTGGCGACGCCAGCGATTGCGCAACGCGATGGCGACGGCGCGCTTGGCGTCGTTTTGGCCGACGATGAAGCGGTCGAGTTCCTTGGCAATTTCTTTTGGCGAGAGTGTTTTCATTAAAAGTCCAGGCTTTCCAAAGTAACATGAGTATTCGTATAGACGCAGATTCCCGATGCAATCTCAAGCGAACGACGCGCGATGGCTTCGGCGTTCATGCCTTCGATGTTGAAAAGGGCGCGGGCTGCGGCCAAGGCGTAGGCACCGCCGGAGCCGATGCCGATTAGCCCGTCTTCGGGTTCCAGCACGTCCCCGTTTCCGGAGAGGATAAGGCTTGTCGACGCGTCGGCAACGGCCATCATGGCCTCAAGGTGCCTCAGATACCGGTCGGTGCGCCAATCCTTGGCCAGCTCGACGCAGGCGCGCATCAACTGGCCGGGGTGTTTCTCAAGCTTGCCTTCAAGCCGTTCAAACAACGCGAAGGCGTCGGCCGTCGCGCCTGCGAAGCCGGCGATAACGTTTTCGTTCGGGCCTGATTTCAGGCGGCGCACCTTGCGCGCGTTATTTTTAACGATGGTTGCGCCCATAGAGACTTGCCCATCTCCAGCAATAACGACACGGTTGTTTTTCCGTACGGCCAGAATGGTTGTGCCGTGCCAGGGAGAAGAAGACGTTTGGGACATTGGGCGATCCTTGATTGTGACAAAGGGAGAGATAGGGTTTTTTAAGAAAGAAACAAGGGGCCGTTCCGGCGAACTGGGGGCTCTGCGCCATTAACCTTAGTGCGATCAGAGGGTTATCGATGTTATTCTTGTTTGATGCTTTGAAAAAGAGTAAAGTATCCACAGCGGAACAGGAGGGTCTTTGGATGCAACAAGGAACGTCCATAGCGGCTGGGTGCATCGCCGATGTCGAAGTCATGGATACCGACCGGTATCTCAGCAGCGTGAACGCACCCGAATTCATTGAGGACGTGTCGTTGTGCATCGAAAGCGGCGCTCGGTTTATGATCATAAACTGCGCGGCGCTCTCCTTCCTGACCGGGGCCGGACTGCGGGCCTTTCTTGTGCTTGCTCGCAAGATGTATGCCGTTGACGGCGTTCTTCAGATCAGGGGATTGAAACGGCAGCCGCGCAGGTTTTTCTTTGCTTGCGGGATGGATTCCATTATTCCCTTGGTCAAGGAAGAAACGCGCTTTCCCGCCGCCCGCGTTCGCGCGTAACACACCTCAAAAACGATAAGGGCTTTTTATGACTTCTGTTTCCGTTGCTGTAACAACGCTGCCTCATGCCGAGGGGCTTGATCTTCCGGCTTATGCGACCGAGCATGCGGCCGGCATGGACTTGTGCGCGGCCATCACGATGCCCATTGTTTTATCGCCGGGCCAACGTCGCCTTATTCCAACAGGCCTTTCGATTGCGCTGCCCCAAGGATATGAGGCTCAGGTTCGCCCTCGTTCCGGTCTTGCCCTGAAGCACGGCGTGACGGTGTTGAATACGCCGGGAACCATCGACGCCGATTATCGCGGGGAGGTTCAGGTTATTTTGGCAAACCTTGGCACCGAGGCCTTTACCGTTACGCGCGGCATGCGCATCGCGCAGATGGTCGTTGCGGCCTATGTTGCGATTGAGTGGGACAAAACCGACGCGTTGCCCGAAACGGCGCGAGGGGCCGGGGGCTTTGGTTCGACGGGGCTTCATCAATAAACGCTAGAGCCGATCGTGATAGGGTTGGCGTCTTTTGATGACAACCGTTCATGCGAAAAGGCTCTAGCCGCGGGCTTTGCTCAGAACGCCCTGAACGGCACTTTGGATGTCGGAGGGAATGACGACGAATTTGCCGTTTTGTGTCTCGGACATTTTTTCGAGCATCTTAATGTATTTTTCGCCGAGCAGGTAAGACATCGGCCCGTCTTGATCGCCGATCGCGTCGGCAACCTTGCGGATGGCTTCGGAAGAGGCCTGCGCCAGCGTCACTTGCGCCTCGGCGTCACGCCGCGCGGATTCCAAACGCGCCTCGGCTTGCAAGATCATGGATTGCTTTTGTCCTTCGGCGCGGGTAACCGTCGCTTTCCGTTCACGCTCCGAGGCGGCTTGCATTTCCATCGCTTTTTGCATCGAGGCGGACGGCTTGATATCTTGAATTTCAACGGATTTAACCGTCAATCCCCAATCCAGAACCTCTTCGGCGATGCTTTCGCGAAGACGCGCTTTGATCTGGTCGCGGGAGGATAGTGCAACATCCAGCTCCATCTCGCCAACGATCGAACGCAGTGCCGTCATGATAAGGTTGCGGATACCTTCTGCAAAATCGACAATCCCGTAAACAGCTTTGACTGGATTCGTGACCTTTACGAAAGAAATAGCATTTACAATCAGAACGGCATTGTCACGCGTGATGACTTCCTGTTGAGGGACGTCCAGCATAATGTCTTTGGTTACGACGCGGCTGGCGACGCGATCGATATAAGGGATCATAAAGTTTAGCCCCGGCATGAATGTGCCGAAGTATTTACCCAAGCGTTCGACGACCCATTCTTCCCCCTGTGGCACAATGCGCACGCCACGCATGATGGTAATAAGGGCAAAGGCCACGAGGGCGAGGGTGAAAATTTGAGCTCCGGTCATGATTTATCTCCTGAAGGGGCTATTTTAAGAAGGCTGCCTTCGACACTGATGACTTTAACGCGGCTTCCGGCGCCGATTTTCTCGTCGGCAACGCATTCCCAGACATCGGCTCCGAGAAGGGGGGTTTGGAAGCGGACCTTGGCTTTTCCAAAAGGTTCAATATCGCTGACGAGAAGGCCTGTTTCGCCAAGGACGCCTGCCGAGGCCTGTCCCGAAAAGCTTTTGTTCCGTTGCGGCTCGAAGACTTTGAACCACAGCACAACAAGGGCGACCGAGAGGGCGACCCAAAGGAGGAGCTGGACAACAAAGGACGCCTCGGGGGCAAGCGCCATTATGCCCGCGACACCCAGTGCGCCAAGGCCAAACCACAAAAGGACGAACGCCGGAACGGCGAGTTCCCCCAGCACAAGCAAAACGCCGAAAACGGCCCAGTGATACCAAAGAAGGGTCATGGACGAACAATGGCTCCGCAATCATTAATACTTTATAAACCAAAAGGCCTCGGCAGGGTAGCCTCTGCCGCAGCCATTTTTAATGGAGCTGTTACGGGGTTAAGGCTTCCGTTTGCGTATTAGAAACAAGAGATTGCGAAAAGAGGACACAAAAACAAGCAATTTTGAGGGCTTGCCGGAAGAATCTTCTGGTCAAAACGCCTTATTTTGTGCATAAGAACGCCAAACAAAAGGCCGGTCTGACTGGACGACATCCCGGTATCGGCTTAACGAACCTTTTAAGAGATAAGGAGTTTGACGATGTCGATTACAAAAGAACACAAGAAAGACGTTATTGCCAAGCACGCACGCAACAAAGGCGACACAGGATCCCCCGAGGTTCAAATTGCGCTTTTGACGGATCGCATCAATCACTTGATGGACCACTTTGACAAGCACAAGAAGGATCACCACTCGCGGCGCGGGTTGCTGCGACTTGTCAGCAACCGTCGCGGGCTTTTGGATTATCTGAAGAACACCAAGCCTTCCGTTTATGAAGGCTTGATCGCGACGCTCGGCCTGCGCAAATAACGAAAAGGGCATCCGTGGTGATCGTTCGGGACCATCCTGAAAAGACAGAGATCAAAGATCTTCTTGATCGTGTCCTTTCGGTGCGTCCCGATGATTTTCCCGATATCGATCGCCAGGTCAGGACGTTCGGTCTTTTCGACACGGACCTCGACGGACGGCTTCGAGCGGGCAGCTTCGTCTATCTTCATCCGGGCTGGGCGTATATCGATATTGTCTGGGTCCGCGAGGATTGTCGCGGCACGGGGCAGGGGCGTGCGCTTGTCAGTCAAACGGAAGAAGAGGCCGTTAAGCGCGGCGCGCATTCGGCCTATCTTTGGACGCAGGATTTCGAGGCGCCGGGCTTTTACGAAAAGCTCGGCTATAAACGTTTCGTTGTGATGGAGGATTTCATCCCCGGTCATCAACGCATAGGCTTCATGAAGAAACTCATGAAAGGCCGCGCGGCATAGGGCCGAGCGGGACTCAAAGGAAGAGAGCGGGTCTCTCTTAGAAAGAAAGAGGATAAAACGATGTTTAAGGTTTATCGTAAAGAGATTGAATGGGGCGGAAGAACCCTGACGTTGGAGACGGGGCGCATGGCGCGTCAGGCTGACGGCGCCGTTCTTGCCACCTACGGCGGCACCACCGTTCTTTGTACGGTCGTCGGCGCCCAGAAGCCCAAGGAAGGGCAGGACTTTTTCCCGTTGACCGTGAACTATCAGGAAAAGTCTTACGCGGCGGGTAAAATTCCCGGCGGTTTTTTCAAGCGGGAAGGCCGTCCTAGCGAAAAAGAAACGCTGGTCAGCCGGTTGATCGATCGTCCGATCCGTCCGTTATTTCCTGAAGGCTATATGTGCGACACGCAGGTGATTGCCACGGTTTTGAGCCATGATTTCGAAAACGATCCGGATGTCGTGTCCATGATCGGCTGCTCGGCCGCCTTGACGATTTCCGGCATTCCGTTCCTTGGTCCCATCGGCGCCGCGCGCGTGGGCTATAAGAGCGGCAAGTTCTTGCTGAACCCGACACCCGAAGACGCCAAAGATTCCGAACTGAATCTGGTCGTTGCCGGAACCAAGCAGGGCGTGTTGATGGTCGAGTCCGAAGCGCAGCAACTTCCTGAATCGACGATGCTGGACGCTGTAACGTTCGGCCATCAGAGCTTCCAGCCCGTGATCGACCTGATCATCGAGCTTGCTGAAATGGCCGCCAAGGACCCGCGTCCCCTGCCTCCCCCGGCGTATGACAAGGCCGCTTTGCGCGCCAAGCTTCAGGCGGCGGTTGGCGAAGACTTGAAGGCCGCGTACAACGAAACGGCCAAGCTGCCGCGTTACGCGCTGCTCAATGCCGTGAAAGACAAGGCTTTGGCCGCTATCGACGCGGAAGAGTTCTCGGACAAACAAGTCGCCGAGGGGCTCGAGGATATGAAGTATCACCATGTCCGCGCCATGATCTTGGATTCGGGGCGTCGCATCGACGGCCGCGACACCAAGACGGTGCGCCCCATCGTGTGCGAAGTCGGCATCCTGCCGCGCGCGCATGGTTCGGCGTTGTTTACGCGTGGTGAAACGCAGGCGCTTGTCGTAACGACACTCGGTACCGGACAGGACGAACAGATCATCGACGCGCTGGAAGGCGAATATCGTGAATCTTTCATGCTGCACTATAACTTCCCGCCGTACTCGGTCGGTGAAACGGGCCGCATGGGCAGTCCCGGACGCCGCGAAATCGGTCACGGCAAGTTGGCGTGGCGCGCGGTTCATCCGTTGTTGCCGTCCAAGGAAGCCTTCCCGTACACCATCCGCGTGGTCTCGGAAATCACCGAGTCCAACGGATCGTCCTCGATGGCGACCGTGTGCGGATCCTCTTTGTCTCTGATGGACGCAGGCGTTCCGATGCCGGCGCCGATCGCGGGCATTGCGATGGGATTGATCAAGGAAGACCGCGGTTTTGCCGTCTTGACCGATATTCTCGGCGACGAGGATCATCTGGGCGACATGGACTTTAAGGTTGCTGGCACGGAAAAGGGTGTGACGTCCTTGCAGATGGACATCAAGATCACCTCGATCACGACCGAGATTATGAAGATCGCCCTTGAGCAAGCTCGAGCGGGCCGCATGCATATTCTTGGCGAGATGGCCAAGGCCATTGGTTCGGCTCGCGACGGCGTCAGCCAAAACGCGCCGCGCATCACCGCGTTTTCGATTCCCAAGGACAAGATCCGCGAAGTCATCGGCACCGGCGGCAAGGTCATTCGCGAGATTTGCGAAACGACGGGCGCCAAGATCGACATCGAAGACGACGGCTCGATCAAGGTCGCGGCGGTGGATCAGAAGGCGGCCGATGCGGCAATCAACTGGATCCGGGGCATCGTGGCTGAACCCGAAGTCGGCGTTGTGTATTCCGGCAAGGTCGTGAAGATCGTCGATTTCGGCGCCTTCGTGAACTTTTTGGGCGCGCGCGACGGCTTGGTCCACATTTCGGAAATCAAACCCCAGCGCATCGACAAGGTGTCCGATTTCCTGAAGGTGGGTGACGAGGTTCACGTCAAGGTTCTTGGCATCGACGATCGCGGCAAAGTCAAGCTGTCGATGAAAGCCGTCGATCAGGAAACCGGTGCGGACATTCAGCCGGAATAAGGACAAAAATCCTTTTGATAACAACAAGAAACGGGCACATTCGTGAGGATGTGCCCGTTTTTTCTATGTTTGTTTACGGTTTGGTAACAGCGCCTCGTTAGGATCGCGGCATTCTCTCTTTGCCGAAACGTCGGTTAACCTCAAGCCGTTGAGTGGGTCTGCCATGAAAGTTCTCGTTACCGTCAAACGCGTCATCGACTACAACGTCAACATCCGCATCAAGGCGGACGAAAGCGCCGTCGAGACCGCGAACGTTAAAATGTCGATGAACCCCTTCGACGAAATCGCCGTTGAAGAAGCCGTTCGCTTGAAAGAAAAAGGCATTGCGGCCGAAACGGTCGTCGTGACCATCGGCCCGGCCCAGGCGCAGGAAACGTTGCGCACGGCTTTGGCAATGGGCATTGACCGCGCCATTCACGTTCCTGTCGATACCGAGACGCAGGCTTTGGGCGTGGCGCGTGCCTTGAAGAAAATTGTCGAGAAGGAAAAGCCCGATCTTATCCTCTTGGGCAAGCAAGCCATCGATCAGGAAAGCAATCAGGTCGGCGCGATTTTGGCGGCACAGCTGGGGTGGGCTCAGGCGACGTTTGCATCCAAAATCGAGATTGCCGACGGCAAAGCCAACGTCACGCGCGAAATCGACGGCGGTTTGGAAACGTTGTCGGTCAAGCTTCCCGCCGTGATCACGGCGGATCTTCGTTTGAACGAGCCCCGCTTTGTGAAGCTGCCGGACATCATGAAGGCTAAGAAGAAACCCATCGAAAGCCTTGCGCCCGCCGATCTGGGCGCTGATATGGCCCCGACGATGGAAACGCTGAAGGTCACGCCGCCGCCGGTGCGCAAGGGCGGAATCAAGGTTCCCGATGTGGCCGCGCTGGTCGACAAGCTGAAGAACGAGGCCAAGGTTATCTAAGCCATGAGCGTATCCCCAGCTATAACAACGGTTGTTTTTGATTTGGGGAACGTTCTTCTTCAATGGGATCCGGAGCATCTTTATCGCAAGCTTATCCCTGATGACGATGAAAGAGCCCGTTTTTTTGGAGAGGTTTGCACAAGAGAATGGCACGGCCGACACGACGAGGGCGTTTCTTTTGCCGAGAACGCACAACCGCTTCTCGAGAAGCATGCGGGCGATGTTCGGATGTGTACCTGGATCAACGCTTGGGGTGCGCGCTTTATGGAGATGCTGGTGGGGCCGATCGAGGGGTCGGTGTCCATTCTTCAGGATCTTCATGCGGCGGGCGTTCCTCTTTACGCCTTGTCGAATTGGTCTGCCGAGATTTTCCCGGAAGTTCGGCGCGCCTATCCTTTTCTGGATCTGTTCAAAACCATTGTGGTGTCGGGGGCTGAGAAAATGATGAAACCCGATCCACGGATTTACGAGATGCTGATCGCGCGTACGGGTATTGATCCGGCACGGTCGATTTTTATCGACGACACGCAGAAGAATCTTTTCCCGGCGGCAGAGCTTGGTTTGGCGACGCATCTTTTTACCTCGCCCGAGGCACTTCGGGACGACCTTATGACGCATCATCTTTTTTGAAAGGGCGCTATCATGACAATCCTTGTCGTTGCAGAACATAATCATCAAAACATTCGTACGGCGACGCTGAACGCCGTGACGGCGGCGGCGAAGCTGGGCCAGCCCATTGATCTTCTGGTCGCGGGAAGCGGATGCGCTGGCGCGGCTCAGGAAGCGGCTAAAATTGTTGGCGTGGCCAAGGTTCTGTGCGCCGACGATCCGGCGTATGCGAATTTTCTGGCCGAAAACATGGGTGCGTTGATTGCCAAGTTGGCGCCGTCTTACAGCCATGTGTTTGCTCCGGCCACGAGCTTCGGCAAAAACGTGATGCCGCGGGCTGCGGGCTTGTGCGACGTGGCGGTAATTTCCGATATTTCCGGTGTGGAAGGCGACGACACGTTTGTGCGGCCTATTTATGCCGGCAACGCGATTGCGACGGTGAAGTCTTCGGATAAGATCAAGTTTATCACCGTGCGCGGCACGGCGTTCGACAAGGCGGCGGCCGAAGGCGGCACGGCGACGGTCGAGAAGATCGAAGGCGCGGGCGATACGGGTCTGTCCTCGTTCGTGGGCGCCGAGCTGACGCAATCCGCGCGGCCCGAGTTGACGGCGGCAAGCGTGGTGGTTTCGGGCGGCCGCGGACTCGGCTCAGCCGAGAAGTTCAAGGAGATCCTGGAACCTTTGGCCGACAAGCTGAACGCCGCCATCGGTGCGTCGCGTGCGGCGGTGGACGCGGGCTATATTTCGAACGACAGTCAGGTCGGGCAAACGGGTAAGATCGTGGCGCCGACGCTTTACATCGCGGTGGGTATTTCGGGCGCGATCCAACATCTCGCGGGCATGAAAGACAGCACGGTCATCGTGGCCATCAACAAGGATCCGGATGCGCCGATTTTTTCGGTGGCGGATTATGGGATCGAAGGCGATTTGTTCACGCTCGTCCCCGAACTGGTTCAGGCCCTTTAAAAAGGAAAGATAGGGATAGTAAAACGGCGCTCTTTAACAGAGCGCCGTTTTGTTTAAAGATGAAATTGCCGCGCCTTTTCGGGTAAGCGGGATACAGGGAGCGTGGGGAAGCCGGTGGCGACATCTTTAGGTTCGTCGACGGGCCCCATCTTTTGCTGTTTTTTCGGAAGCTTCTTGATTTTGGCGTTCCGATTCAAGAAATGCTCGAAGAGCCCGTGGTTATAGGGAGACCCGGGGAGAACCACGCCGGTGGCTTGGCGAAGAGCCTCTTTCTCTTTTTCTGAAAGCGTGGCAACGTTTTTTGTCTGCAGACTATTGACTTTCTTCTCGCCCGTTTCGTCGTTGATAAAAACGACCACAAGGTTCGAAGACGTGGGGATTTTAACAATGTGGCTCGTATTTCCCCAAAGGGCTTTGGCCGCCTCGAAGGAAGCATGAAGCTCGCCGCCTTCGTTTATAGCGGGTATATATTGATCGAGAAGCCCCTTGCCCTCTAAAAAAGAAGAAGAGGGTTTTGAGACGGCGTTAAAAATATCTGGGGGCACGGTGAATGTGTAGGTAACCTTTTTCTCTCCCAAAACAACGATAAGGGGTGACGCGGGAGAGGAATAGTTTTCGGTGGGCGCGGGGCGATCAAAAGACATTGATAAAATCCCTTTTAAAAAATGACTGTGTGATGAAAACTATAACAAAAAAAGCCTCATTGAAGATAAACTTTTTTAGTTTCAAAAAGGGCTTTTTTCGTTTTCATCGACGGTAATTTTTATATTTAAAACGCATTAATAACAAGTTATGGGGCAACAAACGGGGACAAAAGGGGGCTTTCTTGGGCCGCTTTCGCCGAAGTTGTCTTTTTTCGACGCGATCCAGCCCAAAATCTGGCGGACATGAAGGACGGTAAGGGCTTCGTGGCCCTCGACAAGGCTCCGGACCACGATTTTCATGTGGCGCGTTTTATTTTCATTGAGGCCCGTTATATTGATATTATAAGCGCAAGTATAAGGATGACCTTTATAAAGGATAAAATAATGAATTACGTTTCTCTTAATGAAGCGTCGCGTGCTTTTTCTCGGGATTACACACGCACACAAACGATTAAGCCGGAAGACTATCAAAGCATGTTTTTGTCGCGAGGCGCGTGGCACTGGGACATTGACGGAACGTGCGTTGAAAACGAAGCCGTTCATGTTGCCGCGTGGAGCGACATTGCTCGTGAGCACGGCGTGACGTTGACGGACGCCATGTTCGACGACACTCACGAGATATATCTTCCCGACAACAGTGAAAGAGGGGCGCGGAAATCCGTTCAACCGTTGCGAGGGGCGTCCCCACAGGCGATTGCCTGTTGGATTTTGGGCAAGGCCGACGCCGATATCGGGGCCGGTCATGTCGACATGAGAACGAAAGAGCGCGCGATACAGGAAATTTCGGGAAGGCACTTGGGCTTTTTTCTGAAAAATACGGATTTGCTGAAACCCCGCGAAGGGATTGAGACAATTCTCGACTATTTGCAGGAAAACAACTGGATTTCCGGAGCGGTCACAGGAAGCGTTCGCGAGATTTTCAAGGCAAACATGAGCGTGTTGGGCGCCATAGGCCGCCGATGGGATTATATTGTGACCGCCGAAGAGGTCGATCCTAGAAACAAAAAACCCGATCCCTATCCTTATGAACTCGGACTGACAAGGCTGGGCGCGATCATGGGGATGGAAAGTGTCGACGATTCTGTGCGCGCCGCCCTGAAGCGGCGGTCTTGTGTTATCGAGGACGGAACCAGCGGCGTTTATTCGGCGGCAAATGCGGAATTGCCGTGTATCCAGTACATTCTTCCGTCTCAGAAGCCGTTTGATGCAAAAGCGTTCGGGCGGGAGGCCGGCGTGGTTGTTGTGTACACGGCAGACAATCTTAAAGAAGAAATGAAACGGGCGGTGCGGTCTTTTTCTCCGCGGGGATTGTCGTTGACGCTTTAATTAAAGCCGCGCTTTCCAGCTGCCGTCGGTTTGTTGACAGACCGTGCTTCGGCCTTGTTTTTTCTTATTTTTTGTTGAAACGGTCTGTAAAAATTCCCGGCAGAAACAGCCATCGTCCATGTATGAATCCTTAACCGGGATGATGGATCCGGAATGGCCCGTTAGTGGATTTTTCCATGTTACTTGCTGGCCGAACGGCGCCAAAGTGGCGCGGCGTTCGGCAACGTTGTTACGCCAGCGGTCGGTTTCGTTCAGTAGGGCGCGGAAATCCTCTTGAGCCCAGGCGTCCAAAAGAAGGCTCTTTTCGTTTTGTTCTTTTTGGGCTTCGGAAAGCACCATCGTTCGGATCGAGGGAAGCGCGCTCGCCGGACTGGCAACCGAGGCTCGACCCCACAAGAGGGGCTGCAGCGTGGCAACAGCAAAAAGGCCCGTGAAAAAGAAAGGAAAAGCAGTGCGCACAAAATCTCCCTAGAAGAGGCGGCATTGTTTTGATACATGATTCTACAATAAGAGTTAGAATTAGTGCAAGTTTTGAAACCACGACCCCTAAAGGCCCACCTTGACGGAACAAAAAACAGAACCTTTTTACTGCGATCCCCGCTGTCTTGCCACGATGGCAAGCTTGGGCGTAGCCAGTATTTTAATTGTTGCCAAATTCGTTGCCTTTTTAATGACTGATTCGGTTTCGCTTTTGTCGTCGCTTTTCGATTCGGCGTTCGATTTGGGCGCCTCTTTGGTAACGGCCTATGGCGTCAGCCAAGCCCGCCGGCCGCCGGACAGTCGGCATCGCTTCGGCCACGGAAAGGCCGAGCCTTTGGCCGCTCTTTTCCAGTCGGTGTTTGTCGTCGGATCGTCCCTGTTTTTGGGGTTTGAGGCCGTGGATCGTTTTATCGATCCGCATCCAATCGGCAACGATAGGGCGGGCTATGTCGTTATGGGCCTCGCCATTGTTTTGACCTTGGGGCTCGTTTTTTTCCAAAATCGCGTCATTCGCCGTACGGGCTCGATGGCGATCCGTGCCGATAAACTTCATTATGTTGGCGATTTAGGCGTTAATCTTGCCGTGATCATCGCTTTTTTGTTGCGCCAGCAATTCGGCATTGAGTGGATCGACCCCCTCTTTGCCTTGGGTATTACGGGAGCTTTGGTTTTTTCTGCCTATCGAATTTTGCAAACCGCCATGGCGGCCCTTATGGATGAAGAGCTTCCCGAAAAAGAACGCGAGAAAATTATTGGGCTCATCCTTCAGCACCCCGATGTTCGAGGCGTTCATGCTCTGCGGACGCGGACGGACGGCGAGAGAATTTTCATTGAACTTCATCTTGCTATGGATCGGGCGATGTCCTTGGAAAAAGCCCACGCGTCGGCGGATCGCGTCGAGGCAAGTCTTTTGGAGGCGCTCCCCAAGGCCGACATTTTAATTCACAAAGATCCTGTTTGATCTTTCCTGCCTCTTGCCATAATCTTTCCCCTTTCGGAGCGGGGAAAAACCCCTTTTATTCATGTCGTCGATCAAACTTTTCTGCCAAGCCGACCTTGCCTCATGGCAAGGCGTGCCCGGTCTTTATCCCTCTGCGCGCCGTGCCGCGCGGGCCGTCGCCGCCGGATTACCCCGTCCTTTAACGTTTTCGGCCTCGGCTACCGTTCTTTTTTCCGGAAACGCGACCTTGCGAAGGCTTAACCGCGCGTTCCGAGGCGTCGATCGCCCGACGAACGTCCTCTCTTTTCCCCAGTTCGGCTCCGACGAGCTTCCCCGGCTTGCCGGTTCGACAAAAACCGTTTTTTTGGGCGATATCGCGCTGTCCTATCAGATCGTGACGGCCGAGGCCCGGCGCGACGCCATGCCGATGGGCGAGCATGTTTCGCATCTCGTTATCCATGGCCTTTTGCACCTTTTGGGGTATGATCATGTCAAAAGCCGGGACGCGGCGGTTATGGAGGGCTTGGAAAGGGATCTTATGAAAAACCTTGGCCTTTCGGATCCATATGCGTCTGTTCCAAAAGGAAAAAAATAATTTCTATGACGACACCTCCTCCTTCTTTTTCGGACAAATCGGCGGATTCCACGTCTTGTTCCTTGAAAACCCTTTGGCGTCGGATCGTGCATTGGGCGCGTCCGCCCGTCAACGCGGACGTTCTTCGCGAAGTGGTTGAGGAGCTTATGGGGGAGCCGCCCTCGGAAACGGGCGTTTCCCAGGCCGAGCGGCTTCTTCTCTCCAACATCATGAAGCTTCGTGAGCGGCGCGTTGACGATTGCATGGTTCCGCGCGCGGATATTGTGGCGCTGGACGTTAATTCGTCGATGAAAGAGCTTGTCGAAGAAGTTCTCGCCAACGGCTACAGCCGTGTTCCCATCTATCGGGGAACCTTGGACGATGTGATCGGGATGGTTCATGTCAAGGACTTGGTTCCTTTTTTGGCGCGACAGAAGCCTTGCCTTATCCCTGATATCTTAAGGCCGGTCCTTTACGTCGCTCCCTCGATGCCTGCGTTTCGCTTGTTGCTTCAAATGCGCCAGACGCGCCAGCATATGGCCGTCGTGATCGATGAGTTCGGCGGGGTGGACGGCCTTGTCACCATCGAGGATCTGGTCGAAGAGATCGTGGGAGAGATTGAGGACGAGCACGACGTTCCCGAACCGCCGTCCGTCCTTGTTCGCGCCGACGGGACGTTGTTGGCCGATGCCCGCCTTCCCCTTGATATCTTTGAAGAAAAAGCCCATATCGCGCTCCCGCCCTTGGACGGTGAAGACGTCGATACGCTGGGCGGATACGTTATGCAGCTTGCCGGAAGGGTTCCTTTGGTCGGCGACATCATTTCCGGCGGGTCCATGACGTTCGAAATTCTCGAGATGGAACAAAGCCGTGTTGCACGGGTTCGCATCCGACTGAACCGAAAAAACAATGTTGGGTCCATTAAATAAAAATTAAGGAACAGTTGTCTAGATAGGGGCGACTTCATCCCGAAAGAGACGATCTTTCGGACAACCATCGGGAGAACAAACATGCGGGCTATCAATCACAGGGCGCGGGGGCAAAAAGGCTTTACCCTTACGGAAATCTCCATCGTTCTTGGTATTATGGGCCTCATCCTCGGCGCGATTTGGACCGCGGCTTCGGGGGTATATGACAAGCAGCGGGTTTCTCATGCAACAACCGCTATTATGCAAATCGTTCAAGGAATCCGCGGCATTTATGCTTCGTCCAGTTCTTTGGATGCTGACTTCAACGTTACAAATCTTAATAACGCAGGGGCGCTGCCCTCAGACATGGTGAATAGCGCAGGAAATGCGCTTGTTGGTCTTTTCCCAGGGGGGGCAACGACGCTCTCTTCGCTGTACAGTGGCGCGGCCTTTGATATTACAGTGACCAAGATTCCTAGGGATAATTGTGTTAGTTTATTAATGGCCATTGCGGGAAATTCCCGTGATCCTGGTTTGCTTGCCGCGGCTTCGACTGCACCCGCTGCCCAACCGGCGCCTTTATCTGTTACGGCGACCCCTGTGTTGGCGGCTGCAGCGGTGGCCAATAATTTTGGGGGCTGTATGTCCACATCCTCCAACACGATGCATTTCGTTTTCACACTGAAGTAGCTCGGTTGTGAGATGATTAGGGCGGGAGGGCTTATTAGCCTTCCCGCCTTTTTCTTTTTGTGCGGGATGGCCGGGCATGCTAGAGAAAAAGGATACATCCTTCCGTATGTTTTCTCGTTATGGTTGCTCGCGTCTTTACGGTTGCCTTTGAAGGCACGAACGTTCTCGATATCGACGTTCAGGTTCAGATGTCTTCCGGCGTGCCGTCCTTCAATCTCGTCGGCCTTCCCGACAAGGCCGTGGTGGAAAGCCGCGAACGCGTGCGGGCCGCTCTTTTCGCGCTGGGGTTGGCGTTGCCCTCCAAGCGCATTGCCGTCAACCTCGCGCCGGCCGATGTTTTAAAGGAAGGATCGCATTTCGATTTGCCGATCGCGCTCGCTTTGTTGGCGGCGATGGGCGTCCTGCCTCTTGAAGAGATCAGGCGTTACACGGCCGTTGGCGAGCTTGCCTTGGACGGCGCGTTGTCGTCGGTTGCGGGGGCGCTGCCGGCGGCGGTGAACGCGAACGCGGCCGGGCGCGGGTTCATTTGCCCCCAGCAGAACGGAGGCGAGGCGGCGTGGGCGGGGGAGCTTGATATCTTGGCCCCGACGTCTCTCTTGGCGCTTATCAATCACTTCAAAGGAACCCAGGTGTTGGGGCGGCCTGTCGCGCACATTCAGGAGCAAGCCGCAGACCTTTTGGATTTGCGCGACATCAAGGGGCAGGAAACGGCCAAACGCGCGTTGGAAGTTGTGGCGGCCGGGGGTCACAATTTGCTGATGGTTGGTCCTCCGGGGGCGGGCAAAAGCATGCTGGCCGCGCGGTTGCCCGGCATTTTGCCGCCGCTGTCCCCGGACGAGGCCCTTGAGGTGTCGATGATTCATTCGCTGGCGGGTCTTTTGGACGACGGAAAGCTTCTTCGCCAACGTCCGTTTCGGGATCCTCATCATTCGGCTTCGTTGCCGTCGTTGGTCGGCGGGGGCATGCGCGCCAAGCCCGGCGAGATCTCGCTGGCGCATAACGGCGTTTTGTTTCTTGACGAGCTTCCGGAATTTCAACGCGCGACGCTCGAAGCGTTGCGGCAACCCCTTGAAACGGGCCGCGCCGTCGTGGCGCGCGCCAACCATCATGTGACTTATCCGGCGCGCATTCAACTGATCGCGGCGATGAACCCATGCCGTTGTGGGCACATCGACGATCCGTCCCGCGCCTGCGGCCGCGCGCCTAAATGCGCCCAAGACTATCAGGCGAAAATTTCGGGGCCTTTGTTGGACCGCATCGATTGTCACGTCGATGTTCCGGCCGTGAAGGCCAGTGATTTGAGCTTGCCCCCACCGGCCGAGGGGTCGGCGGCGGTGGCCGCGCGCGTGGCGTCGGCGCGTGCGATCCAGACCGAGCGTTTTCGGAACGTCGCGGGCGTGCGCACGAACGCCGAGGCGGACGGCGTGCTTTTGGAGGAGATTGCCGCCCCCGATTCTGAGGGGCGGGCTCTTTTGACGAAGGCAGCCGAGCAGCTCAAGCTTTCCGCGCGCGGCTATCACCGGGTGTTGCGGGTGGCCCGGACCCTTGCCGATCTGGAAGGCGGGGGCGGCGTCACGCGCACCCATGTTGCGGAAGCGTTAAGTTATAGGCCCCTAACCTTCGGAAAAGCATAGAAAATAAAGGCTGTTTGTTTGGCGTTCTCTCTTGCGAGAGGGGGGCTCGGGTGTCTATGATGTCCGGACAACGAGGAGAAAAACCATGTTACGCGAACAAATAACGACGGCGATGAAAGACGCCCTGCGTTCTAAGGATGAGCGCGCGCTGGCGACGACCCGCCTTATTTTGGCTCAAATGAAGGCGCTTGATATTGAAGCCCGTGCGAAGGGAAATTCGAACGGCATCGACGATCCATCAATCATGGCTCTTCTTCAAGGGATGATCAAGCAGCGCCATGAGTCGATTTCGCTCTATGAAAAAGGCGGCCGCGAAGACCTCGCCACGCAGGAGCGTGAGGAGATCGACGTGATCAAGCGTTTTTTGCCGGAGCCAATGGACGACGCGGCCATTCAGGCGGCGATCGACAAGGCTTTTTCCGAGACGGGTGCGTCCTCCATCAAAGATATGGGTAAGGTGATGGGCGTGCTTAAGAAGGCCTATGTCGGGCAGATGGACTTTGCGCAGGTAGGGGCTTTGGTCAAGGCGCGGCTTGCGGGTTAGGCGCGGCGCTTATGTCTTTTTCGCCTTCTTTCCTTGACGAAATTCGGACGCGTGTTCCGTTGTCGAGCGTTGTCAGCGCGCGCGTGCGCATGCTGCGGGCCGGGCGCGAATTCAAAGGCTGTTGCCCCTTTCATCACGAAAAGACCCCGAGCTTTTACGTCAACGACGACAAGCAATTTTATCATTGTTTCGGGTGCGGGGCGCACGGCGATGTGATCGGGTTCTTGATGCGCCATGACCGGCTGAGCTTTCCCGAAGCGGTCGAACAGTTGGCGGGGATGGCGGGTCTTCCGATGCCCGTTGAAACGCCCGAAGACCGGGCGCATCACGACGTTGAAAAGAAACTTTACGCCATTCTCGACAGAGCGACGGCGTGGTTCGAGGCGCAGCTTTTTGAGCCTCACGGCAAGGCCGCTTTGGCGTATCTTAAGAAGCGTGGCCTCGGCGACGAGGCTATAGGCCGATTCCGGCTGGGCTATGCGCCGGCCGATGGGCAGGCTCTTTTGAGTGCGTTGGGGGCAGAAGGCTTTTCTTCGGACGACTTGGCGGCGGTCGGGCTTGCCAAGAAAACCGCCGACGGGAAGGCTTATAGCTTCTTTCGCGACCGCGTCCTTTTCCCCGTGGGCGACCGGCGCGGCCGGACGGTGGCGTTCGGCGGGCGAGTCTTGGGCAACGGCGAGCCGAAATATCTGAATTCGCCGGACCATGCTTTGTTCAAAAAGGGATCTTTGCTTTACGGGCTTTCCCGCGCCCGTGCGGCGTTGGCTCAGGGACAGCCGCTGATCGTGGTCGAAGGCTATATGGACGTCATAACGTTGGTCGAGGCGGGCTATTCCGGAGCGGTGGCGCCGTTGGGCACGGCCCTTACCGAAGATCAGATGCAGGCTTTATGGCGGCTTCTTCCGCCGATGGACACGCGCGACCCGTCGCGGGACTACAGCCCCGTTCTTTGTTTCGATGGCGATCAGGCGGGCCAACGCGCCGCCGCACGGGCCATCGATCGCGCCTTGCCGCTTTTAAGTCCGGCGAACACGTTTCGTATCGCGACGCTTTCCGGGGCCAAGGATCCGGACGAACTTATTCGTCAGGAAGGCCGCAGTGGTTTCGACAGCGTTTTGTCCCAGTCGTTGCCGATGATCGACGCCTTGTGGCAGCAAGCGTTGTCCGGGCGGCGTCTGCAGACACCGGAAGACCGGGCGGCCTTTATGTCGGCGCTTCGCGCATGGGTGCGGCAGATCAAAGACCAAAGCCTGAGAGCGCTTTACGGTAACGAATTTAAAAATCGTTTGGCCGACTTTTTTCAGGGACAAGCAAAGAAAGGCCGCACCCAAGGCGGCGGACAGGAAGGAGGTCTTCCGCGCTATGTTCAGACCCGGCTTCCTCCGCGCGATGGGCACAAGGTGCGCGAGAAAATCCTTTTGGCGTTTATGGTCAATCATCCGGCGCTTTTTGACGAATTTGGTGAAGCCTTTATGCTTCTCGATCTTAAAACGCCGGCCTACCGAGCGCTTCGTGACGATGTGGCGAGCTATTTTTTGCAGGGATGCGAGGCTCCCCCGACGACCGAAGACATACGCCGCGCTTTGATGGAAGAGCAGGGACATACGTCCCAGGACGGGGGCAAGGGCGCGGCGCTTCGCGATGTCTTGTCGCCGTCTATGTACATCGGCGCGGCCAAGGCGGCGCGACCGGAGGCGCCGCTTGAGGAAGCGCGTCAGGGGTGGCAGGCTATTTGGAAAATGATGGAACAAGAGCAAGTGGAAAACGATTATGCCCGCGCCTGTGCCCAGTATCGCGCCGATGGATCTCCGGAATCGGAGGCGCGCGTGAAGGCGCTTCGCGAAAGGCTGGCGGCGTTTCGCGCCAGCGCTTCCTAGAGCATTTTCCGATTAGGCTGACCGGATCTGGCGTTTGGGAAAGGCGCTCGATCTTTATTTAACCAAGCCGATTCACGCAAACGGTTGGCACGAAAGAGGCCAGCCTTATTGTGATCGGCGCTCAAAGAAAAGGGGGCTTTTTACCCCCTTTTCGAGAAGACGAACGGGTGGGGGCCCGAACGGCTAAGCGTCGGTCGCGTCGTTGCTTTCCTCTTCCGTGCCGGTCATCATGACGTCCGCGACAAGGCCTGCGTTGGCGCGGATTTTTTTCTCGATCATCTCGGCGCTTTCGGGATTATCGCGCAGGAACGCCTTGGCGTTTTCGCGGCCCTGACCGATCCTCTGCCCGTCGTACGAGAACCACGCGCCGGACTTTTCGACGACGTTCGCCTGTACGCCCAGATCCAGAATTTCGCCGGTTTTCGAGATGCCTTCGCCGTACATGATGTCGAATTCGACCGTGCGGAATGGCGGCGCGAGCTTGTTCTTCACGACCTTGATGCGCGTTTGGTTGCCGACGACCGTGTCGCGGTCCTTGATGGCGCCGATGCGGCGAATATCGAGCCGCACCGAGGCATAGAACTTGAGCGCGTTGCCGCCGGTCGTCGTTTCCGGATTGCCGAACATGACGCCGATTTTCATGCGGATCTGGTTGATGAAGATGACCATGCAGCGCGAACGCGAGATCGACCCCGTGAGCTTGCGCAACGCTTGGCTCATCAGACGGGCCTGAAGCCCCATGTGGCTGTCTCCCATTTCGCCTTCGAGTTCGGCTCGCGGCACCAGCGCGGCCACCGAGTCGACGACGAGCACGTCAATGGCGCCCGAGCGCACCAGCGTATCCGCGATTTCAAGCGCCTGTTCGCCCGCGTCGGGTTGGGAGATGAGAAGATTTTCGATGTCGACGCCGAGTTTGTGGGCATAGGCCGGGTCGAGCGCGTGTTCGGCGTCGACGAAGGCGCAAGTCCCGCCGTTTTTCTGCGCTTGCGCCACAACGTGAAGCGCCAAGGTTGTTTTTCCGGAGCTTTCGGGACCGTAGATTTCGATGATGCGACCGCGCGGAAGGCCGCCGATGCCCAACGCGATGTCAAGGCCCAGCGAGCCGGTTGAGATCGTTTCGATCTCAGCGGCCGCGTCCTTGGAACCCAGCTTCATGACCGAGCCTTTACCAAAGGCGCGTTCGATTTGGCTGAGCGCGGCATCGAGAGCTTTTTGACGTTCGGGATTCATGGTTTTTGTGTCCTTGGTTTCTTCTTCAACGACGTGGAGTTTGGCAGAACGGGCGGCGGCCATGGGAAAGCTCCTTCTTGGTTAGCAGGAAAAGGCAGGATAAGAAACGGGGCATAATGTTTCTGTTTTGTTCTTTTTATGCTAATCTTTTTTCAGGCGCAAGTTCTTTTTTTGTTCTCCCTCGGCGTGTTTGTTTAACAGCTTGTTTTTATGCAGTTTTTACTCGAAAAACCCCCCAGGGCGTAAAGCCGTCGCGCGATTCCCAGCCCAAAAGCATATGATCGTAGGGATCGAGAAAGGTCTGCGGCGGAAGAAGCGCTGAAATGTCAGGAAGAATATTTTTGTTCTGGATAACCTCAAGAGTATGCGTAGGTTCGAAGCGTTTCAGGATTTTTTCCGAGATGCCGGGGCGCATGACATCGTGAAGTTCGACCACGACATCCATTTTCTTGAGGGCAGGAAAAGCCTCAGGGTTTAAAAGCTCCTCCTCGGCCCCCTCGATATCCATGAAAACGAGGGTTTTTTCATTCGCATACGTCTCGAAATTTTTTCCAAAAAATTCACCGGACACGCAAACCCGGTCGCCGACGCCGTTCAGTTCGACCATGGAGTTGAACAGCGCGCGGACGCCAGGGTCGATATCGAATCCCTCGACCTTGGTTTGGGGCATGCGCCGTGCAAAACCCACGGCGTAGTAGCCCAGCGAACACCCGATGTTCAAAATACGGTCATAGCCGCGCGCGATGATGTCTTCGACGACGGGATGAAGCTCATGCTCATAGCATCCAAGGATCAAGGGCGGGCGCGAGCATTCTTTGATAAGCGTCATGCCTTTGAACGGGCCGCTGTATATTGAATTTCCGATGAGTTGGCGCAACGCGTTGCCGAGGCCGGTCGAGCGGAGCAGCATCAACGACCAGCAAAGTTTTTTGAGCCGCAACGGTTCGGGGTCATTGCTTTTAAGAACGGATTCGGCGACGTCGAGCGATATTTTTGCCTCTTGGGGGAGATAGTTCATCAGAAGGAATCCTTTTTATATGAAACGTAGGGCGAGCTTGTCATGAGCCAAGAGCCCCGTCTATACTTTCGATAGACGCGAACGAGGGAGCCCTATGATGGAGCAAGACGACGGTACTCGTCAACACACGACGACATCAAGCGCGTGGCGTGCACACGTCCCCTTGTGGGCGCAGCCCTATCTGCGTTTGATGCGGGTTGATAAGCCCGCCGGAACGTGGCTTCTTCTTTTACCGTGTTGGTGGGGCTTGGCCTTGGCGTCCGATTCGCTTCCCAGCGCGTGGTTTTTATTTTTGTTTGCGGTCGGCGCGATGGTGTTGCGCGCCGCGGGATGTATCGTCAACGATCTTTACGACAGAAAGCTGGATCGCCTTGTCGCGCGCACGAGGGACCGGCCGCTTGCCTCGGGAGAGATTTCCGTTTGGCAGGCCCTTCTTCTTTTGGCGGCTCTTCTTCTTTTGGGGCTTGTTGTTCTTTTGCAATTTAACCCCACGACCGTTTGGTTGGGGGCGTCGTCGTTGGCCCTTGTGTTTACCTATCCTTTAATGAAAAGGGCGACGTGGTGGCCCCAGCTTTTTCTCGGCTTTACCTTTAATTGGGGCGTGTTGATGGGCGGCGCGGCTGTTTTGGAAACGGTCAGTTGGGCCCATCTTGCGATGTACGTCGCCGGAATTTTTTGGACCCTTGCCTATGACACCCTTTATGCGCACCAAGACAAAAAAGACGACGTTTTTGTCGGCATTAAGTCAACCGCCCTTTTGTTCGGCGAGGCGTCTCTTCGGTGGATTGCGTTGTTTTATGCCCTGACCATAGTTTTTCTGTTTTGGGCCGGTCGGCTCGTTCCCCCCGACGGCTTGAGCCCTGTTTACGGATGGGGGCTTGTCGTGGCGGCGTGCTTTGCCGCGTATCAGCTTATGATATGGAAGCCGGACGATCCTGAAAACTGCGGCCGCCGTTTTGCGGCGAACCGCGATTTTGGTTTTATCGTTTTGGCCGCCATTGTGTTGGGCAAGCTTTTATGACCGAAGATCCTGCGTCGTTTATTCATGCCCAAACAAGCCTTTGTTCGCCGCCCCTTGTTCCCGAGCTGTCCCTTTGCCTTGCGGCGGCCTTCACGCCCTTGTGGTCCTTGATGCAAGAACGGTTGGCCGAGGACAATCTCCCCCCGCCCTATTGGGCCGCGGCTTGGCCGGGCGGACAGGGCGTCGCGCGGTATGTTCTCGATCATCCAGAACAGGTTTCAGGCAAGCGCGTTCTTGACATCGGTTCGGGCAGCGGCCTTTGTGCCCTTGCGGCGGCTCGAGCTGGGGCCAGAAGCGTCTGCGCCGTCGATTGCGATCCTTTGGCACGCGTTGCGGAAGAACTGAATGCGTCGGCCAACGGGCTTTGTCTTGAGACAAAGGCGCGGCTCGATTTTACAAAACCGTATCGTAAGGCCGAAGTCATTTTGGCGGGCGATGTTTGCTACCAGCAAGCGATGAGTACAACTTTGCTTCGTTGGCTGCGTCTTTGTGTGGCCTCGGGATTAACCGTTCTTCTGGGCGATCCCGGCCGCGCCTATGTGCCCGACGAAGGGCTGGAGGTTTTGGCCCGTTACGTCGTGCCGACGTCCCGCGATCTTGAAGATCGAGACTCTCGGACGGTAACGGTTTGGCGGATGGTCCCCTTTTTTGCTTCTGAAGGTTAACAAAAATGGCGGCACGGACAACCAACAAAGACTCGGTCCCAAAAGAGCCGCACTATCTTGGGCATCGAAAACGCCTGAGGAGTCGTTTCCTCGACGCTGGGGCCGAGGCGTTGCAGGATTATGAGCTTCTGGAGCTTTTGCTTTTTTCGGCGATCCCGCGCCAAGACGTTAAGCCTTTGGCCAAGAAGCTGTTAACCGAATTCAAGAGCCTTTGGAACGTCCTCAATGCGCCCAAAGACCGCCTGTTGGCCTCGGGCCTCAGCGAACAAGCCGTGAGCACGGTTTTGATTGTGGGGGCGGTTACGCTTCGGGCTCAAAAGGAAAGCCTTATCGGCCTTCCTTTGCTTAACAATTGGCAGCGCATCGTCGATTATTGCCGTCTCGCCATGGCGCACGAACCGGTTGAACAGTTTAGGCTTCTTTTTTTAGACCGTAAAAACAAGTTACTAGCCGAAGAGATTCAACAAAAAGGCACCCTTGATCACACATCGGTTTACCCGCGGGAAATCGTTAGGCGGGCGCTCGAAGTTGGCGCCGGGGCCCTTGTTTTGGTGCACAACCACCCGTCGGGAGACCCTTCCCCCAGCAAGAACGATATTGCCATGACCCAGGCGATTCTGGCGGCTTGCCAGCCCTTAGGGATTGCCGTTCACGACCATCTTGTGATCGGTCGAGAGAAAACCGTGAGTTTTAAGCATATGGGCCTGCTTTAAGGTGTTGATTTTGGCGTTATAATCGTTGATTATGACGTGTTTCTCAGCTTCGGGAGTTTTTTTCATGCGTCTGGGTGCTCTTTCTTTGGCGGGCGTTTTGCTCACGGCGGCGTGCTCGTCCTTCTCGTCGTTCTCTCTACCGCCCGAGCCAACGGCGTCGGAGTACTGGCGGCCGATCAGCGAGCCGAACCTTTTTTTGTCGTCCAGCAAACTTCAGAAAAAGCTTGAGTTCGATCTCAGCCAGTGCAACTGCGGCATTTATCCTTCCAACGCGGCCCATGATGATACGGTTCTCTTTCAAGCCGACAATCAGCGGCTTGCTCAGACAGCCGTGGCCACGACGGGTCCGGACAACGAGGGGGCTTGCGTGACAAAGCCGCAGCGTGTCGTGACCGAGTGTATGCGTCAGCGCGGATGGGCCCCGACAGATTGCGCCTTGCGTCGCCGCGACGTGGGCCAGACGCCGTGTTCGGCGGCCAAGTAGCGTCGGCGTTTAATCGAAGGTCTCGTCAGCATGGGCTCCCCAAAACCCCGTTTTGGGGAGGAAGCCCTTAACGCCGTCGAAAGAGATTTTGCACCACAAAGGTTCGCACGAAAGGATTTTGCCGATCGCGCCTTTTTCAAGATGCGCCACGACGGGCGTTTTTGTATCGGCCCGCTTAAAAAGGTTTTGGGGCCCTTCTTTGACAAACGCATTGCGAACGCCCGTCAGTTCGGTTTTGCTAATCCAGCCCTCCTCGCCTCCGGGGTCCCGGACTCGCCTCCATATATCGTATTCCGCCGTTACCTCCACAGGCAGGCCGCGCTTTTTGTAAACCCATTTGATGGGATAGCGAAAGCCGGGGCCTGTGCGCATATTAACGACGCCGTTGCGCAAAGAAACAAAACGCGGAAGGGGTAAATGCGAGGTGTTATCGGCCGACGCGGCGAAGGCATTTGCCGGGACAAGAAGGGCCGCAAACAGGAAAACGATTGCTCTCATGACAAAGCCGCCAAATCGCCAAGGGCTTGGTGTTCATAAAAATCGGCAACGTATGTCTCAAGGGTATGGGCTTCGATGGCGTCACGCAACCCCTTCAGCAGGCGTTGATAATAGTGGATGTTGTGCAGCGTAAGAAGAATCGGGCCCAGCATTTCTTCGTTCCGGAAAAGATGGTGGAGATAGGCGCGGTTGTAGCGTGTGCAGGCCGGGCACGAACAGGTTTCGTCCAGAGGGCGCGGATCGTCGAGATGGCGGGCGTTTCGGATGTTAACGGTCCCCCGGCGCGTGAACGCTTGACCTGTTCTTCCGGATCGCGTCGGCATGACGCAATCGAACATGTCTATGCCGCGCAAAACGGCACCGACGATGTCGTCGGGCCTTCCGACGCCCATGAGATAACGAGGCTTTTCGGGGGTAAGGGCCGGGATGGTTTCGTCGAGCGTGGCAAACATCGATTCTTGTCCCTCGCCGATGGCAAGTCCCCCAATGCCGAAACCTTCTGGGTTCAGGTCGTTTAAAATCGCGGCGGACGTATGACGGAGGTCCGGAAAGACGTTTCCTTGGTTGATTCCAAACAAGGCATACCCGTCGCGCGGCTGGAAGGCCTTTTTGCACCGTTCGGCCCAACGCATGGACAAAAGCATCGATTGTTCGGCCTGTTCGTGCGTGGCGGGAAAGGCGGTGCATTCGTCGAAGCACATGGTGATGTCGCTATCCAGAAGGTTCTGAATTTCCATGGAGCGTTCGGGCGTCAGAATGTGTTTGCTGCCGTCGATATGCGAACGAAACGTGACGCCGTTTTCGTTTAAGGTTCGAAGCTTGGCCAAGGACATCACCTGAAAGCCGCCGGAATCCGTCACAATCGGCCCCGGCCAATCCATGAACGCGTGAAGACCGCCCAGTCGGGCTACGCGTTCGGCCGTGGGGCGCAACATAAGATGGTACGTGTTGCAAATGGCGAGTTCCGCGCCGGCTTCTCGCGCCAAGTCCGGCAACGTGCCCTTGATTGTGGCGGCGGTTGCTGTGGCCATGAAGGCGGGCGTTTCGAAAGTGCCGTGCGCGGTTGTTACGCGGCCGCGACGGGCCTTTCCGTCAGAGGCAAGAATATCGAAATGAAACAAAGACATGGAAAAACCCTTTAACGAAAAGGCAAACAAAGACCTTTTTTATCAGAAGGACGCGCCTTTTTCCAGAAGGCACGCATCGCCGTAGGAATAAAAACGATAGTGTTCTTTGATGGCGTGAGCATAGGCCGCTTTCATCCGCTCAAGTCCCATAAAAGCCGCGACAAGCATAAAAAGAGTCGATCGGGGCAAATGGAAATTCGTGAGAAGAACATCGACCGCGCGAAAGCGATAGCCCGGCGTTATGAAAATAGACGTTTCCTGAGCGAAGGGGTGAATGATGCCCGCTTCGTCCGTGGAGCTTTCAAGAACGCGCAGGCTTGTGGTTCCGACCGCGATGATGCGACGGCCTTGTTTATGGGCGGCGTTTAGCGTTTGAGCGACTTCGGGCGTTATTTCGCCCCATTCGGCGTGCATAATATGGTCGCGGATGTGTTCGGTCTTGACGGGAAGGAACGTTCCGGCGCCAACGTGCAGCGTGACGATCGCCGTCTCAATGCCTTTGGCCTTGAGGGTCTCAAGAAGCGCGGGCGTAAAATGAAGCCCCGCCGTGGGCGCGGCCACAGCGCCGTCGCGTGCCGCGAAGACCGTTTGATAGCGGTCTTTGTCGGCGCGCGCTTCGCCGGGCGCCCTTTTAATATAGGGCGGAAGGGGCGCTTCGCCGTAACGGTTCAAAAGGCGAAGAAGGTCGTGATCCGGCGCGGCAAAGCGCACAACGACTTCGCCGCATTCGCGTTTTTCAAGGATTTCGGCCGAGAAGTCGGGACCGAAGCGCACCGTTTGTCCCACACGAAGCCTTTTCCCTGGGCGCGCGAACGCCAACCATGTGCCGTCGCTTTGTTTTTTATGCAGAAGAATTTCAACGCGGACGGCATCACGCGTTCCATAAAGGCGCGCCGGGATAACACGGGTGTCGTTCAGAACCAAAATGTCATCCGGGCGCAGAATATCGGGAAGATCGTAAACGTGCCGATCTTTCTGCTCTTCGGGCGTCAGGCACAGAAGGCGCGCATGATCGCGCGGCTCGCAGGCTTGCTGGGCAATACGATCCGGCGGAAGATCAAAATCAAAGGCGTCCGTCCTTAGATCGTCCATGACACACCCGAGGCGCGCAACTGATCGGCAAGAGAGCGCTTAAGCCGGGCCAAGCCTTCTTCGCTTTTCGATTCGGCGCGCGCGACAAGCACGGCCTGTGTGTTCGAGGCGCGCAGAAGCCACCACCCATCCGCCGTTTGAACGCGAACGCCGTCGGTTTCGTTGACGTCGGCGCCGATGGTTTTCAGGCGGTCTTTGACCTCGTCTATAACGGCAAATTTCCGCGTTTCGTCTGCCTCAATACGTAATTCGGGCGTGTTGAGCGTTTGGGGAAGGCTGTCCCGCCATTCGCCAAGCGATTTTCCCGAGGTGCTTAGAAACCTCAGAAGCCTTACCGCGGCGTAAAGAGCGTCGTCGAATCCGTAATACGTGTCGGCGAAGAACATGTGCCCGCTCATTTCTCCGGCAAGCGGCGCGCCGGTTTCAGCCATCTTGGCCTTAATCAAGGAATGTCCCGTCTTTGCCATCAGCGGCGTGCCGCCAAGCGCGGCCACGGTGTCGAAAAGGACTTGCGAGGCTTTAACGTCGGCGATGATCGTCGCGCCAGGGTGGTTTTTTAAAACATCGTACGCATAAAGGGCTAGAAGCTGATCGCCGGCGACAACGCGTCCTTGCGCATCGACAGCGCCGATGCGATCCGCGTCGCCGTCAAAAGCGATTCCCAGATCGGCCCCTGTTTGAGCAACGGCTTTTTTCAGGGCGGCGAGATTTTCGGGCTCCGTCGGATCGGGATGATGGTTGGGAAACGCTCCATCCACGTCGGCAAAAAGAACGGTATGCTTCCCGGGAAGCTTTTTAACAAGCTCCGGCACCACAACGCCGCCGACGCCGTTTCCGCAATCCCAAACGACGTTCATCGGTTTGATCCCCGCAGCGTCATTGCATAGACGGTCGGTATAAAGCCCGAGCAAAGCGATATCCGAGACGCACCCCTGTCCCGAAACAAAATCCTTCGCCGCAACCGTGGCCGCCAGATCCTTGATTGCCGCGCCGTAAACGGGACCGCCGCCCGGAAGCCTTTTGGACAGCAGCATCTTGAAGCCGTTTTGATCGGGCGGGTTGTGCGAGCCCGTGATCATGATTCCGGCATCGGCGTTTTGGCGCTCCACCGCGAAATAAAGCATGGGCGTGGGGCACAGGCCGACGCGCTCGATACGAACGCCCGTGGACAGAAGCCCCTCGATCAAAGCCGCTTCGAGCATGGGGGAATGTGACCGTCCGTCATAGCCGACAACGACCGAGGTCCCCTGCGCCCGAAGAATTTTTGTGCCGAACGCTTTGCCAAGAAGAAGGGCGTCGTTCTCGCGCAACGTTTGGCCAACGGTACCGCGAATGTCATATTCACGAATGATCGTGGGGTCGAAGAAACCCATGATGCGAGCCTTTCTCAGAAGGGCTAATGAACCGCCCCGTGGCAGTGTTTATACTTTTTGCCGGAGCCACAAGGGCAGGGCGCATTCCGCGGCGTGGTGCTCCACGTGTCCGGATTTTTCGGATCAAACGCGGCATGCTGGATGGGCATAACGCTATGGCGCGGCACAGAGTCGCCCTGAGCGGCTTGGAGTTGTCCGAACGCTTCGGCTTCTTCGCCGCTCAGCTCCGTCAACGCCGCGGCGCGTTGCCGCTCCAGGATTTCTTCCATTGAGGGAAGATTCATGCCGGCCTGCATCAGCGCTTTCGTCACGTTGTCGCGGATCGAGGCCAACATCAATTGAAACAAGCCGAACGCTTCGCGACTGTATTCGTTCAACGGATCGCGTTGACCGTATCCGCGCAGATGGATGCCTTGGCGAAGCTGATCCAACGCCAAAAGATGGTCTTTCCATTCCTGATCCAGCGTGCCCAAAAGCGCGGCCTTTTCGGCGCGGCGCATGGCGTCTTCATCAACAACGGCCAGCTTTTCCTTGATCTTTTCTTCAACCGACTTCTTGATTCGTTCCTCGATTTCGACCTCGGTCACGCCGTCTTGCGCCGCCCATTCGTCGAGGGGCAAATCGAGGGACAAAAGGTCTTTCAGGCTTTCGCGCAGCCCCGCGATGTCCCACTGCTCGGGGTACGTATGGGGCGGGATGGCTTGAACGACGCGGTCGTGAATAACCTCATTGCGGAGATCCCGAATGGCTTCCGACAGATCGTCGGTAGCCATGATGTCGCGACGCTGTTCATAGACGACCTTGCGCTGGTCGTTCATGATGTTGTCAAACTTCAAAAGATTTTTGCGAATATCGAAGTTGCGGGCTTCGACTTTCTGCTGCGCCTTGGCCAGGGCCGCGGTGATCCACGGATGCGCGATTTTTTCGCCGTCCCGCAAGCCCAGCTTGGCCAAAATGGCCTGAGTTTGGTTATGCGTGCCGAAAATCCGCATCAAATCGTCTTCAAGCGACAGGAAAAACTTGGAAGCGCCCGGATCGCCTTGACGGCCCGATCGGCCGCGCAGCTGATTGTCGATGCGACGGGATTCATGGCGCTCCGTTCCAATCACGAAAAGGCCGCCGGCGGCGCGGGCGGCGGCGCGGGCCTCCTCGACTTCCTTGCGCAGCGCGGCCACGGCTTTTTCGTCGGGTTCCCCCTTGGCGCAAAGCTCGGCCAAACGCGCCTCAAAATTACCGCCCAATTGGATATCGGTTCCTCGCCCGGCCATATTCGTCGCAATCGTGACGGCGCCGGGGCGACCGGCTTGGGCGATGATGGCGGCTTCCTGATCGTGAAAACGCGCATTCAGGACATTGTGCGGAACACCTTTTTTCTTCAGCATCGCCGACAGCGCTTCGGATTTTTCAATCGAGACGGTGCCGACCAGCGCCGGCTGTCCCCGTTTTCGGCAGTCTTCGATCAACGCGAGGATGGCGTCGTTCTTTTCTTTCAGCGTGCCGTAAACTTCGTCATTCATATCGTCGCGACACACAGCAACGTTGGTCGGAATTTCAATGACGTCCAGATTGTAAATCTCGGCGAACTCAGCCGCTTCGGTCAGGGCCGTGCCCGTCATGCCCGACAGCTTGGGATAAAGCCGGAAATAATTCTGGAACGTGATGCTGGCCAACGTTTGGTTTTCGCGTTGGATCGTGACGCATTCCTTGGCTTCAAGCGCTTGATGCAGGCCTTCCGAGAACCGGCGGCCTTCCATCATGCGGCCGGTAAACTCGTCGATGATGATGACCTTGTCGTTTTTGACGATATAGTCCACGTCGCGCGCAAACATCTTGTGCGCACGAAGGGCTTGGTTGACGTGGTGCACGATGGTGATGTTGGCCGGGTCATAGAGACCCCCCGTCGTCGTGTTGGGTGCCAGCAAACCGGCTTCGCCCAAAAGCTTCTCAATATGTTCGTTTCCGATTTCGGTCAGCGTGACGGTTTTGCTTTTTTCGTCCTTTTCGTAATCGTCGGGAACCAACGCTGGAATAAGAGCGTCCACGCGCGTGTAAAGCTCGGACGAATCTTCGGCCGGGCCCGAAATAATCAAGGGCGTCCGCGCTTCGTCGATCAGAATGCTGTCCACCTCGTCAACGATGGCGAAGTTGAACGGCCTTTGCACCAGATCGGCGGCTTCGAACTTCATGTTGTCGCGCAAATAGTCGAACCCGAACTCGTTGTTTGTGCCGTAGGTGATGTCGGCGGCATACGCGGCTTGGCGCTGCGCGTCGTCGAGCCCGTGGACGATGCAGCCCACCGAAAGCCCAAGAAAGTTATGGATTCGACCCATCCATTCGCTGTCGCGTTGGGCCAGATAGTCGTTGACGGTCACAATATGGACGCCTTTACCAGACAGGGCGTTCAGATAACTGGGCAACACGGCCACCAAGGTCTTTCCTTCGCCGGTGCGCATCTCGGCGATTTTGCCCTGATGGAGGACAATGCCGCCGCGAAGCTGAACGTCAAAGGGTCTTAACCCCAGCACGCGCCAAGAGGCTTCTCGGACGGTTGCAAACGCTTCGGGCAGAAGGGCGTCGAGCGCTTCCCCCTTCTTCAGCCGATTGCGAAATTCTTGGGTTTTGGCCCGCAAAGCGTCGTCGGAAAGATTTTGGAAGGCTGGCTCTAACGCGTTGATTTTCTCTATAATCGGATCTTGCGCACGCAAAACGCGATCGTTATGAGAACCAAGCAGCCGCCGCACGAGGGAAAGAAGCATTTCAGGGAACACAGGAAAAACAAAAAGGGGCGGATTCGACCGCAACATGCCTATCTACATGGCGTCTTCATGCTAAAAATGCAAGGGATTGCGGCCTTTTTTAGCCCTTTTTCCCCTTTTTCTAGAAAGAAGGGCTCATTGTGCTCCACGCAAGGCAGGACAACACGTTAACGGATAAGGCCTTTTGTTCCCTGAACGACCCAGTGTCCGTCTCGGGTTTCAATCGCCGTGACTTTTCCGATGCCTTCAAGCGTATCGCCGACATGAAGCTCCTTGAAGTCATGGGATGAGGCTGTTTCGGAAACCCAAGCATTGGTCGGCGAGGCCGCGCGCAAAACCCACGTTTTTTGGGGCGTTGGCTTGGCTTCTTTTGGCGCGCTGGCAACCTTTTTCGAGGGTTTTTTCTTGGCCACAGACCCCTTTTTGGTGGACACCGTTTTTTTCTTAACTGTTGCGGTTTTTTGGGGGGTCGTCACAGCGGGCGTTACTTCTTTCTTTTCCGCCTTTTCCGCGCCCATTGCTTGGATCTTTTTGTCCATGGCATCGAGCCGTGCCGTAAGCACAGGGGAAGGGGTCTCCGCACCGTCGGTTTTGGGAAGGTCGGCAACCGTTTCCGTCAAACGGTCGATTTTTTGTGTCATGGCCTCAAGATTGTGCTGAAGCGCATCAATGCGGGCAGAAAGAGCGTCAATCTGCGTATTATCCGAAGCAAAAGCGTCCTGTTGGGCAGGGCCGTCCGTTTTGAGCGAGGAGTCCTCTCTGGGCGCAAGGACCGGGGACGGCTTTTCGGCGACAGGTTCAGGCGCGATTTGAGGGGCCCCTTCTTTTTGGGGGGCGAGGATCGGGGGCTCCATTTGAGCAACATCCGTCGGCTCAATCGCGCTTTCCGAGACGGCAATGCTGTCCGCGGTATCGGGCTGTGCTTCCGGCAAGGCTACGGTGCCAGCCAGCGAAGGCGAGGTTTCCTGAAGGGCCGGTTCTTCGCTTGCCGTTGTGACGGGAGGAAGCGCTTTTTTCTCGACAGGGGCGGCGGGCACCACGGCTTGCGGCGGTGGAACAGGAATCTGCGCGACCGGACGCACCTGAGGAACAGACGCGGGCGGCATGGGAATGGACGGTGTACTGCTTCCTCCAAACTGCCACCAACCAAGGCCGCCAAGCAAAAGAATGCCTCCTGCCGCGGCAAGGAGGGGGACAACGGGCGACCGGCGCGCGGGGGGCTCGACCGACGTTTCCTGATCCGTTTCTCCTTCTAAAGAGCCTCCAGAAGCTTGTTCTAACGGATCGGAAAAATCTTCGCCCAAGGAGTCGTCTAACGGGTCGTCCGAAAATTCGTAGTCCGAAGGCGCCTCGGTGACGTCCGTAGCTTCCTCTTGCTCAAGCGTCGGATCAAACGTCTCCTTCACATCTTGATCATTAGGATCAGAGTCAAGCTTATCGGTCATCCATGAACTCCTTGCGGTTTTTTGAGCGGGGGCGCTCTCGAACGAAGCGGGCGACTATTTGGACCTGTAGGGCGACGTTTTCGTCGCCGTACCGGACCCAGACCCCGCATAGTTGGGATACGGCACCGTTGTGTTCCAATCAACAGATTTATCGTCGGACTTCGTTACGGAAACAGCCCCTGACGTGGTCACTTTAGATGGGTTTTCCTCTGAAGTCGAGGGGACCGTTTCTTCGCCCAGAGCGTTCGTTGATCCGTCAAAAACGGAAGAGACAAAGAAAAGGCCGAACGGCGTTCCGGCGTCGACGCGAACGAGGGGTTTTGTGACGTTGGCGCGTTGCTGGAAGAACTGGCTCATGGTTTGGGCTCCACGGCTTAACCCTCTGTAAATGCCCTCTTTTGAGCCTTGGCTGGACTGGGTTGTAATCGAAACATCGCCACTCGAGGTGATCGACGAGCCGCCCTCGGACATGGCTTCACCCATGCCTTGCAGGAACCCGGCCGCTGCGGGAAGAATGACGCGCGTAAAATACCTTTCGTCAACTTCGGTCGCCATGCCGCCAAGCGTGGTATCGGGGTCCAGAGCGATCGCGTCAATAGAGTAATCGCGGCCATTTTTGTTGGCGAGAGAAAAGCGCATAACGATATATTTTTCATATCCATCAGAAACTTGGAACGATCCGACCGCGCGAGCGCCAGTCAAGGGGCCAGAGACAATCTGAGCCAAAATCGGCCCTGGAACGTCGGAATTTGCTTCCGTTAACAACTGAGCGTAGTTGACGGTCCCGGCTTTGATAAACGCCTTCCTTTTTTTTCTGTCGGAAAAGGCCGATTGAAACGACCCGGCCGATGTTCCTGCCGGGATGCCCGCGGCGTCTCCAGAGGGCATGGCTCCCCCCCATAGGCCTTGCCCCACAACGGCGACGTTTTTTATCCCCATAGGAGCCCAGCTCGTCAAAAGCTGCTGCATTTGCCGCTGCATGGCTTCGGCGAGTGAGTTATCCTGCTGTTCCTGAATTTGGCGCTGTTGGACCAGTTCTTGTTGCGAAACAATGCTTTTCTGAGTCTTCTTTTGTTCTTGCTGCTGCTGCTGGATTTTGATTTGTCTTTTTAAAAGCTCAGTTTCCGCGCGAAGCTCTCGCAAGGCCGCGCTTCCGCGGTCGTCCTGCATATCGAAAGACGCCGGACCGTTTTGTGTTTGCCCGACAGGCGTCGGAATGGCGCTCCCCCCGCTTTCCAAAGCCTTTTTGGCGCGCTCGGCGTTCGCCAATTCCGTTTGTTGGCGCATGTAGGGGGAAACGACGCCTCCTGGCGCTTCTTTAAGGGCAGGAGGGGCGGCAAGATGGGCCGTTTCCGTAGGCGTTTTGTTGCCGCCGAAAAAGTTAAGCGCCGAGGCGCCAATCGCAAAGACGCCGGCAATCAGAATGACAAGCTTGAAGACAGGCTTCGTCCGCCACGCTTCAGCCAGATTTCCCATGGCCGATGGCTTGTTTCTCGGTTCGTTTGGGGCGCCGATTTCGGGTTCGACGAAATCGTCGTTGTTTTCAAAATCATTCGTCATAGGTCATGTCCTGCGAAATTTGGGCGCGAACGAGGGCTCCATTATCCGACATCAAAAGGACGGGGGCGGAGCCGATCTCATAAACAGTCGTGCCGTCGGCCGAGGCGATGCTGGCGTTCCATGCGGGCGAAAGAAGCGTCAGAGGTGTCCGGACATAAATTTTATCGCCGATCGCCCAGGCTTTCGTCCGAGTATCAAGACCCGACACTTTAACGCGAGAGGCATTGGCGGGAGGGGTGTTTTCAAGAATGAGTGTCAACGTTTCGTCGCCTGCCTCGAGAAGGGGACGGTTGATGATCTGTGGCTTGGCGCTTGGTCCATGCCGTCCGATCCGGGCGTCATAACGAAGATCGACCGTGGGACCGCCCGCGGCAAGGCGGAAGATCACAGGGGTGGGGAGGTCTTTTAGAAGGATGGATAAATCGCCCGTTCCTGTCCGAGTGAGAGGCATAATGCGCACGATATGGGCGCTTCCTTGGGTCGGGGTTACTTCGAAATTGCCGCCGACACCGACATCAAGGATCGGCCAGGGTTCGCCGGTAGCGTCGACCATGGTGATTGTTGTGACGTATCCGGCGCTTAGATTAATTTGAGGCGGCTCGACACCGGGGGATAGAGAAATGGTGCCAACCCGCGTCAGGCCCTTGGGCGGCCCTTCATAGGGCATTTGCGCAGCGTCCTGCGTGTCCTGAAGACGTTTCATAAAAGCGCGGATTTGATCCGGCGACAGGGGAATAAGACCGGTCGCGGCGCGATTGAAGGCTGCGGCCTTCCGTTCTTCCTCGAACCTCTGCCGTTCGGCCTCGGCGTCGCTTTGTGCTTGAAGGGCAGCCTGTTCGGCTTGAAGGGCTAAGGCTTCGGCGTCCGTCGAAAGGACGAGTTCCGACAACGGCGCGGTGTCCTTGCCGCTTTTTCCTTCAATAACCATCGAAGGAAGGGCGCTGGACGACGTTTCTTCCAGAGCGGCCAGCCCCGTTGATGTTCCGGGCGCAAAGAAGACAAGCGCGACAACCAAAGGAAAGGCGCGAAGCCCTGAGCGGGATGTGAGAAAAGGCGGCATATGAGACAACGAAAAACCCCGGCGTAAAGAATCCATCTTTTCAAATTTTATTGTTTGACCACACGAAAGTTAAAAGTAGGTTTATATTTAAATAAGTGTACTGAATGTTTTTCATTATGAGCCTGTTCTTTTAGCAGGAATCCCCAACAAGAATCCACTATTTTTGATCTGGAGGGGCTGTAACCGCATTAACCATAAGGTTTTTGTGGCCGACGAGGAGAGACGCGCCCCTTTTTCTCCTTACACGACCCGCGTCGGTCGGGAAAAAGGATTTTTTTTAACCTTCTTTTAGGAATGTTCGGAATCCGCGAGCCGGGCGCTGAGCCGATTAGCTTTGCAGAAGACGGCGAAGAAGCTCGACATCCTCGCGAAACGCGGCGTCATAGGCCGAAAGCTCCTCGATTTTACGCACGGCATGGATCACGGTCGTGTGATCGCGTCCACCGAATTTGCGCCCAATTTCGGGCAACGAGCGCGGCGTCAGCTGTTTGGCCAGATACATCGCGACTTGCCTCGGACGCGCCACGGCCCGCGAACGGCGCGCCGAATGCATATCGGCCACGCGGACATTATAGTGTTCGGCAACTTTTTTCTGAATTTCGTCGATGGTGATGCGGCGCTCCGAGGCGCGCAACATATCGGATAAAACATCCTGCGTCATTTCCAGGGAAATCGTCCGGCCCACAAGCTGCGCGTGCGCGACGATGCGGTTCAAAGCGCCTTCAAGCTCGCGAACGTTCGAGGCGATTTTATGCGCCAAAAATTCCATCACTTTGTCCGGAACCGGACACCCCAGTTTTTCCGCCTTGGCGTGGAGAATCCCCAAGCGAAGTTCATAGGTCACGGGATGGAGATCGGCGACAAGCCCCCACCCCAAGCGCGAGCGAAGCCGTTCTTCCATGCGGTCAAGATCCTGCGGCGACTTATCGGCCGAGATGATGACTTGGCGGTTGCGGTCGACCAGCGCGTTGAATGTGTGAAAGAACTCTTCTTGTGTCGTGTCTTTGCCGCCGATGAACTGGACGTCATCGATCATCAGGACGTCGACCGAGCGAAACTGATCCTTGAAGGACACGGTGTCCTTAAAACGAAGCGCGCGTACGAATTGATACATGAACTTTTCCGCCGACATGTAAATCACACGCCGGTGCGGATAGTGCGTGCGAATGTGCCATGCGATCGCATGCATCAAATGCGTTTTGCCCAAGCCAACCCCACCATAAAGGAACAGCGGATTGAAGGCGGGGTTTTCCGTGTCGGCCACGCGCCGCGCCGCCGCATAGGCAAGCTCGTTCGGTTTTCCGACGACAAAATTATCAAACGTAAAACGCGGATCAAGATCGGCCGAAACATCGTGAAGCGGCGAGGCTTCCGACGACGCCATCGTTGTCGGCGTTGTGATTGGGCTCAGCGGAGCAATCGGCGTGACGACCGCCGCGTCTATAGCGTTTTTCGTTTGCGCGGCTTTAGCCAAAGGCGAGGCGACGGCAAACGTCAAGGACGCATCGGGATGGCGCGCCAGAACGATGGCCCGAATAACTTCGCCGTAATGCGCTTCGACCCAATCGCGCATGAAACGGGTTGGAAGAACAAGCGTAATGGCGCTTCTTTTATTCTCATCTTGTGTGAAGGTTCCGGCCATGGGCGCGAGCCAGCGCCGAAAAGCCGTTTCGCCAAAACGCTTGCGCAAAAGAATCTGAATTTCGTCGAAAGAGTTTTTCGAGAAACTTTCCAGATCTTGCGATACCGCGCTTGCTTCTTGAACCTTCATTATATCCTCATTGAACAAACCTGGCCCTAAAAAACACAAATTGGATTCGATTGAACAGAAGACGCCACCCAATCGAAGGGACGAGGACTAAGACATGTAACGGAGCAAAAGAAATGAAGCGCGACGGAAGTTTTGTGATGAACGCGAAAAAGGGGGAGGGAGCATCATAGCGTTCAAGACCTTTCTCTTGCGGAGCGCATCATTCAAAGACGAGGGCGACCATAGATCAAACAGGGGTTCTTTGTCCACTAGACCGAAGGGAGAACGAAAATTTTTTTTGATGAGAGTGTCGTGATATCGTTTTTCAAATGAAAGCGGAAAGGGGCTTTGCTTGATTATGGTGAAGACGTCGCCGCAAAGTTTTTTGCGCACACACTCGTTTTCAGTCTATCCACGAAAAGAGGTTGGATTAAAAAAGAAAACGCGCCCACAGAGGGCGCGTTAACATAAAAACATACGAAAAACAAAGCCGCACAAAAACGGAGCGGAATCGTTAAGCCTTAACCGCTTTCTTAATGCGCTTAACGAGACGCGACGTTTTTCTTGCCGCCGCTTTCTTGTGAAGGGTTCCTTTCGCCGCGCTTTTGGCCAAGGCGGCTTCAACTTTTCGAGCGGCGGCCGTCGCCTTTTCGGCGTCGCCTGATGCCGCGATATGCTCGGCTTCCTTCGTCAGGGTGTGGACGATCGACCGGCGTGTGCGATTGAGGACGTTGCGCTTGACGGTTTGCCGGGCACGCTTTTTTGCAGATTCATGATTGGCCATAACAGTCTTTCCTGAGTTCTTAATTTCTTTCGTTTTCGTTGCATTAACTGTCTTTCAACAGCTTAGGCCGAACCGTGCGCCATTCCGGATCGGACCGGCGGGACTCATACGCGCCGCGCCCGCGATGGTCAAGCATAAAGACGAAGATTAACGCGGAACCGCCCTTGTGCTCGTGCTCTAAAACCCCTATGTTTGGACATCGTGGGCTTTTGTTCTTTCGTGTAGGGTGCGGGCATGCCCGGAGGGTTGCCTCGCTTCCCTTAACGTTAATCGTCAATATTAAAGAGTGCGGATATGTCGGACCCTAGCTTCTTTCAAGAAATTCAAGAAGATCTTGAGCGTCAGAAGCTTGAGGCCTTATGGAAAAAATACGGTTTTTGGATCATCGTGTTGGCGCTGGGCCTCGTCATAGCGACTGCCAGCGCGACAACGTTTCGGTCGTGGAAGGCCTCGCATAATCAAAAGGTGACCGCCGCGTTTCTGACGACGATGCGCGCATCGCCTACGGCCGCCGAAACCTTAAAGGCACTGAACACTTTTGCCGATGAACATCGTGGGGCCGATCAGGCCGCGATGGCGCTTTTGCGCGCCGGAAGCGTGGCGTTGGCTCAAGGGGATGTCCAGACCGCCGTGGGTTTTTTCGACCGCGTTGAGAAGGACGCTGGCTTCGATAGCGCCTTGCGTCAGTTAGGGGCGCTTTTTTCTGTTCAAGCCCAGCTTGATCAGGAAGACCCCGCTCTTTTAGCCTCGCGATTGGATCCGCTCATTGAAGCCAACATGCCGTGGCGCTTCACGGCCAAGGAAACATACGCCTATGTGGCGTTGCGCAACGGTGAAAGAGAAAAAGCCAAGGCCTTCTTTCAAGAGATTGTCCAAGATCCTGAGGCCCCTCCCAGCCTTGCCGCGCGCGTTTCGGATATTCTTCACGCATGGGATTGAGCATGAGAAGCCGTCGCGTCCTTCGTTTTTGCTGTTTTTCTCTTCTGGCGCTTATGGCGGCGTGCGGAACGAAAGAGCGTCCGATCGGATCGGTCGTTAAGGGCGATCGCCTCGCCGTCATGGACGCATCGCAAAGTCGCATTGCGGTCGGCAGCGAGGCCGAGGTGCCCTTTGCCATCGGGCGCGGTATCGTCAACCTTTCTTGGCCACAGGTTGGCTATGATGTCTCGCATGCGATGCCCAATGTCGAGGCTTCGGATAATCCCCGCGTTGTGTGGGAGGCGTCGATCGGCGATGGGTCCGACGCGACGCACAGGCTTCTTGCCGCGCCGGTTGTAAGCCCCGAAGCCATTTTTGTCATGGATGCTGTGGGGCGCGTCTCGGCTCGCAATCTTAACGACGGCGAGGCTCTTTGGAGCCGGAGCACGACGCCGGACGGCCGTGACGACGAAGCGATGGGGGGCGGCCTCGCCTTGGATGGCGACAGTCTTTACGCCACCACCGGGTTCGGCGACGTTTGGGCGTTTGACGCAAAGACAGGAGGCGTTTTATGGCATAGGGCCTTGCTTAAGCCCTTGCGGGCGGCGCCGGCCGTTGCGGATCGGCGCGTTTTTGTCGTGAGCATTGACAACACGATGACAGCCCTTAACGCAAAAACGGGCGACGTCCTGTGGACGCACTCAGGCATTGCCGAAAGCGCCACGCTTATGGGCGCGTCAAGCCCCGCCGTCTCCGGCGATCAGGTTATGGTGGCGTATAATTCCGGCGAGATTTTTGCGCTTCGGGTCCAGAACGGGCGGGTTTTGTGGTCGTATTCCCTCGCGTTACCGACGCAGGTTGGCGCGCTGCCTGCCTTGGCGGACATTCGCGGCCAGCCGGTCAGCGACCGCGGCCACCTTTATGCCATCAGCCACGGCGGTCGTTTTGCGGCGATTGATCAGACGACGGGCGAGCGCGTTTGGGAAGCGGATATTGGCGGCATTAACACGCCCATCGTATCAGGAACGTGCGTTTTCGTTTACGGCGGCAACGGTCAATTGGCCGCGCTATCCCGATACAGCGGACGGGCCTTGTGGGAGGTCTCCTTACCCCAAAGAAGCGATCCGGACGATCCGGATTCTGATCCTTTGGTTTGGACCGGCCCTGTTTTAATTGCCAATACGTTGTGGATGGTTAATTCCGCGGGCGAACTTGTTCCGTTTTCGGCGACAGATGGCACGCGTTTGGGGACCCAAGATTTGGATGCGCCCCTTTATATTTCTCCAGTCGTTGCCGCGCGCACGCTTTATGTGATAACGGACGACGGAGATTTGAAAGCGTTACGGTAGAAATTATGTCTTTCACAGTTGTTCTTGCGGGGCGGCCGAATGTCGGCAAGTCCACGCTTTTCAATCGTCTTGTCGGCAAGTCTATGGCTTTGGTCAACGATGTGCCGGGCGTGACGCGCGACTGGCGTGAGGGCGAGGGGCATTTGTTCGACCTTTCGTTCCGCGTTATCGATACGGCCGGTCTTGAAGAGTTGTCGTCAGGAAAAACGCTGTCGGCGCGTGCCGCTCAGCAAACGCGAAAAGCCTTGGACTACGCCGATGTTATTGTGTTTGTCGTCGATGCGCGCGAAGGCGTAACGGCGGATGAAAATGCGATTGCAAAAATTTTGCGTAAGACGGGGCGCCCCATTCTTCTTGTGGCGAATAAATGCGAGGGGGTCATTCTGCCCCCGTCCCTCGACGACAGCGTTGCGTTGGGATTCGGGGAACCGTTGCCGATTTCAGCGGCGCACGGCGAAGGCATGATGGAGCTTTACGAGGCTCTTTTGTCTTTCAAGCCGGAGGACGAGACGGTCGAGGAGTTGCCGGAAGAAAAAAGCCTTATCATGGCCGTTGTCGGGCGCCCGAACGCCGGCAAATCCACGTTGGTCAACAAGTTGTTGGGCGAAGAACGGATGCTGACCGGACCCGAACCCGGCCTGACGCGCGACGCCATACCCATTGCCTGGTCACACAAAGGCCGTCCGATAAGGCTTGTGGATACGGCCGGCATGCGGCGCAAAGCCAAGGTGACCGAAGCTTTGGAGCGGCTCAGTGTTCAGGAATCGCTGCGCGCCGTTCGTTTGGCGCATGTGGTTGTCTTGGTTCTGGATGCGACAAGTCCTTTCGACAAGCAGGATCTTGTGTTGGCGCGGCATGTTGCCGACGAAGGGCGGGCTTTGGTTGTCGCTTTGAATAAATGGGATCTTGTTCCGGATAAAAAGCTCGTGGCCCGTCAAATTCGCGAAAAAGCGGAAGCGTCCCTGGCTCAACTCGACGGCCTCCCTTTGATGCCGATTTGCGCGCTTACCGGCGAGGGGCTTGACGCCTTGCTGGATGAAGCGTTGCGCCTTTACGATGTTTGGAACATACGTCTTTCGACGGGGCCCTTAAACCGATGGCTTCATGATATGCAGGAAGCCCACCCGCTCCCGATCGTTTCAGGCCGTCGCCTTAAGATACGCTATATGACACAAATCAAAAGCCGTCCGCCGACGTTTGCTTTATGGGTCAACAAGCCTAGCGCGATGCCCGAAAGTTATTTGCGTTTTCTGGCGCGGGGGCTTCGTCAGACCTTTGGGCTGGGGGGCGTGCCTCTTCGTTTGCAGGTCAAAGGGGGCGAAAATCCTTACGACGACAAGACGAAGAAAAAGTAGGGCGGTAGGCTTTTGACGAAAGACCGACGAACCGAAGCTCTTTGGCTTTTGATGACCATTGTGCCGGAAAGCGCGGTCGCCGCCTTTTCGAGTGTTTTGGAAGAAGATGCCGCTGCCCTTACGGTTATGGATTCTTCCTCAGGACAAAGAATAGAAGTTCTTTATGGGAGCGAACCGGATCGGAACGCGTTGAGAGTTCGGATGGCGCTTCTCGCGGCCGCGTTGGGGATTGATCCGCCCGTTGTGACGATCGCTCCGGCGCCGCAAAAAGATTGGTTGCGCGTTGTGGCGCAAGGCGTTCCTCAGCAAAAAATTGCCCGATGGCTGGTCGGGGATATTGAAGCACGGGCCAATCGGCCGGCGGGGCGATACGCTGTCGCGCTTGATGCCGCAACAGCCTTTGGGTCCGGGACTCATCCAACGACGACAGGATGCTTAGAGCTTTTGGATCGCGCCTTGCGGCGTGGTTTCCTCCCCGAACGCGTGGCCGACATCGGCTGCGGATCCGGAATCCTGGCTTTGGCCTGTGTTCGCGCAACGCGCGCGGCGGCGGTTTGTGTGGATAACGACAGGGCTGCCGTTCGGGCGGCGCGGCGGAACGTGCGGCAGAGCGGCTTCGGCGGCCGTCTTTTTGTATGCCACGGGTGCGGCTATGCTCCGGCTCTTGTTCGGGCCATGGCTCCTTATGATGCGATTATGGCCAATATTTTTTCTTCCCCTTTGTGCGCGTTGGCGGCTCAAACGGCGCAAAACCTTCGCCCCGGAGGCCTCGCCTTTCTTTCTGGGATGTTGACGTCTCAGACACGGACTGTTATCGCGGCTCATCGCCTTCAAGGCTTTTCCCTTCTCGATCGCTGGGAAAAAGGCGGGTGGGCGGCGCTTGCGTTTATCCGGTAAAAAGGGGCAAAATAACGCCATGACGCATCCTGATTATTCCGAAAGACTTTCCGCCCTGCGCCGCGAAATCACGCGTGCCGGGTTTGACGGCTTTATCGTGCCGCACACCGATTTGTACCAAAACGAAGCCCTTCCGGCCTGTGCCGAACGCGTTGCGTTTCTGACCGGCTTCACGGGATCGGCCGGAATGGTTCTTGTGTTGAAAAACCGGGCGGCGTTTTTTACGGACAGCCGCTATACGCTTCAGGCGGCGCAACAGGTTTCACGGCATCTTTATGAGATTTTCGATATTGCGGCGAAACGCCCCGAGGCTTGGCTGGCGGAGCAAGCGCACCCCGGTATGCGTCTTGCTTACGATCCATGGCTTCATACCACAAGCGGGATTGAACGCCTCTCCAAGACGGTAGAACCCCTTGGCGCGTCGCTTGTGTCCGTCGCGCGGAATTTTGTCGATATCGTTTGGGAGGAACAACCCCCTCCTCCCGCGGCCCCGGCTTTTCCGCATCCTTTAGAGTATGCAGGCAAGCCGTCTTCGGAAAAGAGGCGGGACATTGCTGCGGCGCTGCGTCGGCGGAGTCTTGCGGCGGCCGTGATAACCGATGCGGCGTCGGTGGCATGGCTTCTTAATGTGCGCGGCGGCGATGTGCCCTATACGCCCCTGCCGTTGAGCCGAGCGATTCTTGACGACGCGGGCGGCGTTCAGTGGTTTGTCGATTTGTGCAAGGTGACGGACGCTGTCAAGGCGCATCTTGATAAAGACGTGTCGATTGAGCCGCCGGAAAACTTTCCGATTGCCTTGGATCGTTTGGCGCGAGCGCAACGGCTCGTTCTGGTCGATCCCACCGGGGCGCCAAGCTGGGTGATCGACGCCTTGACGGCGGCGCAGGCAAGGGTTGAACGCGGCCCCGATCCTTGTGCCTTGTCGCGCGCAATCAAGAATGCGGCCGAACTTGAGGGCATGCGCGCGGCGCATCGACGCGACGGAGCGGCCGTCACGTCTTTTTTGGCCTGGCTGGATACGCATGGGGCACAGTCGGCCGAAACGGAAATCAGCGCGGCGCAGGCTCTCGAACGGTTTCGCGAGGGGGCCATTCGCTACCGGGGGCCGAGCTTTGCCACGATCTCGGCAACGGGGGCGCATGGGGCGCTTGTCCACTATACGCCAACCGAGCAAACCAATGCGCCGCTTCAACAGGACCAGCTTTATCTTTTCGACAGCGGCGGCCAATATCTTGACGGCACAACGGATGTGACGCGCACGGTTGTCCTCGGCGCGCCAACCGCGGCGATGAAGGAGCTTTTTACCCGTGTTCTTAAGGGCCATATTGCGTTGGCGGCGGTCCGGTTCCCCCGCGGTACGACAGGGGCGGATCTGGACGTGTTGGCGCGTCAATATTTGTGGGAAATCGGATGCGATTATGGCCACGGAACAGGGCATGGCGTTGGCTGTTATTTGGGCGTGCACGAGTCGCCCCCCAGCGTTTCGTTGCGAAGCGTGACGCCGCTTGCGCCCGGCATGATCCTGTCGAACGAGCCCGGGTACTATAAAAAGGACGCCTACGGCATTCGGATCGAAAGTCTTATGACGGTTGTCGAGCGGGTGAACGCCGAAGGCTCGGAAAACCGGATGCTGGGATTCGATATGTTGACCTTGGTGCCTATTGATCGAAAACTGATCGAGGTCGCGCTTCTTTCGAATAAAGAGATCGCCTGGATCAATGCTTATCATAAGCGGGTGCGCAAAGGCCTTGAAGACCTTGTTGTGGATGACGGCGTTCGTTTATGGCTTGAGGAGGCGACGGCGCCGCTGGAAGGAGATCATGCTGTTTCGTAGCACGCGTTCTTCGGATTTTGAGGTCGACCTTCGCCGTGCCGCTTTGGAGGGCTTGGCCCCGGACGGCGGCCTTTATCTGCCTGTGGAATGGCCACAATTTGCGGCGGCCGACGTGGCGGCTATGCGCGAGCTTTCGTATCAAGACACGGCCTTCCGGGTGCTTCGGCCTTTTTTAAGCGGCGCTATGGCGGATGATGCGTTGGCCGCTGTTATCGCAAAAGCGTATGGCGCGTTTCGTGATCCTGAGGTTGTTCCCATCATCGCTCGGGGGCCCTTCCATTTTATCGAGTTGTTCCATGGGCCGACTCTGGCGTTCAAGGACGTCGCCCTTCAGTTTGTGGGCCTTATGTTCGCCCACTTTTTGCAGGGGAGCGGCGTTCGTCGCACGGTGTTGGGGGCGACCTCAGGGGATACGGGCTCGGCGGCTATGGCGGCGCTCGCCGGCCGCGAGGGGCTCGACGTGTTTATCCTTTATCCCGATAAGGGGCCCAGCGATGTCCAGCGCAAACAGATGACGTGCGTGCGTGCGCCGAATGTGCATGCGCTTGCCATCGATGGGACGTTCGATGATTGCCAGCGCATTGTGAAGGCATTGTTTGCCGATCCGTCGCGGCGGGAGTCCTGGCGGCCGACAACCGTGAATTCCATCAATGTGCTGCGGATTCTTGCCCAAGTGGTTTATTACGTCGTTGCGTCCGCGCGATCGGATCGCGCGCCGACGTTTGTCGTTCCCACAGGAAATTTTGGCGATATTTTTGCCGGTTATGTCGCTAAGAAATGTGGCGCTCCCATCAAGAAGCTCGTTGTGGCCAGCAACAAAAACAATATCCTGACCCGCTTTTTCGAGAACGGGACGATGGAGCCGACGGGCGTTTGTCGGACGTTGAGCCCCAGTATGGACATTCAGATCAGTAGTAATTTTGAACGTCTTTTGTTCGATCTTTGCCAAGGCCGCTCCGAGCGGGTTTGCGCCCTGATGGAGGCTTTGAGGCAAAAGGGGTCGTTTGCCGTAACGGCGGAACAATTAGCCGCGACGCGCACGGATTTCGCGGCAGGCTGGGCCAATGACGACGAGACGCTGGCGACCATTAAGACTTTTTATGACGCCTACGGCTATGTGCTTGATCCTCATACCGCTGTAGGCGTTCGTGTGGCCGAGACGGCGCTGGAAAAAGACGAGGAGCCCGTTTACTGTCTGGCAACCGCCCATCCGGCAAAATTTCCGGAAACCATCCGACGAGCTCTTGGGTTTGTGCCGTCTCTTCCTTCGGAGGTCGAGGCGCTCATAAGCGGCGAGGAGCGAAACGTTTCCTTGCCCGCGGATGTCGAGCGGGTGGCGGCTTTTATTGACGAAAGAAAGAAACAATGGTCGTTCGTATAACAGAACTTGATAACGGAATCCTTGTAGCAACCGATGCGATGCCCGATGCCGAAAGCGTCGTGACGGGCGTTTGGGTCGGCGTGGGCACGCGGCACGAGCCGTGGCGCGCGAACGGCGTGGCGCATTTGGTCGAGCACATGATGTTCAAGGGCACAAAGACGCGATCGGCCTATGCGTTGAGCTCGGCGATCGAGAACAAGGGCGGGTCGATGAACGCGCACACCTCGCGCGAGGCTACCGTGTACTATGCCCGCGTTCTTCCCGAAGAAACCGAGACGGCTCTCGATGTTTTATCGGATATGTTGTTGCGCTCCGTTTTTGCGCCGAAGGAGCTGGAGCGCGAACGGATGGTTGTGTTGCAGGAAATCGGGCGCGATCTCGATTCGCCCGAGGACGTCGCTTATGATCTTATGTATGGCGGCGCGTTGCCCCAACAGACGGTCGGCCGTCCTATTTTGGGATCGGCCAAAGTTATCGCGGACCTGCCGCGCGATGCCGTCGCCTCTTATGTGCGCAAACACTACGTCGGGTCGAACATGGTTCTTGTGGCTGCGGGTCGGGTCAATCACGACGCGTTCGTGGCCATGGCGCGCACCCGTTTTGCGAAGGTGCCTCGCGGCCGCCGTGCGGAGATCGTGCGTGCGCGCATTCGATCCGGCATGGTCCGGCAGGACAAGGAAATTGAACAAGTTCATCTTCTTTTTGCGTTTGCCGGCCCCGGATATAAGACACGGGCATCGTATTACGCCACGCAAGTGATGTCCTTGATTTTGGGAGGAAGTTCGTCGTCGCGTCTCTTCCAAAAGGTGCGCGAGAAAAGGGGCCTTGTGTACACGGTGCATTCGTCGCATGCGAGTTTGCGCGAGGCGGGGCTTTTTCAGATTTACGCGGGCACGGACCCCAAGCGTTTGCGCGAACTTGTCCCTGTCATATGCCAAGAGCTTAAGAATATGCAGAAAACGGTTACGCGCGGCGAACTTCGTCGAGCCAAGGCACAGGTTCGCGCCGAGTTTTTGATGGGACGTGACAGTGTGATGCGGCGTGCCGAGATGCTGGGAAGTCAAATGTTGGCGCACGGCAAGCCCATTCCGGCCGACGTCCTTGTGCAAAGGATTTTGTCCGTGGATGCCGACGCGGTCAAAGACGCTGCTCACAAAGTCTTTTCGAAGAAGCCCCTTGTTACGGCGCTTGGGCCGTTAGAGGCTCTCGAGCCGTATGACAGCATTGTGGCGAGGCTTGCGTGATTGATTTTTTGGTCTCCTTGTTTCGCCGACCTCCGAAGCCTCGGGCCTTTCCTCTCGAAGCTGTGCTTGAAGGCGAAAGGTTGGTGTTGCGCTTGACCGAGGCCGAAGACTGGCATGCATGGCGTTTCCTTCGTGAACAGGGGCGCTCGTATCTTGAGCCGTGGGAGCCGGAATGGCCTTCTTATGCCTTGAGCTATGGCCATTTTTGTTCCCTTCTTCGTCGTTCGTGGCGCGAATGGCGGGCCGGGCGCGGATACGCTTTTTCTATTCTTCTGAAGCAAGAGCCGCTCCCCATCCTTGTCGGCGGGATTACGCTCAACAACATTCAATATGCCGCCGCCCAGAAAGGAACCGTCGGTTATTGGATGGGCCAGCCTTATGCCGGGCAAGGCTATATGACCGAAGCTTTAGGCCTTGTTTGCGATTTTGCTTTTTCTTTTTTAAATCTTCAGCGCGTTGAAGCCAGCTGTCTTCCTCACAACGAAGCGAGCAAAACGGTTTTACGTCACTGCGGATTCGAGCAAGAGGGCTATGCCAAGGACTACATGCAAATCAACGGCGTGCGGCAAGATCATCTTTTATGGGGGAAAAACCGCCTTGCCGCTGAGCATCAGAGCCGATTGCGATAAGCTTGGCGCCTTTTGACGCCATGCGTTGGCGAGAATCGGTTTTAGGCTTTGCGCAGGCGCGCGCCATGCGGAACGGGACCCGACACGCTTCCTTTTTTGATGTGTTTGCGTCCGCGCAAAAGACGCAAAATCCGCCCGAGCGTTTCGCGCAAATTCTTTCTTTCGACGACGATGTCGACCATGCCATGGTCTTTGAGATACTCGGCGCGCTGGAAGCCTTCGGGCAGGGTTTCTCGGATGGTGTTTTCGATCACGCGGGCGCCCGCAAAGCCGATCAAAGCGCCTTTTTCCGCAATATGAATGTCGCCCACCATAGCAAAGCTTGCCGTAACGCCGCCCGTCGTAGGATCGGTCATCACGACGATAAAGGGAAGGCCGGCCTCTTTGACAAGATCCGCCGCGATAACCGTGCGGGGCATTTGCATTAAAGACAGCATGCCTTCCTGCATGCGCGCACCGCCCGATGCCGGGAAAACGATAAAGGCCGAACGTGTTGCGACGGCATGCTTGGCCGCCGCGACGATGGCTTCGCCTACCGCCGCGCCCATGGAGCCGCCCATGAAGGCAAAGTTGAAAACCGCGACAACGGCGCGGACGCCCATGATTTCGCCCGACCCAACGATGACGGCATCAGCCTTCTTTGTTTTTGTTTGCGCGGCCTTCAAGCGGTCAGCGTACTTTTTTTGGTCGCGGAATTTTAACGGATCCGTCACGGCTCTCGGCGTATCGATAAGCGCGAACACTTCATCATCAAAAAGGCTCTTAAGCCGCGTCTCCGGATCAAGCTTTAGGTGAAATCCGCACGAACGGCAGACGTTCATGTTGGCTTCAAGATCTTTTTTAAACAACATCGCGTTGCAGCCGGGGCACTTTTCCCAGAGATTGTCGGGAACTTCCTTCTTTTCGCCGACAAGCGCGCGAATTTTGGGGCGGACAAAGTTTGTGAGCCAACTCATGAAAAACCTACCCTATACGTGAAAAAGCCGTCTTTCCGACGGCCTTAGCGCAATATACCACGCCTTTGATGCGCGAGAAAAGTTTCTTTCCCTTTATCACTAACGCCATAAAATCATTAGCTTTTTATTCGTTAAAGATTGAGGGCTGGATCGGGATAGGTGCGCGGATAATCGGATTCCTGTGCCCCGGGAGGCGGGTCGACCGAAGCCGGTTTTTTGCCGCAAGCAGAAACGGACATGATGCTCAAAAGCATCATGCCCGTTATAATTAACCCTTTGAAGGAGTACAAAATAGAACCTTCTCTCGGCTTAGGCGGCGTCCGCCGTGGCGTTGCTCTTAACCAGATTGGCCATCTCGTTAAGGCTTTCGTTTACGCGCGACCCGACCGTTTCCATGGCTTGGGTGTTGCAACGCGCGATCGTCTCCGAAGCATCGCGAAGATTGGCGATGTACTTGTCCATGGCGGCCTTGCTCACCTCGGCTTGCTTGATCGCTTTATCTTCAGGTGTTTTGCACGCCATGACGGCTTGCACCATCTGAACGGCTTCTTCCATCATTTGGCGATAGCTGTCGGCTTGGCGGCGCCACAGAGCCATCATGGCTTCAGAGGCCGCTTGGTTCATGGCCGAAAGGGCTTCAATGTTTTTACGTTGAAGCGCCATAAGAGCTTCGATATCGAACAGGGGCATTGAGGGCATCTTCATGTTGCCCATCGTTTTTGTCATGTCGAACATTTTGCCGCTATCCATGAGCTTAGACATATCAAACATTTTGGACATCGCCGACATATCGAAATTCGACATATCAAACATCTTGGACATATCCGCTTCAAAAAACGGGTTTGTGAACGGCTTCGACATCATGCCTCCTAGAGCACTTGAATTGGGAACTAAGGGCCAAGGAATTTCCCCGTCCTTATTAAGGTTAACTTTTATACCATTCTTAACTTTTTGTCACGCCCCTATTTGCGTCGCACACCAGAATAATGGACGTGTGTCTTTTTTATCATTATTTTGGTTGTTCATAAAAAAACGGCCACAACCGCTAGTGCGGAGTAGCCGTTTTTATCGAAGACCGTATCTTAAAGAAAACGCCGTTTTTTAGGCGCTTTTCCGATCATCTGTCGCCGAGGCTTCGTTCTCGTCTTCAAGCAGTGCCGTGAATTTTGCAGCGTTCTTGAAGCCGCCAACGCCGGACGATTGAGACGCGGCGCCGCCGTTCGAGACTTGCATTTCCCCGATAATCTGGCCACCGGCATTAACCTCAAGTTCGCTGTACTTGACCATGCCGCTGATGCGACCCGTCGAACGAACGGTCAGGCGCCCGTGAACCACAAGCTGCCCATCGTAACGACCGGCGATGTCGGCGTTTTCAATTTCGACGCTTCCGCGGAATTGTCCTGTTTCGTTGATCTCAAGGAGTTTTCCGTCCGTCAACTTGGCTTCGACTTTGCCCGCAACGACCAGAATATCGCACGACGTGATTTCGCCGGATAGCGAAAGGCCGTCACCAACGATCAATTTACGCCCATCGGCGCTGACGGGCGTTGAGCGCCGGCTTACATCGGGCATGCGGCGCGACGGCGCCGTCATGGCGCGTGGAAGCTCGTTGCGCGACGAGGACGCGCTTTCGTCGACGACCGCATCGGAAGGGGTGTTCTTGTGCTTATCTTTTGGGCCAAACATTCGTTTCTCCTACGGAATAAAGGCGATTAGAAGGCCTGACCGTTAACACATCTTTAACGAAAAAAGCAAGGACAAAGCCCCGCCCATTTCCTTTATTTGTGGGCGTTTTTGTTAAATTAGGTAAACGTAACCGGAGCTTGGCTCGAAACGATCGTATGTTTCTTTTTTATCGGTTAGTGTTGTTTTGAGTGCCGCCGTGCGCCGGCCCATTCTTTGGAGGGCGACGATTCTTTGCACGGATATTTAGATGCCGTTTTTTTGGAGGATCCGCCGGATGGACTTTAGCTCAGCCAACAGTCCTTCCATCTCCTGACGACGGTCGAAGGAAAGTTCGTTCGTCGTCGCGCGTGAGGGTTTTGCCGCGGCCTTTGGACGCGCGGTCTCCATCATCCCTGGCGCCGGAACGGAGCGTACGAGAGCGGACGCCCCTTTTTCGCGCAGCAGCTTCTGCACGCCGCGAATGGTGAACCCTTGATTATAGAGAAGATCCTTGATGTCGTGGATGATGCGAACGTCTTCAGGACGGTAATAGCGACGGCCGCCCCCACGTTTAAGCGGCCGGATCTGTTGAAACTTGCTTTCCCAGAAGCGCAACACGTGCTGCGGCAAATCCAAACGTTCGGCGACTTCGCTGATCGTGCGAAAAGCCGTGGGAGACTTGACGTCGCCCGTCGAGAAAGCCACGTTTGATTCGGTGGAGACGGAAAGAGAACCTTCGTTCATGCCGCCCCCTGCGCCGTGCCGAGAAGCGCGCGATTGATCTTGTCCTTCAAAACATGGCTGGCACGGAAAATCAGAACACGGCGTGGCTTGATCGGAACTTCCTCTCCCGTCTTGGGATTGCGCCCGATGCGCTCGCCCTTGCCGCGCACTTGGAAGCTTCCGAATGACGACAACTTCACCGAGCCCCCCTCGATAAGCGCAACGCTAATTTTTTCGAGAATTTCATCGACAAGCTGTGCCGAATCGTTTCGGGACAAACCGACTTCCTGATAGATGGCTTCCGCCAATTGGGCGCGGGTCACGGTCGTTTCAGTCATGGGCGCACTCCTTATGCGAATCTAAACACCTTGAATTTAATATGCGTTGCCCCTTTGGTCAAATAATTAGAAAAAGCCCCAAAACAACCCCGCCCCCACGCCTTCGTGCGGTTGGGCGCGAGGCCCTGTTGTGCACTGCACGGCTATACCCTTGATTCACGAAAGGGCAGGTTTTACTGTCACCAGACCTTTTCCCTCCTTTTTCACCTTTCACAGTTAGGATTCGCTCATGGCATCATCTATTGTTATCGCTGGCGCCGTTCGTACGGCCGTTGGTACGTTGAACGGCTCGCTCGGTTCGCTACCCGCATCGTCGTTGGCTACCGTTTGCATTAAAGAGGCGCTTTCCCGCGCCAAGACCGCGCCCGAGGAGGTTTCCGAGACCGTCTTGGGCCAAGTTCTCGCGGCGGCGCAGGGTCAGGGACCTGCCCGACAGGCGGCCGTGAATGCCGGTATTCCCGTCGAACGGCCCGCCATGGCCGTCAACCAGATTTGCGGGTCGGGTTTGCGCGCCGTCGCCAATGGTTTTATGTCCATCAAGTCGGGCGACAACGGGATCGTCGTTGCGGGCGGCATGGAAAGCATGAGCCTCGCGCCGCACGCGCTTCTTCTGCGCCAGCCTACCAAACTCGGCGATGCCAAGATGATCGACACCATGGTCAAGGACGGCTTGTGGGATTCTTTTAACGATTATCATATGGGCATCACGGCCGAGAACGTTGCTGAGAAGTTCGGCTTGACGCGCGAGATGCAGGATGAATTTTCCGTGGCCTCGCAGCAGAAAGCCGAAGCGGCGATCAAGGCGGGCCGTTTTGCCGATGAAATCGTGCCCGTGATTATCAAGGGCCGCAAGGGCGATACGACCGTAAATCAGGACGAGAACCCCCGTTTTGGGGCGACGCTCGATGCGTTGGCCAAGCTTCGTCCGGCTTTCAAGAAGGACGGCACCGTGACGGCGGGCAACGCCTCGTCGATCAACGACGGCGCGGCGGCGGTCGTTCTGATGACCGAGGAAGACGCGGCCAAGCGCGGTGCGACGCCTCTGGCGCGCATTGCTTCGTGGGCCACGATGGGCGTCGATCCGTCGATTATGGGCACGGGTCCGATCCCGGCGTCCCGCAAGGCTTTGGAAAGAGCGGGCTGGGCGATCGGCGACCTCGATCTGATCGAGGCCAACGAAGCGTTTGCGGCCCAAGCTTTGGCCGTGAACAAAGAGCTTGGATGGGATACGTCCAAGGTCAACGTGAACGGCGGCGCCATCGCTTTGGGGCACCCCATCGGGGCTTCGGGCGCGCGCATCCTTGTGACGCTGCTTTATGAAATGCAGAAACGTAACGCGAAAAAGGGATTGGCCACGCTGTGCATCGGCGGCGGCATGGGCATCGCCATGTGCGTCGAACGCTGACTCTCGAAAAACGGCGGGTGTTCAACAACACCCGTCGTTACGACCTTACAACGATATCTTTCAGGAGATGATTTATGACAAAAGAAACCTCAAAAGTCGCCGTTGTGACGGGCGGCACCCGCGGCATCGGCGCCGCTATTTGCGAAGGCTTGAAGGACGCAGGTTATGCGGTTGCAGCGACCTATCAGGGCAACGACGAGGCGGCCAAGAAGTTTTCGGCCAACACCGGCATTGCGACCTATAAATTTGATGTGGGCGATTTTGATGCGTGCGAAGAGGCGGTCAAAAAGATCACCAAGGATCTCGGCCCCGTCGATGTTCTGGTCAACAACGCCGGGATCACGCGCGACGCCTTCTTGCACAAGACCACGCCCAAACATTGGCATGATGTTGTGCACACCAATCTGGATTCGGTGTTCAACATGTCGCGTCTTGTGATCGAAGGCATGCGCGAACGCGGCTTCGGACGCATCATCAACATCAGCTCGATCAACGGTCAGGCGGGTCAGGCCGGTCAAACCAACTATTCGGCGGCCAAGGCCGGTATTTTGGGCTTCACCAAGGCGCTGGCTCAAGAATCCGCCAGCAAGGGCATTACGGTTAATGCCATCGCGCCGGGCTACATCGACACGGACATGGTTCGCGCCGTGCCGCCCGAGGTGCTCGAGAAGATCGTGGCCAAGATCCCCGTCAAGCGTCTCGGTAAGGCCGAGGAAATCGCCGCCATGGTGGTCTTCCTCGCCTCGGACAAAGCCGGGTTCGCCACGGGCGCGACGTTCGCCATCAACGGCGGCCAGTACTTCTCTTAAGCGTGACCGCCGGATTTTTTTGCTTCTTTACGGGGTCGGGGGCATCAAGCCCTTGACCCCGACGAGCAAAAAAGCTATGGCCGAGGTCCCGCACGCCGGAAGGCTTTGCGATATGGGTGCGTAGCTCAGCGGGAGAGCATTACCTTCACACGGTAGGGGTCACAGGTTCAATCCCTGTCGCACCCACCAGCGCAGCCGCTGGGGGCTTTCATTTATCTTTCCTTCCGCAAGCTGCCGTTACCATGCAGCCCAGCCAATGGGAAAGCGATTCCGTTTTGTTTATGTGCGCCGACGCGCACGGGCCCTGCCCGCCGTGTGAGCACCGCCTCGGCAAGCCGGCGCCGCCGCTGGGGGCTTTCGTTTATTTTTCTTTCCGCAAGCTGCCGTTACCATGCAGCCCAGCCAATGGGAAAGCGATCCCGTTTTGTTTATGTGCGCCGACGCGCACGGGCCCTGCCCGCCGTGTGAGCACCGCCTCGGCAAGCCGGCGCCGCCGCTGGGGGCTTTCGTTTATCTTTCCTTCCGCAACCTACCGCTTCCATGCAGTCCTGCCGCCAGCCGGGGAAGGACCCGCCGCTCTATCGAATTAGATTTTGTCAAAGACAGGGCGTTGTAAAACGAAAAAACTTTTCCCAACACCGCCGAAAGGCTCGGCGGTGTTGGGTTTTCAGAACGTCCCGTTGTATTAGCGGGGCGTGTGCCCAGTCAGATAGTTAAATCCCTTCCGCACTAAAGGAATCTGTGCAGACGTCAAGGTCGTTCCCGGGAAGGTCGTAGCCGCTGCTGCGGTCGCGTTTGCCGCTGCGCCGAGCCAGTTTACTTTGTCCTCTTTGGTTTTGCCGCCGCTCAGGCCTGACGCATGCAGGATTGTTGCGCCTTCGACCCCGTTGCCGCAGCCGGCCGTTCCCTCAATGGCACACCCCAAAACTTCCTGCACAGGGACGGCGGGATAATCTTTGCGGAAATCCCCTGTCGAGAGACGGAGCCCCCTTTCCCCGTGTGTTTCGACTAACAGAGCGTCGCCCATATCAAGAAAGGCCGCCCGCATGTTCGCGAGTTCCGGTGTGCCGAGTTCTTTTTCATTGCCAACCCAAACCGTCGCCGCATTCATTCCGGCCCAATGCTTAACCGGACTCTTTTCGGCGTTATAGCCATGAAAGGTTCCGATAATCTCAACGTCGTTCGGATTTTCCGTTTCGACAATTTTTAAGGCTTGGTCTAACAGGTTCGGATAAGCGTTCGGCGTCGAGAGCGGAAAGAAGAGAACGTCACAGCTTGCCAACGAGGCGATCTGCGCTTCCGACAAGGAAACGGCGCGCGCGGTCGGATTCTTGCAAAGATATTTTTCGCGAACCAACACACCGTCTTTCTGCATCGTAGGCATGTTAGCGACAATCGCGTCTAGAACATTAGAGGTCGCAATGTGGTCAATCGTAAGGCGGTTTGCCACGTCTTTTCCACACAACGCTTCCGCCCCAACCAAAGCGGCGCGGCCAGTATTGTAGCACGAGCCGCCTTCGGCCCTGCGCGCACCCAAAGCATCCCAATTATCAAGGATAATACGTTTCAGCGCGGTGTGCATTTCCGGCACATCGTAATGGCCGCCGACAGGGGACAGCTTAGGAAGAGAAGAATCGGTTTGTTCAAGCCGGGTGTTTATAAAATTCATCCGAGCCGTATCCAGATCGATAACGAGATCGACCATTTTATTTCCGATCTGCACGACGTTATAGGCGTTTTTCATGTTTTTCCTTTCCGGTAACCGGTGAGCGTCAGCGCTCAGCGGCGCAAAAATACGATATTATTTTTATCATCAAAGCGCTGTCGAAACCAGCCCGTTTTACTTTCAAGGGGCTATGCTTTAACAAGCAATACGATACAGGAAGCGGTACGTTAACCTTAATTCCGATGATCGATACAAAGACGCTTGCTCTCGTTCCGTTCAGGCGCTTCCCTATTTTAGGGGTATCTTGCCGTACCTTCGCGTCCGTTACCCATGCCGCCTTGTTATGGTAGAACAACTTTATTGGGAGCTTGCCCTGCGGCATGGAGATTGGACGGTCGGGACAATCCCGATAGAAAAAAACAAAAGGCTCTGGTGCCACGCCAGTGAGGGGTTTTTAGGAATGCTTCATTACGATCTGCCGGTTTATCGTCCGCCGAGCGAGGGAAATAACCTGATCCTTCAGGCGACCCTCGGCTGCTCGCATAATCGCTGCACCTTCTGCTCGATGTACAAGAGCAAAACCTTCCGGGCGCGGTCGCGCGAGGAGGTTTTTGCCGACATCGCTCTGGCCGCAGAAGAGCAGCCCGATACGAGGCGCGTGTTTCTCGCCGACGGTGACGCCCTGGCTCTTCCACCCGACGACCTCGCCGCGATCTTGGACGAATTGGCGGTGCGGTTTGTTCGTCTTGAGCGGGTGTCGTGCTATGCGACGCCTCTCGATTTGAACAGAAAGTCGCCCGAGGAATTGACGCTCTTGCGCAAGAAGGGGCTGACGCTTCTTTACTTTGGCGTTGAATCCGGCTCGGCCGATATTCTTGCGCGCATTCGAAAAGGGGCGAACCCCGACAAAATTGCCTCGGCCCTCGGCCTTGCGCACGATTCCGGCATCGCCGTTTCGGCGACGGTGATCCTTGGGCTCGGCGGACGCCGTTTATGGCGGGATCACATCGAAGGCACGGCCGCGCTCATCAACCGCGCGCCGCCCGATTTTCTTTCGACCCTGCAACTGATGCTCAGTCCGGAAGAGGCCGGAACATTTGTGTCGCGCTTCGAACGGGACGGAACGCCCTTCGAGCCTCAGGACGATCTCGGGGTTCTCGAGGAATTGCATTTGTTACTCTCGCGCCTGAACCCGCCGCGTCCGGTGGTGTTCCGCTCCAATCACGCGTCGAACTGTTTGCCCCTTGCGGGCACGTTGCCGCAGGATCGCGACGGTCTTGTCGCTATCGTGGCGGACGCGCGCGACGGCGCGGCCGCCCTCCGCCCCGAATTTCTCCGCGGCCTCTAACCGGGGAAGATCCCGCGGGCTTTCGTTTGTTTGTTGGATTTCTCCTGATCGTCCGCCCTTTATCTCGCCAGTAGGGGCCCGCCCTTCTTTTCGGCTTCTCTAATCCATCATGAGCGGTTCATGGCTGCATGGGGTCGGCCTCGGCGTCTTTTTCAAACAGCAGGGCTTGTTCTTTGAGCTTATGAATGACGTCTGCGGGCGGAGGCTCTCTTCCAAGTCGCCACGCGATGTTAAATCCTTGCCTATATCCTTCAGCAAGAGGCGCCGACTGTATGACGACGATGTGTGGGGCCGTCATGTCGGCAAAAGAGATCAAAGCCAAACAATTGCCAAAAGCATAAAAGCCTGTGGGCGTAGGCGGTTGGTTCGGCAGCCACCGAAACTCGCCGTACCCGCGGGACTTAAAATCGCTTATCGTCGTTAAGATGCGGAACGTGATTTTCTTTTGGGCATACAGCGCTTTCATGCGGCGCATGTGAAGGGAGGGGTCTTTGCGAAAGCGCGGGAAAAGAGATTCGTTGTAGGTATAAACGCAGACGTTCCCTCCGAATGTGTTTAGATGATCATAGAGGAAGTCGTAAAAATCGTTGAAGCGCTCAATGCCGTCATAAACATCAACTTCGTCGGATTTAAAACGAACGCCTTGGTGTTCGGAAAAGATTACTCGGTGTTTGTCAAAAATATCCCAAAGCGCACGCGTCGTTTTTGTTTCAGGTTCGTTTATGCCGCTTTCAAAACGGGCGATTGTTGGGGCGCTGATCCCGGAATATTTTGAGAGATCGGCTCTGGACCAATTAAGAAGGCCTCGAGCGGCGCGTAATTGTGAAGGCGAGATGCGGTGCATGCGTGATCCAAATTTTATGGCTGAATGATATAAAATATATCATTTGTACAATGATTTTGTTATTTTTTTATTAAAAGGGTATTCTTTGTGGAAATTACGGATTTGACAGAAAAGATATTATTCTTTGGAGAAATTTATGCGCGCAGCAACGCAAGCAGCGACCCCGGACAGAAAAAGAAGTTATCAGGGCGTCAATATGGTGAAGTCCATTCTGGCCATTCATTATTTGAACGAAAAACACAAAAAGGAAGGAACCGTTTCGGGTTACGAGAACCTGATTGCGGCGCTTCCCCAAGACATGATCGCCATGGCGGAATATCTCATCGAAAGAATGGGGGCCGACAACCGGGATATTGCCGAGGAGATCGCCAAGGTTAAAGAGTATCCGGAGGTTTATGTTGATCGGCTCGAGCGAGAAACGGCTTTTCGCAAGACGGAATTAGAGCTTTTCCGCAGGGGGCGATCCAAGGACTATACCGGCGCGATGTATGAGAACGATGCGTCTTTCGAAAGAAGTGGGATTACGTCTCACTATATGGGCAGAAAGACGTACATAGACCGTTGCGTGGGCGAGGCGATCAAGCATGGGGCGACGCAGATCGTTATTCCTGCGTGCGGGCTCGACACGGTTGCCGAGCGTTATGCCAGAAGCAATCCGCACGTTCAGTTTATCCTGTCGGACTTGCCGACCATCATCGACGAACGGCGGAGCTTGATGGATGAAGGGTTCGCGCAAAAATTTTTGGGCGGAAAAAAGCTTGGAAACATCCATTATGGAAGTGTCGATCTTGAACGACCCGAAGATCTCGTCGCCCTTGTCGAAAGCACCGAAGGATTCGACCCGCAGGCCAAAACGCTCTACGTTTTTGAGGGTATTACCATGTACCTGACTCCTCGAAGCGTTCAAGGACTTTTCCAAAGCATCGGGCAGTCAACGCCGAACCATGAAATCGTCATGGGCATTATTCTTTATGCAACAGAGGCCGAAAAGAGGCTTGCGAACGGAACGTATGAGGGAAAAACCGTCCTGCCTCTTTATGACGTGTACACAACGCTGCCTCAAGGGGGGACAATGTCGGCGAGGAAAAATTATTCCATTTCTGGCAAATCTCCCTTTGACCTTCAGGATGGCTTGGTTGACTGGGCTGCTGTCGACGCAAATTATCTTGCGCGGCGGCCGGGCTCATCTTTGACGCGCAAGAAGTTGGAAGAGGCGCGGCTTGCATACCAGATTTCTCACGAGCATTTCTTTACCTTTGCTCCGTCGTGATTTTTTGATCGCCGCGCGCGTTTGCTTTTTCGCCGACCAGAGCCTCGAATCACCCTGGCGTCGCGGTGCCGGAGCGGAGCTCGTTCAAGGTTTCGAGGACAACACCGGATTCAACGCCGTAATGTTGCAGCGCATAGGCCGAAAGGCCGATGGCGATTTCGCGTTCGCCCATGACGGCGAGGCTGACGTTGAGTTTGGCGAGGGCTTTGGCCTCGCTTTCCTCATGGACGCGAACGATGACGTCGATATCGGGGTTCATGTGCCGGGCCAGCGCGATGATTTGCCGGGCTTGGGAACCTTGAGGAATCGTCAGGATCAAAAGGTTGGCGGCGTCGGGGCGTGCAGCGGCCAGAACCGGCTCGCGGCTTGCATCGCCGTAGATGACGATGGTTCCGTTTCGACGGAGTTTTTCCATAAGCCGCCTGTCGGATTCAATGACGATGGTGGGGATGTTGTTTCGTTTTAATCCGGCGGCCACACGTCCTCCGACGCGTCCATGGCCGACGAGGATGACATGGTCGGTCAGGGGCGACTGAACGTCGGGAAGCGCGATTTCGCCGTATTTTTGCCAGTGCATAAGGGCTTTTGTCCCGATCGCCCATTTGCCGGCGCGCAGGAACAGTGAAATGATGAAGGGATTGATCATGATGCTGACCAGCGCGACGGCAACGATCAGGTTTTGATCGTGTTTCGAGAGGATGCCCCAATCGCCCCCCATTTGGCTCAGGACGAAGGACATTTCTCCTACTTGAGCGAACATGCCGCCAATCAACGCCGCGACATGGAGCGGAACGCGCATGCCGATCAGGATGCAGGCGGTCACGCCGCCCATGCCCAGGACGATGACGATGAGCGCCAGCAGGATTTCGAGCGGCGCTTTTAAAAGGCTCGACGGATCGAACAGCATGCCGACAGAAACGAAGAACAGAATGGTGAAAATTTGCTGCATCGACAAGGCTTCGGCGGCGGCGTGATAATTCAGATCGCTCTCGCTGATGGCGACGCCGGCGAAGAACGCGCCGAGGGCGAGCGATACGCCGAAGATCAAGGCCGACCCATACGCGATTCCCAGCGCGATGACAATGACCGACAGGGTGAACAGTTCGCGTGAGCCGATGCGTGCGACATAGCCCAAAAGTTTGGGCACATAGCGTCGGACGACGAAGAACATGACGAAGCCGAAGCCGGCGATTTCCAGAAGCGTGCGGCCCAGCAAAGAGGCCATCGAGGCTTCGGTGGCGCGTTCGTAAGTCAGAAGCGGCGGAATGGCGACCATGGCGAGAACGGCCACGATGTCCTGAACGACGAGCCAGCCGACGGCGATGCGTCCCGCCAAGGTCGCCACCTGGCGTTTTTCCTCCAAGATACGCGAGGAAATGGCTGTGCTGGCGATGGCGAAGGAGAGGCCCATCAAAAAGGCGGTGGGCACGTTGGTTCCCAAAAGGAATTTGGCCGCCGCGCTGCCCAGCGCGAACGACAGGCTCATTTGAAGCAGCGCTCCAAAAACAGCGATGCGCCGTACGCTCATCAGGTCGCGCAGGGAGAAATGCAGGCCGATGTTGAAAAGCAAAAGCGCGACACCGACTTCGGCGAGATCGGCCGCCATATCCTGATTGGCGACGAAGCCCGGCATGGAGGGGCCGATCAGGATGCCGGCGAAAAGGTAACCCAGCATCGGCGGGAGCTTGACGGCGCGAACGGCGAGCCCTCCGGCAAAGGCGGCGACGAGGCTCATAACGAGCGTCGAAAGAAGACCGTTCGCGTGGACGATCATGGGGGCGCCTCCTTGAAAATCTTTCCTTCTTTTCTAGGCACTTCGCGAGGTGCGCACAAGCTTTTTGGCGGGAGGCCCTGGGGATTAGGACGGAAGCGCATCGGGATCAAGGATTTTGCCCGAAAACCAAAGGCGCCCTTTTTTATCCTCGACCTCGACAAGCCACATGTCGGGATCGGCGCGGCTTTGATCGGCCATATACGCGTCGGCGTCCTTTTCCGGCAGGGGCTCGGGTCCTAGAACCGGCATCCAAAAACGCGTTTCGCCATAATGCGTTTCCATGAAGACCAAGGCCATGCCGTTCAACAAATTGATTTTGAGCAAAAGGGCGCCGATGACCGTATTGCCGCGATGGATAATGGTTACCGGAATGCCCTCTTGAGCGGCCGTGCGCGTGGAGGCCTGTATCCAAAGATCGGTAGGGGGGCGCCCTTGGGTCATCGACTTTTGGGGAGTGGCGGGGGGAGGGGGCACGAGGCCCCGTCCGTTTCGCGCATCAAGGAAAGGGGCGTTATCGATACATAGTTTTGAAGCAAAGCGTCGATGTCCGTTCCTTCGCCGGGCGTATGAAAGTCATGGTGTTGGGGGTAAACCCAAAAATAATCGCGGTCGCGCAAATCCACGCCCTGTTTGATGGCGAAGGGAGGCCGGCGTCCCGTCGATGGCGTGGTGACGCGCCAGCCCTTGATCTCTTCCGGAGGGACGGCGGGAATATTGACGGATAGGCATTGGCGCTCGGGCCATCCTTTCTCAAGAAAAAAGGACAGCAACGGCGGCAACACGTAATGCGCTGTGGGCCATGGGGTGTTTTGTCTCGTCAGGCGTTTTAAGCTTATGCCCATTGAGGGGATGCCGTACATCAGGCCGGTGAAGGCCGCGCCCAGTGTGCCGGAAAGGTTGACGTCATAACCGGCGTTCATGCCTGCGTTGACCCCTGAAAGAACAAGATCGGGCCGGGCGTCGCGCATCAGGTGTTGAAGCCCAAGAACCATGCAGTCCGAGGGTGTGCCCGATACGGTAAAGCGCCGCTCGTTCAACGTGCGCAAACGCAACGGGTTGTGCATGGTGACGCTTTGAGCCGTTCCGCTTTGTTCGGATTCGGGGGCAATGATCCAAAGATCGGCATCAGGCACAATGCTTCGAACGCACGCTTCCAACACTTCGAGGCCCGTCGCGTCGATGCCGTCGTCATTGGTCAGAAGAATGCGAGAAGGTGTTGCCATAAAACCTTGCTCTTGAAAAAAGAAAGGCGGAAGCCTGCAAAGCCTCAGGCCCCCGCTTGCAATTTATTATAAGGCGGACGCCAAGGCCACTCCGAAAAACGGAACGGCCACGACGTTGCCTTAGGCTAGCAGCCTTCGCGTTCTTTGCGCTTGCGTTCGACTTTGCGCTGACGACGGACCGATTCGGACTTTTCGCGCGCTTTGCGCTCCGATGGTTTTTCGTAGTTGCGGCGCAGTTTCATTTCACGAAAAACGCCTTCCCGCTGAAGCTTCTTCTTCAACGCGCGGAGCGCCTGGTCGACATTGTTATCACGAACGAGAACTTGCACGAAGCATCCCTCCTCAGGGAGTAAAAGGTGATAGAGACAGAAGCCGCGAATTTCCCGGCCTCCAAACGAAACGAGAGCCAATAACATAATCAAAGACTTAGGGCAATACAGGAGTCCAGTTTCGTTCGTAGGACACCTTTTTTATAAAAGTTATTGTTTTTCAAGTTGTTATTGGATTGTCGGATCTATTCTTACCCGCAGAGTTGCCTAAAGGGAATTCTCGGGCCTAAAAAAGCAAGATCGGCGGTTAACGTTGTTTGCGCGGAAGGAGGGCAACATGACACAAAAACTTTTTTCACCCCTGACGCTTCGCGGCGTCACCTTCAGGAATCGCATTTTTTTATCGCCCATGTGTCTTTACAGCGCCGAGGGAGGCATGCCGACGCTGTGGCATCTGACGCACTATGGATGCCGCGCGATTGGTGGCGCGGCGTGCCTTCTTCAGGAAGCGACGGCGGTCATGCCCGAAGGCCGGATTAGTCCGGGAGATTTGGGCATGTGGAGTGAGGCGCATGTTGCGGCGGCGCGGCCCATGGTTCAATTCATAAAAGACAACGGTGCGGTGCCGGGGATTCAGCTGAGCCATGCGGGACGAAAAGCGTCGACCAGTCTTCCTTGGGAAGGCCGCGGGTATATTGGGCCCCAGAAAGGCGGATGGGAGGTTGTGGGGCCGTCGCCCGTGTCTTTCGATCAAGAGTCGCCGATCCCCAAAGAGCTGAGCCTGGGGGAAATCCAAGCGATTGTTAACGCGTTTGCCGCGGCGGCGCAGCGATGTGCCGACGCCGGATATGATGTGCTCGAACTTCATGTCGCGCACGGGTATCTGATGCACCAGTTCCTCTCCTCCCTTTCCAATCATCGCACGGACGAATACGGAGGAAGCCTCGAAAATCGTATGAGGTTTGTTCTTGACGTCACACGCGCGGTGCGCGCCGTCTGGCCGGAGCGGCTCCCGCTTTTCGCGCGCCTCTCGGCGACGGATTGGGTGGACGAGGGTGGTTGGGATGTGGCGCAGTCGGTGTCGTTGTGTTCTGAGATGAAAGGGCTCGGCGTCGATTTTATCGACGTCTCGACGGGCGGCCTTATTCCGGGAACGCGGATTATCACCGGGCCGGGCTATCAAGTGCCTTTTGCCGATGCAATCCGGCAAGGCGTTCAGATTCCCGTCGGTGCCGTTGGACAAATCACAAGCGCCGAACAGGCCGAGCAAATTCTTGCGACCGCTCAGGCCGATGCCGTTGTCATCGGCCGGGCTTTGATGCGCGATCCCTACTGGCCCTTGCATGCGGCGCAGGCTTTGGGCGTCGATATCGATTGGCCACACCCTTACGCGCGCGCAAAAATGAAGTAAGCGTTGTTTTATTGAAGCGCGAGAACGATACCCAGCGTCGTGACCTCGACAATTTGCTGAAGCGCGCCCAGCAAGGCGCCGTTGTAGCCGCGAAGGAAGTTTGCGCCGATCAGTGCGACGATCAGGGCGGCGATGGCGCCCGCCGCCAGAACCGTTGCCGTGTCTTCCCCCATCGCGCATGATGCGATCAGGACGCCTAGGCCGACGCTTAAAACAACGTGAAGAGCCGGGGGGTTTCGGAAATGGTCGGCGACAGGATCGCCCGCAAGCGGCGTCAACCACGCCGCCGCGATGACCATCAACGCGCGGGACCAGCTTGCCGACACAATCAGCGCCTGAAAGACAAGAAGATTGTCGGCCAGGCTGGCAAGGGCGGTTATTTTCAAAAGGATAATCAAAATAATGCCGACGGTGCCATGGCGGACGGACTTCTTGTCTTTGAGCCAGCCACCGCGATCTTCGGATGTCGTGCGCTTGCCGCAGGAATCAATCAGCGTGGCGAATTCCTCTTCATGCAGGGCTCGCGTCAAGAACAGCATGCCGATGACGGCCGTTGTCGCGGTAATCGCACCGGGCATGTGCATTAACGTCATAATCCAGTCGATGCTTGCTCCGGCAAGACCGATCAGCAGGCCAATGATGGGAAACCACGAGACCGACTGGGGGGCAAGTTTAGCCTTGATGTCGCGTTTCAGCGGCAAGGAAAAGCGTGTTAAGTAATTGATGGCGATCGTTAACTCGGCCCCCATCGCTTCGGGCGAAGGCGGTTTAAAAAGAGAAAACAGCGAAAAAGACGGGCGAGTCATGATGACGGCGTTTATAAGCTGCTTGGGGCGTTCCAGCAATGCCTCTTGCGCGGAAACGAAAGGTTAAAGCTTTTCTGTCTGAAAGCGCCTTTTCAAAGGCGTAGAGGGAGGATGAAAGGCTAACTTTTTCGGCTTAGCGCGGCCGCTTTAACAGATTGTGAGTAAATTGTGCGGTATGTCTTGGGGTAAGAGCCTTTTTCGGGCGCCTGTTGCCTTGCGCATAAGCAGTCGGGAAAAGCGCGGAAGTTCTTTATGCCTAAAACGGCATGTTTTTGTATGGAAGGCGGACCGTCGTGGACGAAGACGACGACATTAAAAATCAAGGTTCTTCCTTGGAAGACAAGACCGGACAAGGGATGCTGCCTTCTGTTCTGGCAATCCCTTCGTGGAGGGAGCAAGATCTCCTTTTGCGCGATCTGTGGATGCAAAAAAAACCGCCGCAGGAAATCGCCGATGCGCTGGGACGCTCGGTGGCCGCGGTCATGACTCGCGCCGCACGTTTGGGGCTGCCTCGCCGGTTGTCGCCGGGCCGTAAACCGGGAAGCCGCCATGCGTCGCTGCCTGGCGCGCCGCGCAAGACCTTGCCGCGTCGGACCGTGCGCACGGAGGAAGCCTCGACCTCGGATACGCCATCAACGCGTATTTGTCTTATGTGCTTGCGGCCTTTCCCCTCCTTGGGGCGGCACAACCGGATCTGTCCTTCCTGCCGCCATTCGGCGGAGTACTCGGCGGCTCAATCGTTGTCCGAAAATGACTTTCCCTTGTGAGAGAGGACGTTATGTCGAACAAAAACGCTATCGCCACGGTTCTTAATCGAAACGCCTTCTATCGAGATGGGTATCGCTTCCTGCTCAAGATAAGTCTTGTGCAGACGGGCATTATCGTTTTGCTCATTTTGACAATCGTCGGCCTCGCCATGACGATGAAGACGCGGTCTATTTATTTTGCCACGACGTCCGACGGGCGCATCATTAACATTGTGCCGCTCAGCGAACCCTATTTGTCTCCGGCCCAAGTCATTGCGTGGACGGCCTCGACCGCCCAGAACGTCATGCGCTTCGGGTACCATGATTATCGAACCCGGCTTCAGCAAAATTCCAGCCGATTTACGCCTTCGGGGTGGAGCAGCTTCAACAAGGCGCTTAAGGACGCCAATTTTATCGCCGCTGTCGAGGCCAGAAAATTAGTGGTCAGTATGGATATTGACGGCGCGCCGGAAATCCAAAGTGCGCTCAACCACAACGGCGTTTATACATGGTTTGTGCAATTCCCCGCGACCATTCGTTTTGACGGCGATCAGCCGCCGCGACCCATCAAGACGATGCTTCGGCTGCAAATCGTGCGCGTCTCAACGCTTCAGACCCCCGATGGCATAAGCATTGCTCAGTGGGTTCCCATCGCAACGGGCGGCCGATAATGACGGCCGCGGTTTCCGGGACAGCGTCGCCTCCTGCCAAGCCGCCGGAACAAAAACCGCGTCGTGCCGCCGGAACGACGGCGGAGGCGATTTTTAAGTTTCGCAAGCTTAAGCGCCGCATAACTCAGCAAATGTGGATTATCGGCGCGCTTTGCCTCGCTTTGGCCCTGTTGCTTCCTTTTACATCGCCCGTCGATCTTTACTACGCCGTTACCCCCAAAAAGGAGGTTCGGCACCTGATCGGGCTGCCTTTTCCGAACATGACGTCACGCGCTGTCTTGGCTTGGGCGACAACCAGCATCACGGAAGTGATGACCATGGGATTCGGCGATATGGATGTGCGTTTGCCTCAGCAGCGGTGGCGGTTTACGCCGAAGGGCTGGGAGGCCTATATGACGTCGTTCCAGAAGATGGAGATCGGCAAGACCTTCAAACAGAACCAGCTTGTGTTAACGACGGTTCCTTCCAATTCTCCCGTCATTTTACGGCAAGGCGCTTCCCTTGACGGCGTGTATCAGTGGATTGTCCAGATGCCCATCATCATGACATACGCGACGAACAACAACGTCATGCGTCGCGAGCGGGCTGTCGTGACGCTGACGATTGCGCGGGTTCCGTCATCGCAATCGTTCTATGGCATTGCGATAAAAAGCTGGAGTCTTCACTAAGGTTAGAGCATGCGCTGGGTCAAACCCCGGATTAAAACGTCCACGACGTTTTCCCGGCCTATGACGCTGCTTACGGCATCAACAGCCTTGCTTTTAATGGTCTCGATGTTGAGTTTTTTTGACCGATACTCAAATCCGGAGGTCGCTTCGAGCGATCCGTAGAGGCGGCTGTAAAGCGCATCCGTGATGCGCGGTAAGTTTTTCTGGAGAAGCATGGAGGCTTCGGTGCTTTTAACATGAACGGTCAGGAGCAGAGAGACGATTTGCTCAACGCCGTCTTCGCGGACAATGGGGACGACCAGGGGGGACAGATTTACATAGATGGGGCCGTTTTCAAAAAGGCCTGACCCCTCTTGGACGCTGGCCGCGCCATGACCCTCTGCCGCCGCAACGCCCGTTGCGGCACCGAGCGAGAAAGGCAGCGCTGCAAGGCTTAGAAAGATGAAGGCAGACAGGGATCGCGTCATGGCTACAGCATACGCGTCCAATCTTTGACAAGAGATTAACGCAACACAGGCGGGTCTTTTACAAGGGCTGGCGCTTCTTTTTGGCTAAGGCATCAAGGACGGCGTTGACCATGGCCGGTTCCTTGGCGGCGAAAAAGCTGTGGGCGACATCGACATAGTCGTTGACGATGATGCCTTCGGGCGTGTCGAGGCAATAAAGAATCTCAAACGCGCCGGCGCGCAGGATGGCTTTGAGAAGTTCTTCGAGGCGCGCTAAGGAATGCGTGGGGCCAAGGGTTTCCGAGAGGCTTGTGTCGACGATGTCGCGATGCTCTTTCGTTCCGGAAAGGATGACCATGAGGAGTTCGGTGTCGATGGAGGCACCGGCTTGTTCCTCTGAAAAAAGAACGGAAGGATCTTCGTGGAAACGTTGGATAACGGCCTCCAACGGTTCTGGAGAAAGCTCGGCTTGATAGAGGCCCTGAACGGCGGCGAGCCGCGCAAGCCGACGCAACGTGGCGAGCGATTTGTTTTGACCGGACTGTATGGACATTTTTTGACCGAACGTTTCTGAAAAAGACGTCTAGTTTTTAGCGGTCCATCGCCGTTTCGGCGATAGACGGAACATGCGCTTGATTTCGATCATGCGCAAACAGGCCTCCGCCGCGGCCCCGCCCCGATTCAGGCGTGCGGGATCGGCGCGTTCACAGGCGCTTTCTTTGGTCGGACATGTTAAAATTCCGTTTCCGATGGCCAGAGCGCGCGTGACGGCTAAATCCTGAAGGGCCCGTGCGCTTTCGAAGGCGACGATTTTGTCGTGGTCGGTTCCTCCCTTCAAAACGCACCCCAGCGCAATATAGCCTTCGTTGCGGCGGCGCGCCGGATCGAAGTCCAACGACTTGATGGCGAAAGAAATGACCGCCGGAATTTCCAAGGCGCCTGGAACGGTTATGACGTCATAGGTGGCGCCGACGCGTTTAAGGGCATCGGTTGCCCCCGTCAACAGAAGGTCGGCGAGGTCCGTATAAAAACGTCCCTCGACAATCAAAACGTGGGGGGGCGTGTCAAAATGGAAGGTTGCAGGAAGGCGGGGTGTCTCCATTGCTGTCGTCCTTAACCCAGAGCGCAAAAGGGATTATCTTTGCGCGCTTGCCGATAATCGATGAGGTCGGCAATCGTTCCGATGTTCACGGAATGCTGCCGCGCGAAGATCGTCAGGTCGTTCCAGCGCGCCATGGTTCCGTCGGCATTCATGATCTCACAAATGACGGCGGCAGGGGTCAGCCCGGCCAAGCGCATAATGTCGACCGAGCCCTCGGTTTGTCCGCAACGCTCGAACACGCCGTCTTTTTTTGCGCGAATGGGGAAAATGTGGCCGGGACAGACAAGATCGTGTGGGCCTTTTGCGGGATCGACGGCGGTACGGATGGTATGGGCGCGGTCGGCGGCCGAGATTCCCGTCGTGACCCCGTCGCGCGCTTCAATCGAGACGGTAAAGCCTGTGTGAAAACGGGCTTCGTTGTGGTCCGTCATCATGGGGAGCTCAAGCCGGTCTATGAGCTCAGGGCCCATCGCAAGGCAAACCAGTCCGCAGGCGTTATGCACCATGAAGTTAATGGCCTCGGCGGTCGCATGCTGGGCCGGCAAGACAAGATCCCCTTCGTTTTCGCGATGTTCATCATCCGTCAAAATGAACATGCGTCCTTGCCGGGCATCGTCGATCAATGTGTCGATTGAGGCCGGAGAAAAAAGGGTTTTTTGTGTTGGATCCGCATTCATGGGAGGGGTTATAACCTCTTTTCAGGCCCCTATAAAAGCCCTTTTTCGTCCGGAGTTCCTTGCAAAGGGTAAAAATCTTTAAAATAGAGGGGTGTGTGCGGGTTGAGCCCAAGCGACAACGCTTTTACAATGGGGTCTTCTCGGTCGTCCGGAAGAGGGATATGGTGCGGATGCCTTTTTATGCCCTTGTTGTGGCGGCTGTTATGGCTGGGGGGCTCCTCACTCCGTCCCCATCTCAAGGAGGAAACGTTATGACAAAAAGCCTCGCTCTTACATCTCCGGTTTTCGTTGATGGCGGCGCTATACCGACGCGCTATACGGGCGAGGGACAGGATATCTCACCGCCCCTTTCCTGGTCGGGCGTTCCGTCTTCCGCCCAAAGCCTTGCGCTCATTGTGGACGATCCCGACGCGCCGGACCCGGCCGCGCCAAAGCGCGAATGGGTTCACTGGGTTCTCTACAATATTTCTCCGTCGTTGACCGGCTTGCCTGAAAACGTCGGCACAGCCAAGGAAGGCATGCGCGACGGTCTGAATGATTGGAATCGGACGGGGTACGGCGGGCCCATGCCTCCCATAGGGCGTCATCGTTATGTGCATAAGCTTTATGCGCTGGACGCAACGCTTAATTTTTCAACGCCGCCCACCAAGGCCGCTTTGGAGGAAGCGATGGAGGGCCATATTCTTGCGCGGGCCACGTTAATCGGAACGTACCAACTTAAGCGATAAAAATTTTGCGTTGCGAAATCGGCGAAAAACCTTCACCCGAAAGCGGATTTGTGCTTCATTTAAAAGATGACGACGAAAACACCTGATTTGACCGATCTCAACGCCTTGGCGATGGACGCGTGCGATATGTGGCAAGAGCATCTGTCGAACCTTGCCAATAATCCCGACGCGCGGGCCGAGCTGACCCGGTTTCTTGAACCCCAACGCCGCTTGTTCGCCGATTGGGTTTCTGTGATGCAGCGTGGGGGGACGGCCGAATCGGCCCGAGTCAAGGAGGACTCATCGGGTGACGAAGGATCAACTTCACGATCAGACTCTTCCGCCGCCGCTGCGCCGGAGGGTTGTGCCTCAGCTGGCGACGACCCTTTGCGCTTTGCTCAGCTTGCCTTACGTTTGGCCGAGCTTGAGAAACGCGTCGCCCAGCTCGAAAAGCGCGGCATGGAATAGCCTCGCGGCGCTTAGCGCGGCCTACCCGGATCTTGGACCGGCCTTAACCCGCACAATCTTGGCGCGCGCGCATGCCTTCATGACGGGCGTTTCTCTTTACCAAAAGCACCCGGTGCGCCGGGGTCCGGAGGACGCCCCGGTTCTTTGGAGCGCAGGATCGACGAAGCTTCGCGACTATGCGCCCCAGGCCCAAGGCGCTCCCGTCATTCTTGTTGTTCCCTCACTCATCAATCGCTTTACGATTCTCGATCTGATGCCGAATCACTCCTTGCTTCGTTTTTTGGCCGCGCGCGGGTTTCGTCCTTTGGTTCTGGATTGGGACGCTCCTTCGAACGAAGAAAAAAGCTTCGGCTTCGAGGCCTATGTGCTCGACAGGCTTATCCCTGCGCTGCGCATCGCTTCGCTCGCAGGGCCGGCGCACGTGGTGGGCTATTGCATGGGCGGCAACTTGGCGCTTGCGCTTACGGCGTTGGCCGCGCCGTCCGTTCGCACGTTGACCCTTCTTTCGACGCCATGGGATTTTCATGCCGGGTATCAAGCGATGGGCGAAGACGGCGCGTTTTTGGATGCCCTGTTGCCTTCGTGGACGGCCGGCTTCGATTGCCTTCCCGTCGAGTTTGTTCAAAGCATCTTCTCGGCGTTCCAGCCGCTGCAGGCGTTTCGGAAATTTTCGTCTTTTGCGGCTTTGGATCCGTCCAGCGTTGAGGCCGCCCGTTTCGTCTTGACGGAAGATTGGTTGAACGACGGGGTGCCGTTGACGTTACCCGCCGCGCGCGAGAGCTTCGGCTCGTGGGGGGCGCGCAACGATATGGCCAAAGGCCGTTGGGGCGTTGCCGGAAAGACCATCGATCCGACCTCGATCGATCATCCGGCCTATGTGGTCGTTCCGGACCGCGACCGGATCGTGCCGCCGCAATCGGCGATGCCGTTGGCGCAAGCCTTGCCAAACGCGACCTACGTTGAGCCTACGATGGGCCATGTCGGAATCATGGCCGGCGCCGATGCGCCGACCAAGGTGTGGGAGCCCTTGGCCGCCTGGATCCGTGGCTATTCATTGACGCAATAATTTTTTGTCGTTTGGTTTTTTGTTTTCCAAGCGCGGAAGCCAAAAATTTTAAAGCTTCGGAAGCGTGTGCCTCGGTCAGTCGTTGGAGGAGTCGCCGGCAAAGATTTCGCGTTTGCCGGTGGGGGACGCCGGACCGATCAGGCCTTCGCGCTCCATGCGTTCAACGAGTGTGGCCGCTTTATTGTAGCCAATTTGGAGTTGGCGTTGGATGAAGCTGGTCGAAGCCTTGCGTTCGCGAAGCACGATATCGACGGCTTTATCGTAAAGATCGTCTCCCGAGGGCTTGCCAAACGCGCCCCCCGCCGCACCGCCGCCGAAGAGGCTCCCTGTATCGCTGCCATCGTCTTCCGTCACCGCGTCGAGGTAGTCGGGCTTGCCCTGTGCCTTGAGAAATTTGACAATTTGTTCGACTTCGTCGTCGCGAACAAAGGGGCCGTGCACGCGCGTGATTCGTCCTCCGCCCGCCATGTAAAGCATGTCCCCTTGGCCCAGAAGTTGTTCGGCGCCTTGTTCGCCCAGAATTGTGCGGCTGTCGATTTTCGACGTGACCTGAAAGCTAATACGTGTCGGGAAATTGGCTTTAATTGTTCCGGTGATGACATCCACGGACGGGCGTTGGGTTGCCATCATGATGTGGATGCCTGCCGCGCGCGCCATCTGGGCCAAGCGTTGGATCGCGGCTTCGATTTCCTTTCCAGCCACCATCATCAAGTCGGCCATTTCGTCGACGATGACCACAATAAAGGGAAGCTCGGTTAAATCGAGAGGTTGTTCTTCGTAGATGGGCTTGCCTGTTTCGCGGTCGAAGCCGGTTTGTACCGTGCGCATCAGGACTTCGTCGTTTGAGGCCGCTTCGCGCAGGCGGGCGTTGTAGCCGTCCACGTTTCGAACGCCGAGCTTGGACATGGCGCGGTAACGGTCTTCCATCTCGCGAACCGTCCAGCGCAAAGCCATGATGGCTTTTTTCGGGTCGGTAACCACCGGCGTCAGCAAATGTGGGATGCCGTCATAAACGGAAAGCTCCAGCATCTTGGGGTCGATCATAATGAAGCGGCACTTTTGCGGGGGTAGTCGGTACAAGAGCGAGAGGATCATGGTGTTGATGGCGACGGACTTACCCGATCCGGTCGTACCCGCGATCAACAGGTGCGGCATTTTGGCCAGATCGACAAGAACGGGGTTGCCCGCGATGTTCTTGCCAAGCACAAGAGGCAGGGTCGCTTTGGTGTCATGATAGGCGGTTGAGCTTAGAAGCTCGCGCAAATAGACGGTTTCGCGTCGGGCATTGGGAAGCTCGATGCCGATGACGTTTCGGCCCGGCACGGTGGCGACGCGCACCGAAACGGCGCTCATGTTGCGCGCGATGTCGTCGGCCAGCGAGACGACGCGCGAGGCCCGCGTGCCGGGCGCGGGCTCCAGTTCGTAAAGAGTTACGACAGGACCGGGGCTGACTTTTAAGATGTGACCATTGACGCCGAAATCGTCGAGAACGGATTCCAAGATCTTCGCGTTCTTCTCCAAGGATTCCTTGGATATAATATCGCGGCGCTGCGCATTGTCCGGCCAATGGAGAAAATCCAAAGGGGGCGGCGGATAATCTTCATCGCCGGCGAAGGCAAAGCGGGACTGCTTGGTCGTTTTAACCGGGCGCTTGATTAACGGCGCTTTGCTGCGGCGTGTTTTGCGGGAACTTTTTTGGGGCGGGGGCTCGTCTATGTTTTCCTCTTCTTCCTCCTCCTCCTCTTCTTCTTCCCCCTCGTTGTCTTCCTCTACTTCTTCTTCCTCTGCCCCTTCCTCAATATCTTCGGCGTCGTCATCGAACGCATCGCGGCGACGAAGCTTGGCGCGGATCCAAGCATAAGCCGCAAGGACGTTATCGTGGACAAGATCGATGACGAAGAGGGCCCCCTCATGAACCCACAGAGCCAGCGTGCGCCACTCCTCGACGGATAAAGCGCAAGAAAGATAAACGCCCAGACAGGCCAGAAGGCCGAACAAAGCCGAGAGGACATAGGGGCTCCCCGGAAAGGAGAGAAGGGACGCGAGGGCAGGGCCGGACACGCGGCCCAGCGATCCATAAAAACCCGCGTGTTCCGGAGCCAAGGCGAGGCCCGTTGCGCTTAAGGCGATGCTGACGGCGGCCATTGACGCGAGAAGAGCGACGACGCGCCAGCCCAAACGCTCAATGCCTTGTTGCGATACGAGCCGCCATCCCCACGCGGCGATGGCCAAGGGAAGGAGGATGCCGCCGAGCCCAAAGAGCTGCCACAGAAGGTCGGCGCTGTAGGCGCCCCAGCGCCCCCCAAGATTGTGTGTTTGGACCAGGGGGCCAACGGCGGCGGTGTTGAAGGAAGGGTCGCTGGATGTATAGGAGAAAAAAGCAAAAGCCAAGAAGAAGGCGGCGGCTATGACGACGCTTCCCGCCGCCAGCGCTTTGAGACGGGAGAGCCCCTCAGAGAAAGATTCAGGGAGCCATGTTGACGACGAACGACGAGAAGAGGCGGCCATGGGTAAAAAGGTAAAAAGCGAGGTAAACGATGCGTAAGACCATAAAGAGCTGAAAGGGCGGCGTCAATTACCGGCTGTTGCCGCGCCGCTTCCTTAGTTCCATCCGTAGCGGCGAATAAACCAATTTTTAACGATAAGAGCGGTCAGCAGATAGAGGCCAAGGATTGCGGCCACCACGGGCCAGAACGTTCCGGGAAGAGGCCTGAAGCCCAAACTGTCGGCAAAGGAGGAGAAAGGCAGGAACGCGCCGATCAGGCAAATGATGCCGGTCGTGATCAGAAGAGGCCAGCTGGCGCGGCTTTGGAAAAAGGGGATTTTGTTGGTGCGGAAGATGTGAATGATCATGGTTTGGGTCAGAAGGGATTCGACAAACCATGCGGTCTGGAACAAGGGCGCCATGGCCAGCGTGTTGGCGCCGTATCCGAAATACAGGACGGCAAACGTCAGATAATCGAAAACCGAGCTGACAGGTCCCAGCAGGATCATAAAGCGGGCAATATGGCCGATGTCCCAGCGGCGTGGTTTGCTTAGGTATTCTTCGTCCACATGGTCGGTGGGGATGGCTGTTTGCGAAAAGTCATAGAGCAGGTTGTTGGTTAGGACCTGAATGGGCAGCATGGGCAAGAAAGGCAGGAGGGCGCTGGCGCCGATGACGCTGAACATGTTGCCGAAATTCGAGCTCGCCCCCATTTTGATGTATTTGGACAAATTACCGAAAATTTTACGGCCTTCCAAAACGCCTTCTTCGAGGACCATCAGGCTTTTTTCAAGAAGGACGATGGCGGCGGATTCTTTGGCGATATCGGCGGCCGTATCGACCGAGATGCCCACGTCGGCGGCTTTCAAGGCGGGCCCGTCGTTGATCCCGTCGCCCAAGAAGCCGACGACATGGCCTTTGCGGCGAAGCGAGGCGATGACACGCGCTTTCTGCGCCGGCGACAATTTTGAGAACAGCGTGATGCGTTCGACGCGTTCGTCCAGCTCTTCGTCGGTCATGGTCGCCAAGTCGTTGCCTAATAACTCGCCGTCGATCGCAAGATTGACGTCTTTGCAGATGCGTCGAGCCACGATGTCGTTGTCGCCGGTCAAAATTTTGACGCTTACGCCGTGGTTGGCCAGCGCGGCCAAGGCGGGGGCCGCGCTTTCCTTGGGCGGATCCAGAAAGGCGATAAACCCTAAAAGCGTTAATTCACTTTCATCTTTTATGCCGTATGTGCCCTGTTCGAGCGTGGTGTCTTTATGCGCGACGGCGATGACGCGGAAGCCGTCTTCGTTCAGTTCTTGCGCCAAACGAAGCGTTGCGACGCGGTGCTCGGCGCTCATAGCAAAGGAACTTCCTTCGATCTCGCCGCGCGTGCAGACGTTCAGAATTTCCTCGACCGCGCCTTTGCATATTAGAATATGCTGTTTAGCGGTTTTGTCTTCGACCACAACCGACATGCGCCGCCGCACGAAGTCAAAGGGGATTTCATCAATCTTCGTGTAGGCGTTGTCGTCAATGCGCAGATCTTCGCGTACGTCGACATGGGCCAACAGAGCCACATCCAAAAGATTTTTCAGGCCCGACTGGTAATAGCTGTTCAAATAGCCATAGCGCAGCACCGTGTCGCATTCGCGGCCCAGAAGGTCTACATGACGTTTCATAATGACCTTGTCTTGGGTCAGCGTGCCCGTTTTGTCGGTGCACAGCACGTCCATGGCGCCAAAATTTTGAATAGAGTTCAAGCGCTTAACGATAACTTTCTTGCGCGAGAGGGCCAAAGCGCCCTTGCTGAGGTTGACCGTGACCAGCATCGGCAACATTTCGGGCGTTAGGCCGACGGCGACCGACATAGCGAAGATGAACGCTTCGGTCCAGTTGTGCTTGGTCAGTCCGTTGATTAAAAAAACGAGCGGCACCATGACCAGCATGAAGCGGATCATAAGCCAGGTGAAGCGGCGAATGCCTATTTCGAAGCTTGTCGGCGCCGGTTTGCCGAGAAGCGTCCGCGCCAACGAGCCAAAGTACGTCTGTGCGCCCGTCGTTATGACGACGGCTTTGGCCGTGCCGCTGGTGACGTGGCTCCCCATAAAGGCGATGTTGGAAAAGTCGAGAAGGTTGTGGCTCGCCAAGGAGGAGGAGGCGGGAAATTTTTCGACCGGCATGGATTCGCCGGTCAGGGCGGATTGGTTCAAAAAAAGATCGCGGGCCGAGAGGATCCGCACGTCGGCCGGGATGACATCGCCTGCGGATAGCCACAGAATATCGCCGGGAACGAGTTCTTCAATGGGCCGCTCTTGCCGTAAGGACTGGCGCACGTCCAGATTGGGCGTTTTCAGATCGTCGTCGTCCGATTCTTCTTCAGGTTCTTGCCGCAGAACCGAGGCCGTCGTGCCAACCATCGCGCGCAGCTTTTGGGCGGCGACGTTTGATCGCGTTTCCTGAACGAAGGACAGCGCCACGCTGGTCAAGACCATGGCGGAAACCAACGCGCCCGATTTGATGTCGCCCAGAAAAGCAAAATTGATGATGGCCAAAACCACCAACATGATGTTCAGGGGATTGATGAAAAGGCGAAGAAGCTGTTCGATTAAGCTCTGGCGGGTTTCACGCGCGACGCGGTTTTCGCCGTAACGTTCAAGCCGCTGCTCGGCTTCTTCCTCGGTCAGTCCATCGAGGTTCGATTCAAGCCGGGCCAAGACGGCATCGGCGTCGAGCATGCTTGTTTCGCGAAGAAGATCGGAGGTTTTTGTTCCCATCCTCCGTTTTTTCTTTGGCGGCCGGAAAAAATTCCTGACGTTCGAAACAAGCGTCTCGAAGAAGGATGCGGGAGGTAGATCCTGAGGCATCATGATGTGACAACTTCTTGAAGAAACGACAAAACCAGCCGCCCAAGCGGCGTTAAACCGAGGCCAAAGCCCATTATCGGTTCAGGATGGAGGTTTGTCCGCGGCTTCAAGACACGGCAAAAAAATCCGTGCGCGCGTTACGAAGAATCCCAAACCGGGTGCGGTGCGTTTCTTTATCATGATTCACCCTCCTCGCAGCATCGCCGCCGGAAGGTGTGCGCTGTTAAGCGCGAGCCTTAGGAGGCGAGAATACTGGAGACATTATGTGCGCGACCTCTCCTCGAAGGGTCGCCGCTCGTGTCGCCGTTCATCTTTCTCTCTTTGGTTGATCTTGTCGGGCAAAAGACCCGACGCTTGTGGCAGGCTGTACACCGTCTGTGCAAGGAAAGTCAATAAAAACGACATTCCTTTGGCCCTTTTCCCGGCCCTCTGTTGCTCCTAGGTCCCGGGGGAGAAAGGCGCATCGCCTTGAAAAACAAAAGAAAGAAAAATTATTTTGCCGCGTCCGAAAAGGTCCGCAAAAAGGTACATAAAGACTGCTGACATCCAATGATGATGGCGTCAGGAGCTTTCGTTTCGGTCTCCACTGTTTTGGGTAGATTGCACGATACTTTGTAAACGGTTCGCCCGTCGTTTCCTAAAATGTTTTGATAGACTTCGATTTTTTTAGGAGAGCAATTGTTCAGCAAAGCGACTTCGCGCACTTCGGCTTGCCCGGCCGCCGCGCCATGGGTCAAAAGAAAAGCCAAGCAAAGGATGGTCAAAAAACGAAACATGGAGCAATAATAAAGGAGATTCTTTCTTCCCGCTACCTCTTATGAGTTTTTCATGAACGCCTGCGCCGCGACGACCCTCGACGGAGTTCTCAATCGATGTGTGCTGTTGGAACAGCCTGCAACCGGATACCGTGTTGCGATTGACACGGTTTTGTTGGCGGCGTCCGTGCCCGCTTTGCCGGGCGACAGGATTTTGGATCTCGGCTGCGGCGTCGGCGGCGCTATGATTTGCCTTGCTTATCGCGTTCCGGCCATCGGGGGGCTTGGGGTCGACATTCAGCCTTTCTTGGTCGAGCTTTGCCACCACAATATTGGCCGCAACGTTTGCGCCAAGGGGCTCGATGTGCGGCGGGACGACGTCACCTCGCTGCCTGCGGATTTGCGCGGGCATTTTGACCATGTCCTTATGAACCCGCCTTATCATGCGCGGGACAGACACGACGTGTCGCCTGATGACTCAAAACGCCAGGCGTTTACGGATGAGGGGGCCCTTGAGTCATGGATTATGTCGGCAGGACAAGCCCTTAAACCTTCCGGGACCGTAACGATTGTTCATCGAGCGGACCGTCGAGGCGAGGTTGAGGGCTGTTTAGGCAAGGCCTTCGGAGAGATTGAGGTGCTGCCCCTTTTGCCGCGGGAAGGGCAAGCGCCCAAGCGTCTTATTCTCCGGGCAAGAAAAGACGCCCTGTTTTCGATAAAGGAGTCCAACGGATTGGTTCTGCACAAAAAATCTGGTGCGTACACGCCCGAAGCCGAGGCTGTGCTGCGTCACGCTCAACCGATGGTCTTCCAGTCCCCTTGAATGGCTTGCCAGCAGACCAAGGCGGCGAGGGCCGCTGTGTCCGCGCGTAAAATCCGGGGGCCAAGCCGAACAAAGAAGGTGTGGGGGCGGTGCCTCAGCGTTTCCAGTTCGTCGGCGGTCAAGCCCCCTTCGGGTCCCGTCAGGATGGCTGCCTTGGAAAAAGCGCGGAGCGCCGGTTGTTGCAGGGCATCCCAGATGGGGTCGGCGTTTCCCCATTCGGCGCAGACAATCAGGGCCCGATCAGGGGGGAAAACAGAGACCATATCGTCCAACGTCACGGGTGCACCGATGGCCGGGACCGCAAGACGTTCGGACTGTTCGGCGGCTTCCCGGCACAGAAGGTAAGCCCGGTCGCCGTTGACGTCGCGAATTTGTGTGCGTTGGGTCAAGATCGGCTGGATTTCCGAGACGCCGAGCTCCGTGGCCTTTTCCAACATGGTGTCAAAATGGATTTTTTTGATGGGCGCGCAGCACAGCCACACATCGGGACCGTTTTCTTGCGGTCGAAGGGCTTCCTCGACGCGAAGCGCGACCTCTTTCTTTGAAAGGTTCGTGACCGAGGCCGCAAATTCGCCGTCGTGGCCGTTAAACAGACGAATGATGTCGCCCTCTCTCATGCGCAAGACATGAATGAGGCGATGCGCCGGTTCAGCGGCTAAGGTAAGGGGCGTGCCCGCCTTCAAGCGGTCGGGGACGAAAAGACGGCGTGTATGACGAAGGTCCATGCGTTTTTTCCTAAACTTCTTTCAGTCTAGGCGGTTCGCAAAAAGCGCGCAACCGGGCATCGACAATTGCCCCGCGAAAGGGTTACCATCGAAGCCCTGATTCTTTTTGATGGGACAATCCCATGAAGCTTTCTGATCTTACACGGTGCCCGCTTCAAGGCTCCGACGTTACGATAACGGGGATAACCGAGGACTCGCGCCAGGTTCAGCCGGGCTATCTTTTCATTGCAACGCCGGGGCTTAAGGTCGATGGACGGTCTTTTATTCCCTCGGCTGTCGAGAAGGGCGCGGTGGCCGTTCTTGTGCCCGAAGGGTCCGAGGTTGATGCGTCCGTGACGGTTGTTTTTTCGCCGAATGTCCGGCAAGAGACCTCGCGGGTCGCGGCCGCCTTCTATCCTCGGCAGCCCGAGACGATTGTGGCTGTGACGGGAACGAGCGGAAAGACCTCGACGGCTCAATTTGTGCGCGAGATTGAACGGGCTCTGGGGCACAAAGCGGCCAGCATCGGGACGCTGGGCCTTGTAACGGATCAGGGGGCCGAGTATGGCTCGTTGACGACGCCGGACGCGATTACGCTGCACCGGGTTCTCGATACCTGCGCCGAACGCGGCATAACCCATGCGGTCATGGAAGCATCCAGCAACGGAATCGAGTTCAATCGTTTGGATAGCGTAAGGTTGAAGGCCGGGGCCTTTACGAATCTTTCGCGAGATCATTTGGATTACCACAAGACGATGGAGGCTTATTTTGAGGCCAAAAGACGTCTGTTTACGACGCTTCTTCCCCAAGGGGCGGCGGCGGTTTTGAACGCCGACATTCCAGAAACCGAAATTCTTTTGAAGGACGCGCGAGAGAGAGGCCTTCGCCCGATCACCTTTGGCCGTCAAGGCAAAGAGCTTCGCCTGATTGACGATCGCGCCGATGCTAAGGGGCAAGTGTTGCGGCTCGACGTCTTCGGCAAGGAGATTGAGGCGTTGCTTCCCGTCATGGGCGATTTTCAGGCGTGGAACGCGCTGGGGGCGTTGGGGCTTGTGATCGGAAGCGGCGGCGATCCGATGCGTGCGGCGGCCGCGTTATCGTCGGTGTCCGGCGCGCCGGGGCGTTTGCAGTTCATCGGCCTGTCGGAAAAAGGCGGCGAGGTTTATGTTGACTACGCCCACAAGCCCGATGCCTTGGAGAGGGTCTTGTTGGCGATGCGGCCGCGCGTTCAGGCTTATCCGGGGGCTAAGCTGGGCGTGATCGTCGGCTGCGGCGGCAACCGTGACAAAGGAAAAAGACCTTTGATGGGGGCGATCGCGCAGCAAAAAGCGGATTGGTCGATTATTACCGACGACAACCCGCGCTATGAAGAGGCGGCGACCATTCGGGCCGAGATGCTCGCGGGATGTTCCGATCGGACGAACGTTCGGGAAATCGGAAACAGGGCCGAAGCCATTGCCGAAGGAATCGAGGCGTTAGGCCCACACGATGTGCTGATTATTGCCGGAAAGGGGCATGAGCCGGGCCAGATTGTCGGCGATGCGGTGCTTCCCTTCGATGATCGCGAGGAGGCAAGAAAGGTTCTGGGGCTATGAAGGACATGCCGCTATGGCTTGCCGAAGATGTTGTGCGCCTTGTGCGGGGTCGCTGCCTGCACGAGCAGGCGTGGTGTGCAACGGGCGTATCTTTTGATGGAGCAAAGGTTCGTCCGGGCGACTTGTTCGTGGCGCTTCAAACGGCGCTTTATGACGGTCATGACGCCGTCGCCGCGGCTTTTGAGGCCGGGGCCGTGGCCGCCCTTGTGATGCGGCGGCCGTCCCATGTTTTATCGGGCGCGACCCTTGTTTTTGTGGACGATACGTTTTTGGCGCTCCAAGCGTTGGCGCGCGCGGCGCGTCAACGGGTTCAAGGCCCCGTTGTGGCGGTCGCGGGGTCCGTGGGCAAGTCATCGGTCGTGTCTATGTTGTCCTTGTCTTTGGGGGCGATAGGGCGGACCTATGTCGGGGATCTCGGGTTGCAGCCGCGCTTGGGTGTCGTCTCCGCTTTGGCCAACATGCCCATGGAATCCAACTATGCCTTTTTCGAGTTGCCGTTGGGACGGGAAGGCGATTTGGCTATGGCGTCGCATATGCTTCGGCCCGATGTGGCCGTGGTGACCTCCATTGACGTCAAGATGCTGGACGTTTTTGGTTCGGTCGATGCGCAAGCCGATGCACAAGCCGAAGTTTTTGAAGGGATGGCCCCGCAGGGAACGGTCGTTTTGGACCGCGACAATCCTTACAGAGCGCGGCTGGCTTCCCATGCGCGCGTGTGCGGCGTGCGTTCCGTTAAAACTTTTTCGGTCCGCGCGCGGGCCGAGGCTCGGGCGCTCAGCGTTGCTTTAAACGCGGAAAGCAGCGTCGTCGAGGCCAAGATCGAAGGACAAAAGATTTCCTATACGTTGAACGAGCCGGGCGCGGCTTGCGTCAAGGATTCCCTGGCCGCGCTGTCGGTGGCGGCGACGGTTTGCGGCAAGGTGCCGGAATGCGCGGCGGCGTTGCCGTTGTGGCGGTTGCCCGAAGGGTGCGGCAACACCAAGACGATCGCGTTGCCGTCTGGCGGGACCTTGCGCCTTTTGGACGCGAGCCGCGATGCGATCCCCGCGTCGGTCGAGGCGACGATTCGCTCCCTTGGGCAAAGGAAGGCCGACGGCCGAAAGATCATGGTTCTGGGCGATATGGATTCGTTGGGCCTTTTGTCGCCGGAACACCACATGAGCCTTGTGCCCCTTTTGCGCGAGCAGGGAGTGGATTTTGTTTTTTGTTGCGGGGATACGGTTCGGTATCTATACGATGCGTTGCCCGCCGCGATGCGCGGCGATTACACGCCGAGCAGTCGGGATTTGGCCCTTCTTGTTGCGCGGTTTGTCGGCGCGGGCGATCTTGTGGCCGTTCAGGGTGCCGAGAGCATGACGATGGATGTTGTCGTTGACGCGCTTGAAGCGCTTGGCCTGCCGCATCATACGCGCGCGTCTTATATGTGAGGATGTCGTATGCTTTTCCATTTGCTTGCTCCTTTTGCGCACGATTTCATTCTGTTCAATTTGTTCCGTTACATTACGTTTCGGACCGGGGGCGCGTTGGCCACGGCCCTTTTGATCTGTTTCGTCTTTGGGCCGAGGATTATCCGGTGGCTTAAAGCGCATCAAGGCGAAGGCCAGCCCATTCGCGACGATGGCCCTGAATCGCACCTTAAGAAAAAAGGCACGCCAACGATGGGCGGCCTGATGATTTTGGTGTCGGTCGCCATCAGCACGGTCTTATGGATGGATCTGTCCAATCTTTACACATGGTCGGTTTTGTTTGCGACGGTGGGGTTCGGGCTGGTCGGGTTTTTCGACGACTACCGCAAGCTCGTCAATCATTCGTCGGCCGGCGTGCCCGGCGTTGTGCGGCTGGGAATCCAAACCCTGATTGCCGGCGTCGCGCTGGCGGCGATCTTGCACGCGGCGGCGCCCGATACGGCTTATGCCGTGGCGATCCCCTTCCTCAAGGACTATATGCTGCCGTTGGGCTTGTTCTTCGTTCCCTTTGCGCTGTTCGTCATTGTGGGCGCCAGCAACGCTGTGAACCTAACCGACGGCCTCGACGGCCTGGCGACGGTGCCCGTTATTATTGCGGCGCTTTGCTTCCTTTTCATCACGTACCTTGCGGGCAACGCGGTTTTTGCCAACTATTTGCAGATTCACCATGTTCCCGGCGCGGGCGAGTTGGCCGTTTTTTGCGGCGCTTTGGTCGGGGCCTGTTTGGGCTTTTTGTGGTTCAATGCGCCCCCGGCTCAGGTTTTTATGGGGGATACGGGGTCTCTGGCGTTGGGCAGCGCTTTGGGTACGATCGCGGTGATCGTCAAGCATGAGTTGGTCTTGGCCATTGTAGGCGGTCTTTTTGTGGTCGAAACCTTGTCGGTGATTATCCAGGTGGCCTCGTACAAGTTGACCGGCAAACGCGTTTTTCGTATGGCGCCCATCCACCATCATTTTGAAAAACTGGGATGGTCCGAAGCAACGGTCGTCATTCGCTTTTGGATCATTGCCTGTATTCTCGGGTTAATTGGTTTGGCCTCGCTGAAACTTCGATAAGAGTGTTCGATGGATGATTTTAAAACTTTTTTTGAAGGCAAGACCGTCACGTTGATGGGGCTGGGCCTTTTGGGGCGCGGTGTGGGCGATGCGGCGTTTCTGGCGCGGCACTGCGCGAAGGTTTTTGTGACGGATATGAAAACCGCCGAGGCGTTGGGGTCCTCGATCGCCGCGCTGGCCCCATACAAAAACATTGAGTTTGTTTTAGGCGAACACAGGAACGATCTTTTTGAGAATAAAGATTTTATCGTCAAGGGCGCGGGGGTCCGGCTGGACAACCCCTTTGTTGCGCATGCGCAGGACCGTGGAATTCCGGTTTATATGAGCACGGCTCTGTTCGCGCGTTTTGCCCCGCTCAAGACGGTGGGCGTAACGGGCACGCGCGGCAAAACGACGGTGACCTGCATGATCGGCGACATTTTGAAGGCAGGAGGAAAAAAAGTTCTTTTGGGCGGCAATCTTCGTGGCGTCTCGACGCTGGCGCAGCTTGAGACCGCCGACGCGTACGACGTTGCGGTGCTGGAGCTGGATTCGTGGCAGCTTCAGGGCTTTGATGCGCTGACGTTGAGTCCCAACGTTGCCGTTATGACGTCGTTTTATCCTGACCACATGAACTACTACGATGGGGACATGGAGCGCTATTGGTACGACAAGGCCTCCATTTTTCGCCACCAGAAGGCGCGTGATCTTCTCGTCGCGCCTCAAGCCCTGAAGGAGCGGATCGAACGCGACCGCCCCCGCAGTGCGCTGCGCGTGGCGTCGGTCTTGCCGGAATCGTATGTTTTGCGCGTGCCGGGCGAACATAATCGCGTGAATGCGTCCTTGGCGCGCGAGGCGTCTCTGGCCATGGGCGTGCCCGAGCGGACGATCCAGCAAGCGTTGGAATCGTTCGCCGGTGTGGAGGGCCGGTTGCAGCTCGTGGGCGTTTGGCGGGATCGTGCCTTCTACAATGATTCAAACGCGACCACGCAAGAAGCGACCGTCGCGGCGCTTAGCGCGTTTTCGCCCGAGACGGTGGTTCTGATTTGCGGCGGGGCGGACAAGGGTCTTCCCATCGACGCGCTTCTGGCGCGGCTCAGGGACGGGAAAATCCGCCATGTCCTGATTGAGGGAACCGGCACCGACCGCATGAGGCCCGCGCTTCCCGAAAGCCCGGTCGTCGATACGATGGAGGCGGCGGTCGAGAAAGCCGTGGCTCTGTCGAGACCGGGGGACCATATTGTTCTCAGCCCCGGCTTTGCCTCGTTCGGCGTTTTCAAAAACGAGTATGAGCGAAGCGACCGTTTTTTGGCTTCGGTAGAGAAGTTGTTTCGCGACGAGGAGGCGTAAGCATGGTGGCGGTTTCTCGTTCCGATCGTTCCGTGTTTGGCCGATGGTGGTGGACGGTCGATCGCTGGACGCTTTTGGCGTTGGCGGCGCTCATGATTTTTGGCGTTTTTTTAATTCAGGCCTCGACGCCGGCTGTGGCCGATAAGCACGGGTGGAGCAATCTTTATTTTGTCGAGCGGCATTTGGTTATGCTTCTTCCGGCGGCGGCGGTTCTTTTCGGTGTGTCGCTTATGCCAGTCAAGGCCATCCGGTTTTTCTCTCTGGGCCTTTTGGCGGTTTTTCTGGCCTTGTTGCTGGCGACGCCTTTCATCGGAACGGAAATCAAGGGCGCGGTCCGTTGGATCCGCGTGTTGGGGCTTTTCTCCCTTCAGGCCTCTGAATTCGTTAAGCCGGTCTTTGCCGTGACGGCCGCATGGCTGTTCACGCGCCAGTGCGAACGGCAGGGGTTTCCGTCTCTGGGCGTCAACATCGCTCTTTATCTCACGATTGTTGTGGCCCTTCTGATGCAGCCGGATATCGGGATGGTTTTCCTTGTGTCAGCCATATGGTTTGGCCAGTTTTTTCTTGCGGGACTTCCGGTTATTTTTGTCGGGATCAGCGGGGTCGCCGGGGTTGCGGCGCTTTGCATCGCGTATTATGCGTTTCCGCATTTTACCATGCGCATGGATAAATTTTTGAGCCGAACGGGCGATACGTATCAAGTGGATCAAGCCCTTCGCGCGTTTTCGAACGGCGGCTTTTTCGGGACGGGCCCCGGCGAAGGGACGATCAAAAGGTCCATTCCCGACGCGCACGCCGATTTTATCTTTGCCGTGGCGGGAGAGGAACTGGGCTTTATCTGGTGCCTCGTGATCGTCGGTCTTTTTGCGTTCATCGTGTTGCGAGGGCTTCGGCGGCTTCGGCGCGAAACCGATCTTTTTGTTATGCTGGCGGTCAGTGGGCTTTTGATCGAATTTGGGCTTCAGGCCATCATTAATTTTGCCTCGACCATGCGGCTTATTCCGGCCAAGGGTATGACGCTGCCTTTTATTTCGTACGGCGGTTCGTCGCTTTTTGCGTTGGCCCTTGGCATGGGCATGTTTTTGGCCCTAACGCGCAAACGCTTCGGTTTGGGAGACGCTCGCTAGATAGTGTTCGGAAACTTTTTGCTTAAGCGCGATCCGTACGGTTGCCAAGACACTGGCCCAATCGCCTGCGCGGGGTTGGCCGAAAATACGAGCCGAAGGATACCAAGGGCTTTGCGGTTTGTTTTGAAGCCAGCGCCAGCAGGCGTCGGCGCGGGATAAAATCCACACAGGCTTGTTGAGCCCTCCGGCCAAATGGGCAACGGCGGTATCGACGGAAAGAACGAGGTCGAGGTTTTGGATAATGGCCGCCGTATCTTCGAAGTCCTGAACGTCGTCCATCCAGTCCACAATATCGGTGTCGGGCGGCGGCCGAGGCCCATCTTTTTGAAGGCTATAAAAGACCGTGCCGTCAACATCGAGAAGGGCCGAGGCCATAGCCCAGGGAAGACTGCGCCGCGCGTCGATTAAATGCGCGGTAGCGTTCGTTGTGCGAGGATTCCCCGCCCATACAAGGCCGACGCGGAACGCGCTGTTTTTGAGGAAGCGCGCGTTCCACGCGCGTTGCGTTTCGTCGCTGACATAAAGATAGGGGGTTTGGGCCGGAATGGTTTCGAGCGTCGTCTCGAAGGCATAGGGCAGGCTCATGACCGGGATGTGATAGTCGAACGAGGAGTCGTCCATCGTCTCAGGCAGGATGTCGATGAAGGGGCAGTTGGCGAGAAGCCGCTGCAAAGGTTTGGGGCAAAGAACGTGCACGGACGCGCCCATCTTTTTGATCTTTTGGGCGTAACGGATGAATTGAAGGGTGTCCCCGAAGCCTTGTTCGCTTGTAATAAGAAGGCGCTGTCCGTCCAACGGCTCGCCTTCCCAGCGTTTTGAAGATGAATAAGGGCCTCGCATGTGCGGAAAGCCCAGACCGATTTCGTGAAGCGTCCAGCCTTCCTTGTACTGCCCCAAGGCGAGAAGCGAGAGGCTTTTGTTCCACAAAGCGTCGATGGACGAAGGGTTGATCTCAAGGGCTTCGGAGAAAAGCGTTACGGCATCGCGGTGTTCCCCCTTTTGTTGCAGGAAGGTCCCGAGGTTTATGCGAGCCTCGGCCGAGTTGGGCGCGAGGGCGAGCGCCGTCTGGCAACTGTTGATCGCGTCGTCGATACGGTTTAAGTCTCGAAGCGTCGAGGCCATGTTGATCAGCGCATGCGCGTAGTCGGGACGGGCCTGTAGGGCGCGTCGGAAACAGGAGGCGGCTTCTTCGGGCTGGCCTTGCTGGCGCAGCACGTTGCCGAGATTGTTTAGGATCACGGGATTGTCGGGGGTCGTCTCAAGAGCTTTTTCGAAAAGAGTCCGGGCGCGTTGAAGCCATGGCTTCGAGGCCTCTGTTTTTCCGATATAGCTCAACGCCATGCCTAAATTGACCATGGCCGGACTGTTGTGCGGGTCAAGCGCAAGGGCTTTTTCGTAAAAAGCGATGGCTTGGTCTATTTTCCCAAGCGCAAAGAGGCAGTTGGCACAATCGACATATAAAGGCGAATTCCGGGGGAAAAGGTCGATCAAACGGCTGTACCGTTGCGCGGCCTTATCCATTTGCCCCTGGGCGGCATAGATTGCCGCGATGTTATGAAGAGCGGGGGCATAGTCCGGATCAAGTGTTAGGGCTTGGTTGAATCGCTTCAAGGCGGCCTCTGTCTGATTAAGTCCGCGCAACGCGACGCCAAGGTTCGTTAAGATTTCAGGATCCTTGGGCCGAATACGGGCGGCTTTTTCTAGGAACGAAGCGGCTTGCGTTATCTTGCCCATTTGAAGGTAAAGGGTGCCGAGAAGCCTAAGCGCGTCGGGATTTGTACTGCCTGCGCGTAAAAATTTACGATACGCTTGCTCGGCTTCCTCAAAGCGCTGCGCTTTGTGGTGGGCGATTGCTGTTTGAAGCAGAAAAGCCGTTTGAGCCATGGCGAAAACAAAAGTGAAGAGAAGCTGTTTCCGGAAAGAGACCTCTTGCTAAGAGGGCCCAAAAAGGTTTTTATTAGGTCGTAGAGATCCTGAGTTTAACCTATCGAGAGCATAATGACCACACGTTATAACGCCCGGGTTGCTGAAGAAAAGTGGCAAAAGATTTGGGACGAGAAAAAAAGTTTCCGCGCGACGGAAAATGACGCGAAGCCAAAATATTATGTTCTCTCTATGTTTCCCTATCCTTCCGGGCGCATTCATATGGGGCACGTTCGTAATTATACGTTGTCGGACGTCGTCGCGCGCTACAAGAAGGCGCAAGGTTTCAATGTGTTGCATCCTATGGGATGGGATGCGTTTGGCCTTCCGGCCGAAAATGCGGCGCGTGACAGAAACATGCATCCGTCGGTATGGACACACCAAAATATCGACGCCATGCGGCACGAACTGAAAAGCATGGGGTTGGCGCTGGACTGGGAGCGTGAAATCGCGACATGTGATGCCTCCTACTACAAGCATCAACAGACGTTGCTTCTTGATTTTTTGAAAGCCGGGCTGATTTACCGCAAGGAATCGTGGGTTAACTGGGATCCGGTGGACAACACGGTTCTTGCGAATGAACAGGTGATTGATGGCAAGGGCTGGCGTTCCGGCGCGGTGGTCGAGAAACGCAAGCTGTCACAGTGGTTTTTGAAAATCACGGCCTATGCCGAGGAGCTGTTAAGCGCTTTGTCGACGCTTGATCGCTGGCCGGAAAAAGTACGCTTGATGCAGGAAAACTGGATTGGCAAGTCGCAAGGCGCGTTCGTCCGTTTTTCGTTCGACAAGGCGCCTCAAGGAATGGAGGCCCGGCCGATTGAGGTGTTCACGACGCGGCCCGACACGCTTTTCGGCGCCTCGTTTGTGGCGATTTCGGCCAACCATCCTTTGGCAACAGCGTTAGCCGAGAAGGACGCCAAGCTTGCGGCCTTTATTGCCGAATGCAACAAGATCGGTACGTCCGAAGCGGCGATCGAGACGGCCGAGAAAAAAGGCTACGATACCGGGCTTCGGGTTACCCATGCCTTGGATGACGCGTGGACCCTTCCTGTGTACGTGGCGAACTTTGTGTTGATGGAATACGGAACGGGCGCGATTTTCGGGTGTCCGGCGCACGACCAACGCGACTTGGACTTTGCGCGCAAGTACGGGCTTCCCGTGACGCCGGTTGTCTTGCCCAAGGGGATGGATGCGGCGACGTTTTCGGTTGAGAATGAGGCGTTTGTCGAAGACGGAACGCTGATCAACTCGCGTTTTTTGGACGGGCTTGACGTTCCATCCGCCAAAAAACGCGTGATTGAAGAAATCGAAAAGCGCGGTGCGGGCGAAGGAACGGTTCAATACCGTCTGCGCGATTGGGGTATCAGCCGCCAACGCTATTGGGGGTGTCCGATCCCCGTGATTCATTGCGATCATTGCGGCGTGGTGCCGGTGCCGGAAAAAGACTTGCCGGTTTTGTTGCCCGAGGATGTCAGCTTCGATCAGCCCGGCAATCCTTTGGAAAACCATCCGACGTGGAAAAACGTGACGTGTCCTGTGTGCGGCCGTCCTGCGCGGCGCGAGACGGATACGTGCGATACGTTTGTGGATTCCAGTTGGTATTTTGCGCGGTATTGTTCGGCGACGGACGAGACCAAACCGATTGACGCCAAGGCCGCGGCGTATTGGCTGCCGGTTGATCAGTATGTGGGCGGAATCGAACATGCGATTTTGCACCTTCTGTACTCGCGGTTTTTCACGAGGGCCATGAAACAGACCGGCCATGTGGCGATTGACGAGCCCTTTGAGGGGCTTTTTACGCAAGGCATGGTTTGCCACGAATCCTACAAGAGCGCTGCGGGCGCATGGCTTTACCCCGAGGCGGTCGAGAAGAAGCCGGACGGCTCGGCGCTCAAGATTGACGACGGAACGCCGGTGACCGTTTTCCGCGGCGACAAGATGAGCAAGTCAAAATGCAACGTCGTCGATCCGGATAAAATCATTGCGGGCTATGGCGCAGACACGGCGCGGCTGTTTATGCTGTCGGACAGCCCCCCGGATCGTGATTTGGAATGGACCTCCGCGGGGGTGGAAGGCTCCTGGCGCTATGTGAACCGCCTGTGGGCGTTGGCCGAAAGCGCGGCGCCGCTGGCCGCCGGGCCGGCGGGCAACGCGGCCGCCGAGGAGGCGCATCGCCAGATTCACCGCACGATTGCGCAGGTATCGGAATCGTATGAACGCTTTCATTTTAACGGCGCGGTGGCGAAGATTCGCGAGCTGAGCAACGCGCTTGAAAAGCTTAACCTTGCCGATCCGGCTGAAGCGGGCGTTTTCCGCGAAGGAGTCGACGTTCTGACCCAGCTTATCGGTCCCATGATGCCTCATTTGGCCGAGGAAATGGGGCAAGCGCTGGGGCATAAAGAGCTTGTGGTCGAGAGGGCCTGGCCCAAAGCGGACCCTGCGCTTTTGGTTGACGACACCGTGACAATCGCGATTCAGGTCAACGGCAAGCTTCGCGCAACGATGGTTGTGGCCCGAGATTTTCCTGCCAAGGACGTTGAAGCCGAGGCTTTAAAACAGGAAGGCGTTCAGCGTGCGTTGAACGGCAAAGCCCCGCGTAAGGTCGTCGTCGTTCCCAACCGTATTGTCAATGTGGTCGCATGAAACATCTTTTTCGATCGGGTGCGTTGTTTGGTGTGTTGTTGCTTGCCGGGTGCGGTTTTCACCCTATCTACGGTGAACGGGTGGGCGGAGAAGCCTTGCCCGTGGTGGCCGATTTAAACAACATTGCGATTGAAAATATCCCTGATCGTAAGGGGCAAATTCTGCGCAATTATTTGATCGATCGGCTTTATCGGGATAACAGGCCAGAGCTTCCGCGCTATATCCTCAAAATCAATATAGTCAGTTTCGAACAAGATCTGGGCATTTTGGCCAACGCGACGGCGACCCGCGCTTTGCTGGACATGCGTGGCACGTATACGCTTGAGGACAGAACGACAAAAAAGATCGTTCTAAGCGGTCAAGCGCACAGCGTTGCCGGCTTTGACCGATTGGATCAAATGTATGGGACCGTCGCGGCGCGGCAGGATGCACAAGAGCGCACCTTGCGCGAGATCGGCGAGCAGATCGTCAATCGTCTAAGCCTTTATTTCTCTGAAGAAGAACGGGCCTCGAAAAGCTAGAGCCTTTTCACGTTAGGTTGGCGCTTTTTGCACGGGCGGTAAAAGCTCGAGGTTTTTGATTGCCGAGCCGATTGTAACAACAGGCTTTAGGCCTGTTTTTATCCTCGCGAACGCTCGCACTTCGCAGGGCTTTGGCCCTGCTACGCGCCAAACGCCTGTGGCGTTTGGTCACGTGAACGGTTGTCGTTAAAAGACGCCAACCTTATCACGATCGGCGTTAGTTTGATGAGCGAGCCGATTCACGTGAACGGTTGTCGTCAAAAGACGCCAACCTTATCACGATCGGCTCTAAAACAAAAAAGCCCGGGATGAACCCGGGCTTTTGAGAAAGGGAAAGGACACACCGTCCTTACTTTTTGTTTTCGCCTTTTTCTTTGTTGATGGGCGAGCCGTCCATCTGAAACATCTCAATTTTAGCCTTGGATGTCAGCGTGTTGACCTCCTCGTTGGTCAGCTCTTGGCCAAGCTGGTTGGCAATTTGGTCGCGTACGTCGGCCAAAGGCGGCGGAGACGATTTGCGCCGATCTTCGACTTTGATGACGTGATAGCCGAACTCGGTCTTGACGGGGCTATCGCTGATTTCGCCTTTTTTCAGCTTGAAGGCGGCATCGGCAAAAGGCTTGACCATGGCGTCACGAACAAAATAGCCCAAGTCGCCGCCTTGCTTGGCCGAGCCGGTGTCCTTCGAGTTTTCTTCGGCCAGCTTGGAAAAATCGGCGCCTTTCTTCAGCTTGGCGATAAGATCATCGGCTTCTTTTTTCGTCTTGACCAGGATGTGACGCGCGCGCACTTCGTCCTGGGGTTTGAATTTTGATTCCAGAAGCTTGTACCGAGCCTTAATTTTGTCTTCGGTAATCTTGGGTTCGACTTGCTTGTGGATGTACGTTTCCGCGACGACTTGAGCCTCAAGCTGCTTAAGCTTCTCCTTGACCGTATCGCTCTTGTCGAGCCCTTCGGCATAGCCCTTTTGCGCCACGACCTTGGTGGCGACCATTTTCTTCAGAAGCTGGGGAAAAATGATGGCGGGCGGCAATTGTTGCAGAGCCGGTCCGGCCATTTCGATTTCGTGCAGAACGTCCGAGCGGTGGATTTCTTCGCCGTTCACCCGAGCGACGACAGGATCCGTGGCGGCGATGGCGGGAGAAAAGGCAAGCGTGCCTGCGACAGCCAGCGCGGCAAGAAAAGCTTTGTGTTTCATGAGGAAGGTCCTTTGTTAAAAAAGAAGGCCGAAAGCCGAGGAAATCCTAAAGGCTCTCGGATCAAACATCAAGCCTTAGAAATGGGGCAAAACAAAGGCGCGCAGGCTCTCGCCGGGTGGGACGGATCAGGGGGCGTTAAAAGCATTTTAACTCTTCGGGCCCAAAGATGGGCCTACTTCTTTTTTATGCGGAAAAGTCGATGAATCTCATAATCGGCGTGTTGACGATTGTTATCTGTACTCTGGGTGCCTATGCGGCCGAGGGCGGGAGCCTTATGGTGTTGGCGCATGCCGCGCCAGCCGAACTGGTTATGATGGGCGGCACGGCGCTTGGAGGCTTTATCATTGCAAATCCTGTGGTTGTGATCCGCCGCACCGGCCATGCGTTCGGCATGATCATGCACAAGATGAAGTACAAAAAAGAGTCCTACATAGAGCTTTTGTGCATGATGTATCAGTTGTTTAAGCTGGCGAAGACCAAAGGGTTGCTGGCCTTGGAGCAGCATATTGAAAATCCGGAACAAAGCTCGTTATTTCAACAGTTTCCGGGTTTTTTGGCCAATCATCATGCGGTGAGTTTTTTGTGCGATTATCTCCGGCTTGTGACGTTGGGCTCGGACAAGCCTTACGAACTTGAAGCGCTGATGGATGAGGAACTGGAAGTGCACCACAACGAAAGTGCGGGCGTGGTCGCGGCCATGACGATGGTGGCGGACAGTATGCCGGCCATTGGTATTGTGGCGGCGGTTTTGGGTGTTATTAAAACGATGGGCGCGATTTCCGAGCCGCCTGAGATTTTGGGCGCGATGATCGGCGGCGCTCTGGTGGGTACGTTTATGGGCGTGTGGTCGTCGTACGGGTTTATCGGCCCTCTTGCGTCGTCCATGAACGCGTTCTTCGAAGCGGAGAACAAGTATCTTTTATGCATGAAGACAGGGCTTCTGGCCCATCTTCAAGGGTTTGCTCCGTCCATTTCGGTAGAATACGCCCGTAAAGCTCTTTTGTCCGAGGTTCGCCCGTCGTTTGCCGAACTGGAAGAAGCAACCACGGCGCTGCCCACGCCAACGGCATAAGGATCGGAAACGATGGCCGATCAACCCGTCATTATTATCCGCAAGAAGAAGAAAGGCGGCCACGCCGCGCACCACGGAGGCGCGTGGAAGGTGGCCTATGCGGATTTCGTAACGGCCATGATGTCGTTTTTCCTGTTGTTGTGGCTTTTAAACGTGACGACCAGCGAGCAGCGACGCGGCCTCGCGGATTATTTTTCGCCCGCGGGGATTTCACGGAATGAATCGTCAGGGGCAGGCGGCATGTTCGGCGGTCGGTCGATCACGACGGTCTCGGGGGCGGAAATGGCGGATCGTTCGCCGCCGTCGATGCAACAGGCGACGATCCCGACGGTGGGACAGGGCGAGGAAGGTTCCGAAGATGTGGCCGGGTTGGGGCAGGGCGAGGAGGATTCGGCGCGGGAGCGTCAAGCCGAAGAGGCGTCGGCGATGGCGGCTTTGACCGAGGAAGCCAAGAAGCTCCTTTCCGATATGGAAAAGGAAGAGGTGGGCTTCAAGACTGCCGAGCGGTTGTTAAAAGAAGCGATTTTATCAAGTCCCGAGCTTCGCGCCTTTTCGGACCAGATTTTGATCGACCGGACCAGCGAAGGGCTGCGCATCCAGATTACGGACAAGGAGAATTTATCGCTTTTCCCGTCGGCAAGCGCGATACCCTACCGGCGCGGGCGGGATTTGCTGCTGATGATCGGCAAAGTGATCGCGCAGTTGCCAAACAAAATATCCGTCGCCGGGCACACGGACAGCGCGCCGTTTGTGGTCGGCTCGCGCCGGGACAACTGGACGCTGTCGACCGAGCGCGCCAACACCTGCCGGGAGTATTTGGTTAAGGCCGGCGTTGATGAGAAAAAAATTACGCGTGTTTCCGGCCTTGCGGATCGGGAACCGTTTACGACGGATCCACGGGACCCGCGGAATCGTCGTATCAGCATCGTCTTGCTGCGCCAGGCCAAGACAGCCGTCAATGAAGGAAAAGCAACGCCCTAAACGGGAGGGAAGGATTTTTTTCCCCATCTTTCAAGGGCGCGCCCATTGTAACAGGCAAAATTCTTCCTATATTAAAACCTATGAGGGCGAGCCGAAGAGCTTAGCCTCTTGATCTGAAAGGAAAATTGCAATGTCAAAAGTTATAGGCATCGACCTTGGGACAACGAATTCCTGCGTTGCCGTGATGGAGGGCTCCAATACGACCGTCATTCACAACGCGGAGGGGTCGAACACGACCGCTTCGATTGTGGCGTTTTCGAGCTCTGGCGAACGTCTGGTCGGCCAAGCGGCCAAGCGTCAGGCCGTAACCAATCCTGCCAACACGCTTTACGCGATCAAGCGTTTAATCGGGCGTCGTTATGACGATTCGATGGTGCAAAAGGATATCGAGCTTATGCCTTACAAAATCGTCAAGAATACGAATGGCGATGCGTGGGTCGAGGCCGGAGGCAAGACGTATAGCCCCTCCGAAATTTCGGCTTTTATTTTGATGAAGATGAAGGAAACGGCCGAAGCCTATTTAGGCGAGAAGGTGGCCCAAGCCGTTATTACGGTTCCGGCGTATTTTAATGACAGTCAACGTCAAGCGACGAAGGATGCCGGAAAGATTGCCGGGCTTGAAGTGTTGCGTATTATTAACGAGCCGACGGCCGCCGCTTTGGCGTACGGCATGGAAAAGAAGAAATCCGGAACCGTGGTCGTTTATGACTTGGGCGGCGGGACGTTCGATGTGTCGGTGCTTGAGATCGGCGACGGCGTTTTCGAAGTGAAATCGACGAACGGCGATACGTTTTTGGGCGGCGAAGACTTCGACGCGCGCATTATGGATTACCTGTGCGATGAGTTCCAGAAGGAGCAGGGCATCGATTTGCGTGGCGACAAGCTGGCGCTGCAGCGCCTGAAAGAGGCGGCTGAAAAGGCAAAGATCGAGCTGTCGTCTTCGGTGCAGACCGAGGTCAATCTTCCGTTTATTACGGCGGACCAGACGGGGCCCAAGCACTTGTCGGTCAAACTGACGCGGGCAAAATTGGAATCGCTGGTCGAGGATCTGTTGCAGCGGACCATCGAACCCTGCCGTCAGGCCATGAAGGACGCGGGCGTCAAGACCAGCGAGATCGACGAAGTGATTTTGGTTGGCGGTATGACGCGCATGCCCAAGGTGATCGAGATCGTGAAAGACTTCTTCGGTCGCGATCCGCACCGTGGCGTGAACCCGGACGAAGTGGTGGCCGTGGGCGCCGCTATTCAGGCGGGCGTTCTTAAAGGTGACGTCAAGGATGTGCTTTTGCTTGACGTGACCCCGCTGTCTTTGGGGATCGAAACGTTGGGCGGCGTGTTCACGCGTTTGATCGACCGGAATACGACGATTCCAACCAAGAAAAGCCAAGTGTTCTCGACGGCCGAAGACGGCCAAAGCGCGGTAACGATCCGTGTGTTCCAGGGCGAGCGCGAGATGGCCGCGGACAACAAAATGTTGGGCCAGTTTGATTTGGTCGGCATTCCTCCCGCGCCGCGCGGTATGCCGCAGATTGAGGTGACCTTTGACATCGACGCCAACGGCATCGTCAGCGTGACGGCCAAGGACAAAGCGACGAACAAGGAACAACAGATCCGCATCCAAGCTTCGGGCGGCCTTAGCGACGACGACATCAACCGCATGGTCAAAGAAGCCGAAACCAATGCGGAGCAGGACAAGAAACGTCGCGAGACGGTCGATGCCCGCAACCAGGCGGACGCGTTGATCCATCAGACGGAAAAGACGCTCAAGGAATTGGGAGAAAAGGTTTCCGGTGCGGACCGTGCGGCGGCCGAAAGCGCCCTCTCGGATCTGAAAGGCATTTTGGAAACGGGCGACGCGTCGCAGATCAAGGCCAAGACAGAAGCGTTGACCCAAGTCTCGATGAAGATCGGAGAGCAGCTTTATAAGGCTCAACAAGAGTCGGCCTCTGGCGGACCGGCGTCCTCAGCCGAGGAGACCGCCGATAAACCGGACGTCGTTGATGCGGAGTTCAGCGAAGTCAAAGACGACGATAAGAAATAAGCTTTGCCGCCGTCAGGAAAAGCCCGGAGAAGGTAAGCCTTCCCGGGCTTTTTTATTTTAGCGCACCTTCGGCTTGGCGTTTTCTTCCCGTGGCTTTAAGGGCACCCCTCCGTTGGCGAAGAGCCCTCGCCGTGCCGAAGAGCCGCCGCGCGGCCAAAAACCGTAAAGGAGAATGAGGATCCCCACTAAATTAAACCGCGAAGAGCTTCCATCGTTTTGCAAACGATCCAGCTCTTTTTGGAAGGCGAGATTTTCTTTTTTGCGTTGACGCTGCTCGCGTTCTTCGGCGGCGGCCAGCCGTTGTTCAAGAAGGCCTTTTTGGCGAAGCAGGTGGTGCCGCTTTTCCATGGCCTCGATTTCGTCAAGGATGGCTGTTTCTTTTTCTTTCTCTTGGGCGACTTGGCCCATCAACGCCATGAACTTTTTGTGCAACGAGAGATTTGTCCCGACCTTCATGGCAATTCCCGTCATCTGCGTGCAAAACGTGGCCAGACAGTTTCGTTTGATTCCGAGTGACGAGGTCAGCCAATGAAGCGTTTGATTGTACAGCGTGTCGTTCATGCTCTTTTAAAAATCCCATTAAGTGGGGAAGCGTCATAAGGCCTTTTTCAGGATAGCCAACCCCGCAAAAATTAAATTTTCCCCGGCAAAAGACCCTGTTAGGGGGTGTCGGGTAACAATTTGACCATAGACCATCTTGGTAAAGGGGCCGTAAATTAAGGCCAAGAAAGATTTAATTATTTGATATACAATACAAAAAAGCCCAACTGTCTGCCTAAAACAACAGGGCAAACAATTAGGCTTTCGCAACAATCCAAAGAGTCGAAACGACTAAAGGGGTTGCTTGACGCGGTTCAGGACCGAATTGATGGTCTCGTTAGCGTGTTGGGTCAGAGGGTCCATCGCATCTTTGGCGACACGAGCGGAAAGCTCCGAAACCTTGCTTCCGTTGGCGACGGCGTTGTCGAAGGATTCCTTGACGAACTCGGTCTGAGTGGTAAGGGCATCCTGAGGATTCTTAGCCGAGGCCATCGACGTATAAGCGTTGATCGCGCGGGCAAAATTTTCCTGCGACAGCCCGCTGACGTTCCGAGTAATTTCTTCAATACCCTGCCACAAAGCGGCGCTCGATTTTGTAACGGCGCTGACATAGTTTGCGACGGCGGCATTGATATCTTCGAACGCCTTGGCGACATTGCCAGGGATGTCGTTTGTGCCATTGGTTGACGTGGTCATGACAAAACTCCGTGTAAGAAACAAGAACAATAGACGCTGCAACACATGAGGGAGGGGAAGAAGCAGCTCTCGTTTGGAACATGTAAACTATGGTTAACGCCGAGTCAATTAAGAAAGTTATCAGAAAAGGGCTTGCGGCGGATAAAAATGTTGCGTTGCAAAAAAATGACAGCATCCGAAGACGCTGCCATTAAAAAAGCGTTTTAAAAACAAGGCGGGCTTAGGGTTAGGCTTGCGCCGTTGTTTTTTTATCGTAATCCGTTTTTTCTTGAATACGCGCGGCTTTTCCGCGACGGCTACGCAGATAATAAAGCTTGGCGCGACGCACACGACCGCGACGCACAAGCTTGACGGAATCGAGGCGAGGGCTGTGAAGCGGGAAAACGCGTTCGACGCCTTCGCCGTAGCTGATTTTACGCACGGTGAAGGAGGAGTTCCATCCAGCGTTGCGCCGGGCAATGCACACCCCTTCATAGGCCTGAACGCGTTCACGCGTGCCTTCAACGACTTTGACGTTTACGCACACCGTGTCGCCAATGGTAAAATTGTCGACTTTGGCCGCTTCGGCTGCTTTTTTGACCTGCTGCTCTTCGATCTTTTGTAACAAGTTCATGACACTCTCCCTTTTGTCTCTTTCTTAGTCAAAACATAGGTCTCATACAAGTCCGGACGGCGTTTTTGCGTGATTTCTTCCGCTTGTTCACGTCGCCATCCTCGAATTTTTTCGTGGTTTCCGGAAAGAAGCACCTCCGGAACCCTGACGCCCTTCCATTCGGCCGGGCGCGTGTAATGAGGGTATTCCAACAATCCCTCAGAAAAACTCTCCTCGTCTACGGTCGCCTCGTTCCCCAACACGCCGGGAATAAGACGAACGCAGGCTTCGATCACGGCCATGGCCGCAATTTCACCGCCGGCCAAAACGAAGTCGCCGATACTGACTTCCTCAAGCCCGCGCGCGTCAATGACGCGCTGATCCAACCCTTCGTAGCGTCCGCATACGAACAGAACGGAAGGCTCTCCCGCCAACTCTTTGGCCAACGCCTGATCGAAGAGCCGTCCGCGCGGGGACAAATAAAGCCGTCGCGCATGGGGGCCAAAGGACGCTTCGGCTCCGGCAAGGGCGTCGTCCATAACGTCCGGACGCAAAACCATACCGGCGCCTCCTCCATAAGGCGTATCATCGACCGAGGCGTGCTTATCGCGCGCAAACGATCGAATGTCCAGCGTTTCGAGCATCCAAAGCCCTTCTTTTCGCGCTTTTCCCGGCAGGGATGCATCCAAAACGCCCGGAAAGACCTCCGGGAAAAGGGTTAAGACCGTCGCGCGCCAGCTCATGGCCACCCCTCTGGCAGAACGATAATCATCCGTTGGCCCTCGATATCGACCTCAGGAACGAACGTGTTTTTGAAAGGCAACATAAAGGTTTTCTTGTCCGCCGTTTCAATTTCAAGAAAGACGCCGCCACCATAGTCAAAAACGCCCTGCACCGTTCCATAATCGCGACCATCCCGGCTGCTGACCCTAAGCCCAATCAGATCGGCTTCGTAGTATTCGTCTGCCGCCGTCTTTGGCAACAGGGTGCGCGGGATATAAATTTTATCGCCGCGCAACCGGTCCGCCTCTTCCTTGGTTGCGATTCCGTCGACGGCGGCAATGAAAAGATCTTTCACCGCGCCTTTCTTCGTTATCGTAAACGCCCGATCTTTGCCCAGAAGAGGAGTATAGGAAAAGATCGCTTCGGGATCTTCCGTAAAGCTGCGGAGCTTAACAAGGCCCCGCACGCCGTGCGCGCCGGCAAACTGGCCCACGGCTATTTTACGGTCGGATCCCATAAGGCCTCATTCGTTAGGCTTCGGCCGGGGTTTCCGTCGCGGATTCGGCGCGCGCTTCGGCGGCGGCCTCGGCGGCGGCTTTGGCGGCTTCAGCCTCTTCGCGCAAGCGTTCCTGCGCCTTGGCGCGCGGCGCCGACTTCTTGGGCGATTCCGCATAAGTTACCTTTGGGCCAAGACCGACCGCGTGCAGAATGCGCGCGACGCGATCGCTGGGTTGAGCGCCCTTTTCAAGCCAATACTTGACGCGTTCGGGCGTTAGCACAACTCGCTTGGGATCTTCCTTGAGAAGCATAGGGTTATAGGTGCCGACCTTTTCAAGATACCGACCATCGCGTGGAAAACGGCTATCGGCGGCGACAATGTGATAAAAAGGGCGCTTTTTCGCACCGTGGCGTGTCATACGTAAAACGAGCATACTCTCTCTCCTTTTCTTTGTTGGTTTCGTGTGATCCTCAAAAAACTCCCTTGAATGACGGCATCAAGGACGACAAGGCCCCCATGGGCCCCATCTTGCGCAGATGCTTTAAGACTTTTTGCATTTCAAGGAATTGTTTAATCAGCCGATTGACTTCGGCCACGCTAACCCCGGCGCCATTGGCGATGCGGCGCTTGCGGGACGCTTGAAGCAAATCGGCGTTCTTGCGTTCGGCCGCGGTCATGGACTGAATGATTGCTTCCTGCCGTTTAATAAGGCGGTCGTCGATCGATGCATTCTTCATTTGCTCTTTTATTTTTCCGAGTCCCGGCATCAGAGCCATCATGCCGGAAAGGCCGCCCATGCGGCGCACTTGATGAAGCTGTTTGGCCATGTCGTTAAAGTCAAAGCGCCCCTGTTTCAGGACTCGTTCCGCCATGGCTTCGGCTTCGTCTTTATCGACGGTCTCAAGAGCGTGCTCCACCAACGATACGACGTCGCCCA